>CAZEFW010000064.1:0-45234 GCA_964511535.1 uncultured Myxococcales bacterium | reverse complement strand
CCCCCTACTTGACATTTTAATCCGAGGCACACCTGTAGCCGCGCGACCGGCGCCGAATGACGAAACGACGAAACGACGCAACGACCAAACGACGAATTCCCTCTGCATGACTGGCAATTAAAATGTCAAGTGTAGGGGTCAGACCCCCCTATATGACATTTTAGTTTGAGAAGCACAGGTAGCGGCGGCGTCCCGCTGCTGAATGACGCAACGACGAAATCCCTCGGTCTGACTCCTGCCCCTGGCCGGCAATTAAAATGTCAAGTGGTGGGGTCTGACCCCCCTACTTGACATTTTATTGATTGCGGATGGAGTTATGCCGCGGTGGCGGCGGATGCGCAGTGGTGTTGGGGGGGGAGAGAGGCGGGTGTCGGAAAATCGAACAGTTACAACGAGTCAGCCTTAAGGCTGGACCTCCAGGAAGACCAGCTGAACGCCCTTGGCGCTGAGCCAGATCACGGCCACGGTGTCGCCGACCTGCGGGCGGAAGTCCTTGCCGTTCTTCTGGGCGTCCAGGATCATCGCCTTGGTCTCCTTGTCGGTGGGCATCTTGGTGATGTAGCCCAGCAGGTACCAGATGGCGTACTGCATGTCATTGATGGACGCCTTGGGGTGCTTGTTGTTCAGCACGTAATTGACCAGCTGCCAGTTGACGTTCTTGGCCCGGTCCGGGAGGTTCTTGGTGTCCTGGCTGGAGACCAGCGTGGACTTGTAGCAGACGCCGGACTTCATGTAGACGACCTTCTCAACGCACCAGCCGTTCCACTTGCCGTCCCACACGTCGTAGCCATCGGGCACACCCTTGAGGGTGAACAGCCACTTGCTGGACGGGCCGTTGGCCTTGGTGCACATGGTGATCTGCCCCTTGGGCAGCTTCACGTCCTTGTAGCAGTCGGTCATGGTGTGGTTGAAGATGTTGCCCTTCCAGCCGGCCTTGCCAGCCCAGGCGCCGACGATCTTGACCGGCCAACCCTTCTTGTTCAGCTTGGCAACGCGAGCGAAGGCGGCGAAATGAACTTCCTTGCCGTCCTTCCAGCCCTTGCGACGCTTGAACTTGTCCACGAACTTCTTGGGCTGGCCCTTGTGCCAGGCCTTTTTCTTGAATTTCCAATGTTTCAGCCAGCCAGCCTTGGTCTGGGGGATGTTCTTGGCCTTGTTGGCGAAGTGGTACTTGGTGCGCCAGATGACCCAGTTGCCGCGAGTCTTGTACTTGACGATGACCTTCTTGTTGTTGTTGCGGACCACCACCTTGCCCACCTTGGTGCCATCATGGGCATAGAGGGGCAGAACAGTTTTTTCTCCGCAGACAGTTCGAGCTTGCTGCTCAAGCGAGCCGGTCTCGTCATCAAATTCGACGCCACCGCAGCCGAGCACCAGGCTTGCTGCCAGGATGAATACCGCCAGTACTTGAATGCTTCGCCAATTTCTCATCGGGATCAGCCTCCTTTCAATTTTCCGACTGAACTAGAATAACAAGCCGCTCCATATACAAAGGAAAGCTTCGCTACATAACCGCAGCCCAGATTAAAAAAAACTCAGCTCACGTTCTTTTTGGTATTGACTTTTTTTACCTAATTATTTCAACGACTTGAAAAAACACTCCCCTGCGCGTCAGTGTTCGTTTTGCCTGCTTTGCAAGGTATACTCTTAAGCCCCTGTTTTTCTTGTGTTTTCCATTACATAAACCCCCTGAAAGTAAGCATCCGTTAGATCCCTTCATGGCCTGATATGTGCCCAAATCGCTCAGAGAATGCTTGAGTGGTTTCCTGGCCTCTGGCAGGTTATCAATCCCACGGCAACGAGCGAGGAGACGATGAACAAGACCCACGAATACCGTTTCCAGGAGTCGGCCGAGCAGGTGGCCGCAGTCATGGCAAACCCCGAGTTTCACCTTGCGTTCGACAAAACGCGGGATGACATCGCCGGCACCGAAATGCGCCTCGGCCAGGAGCAGGGCGGGATCATTCCGTTCACGATGCTGACCCAGGAGTACAAGCGCACCTTGACAGGCGGCATCGATCGCAGCGCATCCACCGAGGGGCGCACGGATTTCCGCTGGAACCCGGCTTCCAAGGTTCTGGATTGGCAGTACTACTCCGGCGTGGACCCCAAGCGGATTCGGATCCTTGGCCGCTACTCCATTCGATCAGAGGGGTCGGCGTGCGTCCTGGCGCACAACTACACCATCGAGGTGAAGATCCCCCTCATCGGCGGCAAAGTGGAGAAGAAGATCGGCGAGGGATTCGACAAGAGTTTCCCCAAGTTCGAACGCATGGTGCGCGAGCACCTGGCAGGGTGAAGCTGCGCTCCCCCCCCGCTTTTTCGTGATCCCTCTCACAAAAAAGTAGCCTCGGCTGCCTATTGACATCTCGGCTAATCGCGTCAGCCTTAGCTTATGCTAAGACGGGATACGAAAGATTTGCGCTCGACCACGGCCATGCTGAGCCGGATCGAGGAGTTAGAAAAATCAAACCGAACCCGGGGCGTCGCGCGGGTCTATGCACGCCTCTGCAAACGGGATCCTCAAGCCCCCCGCTGGCAGCACAAGCTGGGGGATGCACTGCGCCGCCTTAGGCGGGACGACGGTGCGACCGAGGCCTACAGCAAGGCCATCACCCTGTACATGAGCTCGGGAAAACCGCGCCATGCGCTGGCGCTGTGCCAGGTGGTGCTGGACATGGATCCCGAAAACATGGCCGTGAGGTCCCTTCAGTTGCGCCTCAAGACCATGACCCGCCGTCAGCAGTCCGAACGCGAGAAGCGCTTTACTGATCGCCTCGAGGTTCCGGCGTCGGGGAAGACGCCACAGACCAGCCAGGGCTGGCCCACGGTTGCCGACTTCGTTGACGAGTCCAGTCACACCGTGGACGTGGCACGCGCCCAGGCCCGCGCCATCCAGGAAGCCGCCGGAGGCCGCCCGCCGCCCACCTGGGACCCGCCCGAGAGCACCCCCATGCTCGATATAGATGAAGAGATGTTCGGGCCAGCAGCCATGCCCCGCGTGGAACATGACCCGATGCACGCCGTGTACGGGCACCAGCCGGTCACGCCACAAGGCGAAGTGGAGCTCGATCCAACCGAGGTCGAGTTCGAGACCACCCCTGTGGCCGAAGATCTGGGCGCGGTGCCGCCCCCGCCTCCACCGGAGGCCTTCCAGACCAAACCGAGCCATAGGCCGCGGAAGGTGATGCCAGTGGTGGAAGAGGACCTCGACCCAAGCTCAACTGACAGCCTGGACGACATCCCAATCATCATCGATACCCCCCCAGCCTGATGGACGCCCGGGGGGGCCCCTCATGCCCTCAGGCGAGGATGATTCGGCGCTCCAGTTCCTCCCGGAACGGCGCGTACTGCTCCGCTGTTGGGGTGATGATGATGAACCGGGTCTTGCCCTGAATCGGGTTGTGCCCACGGGGCAGCACACCGAGCCGCTGCTCGGCGATGCACTCAGGATCGCCGAGCTCCCCCAGCCGACGCGCGATCTCCTCGTAAGCGATACCCGGCTCCTTGAAATCGAACCACGGGCTGTTTGACACCGAGGCGGTCTGCCCTGACGCCTCCTCCACCCAGAGCTTGACCATGGCGGCGCCGGTGTTGGAGCTGGGCCTGAGCCCGGGATCGAACACGACCACCTGTCCATCATCCTGCTGAAAGTAGTCGCACATGACGAACCCGAACGACCCGGGACACTGATCATAAATCCGGTCCACGAGATCGAGGATGGCGTCGCCCACCTCCTCCAACCGGTCCGGCGTAACCACGTGGTTGACGCTGCCAGCGTATTTCTTGCCGTCGTCGCCAATGAGCTGATCGGTCAAGGCGATCACCGGCACCCGCCCGGGATCGTCAGGCTGCAGGAAGATCTGGAAGCTCTTGTTCTGGCCGACGATCTCCGGCTGCAGCACCAGGGTCGGGTTCAACCCGTGCCGGCGGGTGCGCTGGCGGATCTCATCCAGGGTCTGCTGATACTCCTCCAGGGTCTGCACCGGGAACACGCCCTCGCCTGCGTTCTCCGTGTTGCAGGTCTTGATATAGAGCCGCCGCCCTGGCTGGCACAGAGCCTCGAACGCCTCATCCCCTACCTCGAACATGTCCACGTGGCGCTCGGTGGCGGCGTAGGTCGAGAGCTTCGGCACCATCTCCTTGGAGTTAACCGCCACCATGTTGTCGAAGGTGTTGGCGGTGCAGTCGTCCGCACCCTCGCCCAGGTCGTCAATGGAGTAGACCCGCCGGCCGTCAGCGCGAAGCTGCGCCACCACCCTCGGCAGGCCGTCGTGGAACAGCGCCTCACCCATGAAGCCGATCCGCTGTAGATAGCTCACCAGGGTCCTATCGGTGCCTTCGGGGAGAAACACCCGGTTGACCCCTGGCGTGCACATATAGGCCGCGGCCGTGGGCATGATCAGGTTCATCCCCGGGCCGAGCAGCGCGCCGTAGTCCTTGCGAAACGCGCTGCGGGGATCGGACGGATCCGCGGTCTGGTTGAACAGCAGGTTCAGATCGTACGTGGACAGGGCGCCGCAGATGGACGAATAAGACGCCCGCACCAGCCGCTCGAGGCGGTGGCCTGACGGGAAGAGCACCTCGCTGTCGCCGCGCCGCGTGGCGGCCTCGGCGGCGAAGGTGACCTGGCTCCGGGTAGTCTGAGAAGGTGTGGCAGTTTCCATGCCTCACCATAAACATCTCCAGCCCCCTCGTCGAGCCACAGCCACGCCTCCACCAACATGGACGTGGACGTGGACGAAAACGAGGACGCCACCGAGGCTGGAGCTGGAGTCTCCCCCTGCCTCAGCTGCTCAGCGCTGTTCGCGCGGCAATGGGGAGGCGGCCGCCCTCGTCGCCGGCGCCGCTTCGCCGGTCCATCCGGTGGCGCGCTCCAGCGCCGCGGACCGCCGCCGTGTAGCGCGTCACGATGGTCTTCGGCTGGATGCCGTCTCCCTTCAGGCGCACCCGCAGCCGCCAGCTCGCCATCATGGCGGTGGCGGCAGCGCGCTTGACCCGCTCGACGGCGCCCGGCGCCCCGAACTGCCGTCGGAGCTCCCCCTCCAGGGCGACCGCCCGGTCCCGCTCCAGCGGGTTGACCGCGAAGCGGGCCACGCCGGGCAGGGCGAGGCCATACTGCCGCGCCCGCTCCTCGCGCTGGCGCAGGCGCGCCAGCAAACAGGCGTCCAGGTCACCCTGGGCGCGAATCCAGCGGTAGCCGCGCAGGCTGGTCTCGGCCACCCGATACAGGGAGCTGGAGTTGGCCAGGAACTCGCGCCGGAACGCCTCGTCGATCCAGCGCTGGGCCAGATCCCCCGGGAAGTGGGGGTGACGGTAGCTCAGGTGCTTCTGCCCGTGCCACTCCTCCAGCGGCAAGTCCTCCCGCAGCAGCCCCCGCCGCTTGTGATCCTGATACAGGGCGGTCACCGGCAGGGGCGACAGCAGCATGTACTGCACGAAGTCCGCCTCGAGGGACACCATGAAGTCGATGTCTCGCTCGATGTTGTCCGGCGTATGATGCTCCTCGCACAGGATGCCCGAGGCGAGCACCATGATTCCCCGGTCCCGCATCTGCTGCACCAGCCGCCGGGCGTCGATGCCCTCGTTCTTCTTGTAGTTCCCCTTCGGCCCCGACGCCTCGACCCCGATCCAGAGGAAGTTGACGCCGAGGCGCACCAGGTTGTCCACGCCGAAGGCGGTGATCGCCTCGGCAGAGGAGAAGATGTGGAAGCCGAAGAACCGGTTGTGGCGCTCCATCAGCTCCATCAGCTCCCGCGCCCGCTCCCCGTCCTTGAGGAAGTTCTCATCCATGATGAAGAAGTCCTCGGTGCCGCGCTCGTCGGCGATGCGGCAGGCGGTATCGAACAGCTCCTGCCCGGTGGACAGATAGGGCGTGTACGCCTTGCCGAAGAAGTGGGACGTCGAGCAGAACTTGCAGCCGTTGATGCATCCCACGCCTGGCACCAGCAACCCTGCCGACACACCCGGAACATTGATGCCGTGAATCCACTCGGCCTCGGCGCTGGGCAGGCTCGGGTGAACCATGGGCGCGTCCGGGTCCTGGCCCAGCAGCGCCCTGAGGGGGCGGATGCCCTCCCCTCGCACCACGTGGTCGCAATCGATGAGCTCCTCGATCCCCTCGATGGCCGCGCCGTGGCCACCGAGCACGATGGTGGCCCCCGGGCAGTGCTCACGCGCCAGGCGGGCCATCTCCCGCGCCTTGACGAAGTTGGGCGCTATGAAGGAGATGCCGACCATGTCGTATCCGCGCTTCAGCTCGCGGATGAAGCGCCGCCGTGAGGGGAAGTCGAGCACCGTGGTGTCGGCCTCGATGTTCTCGGCCAGGAAGTACAGCCCGAAGGACCGGTGGAAGAATCGGAACGAAGCCGGCCCCTGCCCCCGGGTCACCTGATTGTGGAACAACTCCATGATGTTTTCTTTGCGGCCGTATGCGTCGTCCACGCCGAAGGGGCCGAAAACACCCGACAGGAGCACCCGCGGCGACTCACCTGAATTCATTGATTTCAGCATGTTGGATACCACTCCTCTCTCGCTTCTCACGAAAAACAAGGTAGAGGCGGCTTGTCATCGTTCTGTCATGACGGCATGACGGGCCGTTCCTTTGGTAAGATGTGGCCGCTCTGTGGGAGGAGGAACCATGCCCAGACGCAGCTCCAGATCATCTGACCCCACCACCATGCTCGCCCTCGGCCTGTCCCTGATGATGCTGGCCACGCTCTGTGGCTGCGGCGATGACGGCACCGGCGGTGCCCTGTGCGAAGCCGTCAAGTGCCCCGCCGGCTTCACCTGCGTGGAGCAGGGCGGGCAGGCGCGCTGCGTGGGCCCGGACGCGGGCGGCGACTCCGGCCCCAGGGATGACGTCGGCCCGCGGGAGGCGTCCACTCCCAAGAAGGACAAGGGCGGGCCAGGCAAGGACCTGCCGGGGCCCAAGAAGGACAAGGGCGGGCCGCAGAAGGACCTCGACACAAAGCAGGACCAGGGCTCCACCCCGGACTTGCCGCCCGGCTCGCCGGTGCAGGTCAAGCTGTCGAGCCCCGCTGACAAGAGCTCCACGGGCGCCACCAAGCTGCAGTTCAAGTTCAGCGTGACGTCCAAGAATAATGTGGCCCGCTGCGAGCTGTTCCTGGACGGCAAGAAGGCGAGCACCCTGAAGAACCCCGGCCCCGCCCCCAAGTTCACCCTCGACATCTCCAGCCTCAAGGACGGCAAGCACACCTGGAGCGTCAAGTGCACCGACGTGCAGAACAAGAAGGGCGGCTCGCCGGTGTGGTCCTTCACCACCGCGCCCCAGGACCTGACAGGCTGCAAGTCGGGGGGCTTCACCGCCGACACGCGCTACCGCCTCAAGGCTGACATCAAGGGCGGCACCGGGGACTGCTTCGTGGTTGACGCCTCGGGGGTGCACATCAACGGCAACGGCAAGACCATCACCGCAGCGCGCTACAAGGACCTGCTGCTACACCGGGACAAGAGCATGAACGCCCGGGTGCTGAAGAATCCGGGGCCGTCCGGCGCGTGGACCGTCACCTGGTCGAGCCCCTACTCCGACTATGTGGGCGAGCACCCCACCGCGGCAGACTTCACCGGCGACGGGATGCTCGACCTGGTGCTGCCCGACCTGAACGGCTCGCTGCATGTGTTCAACAACGCGGGCAAGGGGACGTTCAACTCCAAGCCGGCTTACAGCTCCAAGAACAAGAACCAGACCAGCCCGCGGGCCGTGGACTTCAACCAGGACGGCCACATGGACCTGGCGCTGGCCGGCAGCGGCGCAAAAGAGGAGCTGCTGATCAACACCGGCCTGGCCGGCCTGGCGCTCAAGGGCACCTACGACTGGGGGAACCTGACCCGCAACCTCGACCCGGTGGACTTCAACGGCGACGCCGTCATCGACCTGGTGGCCGGCAACGCCGGCTACGGCTACGTCGCCGGCCCGCGCATGGCCCTCAAGGGCGGCATGTTCGGGAGCAGCTTCTACTTCTCCACCGCCTGGAAGCCCAACGACTCCCGCGGCGAGGGCCCGACCTTCGTGGCGGACTTCAACGGCGACGGCGACTGGGACCTGCTGACCCGGTACCACTGGCTCAACCAGATCTCGTCGCGCATCTTCCTCGGCGCCGGCAACGGCACCTTCAAGCTCTCTTCCAGCTACAACCTCACCCGCCCCCTGGCCGCCCGCGACATGAACGGCGACGGCAACACCGACATGGTGCTGCTCCACGGCTCCCCCACCTCCGCCAGCATGGTGCGGGTCTACCTGGGCAACGGCAAGGGCCAGTTCACCTCGGTCAAGAGCCTCTCGCCCGGCGGCTCCATCACCTCCACCCTGGTGCGGGACCTGGACGGCGACGGCCTGCCCGAGGTGGTGCTCACCGCCGGCACCAAGGGCTCCAGCCTGATCATCTACCAGAACCAGCTCAAGGGCGGCAGCAGCTTCAAGCAGCTGTTGGCGCTCAAGTCGTCGGGCAGCGCCCGCATCCTGGACGCCCGGGACATGAACAACGACGGGCTGCTCGACCTGATCAGCGAGTCGAGCAGCTGGTCCAGGGCGGTCTACCTGCTGACCCAGAGCGCGCCGATGAAGTTCTCCGCCAAGGTGCTGATGACCGGCTCGGGCGGCACCAGCTTCCGCGCCTTCGCCCTGGGCGACCTGACCGCTTCGCCGGCGCGGGCTGTGTACATCAAGAAGGGGGCCGACGGGGTCACCCTGACCAAGGTCGGCGCCATCCGCGGCTACTCCACCGGCGTGCACGTGGAGGGGGACAAGGCGCACCTGAACGAGCTGGTGGTGGAGGACACCGACCTGCACGGCGTGAAGTTCAAGGGCGTCACCTCCGGCAAGGTGGAGAAGCTCACCACCCGGAACATGTTCCAGGGGGTCGGGCTGGCCCTGGACAACGCCACCATCGTGACGGTGAACAACTGCGACCTGTGCGACGGCGGGTATGACCCGCGGCTCACCGCGGTGGGCGCGCGGTGCGTCAAGTCGGCCGCCAACGGGATCAACAACCGCCTGCGCCTGAACAACGGCTGCACCACCCTGGCGTACAAGACCTGCCGCTGAGGCAGCGGCGGGCTCAAGCAGCGGGGCCCCGCTACTTGATCTGCAGCGTGAAGAAGCCCTTCTGCGTCGGCTTGGTGCTGTCCACCGCCAGGTGATAGACGCCGGTCTTGGGCGGGGTCCAGCTCAGGCTGCCCGAGTAGTTGGCGTAGATGCTCTTGGAGATGTCGCCGGTCTTGCCTCCCGAGCCGCAGTCCTGGTTGATGTCCGCCGGCTTGCACGAGCTGCCGAACAGGTAGAACCGCGCATCGCTGAAGGTCGGCTTCAGGGTGAAGTCGTACTTCTGTCCGCCGGTGAGGTTGAGCTTGAAGTACGCCTGGTTGCCCGGCAGGACGGTGGTGTAGTTGCCGCAGTAGACCTGCGTGCCGAACTCGTTGGGCATGCTGGTGGTATCCCCCAGGACCGTGGTGGTCACCTTGGGCGCCAGCGTCACGGCCTGGGCCTTGGCGCAGGTGCCGTTGACGGGGGTCTGGACCTCCTCCACCGCCAGCTTGTACGGCCCGGCGCCCGACGACGAGGTGCTGTCCACCGCCAGGTGAAACTTGCCCGTCGCCTTGGGCGTGAAGAGCAGGTAGCCGGTCTTGCTGTGGGAGGTCTTGACGTACCCCCCGGCGGCGCCCTTGGAGCCGCAGTCAGCGTTGATCGCCTTGTCGCCGCAGGTGTCGCCGAACAGGATCAGCGCCCCGTAGGAGAAGAAGGCGGTGAGCGAGAGGCGGTAGGTCTTGCCGGCAGAGAGGGTGACCGAGTAGTACTGCTGCGGCCCGTCAAAGGCGTAGCTCGCCGAGGACTGGCCGCAGAGCACCCCGTTGCCGTACTCGTTCTTCAGCCCCTTGGTGTCGCCGTTTACGGCCAGCTTGCCGCCGGTGAGGGACAGCGGGGTCGCCTTGGTGCAATCCTCGTTGTTCTTGGGCTGGTACTCCTTGACGTTCAGGGTGAAGGAGCCGGCGTAGCTGGTGTAGCGGCTGTCGATGGCGATGGTGTACTCGGCGGATGAGGCCGGCGTGAAGCTGATGCTGTCGCTCTGGTTGGGCGCCACGTAATAGTCGAAGGCGCCGGTCTTGCCCTTGGAGGAGCAGTCGCCGTTGATCCCCGACGGTGAGCAGTTGGAGCTCTTGAACAGGTACATCGCCGCGTAGAAGGTCGGCTTGAGGGAGAAGCTGTAGGTCAGCCCCGCCTTCATGGAGACCTTGTAATACACCTGCCCGCCGGCGTAGCGGTACGAGGAGTGGCCGCAATGGATGTCGGAGCCATACTCGTTGGACGCCCCGCCAGTGTGCCCGGTGACCGTGGCGTCGCCGCCCTTGAAGGTGAGCAGCTGGGCGCTGGCGCAGCGGTCGTTGGCCACGGCCTTGTACTTCTCCACCGAGAGGGTGAACGGGCCGTGGCGGCTGTTGCTGGTGCCGTCCACTGCCACGATCCAGGTGCCGCTCTTGGGCGGCTTGAACAGGAAGAGCCCCGTCTTTCCGGCGGAGATGGAGGGCGAGACATCACCGGTCTTGCCCTCGGAGGCGCAGTCCGCGTTCATGCCCGTCACGCCGCACTTCTGGAACAGGATGAGCCGGGCGTAGCTGTAGCCGGGCGCGAGGATGAAGCGGTATGTGTCCCCGGCGGACAGGGGGACGGAGTAGTACACCTGCCGCGCCGCCATCACCGTGGCGTAGTCGCCGCAGTTGACCCCGGTGCCGTACTCGTTCTTGGCCCCCGAGGTGGTGCCCTTGACCGTGATCTTCACGCCGGTCCAGGTCAGGGCCTTGGCCTTGGCGCAGGTGCCGTTGGTCATGGGGCCGAAGTCCGGCGGCGGCGGGGGCGGCTTCTTGTCCGGCGGAGGCTTCGGCCCGTCGTGGGGCGGAGGCGGGCGCCAGCCGTCAGGCACCGGGCCGGGGCCATCATGGCCAGGCGGGGGGCCATCGCCGCCAGGGGCGACGTCGTACCAGGTGCCGCGGTCAGTGGCGGAGCCGTTCTTGTATTCGGGGTTCTCGGTGAGGCAGCTGCCGACGACGAGGGCGCAGCAGACCAACGGAATCAGGAGCGCGCGCATGGCTCCATTATACACTCGCGCCCGCTCCCCCTGCCGACCCGGCGCGATCCTTTGTAATCATCGGCTGGCCAGCGTAATCTGATCCTGTGAACGATCAGGCCGGGATGTTGTCCGTCGGGGCGATCCTCGACGAGCGGTACGAGTTGACGGACGAGCTCGGACAGGGGGGCTTCTCGCGCGTCTACCGGGCCCGCCAGCTGACCACCAACCAGGACGTGGCGATCAAGGTCATCTCCCCGCCGCCGGTGAGCGAGGAGACCATGGTCGGCCTGCGCAAGCGGTTCATGCGCGAGACCCACATGTGCGCCTCGCTCAATCACCCCCACATCGTGCGCCTGCTCGACGCGGGGGAGGCAGACGGGGACCTGCTCTTCTCGGTGTTCGAGTACATCCGCGGACATGACCTGGCGTACATGCTGACCCACGACGGTCCCATGGACATCGAGGAGGTGGGGCACCTGATGGCCCAGCTGCTCGACGCCCTGGGCGCGGCCCACGAGCGCGGCATCCTGCATCGCGACCTGAAGCCGGCAAACATCATGGTCTCCGCCGGCGGCACCCGGCGCAACGCCACCATCCTCGACTTCGGCGTGGGCACCCTGCTGGCCGAGCCCTCGGGCGAGTGGCTGGCCCGGGTCTCCCTCTCCGGCGAGTTCCTCGGCACGCCGCTCTACGCGGCGCCGGAGCAGATCCGCGGCCAGACGGTGACGCCAGCCAGCGATCTGTACGCCTGGGGGCTGGTGTTCCTGGAGTGCATCCTCGGGCAGCCGGTGATCCGGGGCAACAACATCACGGACATCATCTTCAACCAGCTGAGCGACAACCCGGTGACCATCCCGGGCTCGCTGCAGTTCCACCCGGTGGGGCAGCTGCTGCGCTGGGTCACCGCCAAGTCTCCGGAGGCGCGGCCGTCCAGCGCCGCCGAGGTGATGCAGCCCTTGCTGGAGATCGACTTCAAGCAGGTCAAGAAGGATCTGGAGCGGCTGGGCGCCACCCACCAGCAGCTCGACTCGGGCGACTCCATCGAGCTCCCCATGCGGCGCAGGGCCCTGGGCAACGCACCCACGCCGGTGGCGGGCTTCACCCCCTGGCAGCCAGACGAGGGGGAGTGCCGCCTGGTGTCCGTGGTGAGCTGCCTGATCTCGGTCATCTCCCCGTCGGCTGACATGGTGAGCCTGGATCAGTACGACGAGGCGCTCCAGGCCCACTTCCGGCGCTGCCGGGAGGTGGCCCACCGCTACGGCGGCACCCTCGAGGTGATCAACACCGAGGAGGTGCTGCTCTGCTTCGGCCTGCCAGTGTCGCGCGAGCGGGAATACCTGCAGGCGGCCCGGGCGGCCCGGGCCCTGCTCCGGCCCGGCAGCGAGGCCCCCTCTCGCGGCGGCCGGCGCACCGACCGCCCCCCCCGGCTGGAGCGACGCATCGGCGTCCACGTGGGCATGGTCATCTCCCGCGGCAAGGCGGGCGCAGAGGGCTCCTCCCGGGAGGCCATGATCGGGCTGCCGCCCATCTTCGCCCGGCGCCTGGCCGCCCGCGCTGAAGGCGGCTCCGCCCTGATGAGCGCCGAGATGGCTCACCTGGTCCAGCGCACCCACGAGACCACGCCGGCCGGAAAGTCGGTGATCGACCCGGGGCGCGCGGCCGAGGAGGTCTACTCCCTGGGCAGCAGGCGCCACGACGCCAGCACCCTGGCCGCGCGGTTCGGCGTCGACGCGAACCCGGTGGTGGGCCAGGCCTCGGTGCTGAGCCTGTTGCGCGAGCAGTGGGACCGGGCCCGCGCCGGCAGCTGCCGGACCCTCGTGCTGCACGGCGGCATGGGGCTGGGCAAGTCGAGGCTCTGCTGGGAGCTGGCGCAGGAGGTGGCTGGCCAGGACCGGGGCTACATCGAGATCGTCTGCAAGCCGGAGACCCGCAAGCACTCCCTGCTGCCCATCTCGCGCATGGTGCGCCGCCTGGTGGGGGTCTTGCCGGATGACCTGCCCCAGCTGCGGCGCTCGCGCCTGCACAAGTTCCTCACCGCGCGCGGGTTCGAGCTGCACGACGTGGAGGCCCTCTTCGCGCCGCTGGTGGGGCTGCGCCCGGACGACGCCCTGCCCCCGCTGGGGGTCTCCATGGAGGGCCAGCAGCAGCTCACCCTCGACGCGCTGATCTCCCTGGTCCACCGCATGTGCCAGGAGCACCCCACCCTGCTGGTGTGCGACGATCTGCACTGGGCTGACGACGCCACCCTCGATTGGCTCGCTTCGTTGATATCGGAGAGCGCCGCCGAGCCCCTGTGCGCCATCTTCACCGCGCGCAGCGGCTTCGCGCCGCCGTGGGCGCCGTCGGAGACCACCCAGATCTCCCTGGAGCCGCTGGACCGGGAGGACGCCGCCGCGGTGGTGGCGGCCGTGGCCGGGCCGGGTATGGCGCCCGAGGGGGCCATGCTCCATGAGCTGCTCCGGCGCGCCGACGGCGTGCCGCTGTTCCTCGAGGAGCTGGCGCGCCAGGCGGCCCTGCAGCTGACCCGCGTCGCCGGCGGCCATGGCCACGCCGACCAGGGGCCGGCGGGGGCAGAGATCCCCGCGGCGGTCCGAGATCTGCTCACCGCGCGCCTGGACGCCGTGGGGCCCGCCAGGGAGACGGCGGGGCTGGTGGCTGCCCTGGGGGAGGAGGCCATCGCCGAACTGCTCGGGACCATCTCCCCGCTCAACGAGGCGACCCTCAGGATCCACCTCGACGCCCTGGTGGAGGCCGGGATCATCAGGTCCGTTCGCATCCAGGACCGACCGGGGCACGCGTTCACCCACCCGATGCTGGCTGAGTGCGCCTACACCGCCCTGGCCCGCTCCCGGCGCCGGCGGCTCCACGCCCAGATCGCCGCCTCCCTGGAGACCGAGTTCCCCGAGCTGCTGGAGCGCGACGGGGCGCTGCTGGTGCGGCACCTGACCGAGGCGGGCCTGACCCAGCGCGCCAGGAGGCTGCGGGATACGCTCCGCTTCAGGTAATCCGGGCTACTGGCAGTTGCGAAGGATCGTCCCGCCGGCGCCGACGGCGAAGATGTCCGTGCCGCTGCTGCCCCACACATCGTACAGCGCGTTGGTGGACCCCGACTTCTCGAGGGTCCACTGGTTGCCGGTGTTCTTCAGGATCTTGCCGGTGTCCCCCACCGCGTAGACGTTGCTGGTGGAGCTGCCCCAGACGGCGTTGAGCCCGTACCCCTTGTCCAGGTAGGTGGAGGTCCAGCTGGTGCCGTCGAAACGCGACGCCACGGCCCAGTCCTGGCTGCTGCCCGCGCCCGACGACCACCGCCCGACCACCCAGATGTCCTTGCCGCCCGTGCCCCAGACCGAGGTCATCACCCCCACAGGCGGCTTGGTGGCCAGGGTCTTGGCCTCCCAGGTCGTGCCGTTGAACTTGTAGTAGGTGCCCGAGCACTTGCCGCTGGCGCAGTGGCCGCCCACGGCGAAGCTGGCCGTGGCGCTCGCCGACCACACGGCCCGAAGCCGGTCCAGGCTGGAGGCCATGGAGATGGAGGCCGGGGCCCAGGTGGAGCCGTCGAAGGTGGCCACCACCGCGTTGAACTTTCCGCCCGCGGCAGCCTCGTTGCCCACGGCGAAGATGGAGGTGGTGGAGGTGCCCCACACGGAGCGCAACCCGATGGAGGCCGACACCCCCATCTCCTCGCCGCTCCACTTGGTGCCGTTCCAGCGCAGCACCAGGGCCTTGCGCTGGCTGGCGCTGTAGTCGTAGGACCCCACCGCGAAGATGTTCGTCGGCCCGGTGCCCCACACGTCGCGCAGGATCACGCCTGACTTGCCCTTGGCCACCGGCACCGGGCTCCAGGCGAGCCCCTGAAAGACCAGCAGCGTGCCCCCGGCGCCGGCGGCGAAGACAAACTTCGCGCTGGTGCCCCACACCGCGTAGAGATCGCTGGTGGTGCCGGTGATCATCTTCTTCCAGCCCCCGGCGCAGATGGAGCCGTCCGGGCTCATGTCCGCCACGGCGGCGTCACCCAGATCGGCCGCGCCTCCCTCGGCGGCGGGGCCGGTGTCGAGCCCTGCCAGGTCTGCCCCCGCCTCGGCCGATGCGCCGTCAGGGCCGCTGTCCACGAAGCCGACGATGGTCTCGCCGGTGCATGCAGCCAGGAGCGCCGTCAGTATTGCCATTGCCGCGAGGTATCTCATCTGCTGGTCCATTTCTTTGAATTCATTGTCAGTCTAACGCCTACCGGGGGCGCCCGAAACCCGCTATGATGCACTCAGGGCTCACCAAGCGCACGGAGGAGGCTCATGGCCAAGCAACCCGGAGGCAGCGAAGACAAGCAGCTCGAGGCAGACCTGGTAGCGCCCGAGACCCTCGAGTCCATCCCGGACGACCACGAGGCGCCCGCGGCTGGCGGTCCGGGAACCATCGAGTCCTACGCTGTGGCCCGCGTGCTGGTGGAGCACCTCATCGCCGAGGAGCAGCTGGAGCTCGTCACCACGCGGTCCCTGCCCGGATTGCTCGAGCTGACGGCCCAGGCCCTCGACACCGTGGAGCGAACCGTGGACGGCATGGGGGTGCTGCTCGACCGCTGGGTGGATCACAACGGGGTGGCCGAGGTGTATGTCGGCGAGGAGGACATGCTGGACATGGTCAAGACCCTGGAGGAAGAAGAGTAGCAGCGCTCCTCCAGGTCAGCCGACCTCCTCGACGAGCTCCCTGACCAGCGATGGCCCCCTGTAGATCAGGCCGGTGTAGACCTGCACCAGCACCGCGCCTGCGTCCATTTTCTGCCGCGCATCGTCCGGGGCCATGATCCCGCCGGCGCCGACCACGGGCAGCTCTCCGGCGGCGCGGCGCACGATCTTGTGGATGATGGCCGTGCTCATGCTCGTCAGCGGCGCCCCGCTCAGCCCGCCCGTCTCCGAGGCCACCGGGTGATCCTGCACTGCGTCCCTGGAGATGGTCGTGTTGGTGGCGATAATGCCGTCCACGCCCGCGCCCAGGGCCGCCTCCATGGCGTCGTCCAGCTGGGCGTCGTCCAGATCCGGGGCGAGCTTGACCAGCACCGGAACGCGGCGCTCCAGCTCCGACTGTAGCTCGTCCCGCCTGCGCACCAGCGGCGCCAGCAGGCCCTCCAGGTAGTCCCGGGATTGCAGCTCGCGCAGGCCAGGCGTGTTGGGGGAGCTGACGTTGACCGTCAGGTAGTCGCACAGGGGCGCGAACCGATCCAGCAGTGCCAGATAGTCCTGCCCCGCCTCCTCCAGCGGGGTGGATTTCTGCTTGCCCAGGTTCACGCCCACCACCACGCCGGGGGGCCGCGGGCCGGCCAGGCGCCGGGCCAGCAAGTCCGCGCCGCCGCTGGGGAACCCCATGCGGTTGATCAGGGCGTGGCGTTCCGGCAAGCGGAACACCCGGGGCGTGGGGTTACCGGGCTGGGGCGCCGGCGTCACGGTGCCGAGCTCCAGGTGGCCGAAGCCGAGGCAGGCCAGCCCGCGCCAGCCCGCGCCGTCCTTGTCGTACCCGGCGGCCAGGCCCACGCGGTTGGGGAAGGTGATGCCGAACGCGCGCACCGGCGCTGGCGTCGACCTCACGCCGTAGGCCCGACGGAGCAGCCACCGCACCGGGGGCACGGCGTGGGCCACGCGCAACAGGCTCAGGGCGAGACCGTGGGCCCGCTCGGGGGGGAGGCTGAAGAGCAACGCGCGCAGCAGGCGGTAGCTCATGGCTGGTCCAGGAACGCCCTCACCCGGGCGGCGCTCTCGGCGTCCACCATGCCCCCAGCCTCCCAGTCGTCCAACAACCCCCTCAGGGTGAACACCGCGTGCAGGCGGACCCCGTGGCGCGCGAGCTCCTCGGTGGCGCCCGATTCGCGGTCCACCAGAACCACCACGTCGCGCACCTCCAGACCCTGCCTCCCCAACACCTCCATGGCCTCCAGCTTGCTCCCCGCCGTTGTGGCCAGGTCGTCGATGAGGGCGGTGCGTTGGCCGGCCTCGAACACACCCTCCACCGGAGACTTGGTGCCGTACTCCTTGACCTCCTTGCGCGGGTAGATCATGGGCCAGCCGCCGTGCAAGCTCACCGCGGTGGCGATGGGCATCCCGGCGTAGGGCAGCGCCGCCAGGTGGTCAAAGGTGAGCGGCTCGAGCAGCGCGGCGTACCGGGCTGCGGCAGCGGCCAGCAGCCCGGCGTCGGCCACCAGCCGGCGGAGGTCGAGGTAGATGGGCGACACGAGGCCCGACTTGAGGGTGAAGCTGCCGAACCGGACGCACCCCACCTCCAGGAGCCGACGCGGCAGGTCGTCATCGGGGACAGCGGCGGCCGGAGCGGCGGGCGCGGCGGAGATGCGCTGGCGGGCCGCGTTGATCTGATCACGGAGCTCCCGGGCGGCCGCCCCGGGGTCGGGCGCGCCGGAGATGCCCCGGGACACCGGCACCAGCATGCCGCTCCCCTCTGCGTCCAGGCCCTGGGAGAGGGCCAGATCCAGATCCGCGCCCTGGGCGCCCACGCCGGGGGCCAGGATCCACGCCCGCGGCGCCCGGGCGCGAACCCGGGCCAGGGCGCCTGGCGCCGTGGCCCCCACCACGAGGCCGATGTTGCCGTGGGGGCTCCAGGCATCGGCCGCCAGGGCCACGCGCTCGAACAATGGCATCTGGCCCTGGCCCGAGGGGCCGCGCACGGTCAACCCCTGCAGCTCCTCCGCGCCGGGGTTGGAGGTGCGGCAGAGCAGGAACACCCCCCGCTCGGGATCCCGCGCCAGGGGCTCGACGGAGTCCAGGCCGAGGTAGGGCGAGGCGGTGACCGCGTGGGCGCCCAACACCTCGAAGCAGGCCCTCGCGTAGGCCTCGGCGGTGGACGCGATGTCCCCGCGCTTGGCGTCGAGCAACACCGGGATCCCTTCGGGCACGGCCGCAATGACCTCTCGAAGCGCGCCGAATCCCTCCGGGCCGAGGGCCTCGAAGAAGGCCATGTTCGGCTTGAAGGCAGCGGCCACCTCGTGGGTCGCCTCCACAAGCCGCAGGCAGATCTCGCGCGCCTCCGCGGCTCCCTCCGCGCCCGGGGCGGTGGTGCGCGGGTCGAGCCCGACACACAGCAGGCTGTCCGCCGCCGCCACCCGTCGCTTCAGCTGCTCGAAGAACGTCATGCGGGCCGTACCTCTCTTCCGGTGCCGACGCTGGCGAGCACCTTGCCGTCCTGGTAGACCAGCTCGCCACGGAGCACCACGCGGCGCACGCGGCCGCTCACCTTCATGCCCTCGTATGGGGTCCAGCCGCAGCGGCTCTGCATCTCGGCGGCGGTGAGCAGGTGGCTGTCGTCGGGGTCCACCTCCACCACGGTTTCTGGTTGGGCAGGGATCCCGAAGATGCGCCGGGGGTTGTGGTACAGGCGGTCCACCAGCTCGTCCAGTTTCATGCGGCCCTGATTCACCGCGGTGAGCATCAGCGGCAGCGCCACCTCGAGCCCGGGGTAGCCCGGGGGAGGCTCGTCGCTGTCCTTCTCCGCCGGCGTATGGGGGGCGTGGTCCGTGGCGATGCAGTCCACGATGTCCATGTTGTCCCACAGGGCCTGGCGATCGCGCGCCGTGGCCAGCGCCGGGCAGACGCGGGCGCGACCGGCGCCCAGGCGTGGGATGTCGTCCTCACACAGGAACAGGTGGTGGGGCGCCACCTCGCAGGTCACCGGCAGGCCCCGCTCCTTGGCCCGGCGGATCACGAGGATCTCCTCCTCGCGGGAGACATGGCACAGGTGCAGGGGTCGCTTGTACAGATCGGCAAGCAGGATGGCCGCTGCCAGGCTGCGCCCCTCTGCGTGGGCCGCCAGGGGCCGGTCGGCGGGCCAGCCGCTGAAGTGGGGCAGCCAGCTGTCCATGTGCTCCAGGCGGAGCGGGCCGTATGTGTGGTCCAGGTACATCTTGAGCCCGACCCCCTCCGAGGAGAGCCTGTCCAGCAGCGTCGTGTTGGTGGCGGTGGCCCCGATGAAGAGGCCAAAATCGCACCGCGCCCCGGCGGCCGCGGCCATGCGCACCCGGGTCAGGGAGGTGGCGTCCACCAGCGGCGGCGCTGTGTTCGGCATGGCGAGCACGGTGGTGATCCCACCAGCGAGGGCGGCAGCGGTCCCGGTGCTCCAGTCTTCCTTGTGGGTCGCGCCGGGTTCGCGCATGTGGACGTGGACATCGATGAGACCAGGCAGGGATATCATCTCGGTGGCGCTCCTGAGGCGAAGTGGGCACATTGTGCCCGCATGGGCTCGAGATTGCCAGAGGGCCAGGATGCCGAAATGCCGGGATCCGCAAGATCGCGGTGAGGGGAATGTCCCCATTTGCTCCCGCGTTGCCACTACCAGTACAGGTACCGAGTGCCGAGGCGCCCTTTATGTGCTGGCGTGGCGATGCTACCGTACCTGGATTGCGGGGCCAGGGGCCCCATGACTTGGAACACTGACTTATCGAGGTGTTGGATGAGACCTCCCAGATCACTGGCAGTTCTGCTCTTCATTCCCTTGTGGCTGGGAACAGGGTGCACCGAGCTAAACCCCACCTACATTCCTGACTGGAGCGGCCCCACGGGCGACGACCAGGGTCCCGCCAAGTATGATCGCTCGGGCCCAATGCCGGACGGCCAGATCCCGGAGGATCAGTACAAGCCGATATTCGACTCCCACCCGGCGTGCAAACCGGGCCAGATCAAGTGCGGCAACAAGTGCGTGGATCCGGTCAAGGACCCGAACCACTGCGGCAAGTGCAACCACCGCTGCGGCGGCGGGAACGTCTGCATGCTCGGCGTCTGTTGTGCCAAGCACCTGGCCAACTGTGGAGGGCAGTGCCGGGATCTGCGCACCGATCCCAACAACTGCGGCCACTGCGGCGTCAAGTGCGGCGACAAGCAGTGCAAGAGCGGCCTCTGCTGTAAAAAGGACGAACAGAACTGCAACGGCAAGTGCGCGGAGCTGGACGAGGATCCCAACAACTGCGGCAAGTGTGGCCACAAGTGCCAGCCCGGGCAGAAGTGCGACTCCGGCAAGTGCGAGGGCGGCGGCGGCAAGGCCGGCTGCGCTGACGGATCGGACGACCAGAAATTCTCCAAGGGCGGCATGGTGGGGTGCAAGGGCACGGTGCCCTGGAAGGACCGGGCCAAGCTTTGCGCTGGCACCCACAAGGTGTGCTCGGCCGACCAGTGGGTGCAGAACCGGGGATGGGACAAGCCCCATTACAACTACTGGACCAACGACGACCTGCGGTACTTCAGCTCCTGGGGCAACTGCGGCGCCTCCAAGTCCAAGGGTTCCAAGTGCTCGTCCAGCGATGGTCCCATGCGTGTCTGCGCCAGCAAGAAGGACGCCCTCGGCAACACCTGCAACTGGACCGGCTGTGGCTACAACACCACCTGGCCCAACCAGTACTTCGGCGGCTGCAAGGGGAACAAGACCGCGGGCGCCATCTGCTGCCCCAAGTAGCCCGCCCCGTTCTTTTCGCCCGGGGGTGGCCGGGCCGCCTGCCCCTCCCTGGGGTATACTGCCGGCATGACGACAAACCTGTTCGGTAAGCTGCTGGACCTGCTCGGTGACCAGCCAGGCGGGGATGATGACGCGGCGCAGCAGGAGCGCGAGGCCCTGGTGGACCTGCTGGTCTGGACCATGTTCGTGGACCGCCATGTGGCGCGCGCCGAGCGCAGCTACCTCGCCGAACAGGGCCGCGGGCTGAAATGGGAAGGCGTCTACGAGCTGGACCTGTACATCGACGCGTCCACGCGCCGGGTGCGCGACGCCCTGGGCAGCGAAACGGCCGAGGCGGCCTACCTGGAGCATATCGTGGCTCGGCTGGGCGACGAACAGGCCCGGGCCAGAGCCCTGGAGGCTTGCCAGGCCCTGGCCGAGGCGGACGGCGACCTGGCCCCGGCGGAGGAGGCCCACCTGGAGCGGCTGCGGGCGGCGTTGCTGGGGTAGCCTGGATCACGTTTCTGTCGCCGCGGAGCGTGCTACGCTCTGTGCATGCATCACTTAAGACTCTTTAGCCTCATGTTCATCCTTGCCCTGGGCCCGGGGTGCGATCTGGCGGCCCGCGTGGTGGGCGACCCGCCCGTGCCGGGGGATGGCGGCCTGCCGGGCGACGCCTCGGTGGACGCCCTGCCCCTGGTGGACTCCGCGCCGGACATGACCCTGGTGCCCGACGCCATGACCGCGGCCAGCAACCCGTGCAAGCCGCGCAGCACCGCCTTCCCCAACGGTGTGCGCAAGGTGAGCTTCCACAAGACCAAGGTGGGCAACCTGCAGCTCGCCCTGGAGCCGAACTCCACCTTCACCGACCTGGTGATGACCGGCATGGACGCCTCCACCGCGGCGGCGGCGATGGACGTCAGCGCCTCGTCGGTGCGCGCGGCCGGCTTCGCGGTGACACACCAGGAGCCGGCCAACGCCGTGGGGGACCTGGTGAAGGTGGCCATCGCCGACATCCAGGATGGGTTCCCCAACCGGATCCGCGCCGAGGTGCGCACCAGCGGCACCCTGGCGGCGACCCACGACCGCTTCCCGCAGGCGGTGAGCACCATCATCGACCTCGACCTGCCGAGCGAGACTCCGGTGCCGGCGGTGCGCGACGCGGTGATCCGGGCTCTGCTGGACGACGCGGCGCCGGACCGGTTCAAGAACCTGCCCTCCCACTGGGGTCCCAAGGCCAAGAACTTCACCATCTCCTTCGCCACCGTGCGGACCTACAAGCCGGCGTTGGACCCAGCCACCGGCAAGCCGAAGGTGGACAGCACCGGCTACAACATCGACAGCGGCGACTGGCAGAAACGGGCGGTGACCATGATTGGGGCGGTGGCCACGCGCGACGACTACCAGGACCTGACGCGGCAGACCGGACTGGTGGTCAATGACCTGGCGGGGGGCACCGCCCTGGCCCGGGCGTCGGCCAGCAGCGACATGGCGTGCGAGGCGTTCATCGGGCGAGACCCGGCGCGGGCGGACATCATCTGGGTGGTGGACGAGTCTGGCTCCATGAAGGACAACCGCGACGACATCGTGCGCAACGCGGCCGACTTCTTCGACCGCGCCGTGGCCTCGGGCATGGACTTCCGCGTGGGCGTGACCAACGTGACCAACCCGAAGGGCAACTACAAGGCGGCGGTGGGCAAATTCTGCTCCCGGGCCACCATGGACCCGTATGACCTGGGCGGGGATGACCGCTTCCTCAAGCCGTCCGAGCGCAGCATCTTCGAGGCGTGCATCCGCAACCCGCCGGGGTACGAGGGGAGCCAGGAGTACGGGCTGATCAACGCGCGCCGGGCCGTGCAACAGCACCTGCCCCGGGCGGCCTCCGCGCCGGGCAAGATCCGCAAGGGCGCGACCCTGGTGGTGATCATCGCCACCGACGAGGTGTCTGCGACCCTGTCGCCGGTCATCGGCTCCAGCTCAAGGTCATGCAAGATGACCACCGCCACCGCCAAGAACCTGGGCAAGGCCCTGCTGCCCCAGCACGCGTACTTCGCCGGGATCTTGAACCCCGAGGCCAAGACCTTGCTCCACGTCATCGGAGGTGTGTGCAACAACTCCTGCAAGTCGCACATCACCCACGGCTACAGCCTGCTGGCCCAGACCCTGGGCGGACAGGTGGCCGATGTGTGCCAGAAAGACCTGGGCCCCACCATGCAGTCGATGATCGACAGCATCGCGGGCAAGGGCTCGCTCACCCGGCCGGCCCACGTGCCCATCGCCGCCTCCCTGGCCCTGTCCCTCAACGGCAGCGCGATCAAACGCAGCCGCAAGCGGGGCTTCGACTACCGCCCCGAATCCAACACCATCGTCTTCATCGAGACCAAATTCAACAAGGGCGCCCGCGCCGTCATCGGCTACCGACGCTGGAAATAAAATGTCAAGTAGGGGGGTCTGACCCCACCACTTGACATTTTAGCGGCGGCGGCGACGCAGGGCGAGCAGGGCGAGCAGGGCGAGAGCGGCCGGGCCGGAGCTGGCGGCGCCGCCCATGGTGCAATCGTCCGCCGGCTGCTCCGGGTCGGTGACGCCGGTGGAGGGCAGGCCGCACAGGTGCATGGTCACCCCGTGCACCGGCAGACAGGCCGCCTCCTTGGGGCAGTTGTTGTTCTTCACGGAGCAGGCCTGGGTGCAGAAGCGCAGCCCTCGGTAGGGATCCGAGGCGCACAGGGTGCTCTTGCAGTCGAGGTGTTCGGTGCACTGGGCGCCGTAGTCCTTGGGCGGCACCACGTTGACCTGTACGCTCGCCTCGGCCTTGTTGCCCACGCCGTCGATGGCCACGGCCTTGAGGGTCCGGTGGCCCACCTTGGCGCCGGTGATCCAGAACGACACGTTCTCGCCGACCTTCTTCTCGACGCTGGCGCCGTCAACGAACAGCTCGATGGAGGCGATGCGCACGTCGTCCTTGGCCGCCACCTTCACCGTAAAATCCTGCCGCACCGCCGCCGACGCGGCGGGTTCGGTGATGGAGACCGTGGGAGGCTTGGTGTCCGGCTTGTGCTCGTGCAGGTCGCCGCCAGTCTGCTGCTTGATCCAGGCGTAGTAGATGTCGGTCCTGGCGTTGATGCCGCGGCTGCCGCAGGGGCGACTCGCCATGGAGTGGATCCCCTGGTGCACCTCGTAGCCGTCGACGATGGTGAACGCCGGGCCCCCCGAGTCACCGGAGCAGACGTTGCTCAGCGAGCCGGTGGCGCCGTTGTAGTAGAACCGGGTGGAGGTGATGGTGGAGACGTTGTTGTAGCCGATACGCTTGACCCCCGAGTCCTTCAGCCCGGTCTCGGTGATGCCGTAGCCGATGAGGGTCAGCTTCTGGCCCTTGAAGGGCGGCTTCTGGGCCACCACCGACGGCGTCTCGGTGGGCGCCTGCTGCAGCTTGACGATGGCGATGTCGTTGGTCGCCTGGCCATTGTGGGAGCCGTACTGCGGGTGGCGCACCACGTCGTTGGTCTGGTACGTGCCGCTGGCGAGGTAGAACCGGTGGGTGCCGCCCGGGTATACGCAGTGCCCTGCGGTGAGCACCATCTTCTTGCCGATGAGCGTGCCCGTGCAAGAGCCGGCGTACCCACCCGACATCTTGATCAGGCGCCCCACCGACGGGTGGCCATTGTAGGTCTTGCCGTTGACGATGGCCCGCTCGGCGCCCTCGGGCGGATCGGGCGGCAGGACCAGCTCGTCCTGGGGCCCGCACCCGGCGGCCAGGGCCAGCAGGGAGGCGGTGAGCAGCGCGGGGAGCAGGGTGGGTGTTCTTCTCATTGGGCTATCCATGCAAGGCTAAAGTTTGGGTTTGTGCTTGTCGCAGGACTCACCCTTCTTGGTGTCGAGCTCGTCCTTGGAGAGGCTGATGCGGCCACCTGAGCTCATCTTGGCCAGGTAGGCGTAGTGGAACCCCTCCTTGACGACGGTGCTGGCGGCGCCCAGATATTGGCCCCCCGAGTAGAGCCGCAGCGTCTGGCTGCCCACCGGGATGTCCTCGCAGCGCGAGCAGTCGCCGGTGGAGGTGCTCATGGTCGCGCTGCCCATTTTCATGCTCAGGGAGATCTTCTGCCCCTTGTAGGTCACGTTGTGGCAGAACTTGCCCCGGGTGGTCTTGCCCGGCGGCTGGCCGCCGTTGTCCGGCTGCGGCGGAGGCATGTCAACCTTGGACATGGGGCCGCCCCCATCCAGGCGCAAAAAGCCGGTGTCCAGCCTGACCACGTCCTTGTTCGGGTTGTCTTCGAGACAGCCCAGCGGCACCACTGCCGCAATCAGCAGAAAAGTAAGCAAACTCAGTCGTGTCATGAATGCGTCCTATTCACCCGAAACGATACCACTTTTCCTGTCTCGCCCATCTCCACCCGGCCGCTGCAGCACCGTCAACCGGAAGCAGGGTGAAATTTTACACCAAAATCGGGCTCAGATCCTCCACCAATATAAAGAGGCGCCATGGGGTAGAATCGGTCCCATGTCCGAGCCGAGCGTCAAGCAGATCCTGGCCTCCATGGCCTCCTGGAACGCCTCAGATGTGTTCATCGCGGAGGGCCGCCCGCCCGCCGCGCGGGTCCACGGATCGGTGCGCCGATCGGACCTGCCCGAGACGTCCCGCGCGATCATCGAGGCGTTCATGAATGAGGCGCTGACCCCGGGCGCGCGCGCCGTGTTCGACCAGGGGGGCGAGCTGGACGTGGGGCACACGCTGGAAAACGGCAGCCGCTTCCGGCTCAACATGTACCGGGAGCGCGGCTGCCTGGCCCTGGTCGCCCGCGCCCTGCCCGGCGGCGAGCTGACCTTCGAGGAGCTCGGCCTGCCCGCGGCGGTGCGCGGCTTCGCCGAGCTGCCCCGGGGCATGGTGCTGGTCACCGGGGCCACCGGCTCCGGCAAGTCCACCACCCTGGCGGCGCTGGTCCACCAGATCAACCTGACCCGCCCGGTGCACATCGTCACCATCGAGGACCCCATCGAGTTCGTGCACCAGGACCGCAAGGCCCGCATCTGCCAGCGCGAGATCAACTCCGACACCGAGTCGTTCGCCTTCGCCCTGCGCCACGTGGTGCGCCAGAGCCCCGACGTCATCGTGCTGGGCGAGATGCGCGACCTGGAGACCATGCAGGTGGCCATCTCCGCGGCCCTCATCGGCCACCTGGTGTTCGCCACCCTGCACACCATCGACGTGACCCAGTCGCTGCAACGGATCCTCAGCTACTACCCCGAGCACATGCGGGATCAGGCCGCCATGGACCTGTCCATCTCCCTGCAGGGCATCGTGGCCCAGCGGCTGCTCCCCAGGGTGGACGGCGAGGGTAGAGTGCTGGCCGCCGAGGTGCTCACGGTCTCCCCCGCCGCCAGCCGGCTGATCCGCGAGCAACGCGTGGAGGAGTTTCAGGACTACATGAAGACCGCCGACGACCCGTCGGTGATCACCTTCAACCAGTCGATGATCGAGCTGTACCGCACCGGCAAGATCGACGAGCAGATGGGCCGGGCCTACGCCAGCAACGCCGAGGAGTTCGCCCTGCTGGCCCAAGGCATGTCCACCGGCGTCGAGACCTTCGGCCGCGATGCGAGCGCGGACGGCCCGCGGGGCCCTGACATGAAGGCGCTGCTGCGGCTCGCGCTGAAACAGGACGCCTCCGATCTGCACCTGACGGTGGGGCGCCCGCCCATCCTGCGCATCGGCGGCGACCTGGCGCCCCTGGACGCGCCGGCGTTGACCATGGCGGACATGCGCATGCTGCTCTACTCCATCATGAGCGTGCGCCAGCGCTCCATCTACGAGCTGGACCGGGAGATCGACTTCGCCCTCGGCATGGAGGAGGGGCGGCGGTTCCGCATCAACGCCTACCACCAGAAGGGCCAGATGGCCGCCTCGCTCAGGGCGATCCCCACCAAGATCCCGACGGCCAACGAGCTGGGTCTGCCCGACATCGTGCTCGACATGGGCAGCCGCCCCCAGGGCCTGCTGCTGGTGGTGGGCCCCACCGGCGCCGGCAAGACCACCACCCTCGCCTGCCTGCTCAACCGGATCAACCACGCCCGCCCGTGCCGCATCATCACCGTTGAGGATCCCATCGAGTATGTGCACCAGGGGGCGAAGGCCACCGTGGATCAGCGGGAGGTCTTCGCCGACACCAAGGGCTTCGCGGCGGCGCTGAAGTATGTCCTGCGGCAGGACCCCGACGTGATCCTGGTGGGCGAGCTTCGCGACCGGGAGACCACCGCCTCGGCCCTCACCGCCGCCGAGACCGGCCACCTGGTGATGGCCACCCTGCACACCAACGACGCCGCCCAGGTGGTGGACCGCATGGTCGACATCTTCCCGGCGCACCAGCAGGGGCAGGTGCGGTCCCAGCTATCGGCCACCCTGGTGGGGGTGGTCTCCCAGCGGCTGCTCCGCCGGGCCATGGGCCGCGGGCGCATCGCGGCCTTCGAGGTGATGGTCGCCACGCCGGCCATCCGGACCCTCATCCGCGACGACAAGATGCACCAGGCCATCTCCACCATGGAGGCGGGCATGCGCGACGGTCAGATCACCATGGACCGGGCGCTGGCAGGGCTGGCCAAGCGCAGCCTGGTGCACCGGGAAGAGGCCCTGCGCCACATGCGCAACCCCCGCGCCATGGAGGACTTCGGCGTTTAGGGAGCCGCTCCGCGGCTCCGGCTTGAGGCTTGAGGCTTGAGGCTTGAGGGTAGAGAGCCGGACTCGCTTCGCTCGCCGGCTTGAGGCTTGAGGGTGGTTGCTACTGCTGGCTGCGTCTGATGAGGGAGCGCACGCGCAGCTCCAGCTCTTCCGGGTCGAACGGCTTGGGCAGGTAGTCGTCCGCGCCCGCCTTGAGGCCCTGCTTCACGTGGGCCTTCTCACCGCGAGCTGACAGGATGATCACGGGCAGGGTGGCTGTCTCCTTGGATGAGCGGAGCTCCTCGCACACCTCGTAGCCGCCCATGCGCGGCATCATCACGTCCAGCACCACCAGCGCGGGCCGCTGGGCCTCGATCTTCTCCAGCGCCTCGACGCCGTCCCGGGCCAGGTCGATCTCGTAATCCTCCTCGAGGGTGATCTTGACCAGCTGGAGGATCTCCTCGGCGTCATCAACCACCAGCACCCGCGCCTTCTCCGGGGCCGCCTCGGCCTCTGCCTCGGCTTCCTGCGCGCCGGCCGCGTCAGGCTCGGCGCCCTGCTCCGGTTGCTCCTGCCCGGCGGGCTCCGAATCGTCCGTCGGCACCGGCTCCGGCTCTTCGCCCACGGGCCGCCCCACCAGCGCCTCTGCCGCTGCCGCGTCTCCGGCCTCTGCGCTCGCCTGCTCCGCCCCGTCGACGATCTCGATGGCCTCGTACGACAGCGCCGCCACCTTGGCCGGCGGAGGCGCCGAGAGCGCCTTCTTGGTGGCCGCGCGGCGGCGAGAGAGCTCGTCCTGGTGCAGCCACGGATCCACCGGGATGACCCGGGCCACCTCCTCCAGCGTGGTCAGGCCATCGGCCACCTTCTCGAGGGCAGCGTCGAAGAGGGTGAGCAGGCCCTCTGCCCGCGCCTGGCTCCAGAGGGTCTGCTCCGACGCGCGCGCCTGGATCAGGCTCCGGATCTGGTCGGTGATGGGCAGCACCTCGAACACGCCGATGCGCCCGCGGTAGCCCGTGTACAGGCACGCCGGGCAGCCAGCGCCCACGCGCCGGGTGAAGCCCTCGAGGTCGCGCGGCGGCACGCCGATGCGGTCCCAGTCCTCGATCTCGGGCGGCGCCACCACCGAGCACTTCTGGCAAACCCGACGCACCAGGCGCTGGGCCACCACGCCCGACAGGCAGTCCCCCAGCAGGTGGGGCGTGATGCCGAGCTCGAGCATGCGGATGATGGTTGAAGTGGTCTGGGCGGTGTGCAGGGTGGAGAGCACCAGGTGGCCGGTGGTGGTGGCCTGGATCGCGGCCCGGGCGGTCTCCTCGTCGCGGATCTCGCCGATGATGATGGCGTTGGGATCCTGGCGCAGCAGGGCCGGGATCAGGTCCTGAAACCGCATCCCCTTGCGGTCCTCCACCTCGAACTGCACGATGCCGTCCACCGTGTACTCGATGGGGTCCTCCACCGTCACGATGGAGGTGGCCTCGGAGCGGAGACGCTGGATGGTGGAGTAGAGGGTGGTGGTCTTGCCGGATCCGGTGGGGCCGACACAGAGCACCATGCCGCGGGGCTGGGACACCATCCGGTAAAACAGGGCCATGACGCCCGCCGACCAGCCGAGCTTGCTCAGGTCAGCAGAGAGCATCTGGGGGTCGAGGATTCGGATGACCAGGTTCTCCCCGAACTGGCTCGGCACCACGGAGATGCGCAGGTCGATGCGCCGGCCGGCCAGGGTCACCGTCACCTTGCCGTCCTGTGGGCGGCGGCGATCGGCCACGTCGAGCTTGCCGATCACCTTGACGCGGGTGACCAGCTGCTGAGCGGACCAGGACGGGAGGCGGAGGATCTCCTGCAGCATGCCGTCGATGCGCAGCCTGACCCGCTGGCTGTCCATCTGCGGCTCGACATGGATATCTGACGCGTCCTTGCCGATGGCGTGCAGCAGCATGATCGACACCAGGTCCACGTAGGGCTGCTCGCCGCCGCCGCGCAGCCTGCGCTCGATGGCCTCCCCGTCGAGGGTGATGGAGTCGGAGTCCTTGGCCGCCGCCATATCCGGCGTGGGGAGCGCGGTCCTGAGCACGCGCTGCGCCTGGGTCTCCAGCCCGTAGAAGCGGTCGATGGCCAGCTGCAGGCGCGTGGGAGACGCCACCACGGGCTGAATCGAGCCCTTGAGCTGGAACTGGAGGTCATTGACCGTCGACAGGTTGAGCGGATCGGCCATGGCCACCTTGATCCGGCCCCCGGTCCCCTTGGACAGCGGGAGCACCATCATCTTCTCCGCCTGGATCCTGGGCAGCAGGAAGATCAGGTTGCGGTCCACGTCGAGCTCGATGGGGTCCACGTACTCGAGGGAGAACTGCTCGGCCAGGGCCTTGGCCACGGCGTCGTCGGAGGTGTGCCCGAGGTCCACGATGACCTCGCCAACGCTACGGTGGCCCACCTGGCCCTGGTAATCGAGGGCCTCCTGGAGCTGCTCCTCGCTGATGGCTCCGGTGCTGACCAGGATGTCACCTATCTTTTTACGGCTCATTTCAGTCGCTCTTGTTCAGGGGTGAAAAGAGGGGCAAGTAGACCTTGAAGGTGCTGCCCGTTCCCTTTGCTGAGGTTACGACGATCCTGCCGCCCATCTGCCGCACCAGCTCGCGGCAGATATAGAGTCCCAGCCCGGCGCCGCCAGATTTGCGCGTATCGCCGCGCTCCACCTGGTAGAACTTCTCGAACAGGTGGGGGATGGATGCCTGGGGGATGCCGCGGCCGGTGTCCTCCACCGACATCCAGGCCTGCTTGCCCTCGGCGCCGCCGCGCAGGGTGATCCTTCCGCCCTTGGGGGTGAACTTCAGCGCGTTGCCCACCAGGTTGCCCAGGACCTGATTCAGGCGCATGGAGTCGCCCAGCACCTCCTGGTCCTGGAGCTCCCCCGTCACCAGCCCGATCTCGATGCCCGCGACCTTGGCCGCGGCCATGTGGGAGGAGAGGGCCGACTCCAGCAGGTCGACCACCCGGACCGGTGAGGCCTCGATGGACAGGTTCCCCACCTCCAGCCGGGTCATGTCGAGCATGTCCTGGATCATCGAGCGCAGCTGGCTCGCCTGCTCGTCGATGATCCTGATGTACTCACGCTGCTTGGGGCTCAGCTCGCCGCCTTTGCCCATGAGCATCACCTTGGTGTAGCCGAGCACCGAGGTGAGGGGCGTCTTCAGCTCGTGGGTGACCATGGACAGGAAGTGGAGCTTCAGCTTCTCCAGCTCCCTCGCGGCGGAGACGTCGGTGACCACCAGCACATACCCCGCGCTGGTCGAGGCTTCCTCCTGGCCCTTGATCGGGTTGGTGGAGATCTCGAAGATCACGGGCGGCGAGGCCGACGGATCCATGATCACCTCCAGCGTCCGGGACACCGGGGCGGTGAGGATGTCATCGGGGAACCGTGGGAACGCCTCGGTCAGCAGCAGGCCCTCTCTCGGGCGGGTCCCCTTGCTGCCGGCGGTGGTCCAAAGGCGGTCCACGCTCGGGTTGAACTCCAGCAGCTTGCCGCGGAGCCCCACCAGCAGGACTCCGTCGGTCATGTTATTCAGGATGGTGCTCAGCTCCTCGTTGCGCTCATCCAGGCTCGAGATGGAGGAGACCAGGCCCTCGCGCATGGCCTCCATGCTCTCACGGATCTCCAGCACCTCCGTGACCCCCTCCACCTCGGGCATCTGCTTGCGGAAGGTCCCGGCGCGCATCTCCGAGGCGGCGTTGGCGAGCACCTGCAGCGGCTGGCTGAGCTGCCCGCGCATGCGGTAGGCGCGCCAGACGCTCAGCCCGGACATGAGCAGGATCCAGGCCAGCCCGCCAGGGATGGTGGGGAGCAGCCAGTCGAGCCACTCGGGGCGAGCCCCGTAGGCGCTGTAGATCAGCGCCGCCTGGACCCGGCGATGGGCCGCCAGCAGCGGGACGGCCGCCTCGTTGAGCGCGGCCTCATCGATGTCGCCCTCGCGGGCCAGCCAGCGCTCCACCAGCGCGCGGTACCGGCGCACCTCCGGGCGGCTGTCCGCGGCGAGATCGCCCATCTCCTTGAGGCGCTCGTCCACCAGGTCGAGCTTGGCCTTGATCTCCTTCCGCTCCTCCTGATCCAGGACCGCGCCGTGGCGCACCACCCGGTTCTGCACGTCGTCGAGGACGGTGTTGATGGTGCCCACCTGCCGGATCACCTCGAGGGTGGGCCCGGCGGCCAGGGCAGTGGCCAACAGGATGGTCAACGCGGTAAGCGCCACCGCGGTGAGGGTGGAGAGCAGCAGCAACGTGCTCACCTGCCAGCGGAGGCTTCTGTACAGCTGCTTCCCGGTCTTCGGCGCCGGGCGCACCGTCGGTTCTGTCTTCAAGGGCGCTGTCCTGATGGCACCATGATAGGCAAACGGGGCTCATCCCACAAGCCGCTGCAGGCCTCGTCGGCGTCGGGGATCTTTGGGGTAGAGAGCTACTCGGCAGGGAGGTACGGCAGGTCCACCAGCAGGCGCAGCTTTCCCCAGCGGGTCTGGCCGATCTCCTCCCAGCGCCAGTAGAGGGGCAGCAACACGCGGTCGCTCCGGGCCAGGGTGTCGAGCAGCATGATCACGCCCAGGCGCGAGCCGTTGACCTGGAGCTCGAGCAGGGCGTGGCGCACCTGCCCTCTGGAGCGGGGCGTGGGGACCCGGCGCGCCAGCTTCACCCTGAGCTGCTGCAGCCTGGCGGTGTTGGTGACCGTGCGCAGCACATCGCCCAGCGCCTCGGCGTCGGGGAGCCTGCCGGCGGAGGCCTTCACCTGGTTGGCCAGGCGCTCCATGTCGGCGCGGATCTTGGGCGCCTGGAGCAGCAGCTTGCGCGCCCTGGAGGAGGGGTCGAGGTCGGCCATGGCCGCCGCCTGGCGACCTCGCGGGCGCGCGCCGGCCGCGTGGGCCACGTCCGCATCGCCGTCGAAGGGGCCGCCCATCTTACCTGACGTCACCTGCACGGCGTCGAACACCTTGCACTGATCCAGCGCGGCGTTGAGCTTCTGCTTCCTCAGCCTCCGGCCGCCGGGGCGGAGCCGCCACACGGCACGCGAGCCGTCGAAGGAGCGCAGGGCGGCCATGGGCCCCCTGCTCGTCCGGGAGAGGCCGCGGGCTTGCTCGTCGGCGCGCTGCTCGGCGTCCACCACCTTGGGACGGATGCTGCCGTCCCGGGCGAAGGGCCAGGCCGGCTGGATGGTCCTGAAGAGACACGAGAAGATCAGGTCGGTGATCTTCTGGTGGTAGCTCAGCGCGCGGAACGCCTGCACCCCGCGGCGCAGGTCCCTGCGCTTGATCCAGAGATCCAGCACATCCCCCAGCTGCTTCCGCTCGCCCTTGCGCAGGCCGGTCACGCCGGCAAGGTCCCAGCCCTCGTCGCCGCGGGGGAACGGAGGGGCGAGGGCAGCGCGCTCCAGCCAGGGCCAGCGCGGCAGGTTGAACGCCACCGACCGCGCCCGGGCGTGGCGCAGCCAGCGCTTCACCGCGCCGGGCGCCGGGGGGCTCGGGTCATGCCAGAGCAACGAGAGGGAGGCCCCTCCCTTGCTCACAGACAGGCGGGCGCCGGTGAAGCCCTCGGGCAGCGTCGCGCCGGGTCCCACCACCTTGTCCACCGCGGCGGCCAGGTCCCCCTCCAGGGGCGCCGTGACTCCGGCGACCTTGAAGAACGGCGTCGGCTTGAAGGTCGCGGCTGCCCAGGCGGACCCTTTCTGCTCGGCGGGCAGCGGCGGCGCCTTGACGGCAGCGGGGCAAGTCGCGGCCACCGCCTTGTTCAGCGGCTTTCCCTTTTGCTGAGCCACGGCGAGGTCGGTGGCGCGCTCCACCACGGGAGTCCGGAGCTCGGGATCTGCCCGCAGGACGAACTTGAACTTGCCGGCGCGGGACAGCCTCGCCTGATCCAGACGCCAGGCCGGACCGTCGCCCGCGTCGTTGAGTCGAACCAGAAACTCGGCCAGGTCGACGAGCCCACCGGCGACGCCCTCCACGCGCGGACCCATGGGGCCCAGGTGCAAGGCCACCCGGGTCACGCGGGCCTCGTCGGCGTCGGAGGCGTCGGTCCACGCGCTGCCCTTGCCGGGGAGCTTGCCCACGGCGCGTGCAACCGCGCCGAGGTGTACGCGCAGCTGCGGCGCCGCCTGGCGCGCCACCTTCAGGCCCTTGTCCTGGATGACGCAAGCCATCAGCTTGGCACGACGGGGCGAGAGGCGGACCTCGTCGGAAGGAGCGCGCACCGGGCGACGAGCAGGGCCGGCGCAGGCGGTGGTCATCAAAGAGAAGCAGAGCAGACCTCGAATCAACCAGCGGTGCGGAGTGTGCATGGTTGGATTCTCCCCGATCGATCGCCAGATTGCCAGATTGCCGGCGCGCCCGGCGTTGGCCCCCTCGCCTGATCGGTGGCATGCTTGCCGGGTCCATGAAGATTTACGCCGTCAGCGATCTTCACCTCGACTTCGCGGCCAACCGCCGCCTGCTGGAGGGGTTCCCGGAGCACCCGGATGACTGGCTCGTCATCGCCGGCGACGTCAGCCACCGCATCTCCGACCTGGAGTTCGCCCTCGACACCCTGGTCCCCCGCTACGCGCGCGTGGCCTGGAGCCCCGGCAACCATGACCTGTGGGTCTCGCGCCGCGGCGACACCGAGCTGCGCGGAGTGGCCAAGTATGAGGCGCTGCTCGAGCTGTGCAGGGAGCGCAACGTGCTCACCCCCGAGGACCCCTACGAGAGGGTGGAGGTGGAGGGCCGGCCCTACACCCTGGCCCCGATCTTCACGCTCTACGATTACAGCTTCCGGCCGGACGACATCCCCGCGGACATGGCAGTGTTCTGGGCGCTCAAGAGCAACGTCATGTCCACCGACGAGTACTACCTGCAGAGCGACCCCTTCCCGTCCCGCGCCGAGTGGTGCGCCGAGCGGTGCAAGGTCACCGAGGCCCGGCTCGCCGAGGTGGACCCGGACGCGCCGCTGATCATGGCCGGCCACTTCCCGCTGCGGGAGGATCTGATCAAGATCTACATCCCGCGCTTCACCATCTGGTGCGGCACCCGGCTCACCGAGCAGTGGCACACGAAGTTCAACACCGCCCTGGTAATCTCGGGGCACCTCCATGTCCCGGGGACCAAGGAGCGGGACGGCGTGCGGTTCGAGGAGGTCTCCCTCGGCTACCCCCGGCAGTGGACCAAGCGCGACGATCCGAACGCGCCCCGACAGGTGATGCCCGCGCCGGGCTGACCCGGACGCCTGCAGGCACCCTGGCCGCTACTTGCAGCGGGTCGTGTACTTGACCTCCACCACCGCGCCATCCGCCGGCGCCTTCTTCAGCTCCAGCGCGTTGGCCCCCTGGTGCCAGATATACTCCGTCGACGCCATATATTTGCCGCCGACCTTGACCGCCACGATGGCCTGGGCGGTCTGCGCCGCCAGCCGGGTCAGGCGGAACTGCCGCTGAGGCCCGAGGGTGTCCTTCAAGATCGTCTTGTACGCGCCGTCCAGGCTGGCGGAGCACAGGTCGTAGACCCTGCCGCCCGTGCCTCGCTGGACAATGGGCCAGGTCAGGATCTCGTCAACCCCGCCCCGGCAAGACTTGCCAGGCAGCACCGTCGTCGCGCGGAAGTGCGCCCCGAGCAGCGGGTTGACCTGCTGCTGAAACCAGGAAATGTAGTGGGCACCCCCGAGGCTCGAGCTGTCGTCCTCGTTGGTGGCCACGATCAGCTCCAGGTGCGCGCCAGGTCTGCGGAAGCCCCAGTTCTGGCCGCGGCACCGCTTGCCGTCGCACCAGCTCCACTTTGGGCAGCTCCCGGCGCATGAAATGCGGGTGGTGCTGGTCAGCGGCGGCCGGAAGCCCTCCTTGACCCGCAGCAGGCCCTGCTCGCTGCCCGAGGCGCCGCTCTTCATGTTCAGGCGCTTCTTCACCTCCGCTTCGAAGGTGGCGGCGGGGGTCTTGTGGGTCAGGTACGGCGGGCTGCCGAACAGCGCCCCCGACTTGTGCGTGCTCAGGGACTCCATGGCGAACACGCCCAGGTGGAGGTCTGCCTTCTCTGCCAGCGCCGCCGCCCTGATGCTCGGCGCCGCGCTCACCAGCTTCTTGCCGTGGACATACATGCTGGCGCTGTTGTCCACCAGCAGCACCAGATCCACCATCCTGCGAGACCGCTGCACGAGCCGATCGATGTGCGTGGTGCCGCTCGCGACCTGGCCGGTGATCGGGAGCAGCAGGTCGCCGTCGGAGTTGCGCAGCGCCAGGACGCAGGAGAAGACCCCGTGCTGGCTCGGGCTGAGCGAGACCTTCAGGGTGGTGGAGCTGTTGGGCGGCAGCGAGTGGTTGGTGGGGATACCGTCCAGCGTCACCTGGGACGGGCACCCCACGAGCTTGGCGCTCTTGACGCTGATGGAGACGCTGGAAGGGTTGAGCACCCCCACGGTGCGGGTCACCTTGGGGCATGTCTTGCCGAGGGCGCCGAAGTGGATCATCCGCGCGTCGAACCCGAGCAGGGAGGCGCTGGCCAGCTGGCAACTGGAGCACTTGATGCCTTCCACCGCGCCGTCGCACTCCTCGCCGGTGTCGATGATCTTGTCTCCGCAGCGCGCCTTGAGGCACGAAGTCCTGCAGGCCGAATCAGGGATGTCCAGGTTCGCCTTGCCGAAGTCGCACTGCTCGCTCCCCTGGCGGACCCCGTCGCCACACACCTGAGGCCCGACGCCGTCCTTTGGCCGCGAAACATCCGGCTTCGGCTTTACCCCGTCGAGCCCGGCCGGGCCGTCCGGGGCCGGCAGCGCCGCGTCGGGCGGCTGGTCCTGGTAGGGGAAGACGAGGTGGCAGCCGCCGCCGATGCACAGGGCTGTGACCAGCAGACAAAGAAAGGGCGCCGCGTGGCGCCCCCGGGTATTCCAATACGTCATGCGCATCAGTTTATCGCTTGCCTGTCCGCCGGGCCAGGTTGACCCCGCCCCGGGTAGCAGTCATTTTTTATCGCATGGATCAGACGAGCAGCGGCGCCCTGAGCCCCAAGGCGACCGCCCAGGATGAGGCGTGGCGCTGTTACGTGGACGGGCTCCAGCGCGGGCCGCTGCCGGCCTTCGAGGAGCAGCTGAGCTTCTTCCGCCAGAACTACGCGGGCCGCCCGGGCGATGACGGGCCGCCCCGGGTGTGGAGCCCGGGGGATCGAGAGCGCAGGGGGTCGAACCTGTCGGCGCTCATGCGCGAGCAGGACATCGGCAGCTACGCCGAGCTTCATGGATGGTCCGTGGCAAACCGGGAGGCGTTCTGGGAGGCGGTGATCCGCCGGCTCGGCATCATGCTGCAGCTGAGCCCCGATCTGATCCTCGACCTCGAGGGCGGCGCCGAGAATCCGCGGTGGCTCCCCGGGGCGCGCATGAACATCGTGGACTCCTGCTTCCGCCAGCACCCGGACACCCCCGCGATTATCCAGGGGCGAGAGGGCACGGACGACCTCGAGGTGCTGAGCTACGGCGAGCTCGAGATCCTGTCGCGGCGGTTCGCGGCCGGGCTGGAGGCCCGGGGGCTGCGCGAGGGTGACGGCGTCGCGCTGTACATGCCGATGAACCTGCAGTGCGTGGCCGCCTACCTCGGCGTGGTGCGCGCCGGCCTGAAGGTGGTCTCCATCCCTGACAGCTTCCCTGCGCCCGAGGTCTACCGGCGCGTGGAGCTCGGCGGCGCCCGGGCGGTGCTCACCGTCGAGGCGTTCACCCGCGGCGGCCGCACCTTCAACCTCTACGAGCAGGTCCGGGCCGCGGGCGTCCCCGGGGCGGTGGTGATCCCGGCGGAGGACGGCAGCGTCGCGAACCTGCGCCCGGGGGACGTGGTATGGGACGACTTCCTCGGCGCCGCCGGGGAGGGCAAGGACCGCCCGGGGGATCCTGACCGGGTGCTCAACGTGCTCTTCTCCTCGGGCACCACGAGCACGCCCAAGGCGATCCCGTGGACCCAGCTGACCCCCATCAAGTGCGCCATGGATGGGCACCTGCACCAGGACATCCGACCGGGGGACGTGGTGGCGTGGCCCACGAACATCGGCTGGATGATGGGGCCCTGGCTGGTCTTCTCGTCCTTCATCAACGGGGCCACCATGGCCCTGTTCGAGGGGGCGCCCATGGGCGCTCAATTCGCCCGGTTCGTCCAGCAGGCCGAGGTCTCCATGCTCGGCGTCGTCCCCTCGCTGGTGCGGGCCTGGCGATCCTCCGGCGCGCTGGAGCAGACCGACTGGACCAACGTCCGCGTGTTCAGCAGCACCGGCGAGCCGTCCAGCCAGGAGGATTACCTCTGGCTCATGAGCCGCGCGCGCTACCGGGCGCCGGTGATCGAGTATTGCGGCGGCACGGAGATCGGCGGCGGTCACATCACCGGGACCGTGCTGCAGCACGCCTCGCCCGCCACCTTCACCACCGCCGCCCTGGGCATCGACATCGTGCTGCTCGACGAAGGCGACCGGGAGGCCGCGGTTGGCGAGATGGGGCAGCTCTATCTCTGCCCGCCGGCCCTGGGCCTCTCCCAGCGGCTGCTCAACAAGGACCACCACGCCGAATATTACGAGGGGTGCCCACCGGGCCCGCGGGGTCAGCTGCTGCGACGGCACGGGGATCAGGTGCTGCGCCTGGCGCGCGGCTTCTACAAGGCCCACGGCCGCGCGGATGACGCCATGAACCTCGGGGGGGTCAAGGTGGGATCCCCCGAGATTGAGCAGGTGCTCGACCGCCACACGGAGGTGTACGAGAGCGCCGCCGTGGCCACCCAGGCCGAAGGCGGCGGCCCCGAGCGGCTCGTGGTCTTCGTGGTGCCCAGCGGCGAGCCCGATGTCGCCGAGCTGAAGCGGGACCTCGGCCGCCTGCTGGCCCGGGAGCTGAACCCGCTGTTCAAGATCCACGACCTCGTGCTCGTGCCCGAGCTGCCGCGCACCGCCAGCAACAAGCTCATGCGCCGCGAGCTCCGGGCCACCTACCAGCGCGCCTGAAATAAAATGTCAAGTGGCGGGGTCAGACCCCCCTACTTGACATTTTATTGGGTGGCCTCTTCTTCCTGGCGCACGGGGCAGACGGCAGCGCCGTGGTACATGGTGGCCATGCACAGGTTGCACGGCTCGCAGGTGCTCTCGGTGAGCTCCCCGCGCTCGAGCCGCTTGACGAACGACGGGTCGCGGAAGGTGGGACGGGCCATGGCGATGCCGTCGATGCCCCGCGCCAGGGCGTCCTCCATTGTTTTGAGGCTGCGCAGCCCGCCCACCAACACCAGGGGCAGCTTCACCAGCTCCCGCAGGCGAAGGGCGTCGTCCAGGAAGAACGCCTCGGTGAAGGGGTAAGCCTTGACCACCAGCTTGCCGAACATGAGCAGCCCCAGCTTGCGTCCGAAGGCGGGCTGGTCGGCCGCGATCTCCTTGACCGGCACGTCCCCGCGCATCAGGTACATCGGGCACTTGCTGACGAAGCCGCCGCTGGTCACCAGCGCGTCGGCCCCCTCCCCCTCCACCAGGCGCCCCACCTCCAGCGCCTCGTCCAGGTCGATGCCACCGGAGAACCCGTCGCGCAGGTTCATCTTCACCAGCACCGCCAGGTCGCCGGCCGCCTCGGCCTTCGCTGCGCGCACCACCCGCCGGAGCAGCCGCGCCCGGTTCTCCAGCGAGCCGCCGAAATCGTCCTGCCGCCGGTTGGTGTGCGGGGCCAGGAACTGGCTCAGCAGGTAACCATGCCCCCCCTGCACCTCCACCGCGTCGAAGCCGGCCTCCCGGGCCAGCCGCGTGGCCCGGGCGAACGCCTGGATCAGCGCCTCGAGATCGTCGTCGGTCATGGCCCGCGGCCGGGTGAGCCCGAACAACGAGAACACCGCAGACGGCGCCAGCGCCCGCTGGCCGGTGACGTCCCGGTCCGCCATGTTCCCGCCGTGGCCGATCTGCAGCGAGGCCGCCGCGCCCTCGGCGTGCACCGCGTCGGTTAGCCGCCGCAGCCCCGGCACGATCTCCTCGCGCATCCAGAGCTGATGGCTGAAGGTGCGCCCGTGGTCCGCCACGGCGGCGTAGGCCACGGTGGTCATGCCGATGCCGCCGGCCGCCACCTCCCGGTGGTGCTCCACCAGCTGCTCCGACGGCGCCCCGTCCGGGGACATGCCCTCGAAGGCGGCGGCGCGGATGGTGCGGTTGCGCAGGGTCAGCGGCCCGAGGGTCAGCGGCTCGAACAGGCGAGGTGTCGTCATGGGTATCTCCCGGCGCGCTGTCTCAGCGCGAGGTGAAGCGGCGGATGCGGCTGGTGAGGGAACGCGCGGCGCTGTCGAACAGGCCCCCCGAGGCGCGCTTGAGCAGCCAGAGCGGCAGCGCCTCGGCCGAGGGCAAGATCAGGCTCTTCCTCCGCCTAACCGCGCCGAGGATGTCCCGGGCCACCCGGTCCGGTCGCGCGGCGAAGCGGTCCACCGCGCGGCGGATGGCCCCCTCGCTCTGGCCAGGCAGGTTCAGCTCGCCATCGCGCATCAAGTTGGTGCTCACCGCCCCGGGGCAGACGGCGGTGACCCACACCCCGCGGCCAGCGACCTCCAGCGATAGCGACTCTGCCAGGCCCACCAGCGCGAACTTGGTGGCGGTATAGGCGCTGGTGTACGGGAAGCCCACCAGCCCGGCCAGGGAGGCGACGATCACCACGTGGGCGTCGTCGCCGTCCAGCATGGACGGCAGGAACGCCCGCAGCCCGTGCACCACGCTCCAGAGGTTCACGTCCACCACCCGCTGCCACTGCTCGAGGCTGGTCTCCTCGAAGGCGCCCGCGATGATGACGCCCACGCCGAGCTGCAGCAGGTCCACCCGCCCCTCCTGCGCCAGCACCTCCGCCGCCAGCGCCTCCATGGCCTCACGCTCGGCGCAGTCCGCCTGGTGCGTGACCGCTGCCGCCGCGCCCAGCGCCGCGACCGACGCGGCGGCCTCGGCCAGCCGGTCCGGGTCGCGGTCTACCAGGTGCACCCGCGCCCCCTGACGGGCGTAGGCCTCGGCGCTGGCCCGACCGATGCCGGAGCCCGCGCCGGTGACGAGGGCCACCTTGTTGGTGAAGTCCTTCATGGCTGGAGGGGGATACTACCAGAGGGCGGGGCGGCTCAGCCGCCCTTCTTGCCCGCGTCGGGCACGCCCGCGTCAGGGTAGCCGCCGTCAGGGGCGCTGGTCATGAACTTGCCCGAGGCTGTGTTGTCCAGGCAGACCCCCTTCGGGTCCTTCGGCTTGGCCATGTCCTTACCGGTGTACCGGTCGCGGCAGCGCATCTTCTGGGCGTTCCCCTTGGGGGCGAGGCCGGCGCAGGCGGCCGTGGAGTTGACCGTGTCGCACCTGCGCGTCGAGGCGTCCTGGCAGATCGGCTCCTTGGTGATCGGGATCCCCTGGGTGGTCCAGCCGGACCAGTCGTAGCACTCGTAGTCGCCGCCCTTGTCGTCCTTGTTGTTGCGGCAGTGCTCGGTCTTGGCCGGGTTGCACGACTTGAAGCAGTACCCGCCGTAGTAGAGCATGTTGCAGGTGCTGCCCGTGGGGCAGGCGAACTCCTTGAGGTCATTGGGCCACGAGCAGTAGCGCACCACGCAGTAGCCGTTGCGGTACGAGGTGCCGATGGCGCCGGTGTAGCTGTTGCTCTCCTCGAGGCAGATGCCGTTCTCCATGCAGTCGAGGTCGCTCTTGCACGGGTCGCCCACCTTGGCGGTCTTTTTGCCGACCCCGGTGTGCACGCCGCAGATGCCGCCCTTGGTGCACTTGCCGGGCCGCGCGCAGAAGCCGCTGGAACAGAAGGCGTCCTTGGCCACCTTGGCGCACTCCACGTCGATGGCGCACTTGGTCTGGGTCCACACCGGGCAATCCTTGTTGCTGGTGCAGGCGCTGTAGAAGCAGACCGCCTGTCCGGGCGATCCGTAGCGCGTGGACGACGGCGCGCACGACACCTTGGACGAGGCGGGGCACGGGTTCTTGGTGAAGCTCGGCTTGCACTTCTGGAAGCAGTAGTTCTTGTACGTCTTGTCGGTCATCTGGATCTTGGAGCAGACGAAGCCCTTGGGGCAGTCGTCCTCGTTGACCAGCGGCGTCTTGCTGTCGTCGAGGGTGCAGTACTTGGAGCAGACGGAGGCGCCCTTGGTCTTGCTCATGGTGAGGCAGCGGTCGGCCTGGCCGGTGCAGTCCGTGGACTTGGTGCAGCCGTGGCCCATGTTGCCCGCGCCGCCGGCGTCAGGCTTGGTGTCCGCGGTGACCTTCTGGTCCGGCACGCCCACGTCTGTCGTCCCGGTGTCTGGCGTGCCCGCGTCCACCTTGATGGCGCCGTCTTGCTTACCCTCGCCGTCGTCGCTGCACCCGATCACACCCAGGGTGGCCAGCAAGATCATCATCCCAAAGAGTCCCGAAGCGCTCCTCATGTCTATCCCTCCATCGGTCTATCTATCCACCTAAAATACTCTGTCGGCAGGTGTGCGGTAAAGCGCCAGCGCCGCCCCGCCGTTGGACAGCGCCGCCCATCTCGTGAGAATCTTTTCATCGCCACTGGTACCGCAAACGAGGAGTCGTCGCCATGAAGCGCTTCCCCCTGGTCGTCGCGGCGCTCGTGGCCCTGCTCGCCTGCGGGGTCGCCTGGGCTGCCACCTATCACACAATCACCGTCGACGGAGTGCTCAAGGAGTGGACCGCCGACGAGAAGACCAAGCCGGACAAGGTGGGCGACTCCAAGTACTCCACCAACAACGAGCTCTCCACCCTGTACGCGACCTGGGACAAGGACGCCATCTACTTCGGCTTCGAGTACGCCGGCTGGGGCAGCGTGGTGACCTACCTGGTGGAGGCGTTCAAGAAGGGCGGCGTGAGCAACTTCTGCCCCACCTCGGGCTACAAGGGCGCCTACCCCGGCAACTACGTCGGCCTCGGCTACGACCTGGCGTTCGGCATAGAGCTGCCCGCGGCGGTGTTCCCGTTCCCCCAGGAGTTCGTGCACAAGCTGGAGAAGGACACCTCCAAGGATCTGTTCTTCATGCCCGGGGTCAAGGTGGCTTACAAGGACGTGCAGTACACCCCGTCCAAGAAGATCCGGCAGGGCGTGATGGAGGTGCGGGTGCCGTGGAACACCCTGTACGGCCTGGGCCCGGGCAAGGTGCCGCCCTGGACCGAGATCAAGATCGTGGGCGTGCTGCGCGGCCCCAACAAGGGCGACGGCTGCGGCGACACCAACCCCAACTGCTCGGGCGGCGTGAGCACCAAGCCGTGCGGCAAGGGCGCCGCCACCAAGCTGGACAACCACCATGTGGTGAAGGTGGACTGCAACGGCGACGGCATCCCCGACGTGGGCGCCCTGCCCAACACAGGCAAGTGCCCGGTGAAGCAGGACGCGGGGGTCAAGCCCGACGCCAAGCCGTGGCCTGACGCCAAGCCGTGGCCCGACGTCAAGGCCTGGCCCGATACCAAGGCGTGGCCCGACGTCAAGGCGTGGCCCGACACCAAGGCGGCCAACGACTCCGCGGGCGGCGGCAAGAAGGACGGCGCGGGCGGCGGAAAACAGGACAAGGGCGGCGCGGGCAAGCAGGACACCGGCGGCGGCTCGGGCAACAACGACAAGGGCGCCAACCTGGGCGACAAGGGCGCGGCAATGGACGTTGGCGATGTGGACCGCGGCGCGGGGCTGCTCGGCGGCCACGAGACCGGGTGCGACTGCGCGGTGGGCAAGGACGCGGACGCGCCGGCGGGGCTGCTGCTGCTGGGGTTGATGATGCTGGGCGTGGCGCTGGTACGGCGGCGGTGGGGGCGGGGGTAGGGTCTTCGCGGCTGCGGGGACGGCTACGGGGATGATTGCGTCTACGGCTACGTCTACGGCTAAGTTTTAGAGCCAGAGCCAGATCAGGGTGTTGGGGACGAGCTGCATGGTGAAGTTGTCCCAGCCGTGGGGGCTCACCGCCTCGACGGCGGCGCAGGCCAGCGCCAGGGCTGGCACCTTCAGCCACCACAGCGCGCCCGCGGTGAGCTGGGGGTTGAGCAGCAGCGCCAGCAGCAGCGCCACCCCGCTGGCCAGGGCCACCGCGGCGCTCCCCTCCAGGCTCCGCTCGGCCGGCACGCCCCAGGCTGACGGCACGCGGTAGCGATGGCGCCCGAAGCGGGTGCCCACCGGCTCGCCCACGGCGTCGCCCAGCCCGGTGACCAGGTAGCCCACCACGGCGATGTGGCCGAACAGCATGTTGCTCGCCAGGCCGCCCAGCAGCGTCGCCGCGTAGGGGGCCACGATGAAGTAGGTGCGCCGCGGCGCGTCCCGCTCGCGCGCCATGGCCTCGTACAGCATGTCTCCGTCCCCGCGGATGATGGCGTGCAGGATCACCAGCGAGGCCATGCCGCCAAAGAGGCAGACGGCCGGCGTGCCGACGAAGCGCTGCAGCAGGGCCACGGTGACGAAGGTGGCGAAGTGGAACACCTTGCGCGAGTAGCCTGTCTTGAAGCCGTGGTCGCGTTTGAGGCGGCCCGCGCCGTGGAGGCAGAGCCATGCCCACAGCAGGCCGAGCGGGATTCCCACGGCCAGCATGCCCGGCGGGGGCCAGTTGTCCACGAAGAAGCCGACGGCGCGCTGCCAGATGAGGTCCATGTCCTGGATCAGGATGATAATCTGGGATCACTCCCCGGGACAGGGACCTGATTCCAGGCAGCGCAAGAATGGGCGCGATGTAAAAAGTTCGGCGAGGCACGGCTCGCCATGGACGCCGCCCTCACCGAGTGCCAGGTCGGGGCTACTTCGCCAGCTCGGCCAGCGCGTCGAGCAGCCGCTTCCGCACCTGCTCCCAACCCTCGCTCCCACGCATCACCAGCGAAAAGCCCTGCTTGCCCACCTTGCCGTGCAGCACTCCGTCCAGCTCGTACAGGCCGAGCGCTGCGTGGGCCGCCACCGGCCGCGGCGCGCAGTTGGCACAGGCGCGCACCTCCTTTCGGTACTCCGCCTCGGCGGCCTCGATGAACGCTGACGGCGTGGCGGCCGCGGTGGGATAGAAGGTCATCTCCAGGTAGATCCCGAGGGGCTTCCACCACTCCACCTGTTTTTCCGGCGGCGCCAGGTACTGCTGCTTGGCCCGCCGCTCGTCCTTCCTGGCGGCCTCCGCCCGGCGCTTGATCTCGGCCTTGTACTCGGCCAGCAGCTTCTCGTATGCCGGGTTCGGGCCCATGGAGCGGCCGAACTCGAACACCAGCCTGTCATCCTTCACCTTCGCAAGGCTGATCCCCTTGAGGTGGGCCTCGGTGGCGGCGAGCTGCTCCAGCCGCGCGAGGATCCGGGCCCGGTCGTCCTGCGCGGGTGCCGCGGCAGGGGGCGCCTTGGCGGGGGGCGCCTTCTTCGTATCTTTCTTCTCGGCGGTCTCCGGGGCCGGCGCCTGGGTTCGCGCGCAGCCGGCCGCCAGGGCCAGGATGATCATCAGGGTCTTTTGCATGGCCACAGCATACCAGAGCGGTTCCCCCGTAACGATTGCCCTGCTATGCTCGCGCCACCCCGAACCCCACCTGTACCCGAGAGAGGAGACGCCATGGACTTCACGGAGATCCTGTACGAAAAGAGCGAGGGTGTCGCCCGCGTGACCATCAACCGCCCCGAGAAGTACAACGCCTGCACCCCGGTGACCCTGCTGGAGCTGGGCCAGGCGCTCACCGACGCGTGGGTCGACAACGAGGTGGGCGTGGTGGTCTTCACCGGCGCCGGAGAGAAGGCGTTCTGTACCGGCGGCGATCAGAGCCTGAGGGACAAGGAGGGGTACGCCGGGACCGTGGCCGCGCTCCCGCTGGAGGTCGCCTGGCAAACCGTGACCGGGCTGATCCGGTCCATCCCGAAGCCGGTCATCGCCAGGGTCAACGGCTACGCCGTGGGCGGCGGCCATGTGTTCCAGGTGGTGTGCGACCTCTCCATCGCGGCCGAGACCGCCAAGATGGGACAGGCGGGCCCCAAGGTGGGCAGCTTCGATCCGGGCTTCGGCACCGCCGACCTGGCGCGACTGGTGGGCATGAAGCGCGCCAAGGAGATCTGGTACCTGTGCCGGCTGTACACCGCCCAGCAAGCGCTGGAGATGGGGCTGGTCAACGCGGTGGTGCCCGCGGAAGATCTGGACGCCGAGGTGCAGAC
>CAZEFW010000063.1:0-45886 GCA_964511535.1 uncultured Myxococcales bacterium | reverse complement strand
CGGGAGGATCCGCTGCTCAAGCACCGGCCCGACCCGCACAAGCAGAACAAGCGCGTGGCCAACCCGAAGTCGTTCAACCAGCAGGCCACCGAGCAGATCGCCGCGGACGGCCAGGGCAAGTCGGTCATGACCCGGCCCCTGCTGGCGGCCAAGTTCGAGGTGTTCAAGAACGGCGTGCAGCGCGGCGGCGCGTCGGAGACCTTCTACGTGTTGAACAACCACCTCAAGTCGATCCCGAACATGTTCGTGGATCGCCGCAAGGCCCAGGCCGGCCTCAACGCCAACCTGGTCAAGCACCTGCTGAGCCAGGACCCGAAGGCCAAGGTCATCGTGGCCGGCGACATGAACGCCGACTACAACCAGCCGGCTCACCAGCGCCAGCTGCGCGCGCTCAACAGCATGACCAGCGCCGACCGCCGCAGCCCGAACCTGCTGGTGAACCTCACCGCCCGGCTCAAGACGTCGGGCCGCCGGTCCTTCGACTACCGCGGCAAGCAGCAGCTGCTCGACTGGTTCTTCGCCTCCAACAGCCTCTCCCGCAAGCTCATCGAGCTGCGCGTGCCCCACGTCAACAGCCAGGCCCCGGACAAGGCCACGCGGGGCTCGGATCACGACCCGATCCTGGCGCGCTTCAAGGCCTTCGACTAGTCCCGGCCCGTCCGCTGAACTGACCCGCTGAAAGACAGAGGCAGGCCAGGGGCTGTTATGCCATTATTCTCTCTGCCCAATCCAAACCGGAGAGAGAGAAATGAACGTTAACGGCGAGCCCTTCCGCACCATATGGGTGCACCCCACCGACCCGAACATCGTCCAGATCATCGACCAGCGTGACCTGCCCCACCGGTTCGTCATCGAGGACCTCAAGACGGTGGAAGACGTGGCGGCTGCCATCAAGGACATGCACGTGCGCGGCGCGGGCCTCATCGGCGCCACCGCGGGCTACGGCATGTATATCGCGGCGGTGACCGCGCCAGCCGACGCAGACGACCTGGTGCCGCACATGACGGAGCGCGGCGACTTTCTCAAGGGGCAGCGCCCCACCGCGGTGAACCTTGCGTGGGCGGTGGACCGGCAGCTCGACGCTGTCCGCGAGGTCCAGGGCAGGGAGGCGCAGCTCGCCACGGTGCGCAAGGTGGCTGACGAGATCGCCGACGAGGACGCCGATTTTTGCCGCCGCCTGGGCGAGCACGGCAGCAAGATCATCGAGGAGATCGCCGAGAGGAAGGGCGGCGAGCCGGTCAACATCCTGACCCACTGCAACGCCGGCTGGCTGGCCTTCGTGGACTTCGGCTCGGCCACCGCGCCGATCTACGCCGCGTTCGACAAGGGGATCAAGGTGCATGTCTGGGTGGACGAGACCCGGCCTCGCAACCAGGGGGCGCGGCTCACGGCCTGGGAGCTTGGCCAGCACGGGGTGCCCCACACGGTCATCCCGGACAACGTGGGCGGCCACCTGATGCAGCACGGCAAAGTGGACCTGTGCATCACCGGCACGGACCGCACCACCTACACCGGCGATGTCGGCAACAAGATCGGCACCTACCTCAAGGCCCTGGCGGCCCGGGACAACGGCGTGCCGTTTTACGTGGCGCTCCCCTCCTCCACCTTCGACTGGGAGATCCAGGACGGCGTGGCCGACATCCCCATCGAGCAGCGCGGCGATGAGGAGGTGCGGTACGCCCGGGGCTGGCTCGGCGATGACATCCAGGAGGTGCGCCTGACCCCGGCCGACAGCCCGACGGCCAACTACGCCTTCGACGTCACGCCGCGGCGGCTGGTGACCGGGCTCATCACCGAGCGGGGCATCTGCGACGCCGACGGAGAGGCCGTGCTGGCCCTCTATCCCGAGAAGAAGAAGTAAGGTCGGTCAGGCGCTCCTGGGCTGGCGCCGGCAGGCGCCGCCCTTACCTGCACTCCACACGGGAGGTTTTCCGATGGCGAACCGAGCCACGGGGATGAGCAAGATCAAGGGGTCACTGTTCGGCGGCGCCATCGGCGACGCGCTGGGCGGCCCCATCGAACCCTGGGTCAACGACCTGGACTACATCGAGGCGCAGTTCGGCGTCCGGCGCATCGAGACCCTGTACGACTACCTGGAGGACGGGCCGCACTGGTACTTCCGCGGCCACCCGAAGGGGACCTTCACCGACGACACGATCATGAAGAACATCGTCTGCCAGGGCATCGTCGAGACCGGGGGCAGGATCGGCGCCCGGGAGTTCGCCAGGGCCTACGCCACCCACATGCGGCAGGAGTACTTCACCCGGGAGCCGGGGCAGCTTTGGCCGGGCGAGGCGGTGGTCTGGTACAAGATGTACTTCCAGATCACCAACCAGCCGTACCAGGAGCTGCTGTGCGAGATGCCCGACGCCCGCGACCTGGGCCACGGCAACCTGCCGGCCGGCGACGCGGCCATGATGATCTCGCCGGTGGGGCTGATCAACCCGGGCGATCCGTGGCAGGCCTCCCAGGACGCCACCGAGGTCAGCTCGGTGCTGCAGTCCGGCGTGCAGGCCACGGCCCCGGGGGCCATGGCCGCGGCGGTGGCGGCCGCCATGGTGCCGGGCGCCACCATCGACGAAGTGATCGAGGCCGGCGCCACGCACACCGACGAGAAGACCGGCTCGCGCATCCGCCAGGCCGTGGCCATGGCGCGCGAGGCGAAGGACGCGGACGCCTTCAAGGCGCAGTTCCACGACAAGATGCTCATCGGCATCGCCGACGCGGTGGAGCTGGTCTCGGCCACCTTCGGCGTGCTGGCCCTGACCGGCGGGGAGTACCGCCAGACGGTGATCGAGGGCGCCAACCTGCAGCGCGACTCCGACACCATCGCGGCCATGGCCGGCAGCATCGCCGGGGCGCTGCACGGGCTGGAGGCTCTGCCGGCGGAGTGGGTGGAGGCTGTGCGCGCGGCCAACGAGGACCAGCCGGACCTGGACGAGCTGGCCGACGGGATCTTCGGGGCGCTTTGCGGCGCCCGGGAGGCCACGCGGGGGCGGCTCGACCTGCTCGGGCAGCTGCTGGATTGACACCCCCCACCACGACAGAGGTGACAGATGTCTTATCACGCGCTGGATGAAAAGAGCCTCGTGCGGTACCTGGCCGAGCGCCCGGCCATGGGCGGGCCCATCGCCCCCGGGGCGGAGCTGGTCACCGAGGAGGTGGGCGACGGCAACCTGAACCTGGTGTTCATCGTCCGCAACGCCGCCGCCCCGGAGGAGTCGGTGGTGGTCAAGCAGGCGCTGCCCTACCTGCGGGTGGCCGGCGACTCCTGGCCGCTGACCCGGGAGCGCATGCGCTTCGAGACCCAGGCGCTGCTCAAGCACAACGAGCTGGTGCCGGGGCTGGTGCCGCGGGTCCACGACCATGACGAGGAGATGTCAGTGGTGGCCATGGAGCACCTGGCCGAGCACGAGATCATGCGCAAGCCGCTGGTGGCGCGCCGCAGGTTCCCGCGCTTCGTGGACCACATCTCCACCTACCTGGCGCGCACGCTGTTCTTCACCTCCGACATCTACCTGAGCGGGCCGGACAAGAAGGCGCTGCAGGCGTCGTTCATCAACCCGCAGCTGTGCAAGATCCAGGAGGACTTCGTCTACACCAACCCGTACATGGAGTCGACGGAGAACAACTGGAACCCGGTGATCGATCCGGAGGTGCAGGCGGTGCGGGCGGACGGCGAGCTGAAGGTGGCGCTGGCCGAGATCAAGACCAGCTACATGACCCGCGGCCAGGCCCTGATCCACAGCGACCTTCACACCGGCAGCATCATGGTCAACGACGCGGAGACCCGGGTGATCGACCCGGAGTTCGCCTTCGTCGGCCCCATGGGCTTCGACATCGGCGCGCTGTTGGAGAACCTGGTGCTCAACCACCTGTCGCACCTGGCGCACACGCCCGACCCCGAGCAGCGGTCGGCGTACCAGGCGTACCTGCTGGACATGGTGCGGGACATCTGGCGCGGGTTCGAGCGCAAGTTCGACGCGCTGTGGGTGGAGAACAACGAGGGCGAGCTGGCGCCGCCGAAGTACTGGGACTTCCCGGGCGGCGAGCAGGCCTTCGCCGAGTACCGCCGGCGCTACCTGCTGGAGCTGCTGCGGGACACCGCCGGCCACATGGGCGCCAAGATGCTCCGCCGGATGATGGGCATCGTCAGCGTGTGGGACATCACCAGCATCGAGGACCTCGAGCAGCGGGCCGTCTGCGAGCGCCTGGCCATCCGCATCGGCAGGCGCTGGCTGATGGAGCGGGCAGGGGTGAGCACCGTCGAGGACCTGACCGGCGTGGTGACCGAGGAGTGCGGCAAGCAGGGAGGATGACCATGGACAGGAAGAACAGCACGCGGCCGTCGCGCCGCGCCTTTTTGGGACACGCGGCCGCCGGCGCGGGGCTCGGGCTCTCCGCGAGCCTCGTCGGGTGCAAGAGCCAGCCGGCGCCCGGCCCGGCTGCGGCCGTCAAGCCCGCGGCCGCCGGCAGCTCCGGGCCGAAGAAGCTGCGCGCCGCCTTCTCCAACGTCGGCCTGCAGAGCACCTGGTGCAAGCTGGGCAAGGACACCGCGGAGCTGTGGGGCAAGCTGCTGGACGTGGAGGTCACCTGGCTCGACGGCGAGTTCAGCCCGGAGCGGCAGCGGGAGAAGATCGAGCTGGCGGCGGACGAGGACTTTGATTTCTGCTGCTTCCAGGCGGTGCAGATCGACACCCTGGCCGAGCCGGTGCGCAAGCTGAAGAAGCGGGGCATCCCGGTCATCTCCATGGACACCCTCATCGTCGAGCCGAAGAAGATGCGCGAGACCGGGGTCTGGATGGAGGTCATGCCGGATCAGGTCTTCATGGGCGAGAGCAGCACCGGCTACCTGGTGGACAAGATCGGGGGCAAGGGCAAGGTGATCCACATCGGCGGGCGCAGCGCCCACAGCGGGGCCCAGGGCCGCAAGAAGGGGTTCGAGAAGGTGCTGGCCCGGCACCCCGGGGTGGAGGTGGTGGGCGGCGGCGTCCGGTGGTGCGACTGGGAGCCGGAGAAGGCCCGCGACACCTTCGAGGCGATCCTGAGCCAGCACACCGAGCCCCTGGCGGGCGCCTTCTTTCACAGCGACGACATGGCCATGGCCGCCATCCCGGCGCTGGCCGGGACGCCCCACGCAGAGATGGTGGTCACCGCGGTGGACGGCCAGAAGCAGGGGCTCACCGCGGTGCGGGAGGGCAAGCTCGCGGCGACCACCGTCAACCCGGTGTGCCTGATCCACAAGCAGGCCCTGGAGATCGGCCAGTTCATCGTGCGCAACGAGGAGAAGATGGAGAGCCTGCCGCTGGAGATCATCACGCCTGGCCCGCTGGTCTCGCGCGAGTCAGGCAACATCGACGCCATGGTCTTCTTGAGCGACCCGCGCCACTGCATGGTCTGAGGCGCCGGGGCGGGTGATGGTCCAGGGCGCCGCGCCGCTGCCCGTGCTGGAGTGCACGGGCGTCTCCAAGCGCTTCGGCGGCACGGTGGCGCTCGACGCCGTGGACTTCGCGCTCTCGGCGGGCGAGGTCCACGGGCTGGTGGGCAGCAACGGGGCCGGCAAGAGCACGCTGATGAAGGTGCTGTCCGGCGCCCTCGGCGACCACGAGGGCGAGGTCCGCATGGAGGGCGCCCCGGTCAAGCTGACCAGCCCCCAGGCCGCGCTGGACCTCGGCATCGCCATGGTCTACCAGGAGCTCTCCTGCGTGGGGCAGCTGTCGGTGGCCGAGAACATGTTCCTCGGGCGTCAGCCCACGGGCTTCGCCGGGCGCGTGGACTGGCGGGCCATGCGGCGCAAGGCGGCCGAGTACCTGGGCGAGCTGCAGATCGAGGTGGACGTTCGGCAGCGCATCGACCGCTACCCGCTGGTGGTGCGGCAGATGGTGGAGATCGCGCGCGGCATGCACCGCGGCGCGCGGGTGCTGATCCTCGACGAGCCCACAAGCGCCCTGTCGCCGCCCGAGACCCGGCGCCTGTTCGCGCTGGTGGAGCGCGCCCGACAGCGCGGCGTGGGGATCATCTTCATCAGCCACTTCATCGAGGACGTGCTGGAGGTCTGCGACCGGGTGACGGTGCTGCGCGACGGCCGCCGCATCAGCACCGCGCCCGCCGCGGAGCTGGACAAGGGCGGGCTGATCAAGACCATGCTGGGCCGCGCCACGGGCGAGCTCGAGCAGGGCTACGAGCAGCGCGTGAGGCTGCCGCCGCGCAGCGACGCCCGGGCGCGTCTCTCGGCCTCCGGGCTGCGGCTGCCCGGCGCCTTCGAGCAGGTCTCGCTCTCGGTGGCGCCGGGCGAGTGCCTCGGGCTGTACGGCTTCGTGGGGGCCGGGCACCAGGAGCTGGTCCATGCCCTGGCCGGCGCGCGGCGTCCCGCCGAGGGCGAGGTCGAGGTGGAGGGGCGCGCGCTGCGGCCCGGCGATGTGCACGGCGCGGTGCGCAGGGGCGTCGTGCTGGTGGCCGCGGATCGGGCCAAGACGCTGGTGCACGGGGCGCCAGTCGCCGCCAACGTCACCCTGGCGCACCTGCGGGATGTGGTGGGCCGCTGGCTGACCCGCCGGCGCGAGGCCGACACCGCGCGGCCGCTGCTGCGACGGGTGGGCTGTCGCCCGCTGCGGCCGGAGCTCGCCGTGGGCGCCCTGTCCGGCGGGAACCAGCAGAAGGTGGTGGTCGCCCGGTGGCTGCTGGGCCAGGTGCGCGTGCTGCTGCTAGACGAGCCGACCCGCGGCATGGACGTGGGCGCCAAGCAGGAGGTGATGCAGCTGGTGGCGGAGTTGAAACAACAGGGCGTGGCCGTGATACTGGCCTCCACCGAGCCGGAGCTGCTGCTGGCCCACGCCGATCGGGTCCTGGTGATGCGGCGCGGCCGGATAACCCGTGAGCTGGTGGACGCCGAGGTCGACCGAGCGATGCTGATCCATGACGCCTGATCCCACAGAGCCGCTCAGCCCCTGGCGCGCCTGGCTCGAGCGGCTCGAGGCCCGGGACATGGCCCCGGTGGTGAGCCTGCTGGTGCTGGTGGCCTTCTTCACGGTGACGGCCCGGGGGTTCTTCGGGCCAGCGACGGTGGTGCAGATCCTCAAGCAGGGATCGGTGCTGGCCATCGTCTCGGTGGGCATGACCTACGCCCTGCTGTGCGCGGAGATCGACCTGGCGGTGGGGTTTTTGGCGCTCTGGACCGCCTGCCTGTGCGGCTGGCTGTTCCGGCAGCCGTTCTTCGTCCCCCCGGGGGCGGAGGACGGCGCGGCGGCCTGGGCGGTGGCGTTGACGGTGATCCTGCCGCTGCTGTCCACCCTGGCCCTGGGGCTGCTGTCGGGCCTGCTGACGGTGCTGTCGCGCCTGCCGAGCTTCATCATCACCATCGCCATGATGAACATCTCCTACGGCATGTCGCTCTACCTGACCAAGAGCGAGCGGTTCGCCGTGCCGCCGCTGCTGCGCGTCATCGGCAACCGCGGCGTGGAGCTGCCCGGGGGATACGAGCTGCCGTACAGCGCCATGGTGGCGGCGGCCGTGATGCTGGTGGGCCACCTGATCCTGCAGCACACGCGCTTCGGTCGGTATGTCTACATGACCGGCGGCAACCGCGAGGCGACGCGGCTGTCGGGCGTGCGCACGGGGCTGGTGGTGGTGGGCTGCCTGGCGGTCTCGGCGGTGTGCGCCGGGCTGGGCGGCCTGCTCAACGCGGGCCGCCTCGAGGGCGTCACCCTGGACCAGAACGCCGACCTGCTGCTGGCCGCCGTGGCCTGCGTGGTGCTCGGCGGCACCAGCCTCTTTGGCGGCGAGGGGGGCGTCGGCCGGACCCTCATCGGCGTGCTGACGTTCACCGTGCTGAAGGTGGGGCTCAACAAGATCGAATGGATCGATCCCCAGGCCCGCACCCTGCTCATGGGCGTGGTGCTCATGAGCGCGCTGGTGATCAACGGCGTGCTGGGCCGCAAGCGCGAGTGACCGGGCTCAGCGAGGGGCGGCCCTTGGGTCGAGCACGGACGCGAAGTCGGGATCCCGCTCCGTCAGCTTCAGCCGTGATCGCGACAGCGGCGTGTCGAGCTTCTGCAGGCCGCGCAGGCGCTCGGCGGCCTGCTCGCGTCGACCCAACAGCGCGGCGCATCGGGCCGCGTTGAACAGGGCCGGCTCGAAGGTGGGGTCGGCCTGGACGGCAGCCTCGAACCAGGCCTGGGCCTGCTTGAAGTTGCGCCTGCGATACAGCCGGTAGCCGCGCATGTCAGCCACCGACGCCGCCTCCCGGCCGTCCACGCCGCCGGCCTTCAGGCTCGCCACCAGCTGCTCGGCCTCCTGCCGGGCCGCGGCCACCTGCCGGGGAGCCTCGTCCCGCGGCGGGCCGGGCTCCCGCGCCGGCGGCTTCAGCGACGAGGGCCGCCTTTCGTTGGCGATCTGTTGCGTGGTGAGGTCTGGGTAGGCCAGGGGGTTGACCGGTCGCCCCTGCTCCGGGTCGCACAGGCACCCGGGGACGAGGCAAGCCACCAGCGCGAGCCAGGCGAGGCGCATGGTCCCGCGTCCGGGCGCTACTTCAGCAGCCAGTGGACGTTCTTGACCAGCCCCCGCTTGACCGACTTGCTGATGGGCTTCTTGCCGAAGTAGATCCCCAGCAGCCCCCGGGCCAGGTCCTTTGAGATGATCGGCTTGTTGGTCTTGCCCGCGAACTGGAAGATCACCTTGCCGCCGGGGAAGATGTTCAGCGTCATGTGCTGCCACTTCTTGATCTCGCCTTTGTTCATGGCGACGAACTTGTTCATGGCGGCCTTGTCCTTCATGCTGCGGCCCAGCCCCTCCTTGTAGGTCGCGCGCAGCTTCTCCCCCGGCACGTCCCGCACGAAGGTCATGTCGATGGACACCGGCAGGTCGGCCCTGATGAGCCAGCGGTAGAACGCCTCGTTCTTGAGCAGGGCCCCCTTGTTGAGCTTGCCGTCCTTGTACGCGCCCTTGGCCGCCGGCGTGGCCAGAAACTCCAGCAGCTTCTGCTTGCCCAGGACCTTGTCCACATAGAAGCAGCCCGCGTACACGTCGAAGCTGTACTTCTCCCGCAGGCAGGTGCCGATGCAGCGCATCTTGTACTTGCCCCACTTGCGGATCGGGTCGAACCCCACGCCCGTGGAGGGCTCCTTGATCTGCTTCGCCGTGGCCACGGAGGGGGCGGCGAGTTGCACCACCAGCGCGGTGGCGAGGGCGGCCAGGGCCGGCGCGGCGAAGAGACGGTGACGGCTGCGCATGGTGCGGATCCTCCTTGTATTGAGCGGACGCTGAGACAGAGCAGTATAGCTCGCCTGAGAGGGTTGGACTGCCGCCAATGACGATCTGTTCAACCTGTGAAGCAAAAAAGGGTGAACCTTCGGCAGCTTTGATTGTCATAGATCGTAGTACAGGTTGATACCGAGCCACCTGGCGCCCCGTGCCCCCGGGGCCCAACTAAAAAAGGAGCCCACCATGCCCGAGCTCGCGCGGCTGCGGAGACGGATCCGTATGCTTTTTGTCCTGGTCGCCGGCCTGGCGGCCCTTTGCTGTTACGCGTTCTTGCGCCCCGGGCCCGAGCCGGTGGCCGCCGCGCCTGCCTCCGAGGAGGAGGTGCAGGCGCTCAAGGGGCGGCTGGAGCGCGCCACCTACCGCGAGCGGGTGCGCATGCTGCACAAGATGACCCGCGGCGCCTGGGGCGGGCAGGCCGAGCACGCGGTGATGGAGATGCTGCGCTCGGCCCGCAGCGACCGGGAGAAGCTGCTGGCCATCGAGCAGCTGGGCAGGGTGGGCGGGCCCGCGGCAGTGGACGCGCTGGTGGAGCTCATCGACAGCGGCAAGCTGCGCATCCGCCGCGAGGCGCTCACCGCCCTGGGCCGCATCGGCGGGGACGCCGCGGTGGCGCAGCTGATCTCGGTGGCGAAGCAGGGCGACTCCCGCATCACCACCTGGGCCATCTCCGCCCTGGGCCAGGCCGGCGGCGACAAGGCCATGGACCTGCTGGTCGAGATGGCAACGGACCGGCGCCACCGCGAGCGCCACACCGCCATCATCGCCCTGGGCGAGACCGGCACCGACGCGGCGTACAAGGTGCTCGACAAGCTGCTGAGGGACCGCTCGGTCAACGTGCAGCGCGACGCCATCACCGCCCTGGGCGCCCTCGGCACCCGGGCCGCGCGCAGCAGGCTGATGGCGCTGGTGCAGGAGGGGACGCGCCAGCAGCGCATGGACGCCATCGGCGCCGTGAGCGAGTACCCCGGCGACGACGTCCAGCTGCTGCTGTCGACCCTGGTCAAGGACCGGGACTCGGAGGTGGCCACCACCGCGCTGCGCGCCCTGGGCAACATGGGCGGGCCGGCGGCCGAGCAGGCCCTGCTGGACGCGGCGCGAGGCAGCGACGACCGGCTGCGAGAGGAGGCGCTGAGCGCCCTGGGCGAGAGCGACTCCCCGGCCGCAGAGCAGGTGCTGCTCCAGGCGCTGCAGAAGGACCAGAACCCCTACTCCACGGTTCACGCCCTGGCCGCCATGGACACCGCCGACGCCAGGGGCGCCCTGCTGGACGCCCTGCGCAGCGGCTCCCGCGCCACCCAGCAGGCGGTGCTCAACGTGGTGGACGGCATGACCGGCAAGGAGGTGGACCGCACCCTGAAGCAGCTGGTCACCAGCGCCGCGCCCAACGTGGCGGCCCAGGCGCTGACGCAGCTGGCCACTCGCCAGGGCAAGACGGCGGTCCCCATGCTGATGCAGGCGTACCGCGACGGGGGCAACGATGTGAAGTACGCCGCGCTCAGCAGCCTGGTGCAGCTCAAGGGGCCGCGGGTGGATCGCATGCTGATGGAGGCGGCGAAGTCGGGGACCTACAACCTCAACTCCCTGGCCGTGGACGCCCTGGCGCGGCGCGGGGGCCCCGAGGCGGTGCGCATGATCTCCGAGCTGTACAAGAACGGCCCGACCAGCTCCCGCAACAGCTCGGCCTACGCCCTGGCCCAGCTGGGCGGTGATCAAGCCCGCCGCGTGCTGGTGGACTCGGTGCGCAGCGACCCGGATCCCTCCCAGGCCATCTGGGCCCTGGGGAACATGAAGGACGAAAAGGCGATCGGCGCGCTCAACAAGCTGGTGGACGACCGCACGGTCAAGGAGACCACCCGCCGGGAGGCGATCAACGCGCTGGCCAACGCGGGCCGCACCGAGGACATCCTGCGGGCCGCCTCGCACCCGGACAAGGCCGTGGCCACGGCGGCGCTGGACCAGCTCGGCGCGGTGGGCGGCAAGGCAGCGGAGCGCACCCTGCTCACCGCCCTGAACTCCCGTGATGAAGATACCCGGCTGTCCGCCCTGCGCTCGCTGGGGCAGCTCGGCACGCCGCGGGCCGTGGACACGCTCATCTCCTCGCTGTCGGACAAGAAGCTGGCTGACCAGGCCGTGGGGATGCTGGTCAGCGTGGGGGGCAAGAAGATCAACAACGCGCTCTCTGGCGCCTACCAGCGCGGTGACACCGACCTGCGCCGGACCATCGTTCAGAGCCTCTCCTACCAGCCCGGCGCCGAGACCCGCCCGCTGCTCATGTCCGCGCTGTCAGAGAAGGACGATCAGCTCGTGTCGGCCGCGGCCCAGGCCCTGGCCCGCATCGGCGACAGCAACGTCAGCACCCGGCTGCTGGCCATGATGCAGGCGCCCTCACACAGCAAGATGGTGCGGCACTCCATCGCCTCGGCCCTGCGCTGGGGTAACGACCCGCAGGTCTACCGGCAGTACCAGAAGACCATCGACAAGATCATCGACGGCGGGGCTTACTGAGGGGAAGGGAAGGGGGGATCAACCGCCGGCGAGGATGTTCATCACCATGGCGGTGCGGCGCACGGACTTCTTGGGATCGCGCGTCATGAGCATCTGGATCACGGTCTTGGCCAGCGGGTTGCCGATGCGGGCCAGGCCGCGCAGGGCCGACGAGCGCACGCCCTTGTTCGGGTCGCACATGGCCGCGCGGATCAGCGGGTTGAGCACCGTCTTGTTGGCCATGAGAGAAAGGCCCTCGGCGGCGTCCTTGCGCACGTCCGCGTCCTCGTCCACCAGCTGCGAGATGAGGTCATCGCGGCTCACCTTGTGGATCACCAGGAACTTGCGCGCGGTGAGCTGCACCTTCTTGCTCTTGTCGCCCTCGGCCGCCATCTTCAGCGCGTTCTCGGCCCGGTCGCTGGCCATGAGCACCAGGGCCCAGGCGGCGGCCAGGCGCACCTTCTCGCTCTTGTCGTGCAGCAGCAGCTTGGCCAGGTTCCCCTCGGCGCGCTCGGCGCCGGCGATGCCGAGCGCCACCGCGGCGTCGGCCCGCTTCCAGGACTTCTTCTTGTCCATGGTCCACATCACGATGCGGTTCGGGTCCTTGTAGGTCTTGCGGTTGGCGGCGAGCCGGCGCTGGATGCCGAAGAACTTGTCCACCGACTTGCGCACCTTGGCGTCCTTGTCGGCGCCGGCCACCTGCAGCGCGGTGACCGCTTTCTGATTGTTGAAGTTCTGCAGCCCCTCGGCGGCTGCCAGGCGCACCCGCGGGTCCTTGTCCTTGAGCGCCTTGATCAGCGGCTTGAGCGCGGGCGGGTAGGCGCCCTGGCCCAGGGCGCGGGCGGCCAGCGCGCGCTGGCCAGCGTTCTTGGAGTCGAGCTGCTTGATCAGCTTCTTGACCCGCTTGACCAGGCCGCTCAGGGTCTTGCGGATCTTGCCCTTGAGCTTCTTGTCCGGCTCCAGCACGGCGCCAACGCGCAGGGCGACCTGGACCGACACGTCGTGCATGTCGGGCACGATGTCGCTGGCCGCCTTGCGAACCAGGGCGCTCTTGTCGCCCAGCAGGGCGCAGGACATGGGCACCATGGCGCGCCAGTGGGTGAAGCCCTTGAGGCTCTGCAGGGCCATGATGCGCTCGGCCGGGTTGGGCGAGGCGAGCTTGGTGATGCGCTCGGACAGCAGCTTCTTGCCGATGATGGTGCTCGGCTCGAGCAGGTCCTTGGCCTCGGCCTTCACTGTCGGGTTCGGGTCCGCCTCGGCCAGTTTCTGGATCACGGCCAGCGCCCCGCTGTCGTCGAACTCGGCCAGGATGCGGGCCACCTCGAAGCGCACCCCCGGGTCGCCGTCGCCGGCAGCCTTGATCAGCTGCCCGATGGCCTTTTTCTGCTTGAGGATCGCCAGGATGCGGGCGGCCTCCACGCGCACGCGGGAGGAGGGGTCCTTCTCCAGGTGGGTGGTGAGCCAGGCATCACGCTTCTTGGCCTTGCCGGTGCCGAGCCACTTGATGGCCCACAGGCGCGCGTCGCCCGACGGGGCCTTGAGCATCTTGTTGATCTTCTTGGCGTCCACCTTGCCCTTGGGCGGGCGGAACCGCGGCGGGTTGAGCGCCAGGGCGGCGCCCTTCATGCGGCGCGGGAACTTCTTGATCAGCGCGTTGCACTGGTCGCGCACGCCCTGATCCGGGTCAGCAGCCGCCGACACCTTGAGCACCCCGAGCGCCTCGGGGGAGCGGAAATCCGCCAGCGCGTTGGCCGCGGCCAGCCGAACCGCCGGGTCCGGATCCTCCTTCAGGCACAGCGCCAGGGGCGCGGTGGCGCGGGGATCGTCGAGCCCCTGCAGCTCGGCCACCGCCTTGAGGCGCGCCTTGGGGTCCGGGCTGCGGGTGACCGCCTCGGCCCCCTGCTCCAGCTTCCACTCCAGCGCTGCCAGCTCGGCGAGGCTCAGCTTCTTCTTCCCCTTGCCCCTCTTCGCCAGGGCGTCAGGGGCGCCGGCTGTCAGCACCAGCCCCACGCTCACCATCAGGGTCCAGATAAGGCCTTTGGATCTCACGTTGTCCACCTCTTGCTTTATTTGCTCGACAGAGAATTCGGTCCCCGGGAGCGTATTGGGCCGTCCGAGGTTTTGCAACCCTTTGGACCCTTTTGTCGCAGGTTCAGCACCCTCGGGCTGGTTGGTAGACGGCGGCCCCCTGGATCTTATTCGCCAGCGATGTGCGCACGCGGACCGTGGACAGGTCCTGCCCTCATCCGTTAGGTTGATCGGGCAGAGACGTAGCGCGAGGAGCACCATGCGAACCAAGATTCTCCCCTCCCTGATCCTTTGCACGCTGCTCTTCAGCGGGCTGGTCTGGGCCACGACCTATCACACCATCAAGGTTGACGGGAAGCTGGCTGACTTCGCCGCGGACGAGAAGCTGCCTGCCGACCCGGCCAACGACTCCATCTTCGGCGCGAACAACGAGTTGCAGCTGGCGCACGTGACCTGGGACGCCGACAACCTGTACCTCGGGTTCAGCTTCAAGGCGTGGGGCACGGCGGTGATGTACCTGCTCGACTTCAACACCTCCACCGGCGCCACGTCGTTCTGCCCGTCGGCGGGGTACCAGGGCTCGTTCCCGGCGAACTTCATCACCGGCAGCGGCACCAACGCCGACTTGATGGTGGCGCTGTACGTGCCCAACGCCGCGGCCAGCTCGCTGTCAGCCTTCGTCTACAAGCTGACGGCCAAGAACTCCACCGACATCACCAAGACGCTGAGCACCAAGCCAGCGGTGAGCTTCACCTCCGACGTGGCGAAGCAGCTGCACAGCGGGGCGGTGGAGGTGGCGATCCCCTGGAACACCATCTACGGGCTCGGCGCCGGCAAGGTGCCCAAGGGGGCGAAGCTCGGCCTCGCCGGAGCGCTGCGCGGCAAGAACGACAACAGCGCGCTGGGCGACACCAACCCGAACAACACCCTCGGGGACAAGAGCCACAACTGCTGGACCCCGAACAGCAAGATCACCGTGCTCACCAAGTGGCACAAGGTGGATCTGGACAAGAGCGGCGATGGCAAGCCGGACAAGAGCTGGATGCCCGGCAGCAACAAGCCCAAGGTGATCAGCCCCGACGCCGGCATGCCCGACAAGAGCGTCAAGCCGGACAAGAAGCTGTCCAAGCCCGACCTGAAGCCGCCGCCGGATAAGGCTTCGCCCAAGCCGGACAAGGCGCCCCCTCCGCCTGATCAGGCTCCGCCCAAAAAGGACGGGCAGGCGGCACCGGACAAGGCTCCGCCCAAGCCGGACAAGAAGGTCGCATCGCCTGATCAGGCTCCGCCCAAGGCGGACAAGGGCGGCGCGGCCAAGGACAAGGGCGGCGCGGGCAAGGACAAGGGGACCAAGCCCAGGGACAAGGGGACCCCCGACATCTGGGGCGAGGACGCCGGCAGCGTCAAGCCGCCGGACAGCGGCGAAGGGTGCGCCTGCTCCGCCTCGGGTCAGGAGTCGTTGACCATGGCGCTGATGAGCGTGAGCCTGCTGGCTTTCGTCTTGATCCCGAGGAGGCGGCGGAGGAAGTAGGGGCGTATAATCAAATGAGGACCGGTTGAATAAAGTGACACCGGTCACAGGTCAAACGAGCATGAACAAGATGAGACACATAGTGATGATGCTGGTGGCCCTGATGATCCTGGGGCTGTCCGCCGTGGCCATTGCCGGCCCGTGTCAGGACGCTTGTTACCAGGAAAAATCAAAGGCTTACCAGCGCTGCCGCTCCATCCCTCCTGCCGATCGTGCCAAGCGCGTGGCCTGCTTCAAGAAGGCCGACGACGTGCTGAAGTCCTGCCTGGCCAAGTGCCAGTAGGCGGCTGATTGCCAGGTACGGGGACGGTTCTCTGACCCCGATCTCCCTTTTTTAGATCATTTCCTCCGCACGGGCGTTTTTACCCTCTCAGTCGACAAGGAGAGGGTCATGTCCAACGAGGTACGATTCGGAGATCACACCACCTTTCACCTCCAGGTGCTGCGCGTGACCATTGCGGGCGCGGTCCTCGGTGTATGCGCCTATCTGGCGACATTTTTGCCATGGGCCGGCAACCAGGCCGTCGAGGCGATGGCCATGGCCCTGGCAGCCATGGCCCTGGGCCTCTCCGCCACGCCCCCCTCGCGCAAAGGCGCGCTGGTGGCCGGCCTGATGGCCCTGGGCATCGCGCTGATCGGGGTGCTCTGTTACCTCGCCATGACCGGCTCGCCGCCCTACTACCGCTGGTTCGGCATCTTCGTCTACGGCTCGACGGTGGGCATCATCGCCGGTCGGGACCTGCGCGATCGGCGCCGGTTCCTGCTGCCCGTGGCCACCGGGCTCTCGGTGATGCTGGCCGCCTTCGTGGTCACCACCTTCGCCCGCCAGCTGGACTTCACCAGCTACGTGCCCGCGCTGGTGGCGGCGCCGGCCTACGGCGCGCTGTTCGGCTTCCTGACCGGCGTGGCCCTGGTGGTGCGCCAGATCTGGATCACCCAGGATCCAGTGGGCCAGGCCTTCGCGGAGGTCAAACCCTTCCTGTCCGGCGAGATGCGCGACCTGTGTGGCCGGGCGGTGGAGCTGTACCGCCGGGTGCAGGAGGTGCTGCGCGACCGGCGTGAGAACGGCTCGAGCGATCCCGAGCTGTCCCGCGCGGTACAGGACATGGTGCTGCGCATCTTCGCCCTGGGCCGCAAGTGGCACGAGGTGGAGCGCGAGGCGGCGCGCACCTCGGCCGACGACCTCAAGGGGCGGGTGGCCGACCTGGACGCCAAGGTCGCGGGCACCAAGGACCCGGTAGCGCAGAAGCAGTACCGGCAGGCCCGCGAGGCCCTGGGCAGCCAGCTGCGCTACCTGGAGGACATCTCGCGCAACCGCGAGCGGGTCACGGCGCAGGTATACAACTATGTCGCAGCCCTGGAGCGGCTCCACCTGGCGGTGCTCAACCACCGCGGGGCGGACGCGGCCAAGCTGACCGACGAGATCCAGCCGATCTTCGACGAGATCGACGATGTGGGCCAGGAGATGGAGCTGGTCTCGGACGCCATGAACGAGGCGGCCGAGGCGGCGCAGGCGGCCGAGGAGCCCGCGCCGGTGCCCACGGACGAGGTGGAGATCGCCGCCGAGGAGGTGGCCGCCCCTGAGCCGTCGGACACGCCGGAGACCGAGGACGAGGCCGACGAAAAGCTGGCCGCGGCCGAGGCGCCGCTGCAGCTCCACCCCGCCCCCGCCGACGCTGACGGTGACGCCGAGGACGACGCCGAGGCCCGCCTGGCGTCCCGCATGTTCGAGGACGAGCCAGACGGCGAGGCCGCCTGAGCCCGTCCCCCTCTCCCTTCCTGCTCCACCCTTGCGCAAGCAGTAGCCGGGTGCTCTAATTCCAGAGTCGATGGCGAGCATGGAACAGCCCAACGTGGATGACGCTGCCGAGCGACGCCACGGGGCGCGTATCAACTCCGAGTTCTGGGTCACGATCAGGGGCCAGGATGAGCCGCCACGCTGTCTGAGCGGCAACGTCAGCGTCTCCGGTCTCTTCCTCTACGTGGAGGAGAGCTTCGGCCCCGCCGGCTCGATCCACGAGCTGGAGATAGCCACCTACGATCGAGACGAGTCGGTGGTGGTGATGGCCCTGGTGATCCGGGAGGTGACCGTCACCGACATGTTCCGGGGCGACATGGTGGTGGGGGTAGCGCTCGGGTTCGTCTTTCACTCCCCCGAGATGCGCCATGACGTGGAGCAGTTCGTCTTCCAGGTGGCCATGCTCCAGGGGGACCGCCAGGGAGACCTGGAGATCCACCACAGCTTCAGCGCCGTGGTGGAGCAGGCCGAGGTGGAGAGCTCGGACGAGATGGAGGCGGTGGTCCGCTCCCTGGCCCCGGACCGGATGGTGATGGAGACCGAGTGGCCGCTGTCGGTGGGCGAGTCGATCCAGGTGGAGGTGCGGCTGCCCGCGTCCAACAAGGTCGTCGGCTTCACCGGCGAGGTGAAGTCCTGCGACGAGGCTGAAAACCACGCTGGCAGCGTGCGGTACGAGATCAAGGTGGCCTTCGAGGAGATCCGAAACGCGACCGACCAGTACTCCGCGGCCGCGGTGCAGCGGGCGCTGGCCATATCCGAGGATGACGACCTGTCCATGGCCCCCGTGGAGCCCACGCCCCACGGCGAGCCGTTCCGGTCGGTGGTCTCCGAGGCGACCCAGGCGCCCCGCAAGGAGACCAGCGCGCTGATCTCCGTCTATCACCTGCGCGGCACCCTGGCCCAGATGAGCCTCACCAGCCTGCTCAGCTTCCTCGACCTGGAGCGCCGCTCCGGGGTGCTGTCACTCAACATCCGCAAGCGCCGGATCCAGATCTTCATGCGCAACGGCGCGGTGGTGGATGTGGAGCGGGACGGGAAATCTGTGGACCCGCACGCGCTGTTGCCCGGGCTGCTGGAGCTGGACCGTGGCGAGTTCGAGATCGCCTTCCGGCCCGTGGAGCGCGAGGACCGGGTGGATACCTCCACCACCGGGCTGCTGCTGGAGCTGGCCAAGCGCAAGGACGAGAGCCAGGGTTGAGTGAGCCCCGCGTCCTGGTGGTCAAGGGCGAGCTGTGGGCCCTGGCCAAGCCCGCTGGCATGGCCGTGCATCCGGCGGGTGAAGCGGCGGGCCTCGACCTCGTGACCTGGGCCCTGACTCAGGCGGACGCCCCGCCCGGGATGAGCCCCGTCAATCGGCTCGACCGCGGCACCTCGGGGCTGGTGTTGATGAGCGCCGACGCCGAGCTGCGCGGGCGCCTGGGACAGGCGTTCGCACAGGGGAAGGTGCGCAAGGACTACCGCGCGCTGGTGCACGGGCGCGCCCGCAAGAAGGGCGTGATCCGCAGGCCCCTGCCGGACAGCAGGCGAGGCAGAGCGCTCGAGGCGGTGACGCGCTACCGGCTGCTGGAGGCGCTGGGCCGTTGCTCTTACCTGCGCGTCAGGCCCGAGACCGGGCGCAAGCACCAGATCCGCCGTCACCTGGCCGGGGTGGGGCTCCCGGTGCTGGGGGACCGCCGCCACGGCGAGCGGTCCGATCCGCCAGGGGCCCCCGAGCGGCTGTGGCTACACTGCGCGCGGCTCGTGATCCCGGACGCGTCCATCGACCTGCGGGCGCCGCTGCCCGGGCAGCTCAAGGAACATCTGGAGTCTTTGAGGTCCCGCCCCGGAAGATTATCGGGAAGCCGATGATCCCTGCCTGACCGGCGGGGAAGGTCCAGCCGAGCACGGTCTCGCGGATGCAGCGGGCGAGGTCCCCGGCCTCTGGCGATCGCGCCGTGGCCTCGGCCACCTCGCCGTCCGCGCTGACGTCCAGCTCCACATCCACCCGCACCTTGGTCAGGGTCGGGTCCTGCTTGAAGGCGGCCATGTAGCAGCCCCGCAGGGCGGCGCGGTGCTTGCGCTGCATCAGGCTGATCTGCTGGGCGTTGCCCCGGGTCGGCCCGGGCAGCGCGGGGCGGGGCTCGGGCGGAAGCGGCGCGGCGGGCACCTGGGGCGGCCGCGAGATGTAGCTCGCCGGCTGGACGGGCTGTGGCGCGGACGAGGCGTTGAGCAACACCACGAGCATGCCGCCGAGGGCAGCGAGCAGCGCAAACACGGCGCCGATGATGGCCACCCGCTTTTGCCGACCCGCGTCCGCCGACTGTGGCGTGGGCACGGTGGCAGCGAGCTTCCGCAGCTGCAGCTCTGCTTCGTCGAGCCTGGCCTGGGCCGCGCGGGCTTCGGCCTCGGCTGCCTGGCGCCGCTGCGTTTCGGCCTCCAGCTCTGCCTCCAGGGCGGTGATGCGCGCCTGGGCGGCCTCCATGTCGTTCTTGTACATGAGGGCATGGTAACACCCCCTACTGCTTCCGTTATTTGTGGACTTTTGCACCCTTGCTTTACAGATCAGTGGCCGATCTGGTTTAATAGATCCGCGCGGATAGCAAAAACTCAATAAGGAGGCTCAGGATGAGGCGGTTCGGACTCATGCTCATCGCAAGTGTGTACCTGTGCGGCTGTGGCGGCGTGGAGGTGGATACCCTGGAAGGGGAGCAAACCCGGAGCGAGGTCCTGACTTTCTTCACAGATGATAAAAACGCTTTGATCTCGAATGAGTGCGTGGGCCGTCTCGGCCTCGAGAGCTGCGCGCGCTACCCCAACCCCATGGCATGCGAGTCCATGGACGCCGTGGTGGCGCCGGACGGAAACGTGTGCGCCACGTGCACGCTGGGCGAAGGACAGGTGGAGGAGGTGTGCGGCGGGCCCATGGACGGTGTGCCCTTCACCTGCCAGGTCAACCCTGACAGCGGATGCCGGGTCTGCCTCGACGTCTTCGGCGTGCCCGTGGTGGACGAGTGCAACGCCAACACCGCGCTGTACGACCGCAAAGCCAACAAGCGCTGGAGCGTGGCGGCTGGCGCGGTGGACACCGCGGAGGTGGCCACCCGAACCAGGGCGCTGGGCGGCAAGGGGATGTGGACCTGCAACCCGCTCAACATGATGAAGATCTTCGTGCTGGACGCCAACTACGCCATGAACCGCGAGGGGATCCCGATCACCTTCAAGCCCGACTTCTCCAAGCTGGCCAACGCCACAAAGTACTGGGGCTACTTCTACAAGACCTTCGGCAACCCGAAGTTCTGCTCCATGTGGAACTTCAAGCCGCCCAAGTGGATGGTCAAGTGCTGGAACGAGATGAACGAGGGCAACTGCTTCTGCCTGGAGAAATATCAGGGCAACAAGAAGCTCTCCTGTCGCTGCGGGCGCTTCGGCGTGCTCGCCCTGCGCATGGCGTGCAACTTGACCCTGCACTACTGCAACAACGCCACCCATATCCAGGGGCTGCTGGCTGACCTTTACGGGCACTACATCCAGTGGATCTTCAAGCTCGGGCTGCTCAACTGCCTGGGTACGCCCCTGGCGCTCGACCTCGACGGCGGCGGCGTGGCCACCACCAGCCGGGCTGGGGGGGTGACGTTCGACCTGCTGGGCGTGGGGCCGATGAAGACCGCCTGGGTCGGGCCGGGAGACGCGCTGCTGGTGATGGACCGCGACGGCAACGGTCGCATCGATGGCGGCGCCGAGCTGTTCGGCGAGACCTCCAACCAGGGCCTGGTGCCGGCAGGGGACGGCTTCCAGGTGCTGGCAGAGCTGGACTCGCCCGCCATGGGCGGCAACGGCAACGGCAGGGTGGAGGCGGGCGACCTGTTCTTCAGCCAGCTGGAGCTGTGGCAGGACCGCAACACCGACGGCATCAGCCAGCCGGGCGAGCTGATGAGCCTGGCAGACGCCGGGGTCACCTCGCTTGAGACGAGGGGCCGCCGCTCCTGCGGCATGGTCAAGGACGCCAACGGCAACGACCAGAGCCTGCGCGCCAGCTTCACCCGCGCTGATGGTACGCGAGGCCTGCTGGTGGACGTGCTGTTTCAGGGCGGTGAGTAGACTCTTCGGGGCGAACGCCAGGGTCCATTCGTTCTTTCAATCTCATCCGTGGTGGCAGGCGCTTGTCAGAGGGCGCCTGGGGGAGCGTCCTCGGGCCGGCTGCCCCAGGCCTTGTTGGGCCTGGGCCCCATCTGGAAGGTGAGGGTGCCTCCGCGCAGCAGGGTCTCGTGGCGGATCCAGGTCCGGGTCAGGGGCGCGCCGTTGAGCCGGGCTGACTGGACATAGACATTGCCAGGCCCGTTGCCGGGGGCGCGGATGGTGAAGGTCTTGCCCCCGGGCAGGTGCAGCGTCGCCTCGCGCACCAGGGGGCTGCCGAGCACGTAGATCGGCTGGCCAGGACAGACAGGGTAGAAGCCGAGGGCTGAGAAGAGGAACCAGGCCGACATCTGCCCGGTGTCCTCGTCGCCCAGCAAGCCGTCGGGGCCGGGGCCGTAGAGCCGCTCCATCACGCGGCGCACGTGGCGCTGGGTCTTGTGGGATTGGCCAGCGTAGGCGTAGAGGTAGAGCACATGGTGCAGCGGCTCGTTGGCGTGGGCGTACTGGCCCATCTTGCCCAGCACCTGCTCGCGCATCTCATGGATGACGCGGCCGTAGCTGCCCACCTCAAAGGCGGTGGACGCTGCGAGCATCGCGTCGAGCTTCGCGGCCAGTGCCTCCCGACCTCCCAGCAACCGCATCAGGCCCGGGATGTCTTGCTGCACTGACCAGAGGTAATGCCACGCGCACCCCTCGACGTACGGGTTGCCCCAGGTGGTGGGTGAGAAGGGCTCGCTCCAGCGTCCGTCCCGCTGCCGTCCCCGCATGAAGCCCGTGGCGGGATCGAACACCTTGCGGTAGTTGCCCGCGCGGGCGAAGAATCGCCGGGCCTCGTCCTCCTTGCCCAGCGCACGGGCCGCGGCGCCCACGCAGAAATCGCCGTAGGCGAACTCCAGGGTGCGCGCGGTGGCGTGCTCGGCCTCGCTTGCCGGGACGTAGCCCAGTTTTTGGTACGCCTGGATGCCCACCCGCCCACGGTACCGCCCGTCGCCCGGCGTGGTGGCGTGCTTGACCATGGCCTTGTACGCCCGCTGAAGGTCGAAGCCGCGCAGGCCCTTGAGCCAGGCGTCGGCCAAAAAGCCGTCTGCGTGGGTGCCGATCATCACGCTGCGGTAGCCCGGGCTGGGCCACTTTGGCAGCCAGCCGCCCTGGTCTGCCGCGGCGATGAGGGCGCGGGCGAACCCCTCGGCGCGCGCCGGGTAGAGCAGGGTGAGCCACGGCAGCTGAGCGCGGTAGGTGTCCCACAGCCCGCTGTCGGTGAACATTTGACCCCGGTGGACCTTGCCGTCGAAGGGGCTGTAGTGGCGCGGCTGGCCGCGTGGGTCTGGCTCGTGCAGGACCCGGGGGAAGAGCAGCGCGCGGTAGAGCGCGGTGTAGAAGGTGACCGCGTGCTCCGGGCGGTAGGTGCGCACTCGCACCCGCGACAGGACCTGCTGCCAGGCGGCCCGCGCCGCGCGGCGTACCTGCTCGAAGCCTGCGCTGCCCACCTCCCGGCTCATGTTCCGGGCGGCCTGCTCGGCGCTGATGAAGGACGTGCCCAGGGCGATCTGGACTCGCAGCGGGCCCGATGCGGGCCTGGCCAGGGTGACGGACACCCCGGGCCCGGCGCCGTCCGCGCTGGCTGTCAGGGGGGAGTGCTCCGTGATGGGCCGGTCGAGTTGGAGCACGAAGTGGTGGGCGAAGTTGGGAGGCTCGCCCGCGCCGCCGTGGCGGCTCACCCCCACGATGCGCCCCTCCGCCTGGCGCACCTGCACCTGGCCCGGTCCGGGCCAGACGCGCACCTGGAGCGTGGGGCGGGCGCCGGCCGGGAAGGCGAAGCGCATCACGCCTCCGCGCAGGGTGGGGGTCACCTCGGCGGTGATGCCCTGGCCCGGCAGGGTGACGCGGTAGTGGTGGGGAGAGGAGCGCTCGCGGCTGTGGTCCAGCCGGGCGGCCGGGCCGCCGCCGGGGGAGGCGCTGTCGAGGGGGGTGACGGTGAAGCTGCCGTAGTCTCCCATCCAGACGCTGGGGCTGTGGGTGCCGCGCAGCCCCAGCAGCGTTTTGGCTCCGTGCTGGTAGATCCACCGGCCGGCGCCGGTCTGCGGGGTCCACTGGATCATGCCGCCTGGCAGGGCCGCGGCCGGGTAGGTGTTGCCCCTGGAGACCTCGTAGGTGCTGGCCGTGCCCACCATCGGGTTGACCAGGGCGGGGAGGTCCGGGGCGGCGCGAGCAGGGGGGCGTGGCCCGCTGCTCGGGGCGCCTGCCGGGGCGCGGCATCCTGGCAAGGAGCAGCAAGCCAACAGGAGCAGCAGCGAGGGCAGGGGCGTGCGCAGGTCGATGGCTCTTATACCTCCATCCATTGCTCCACCTCGTCCCATAATCTGTGGCCCTCTTTGCGATAGAAGCCGAAGTGCCCCAGGCTGCTGATGCCGAGGTGGCGCGGGTCCACCTGGCGGCGGGTCACGTGGGCGGCGCGGTAGTGGCGGTGCAGGTCATCCACCGCCGCCCGGGCGCCGTAGGCGTCGTCGGTGAAGCTGTAGACCAGCAGCCGCCCGCGGTAGTCGGCCATGTGCAGGTCATGGCCGAAGGGACCGGCCAGGTAGTCGGGATGCAGGCCCCAGCTGACCCAGTCGCGAACCAGCGCCGAGTCCGTGTTGGGGCCGAGGCCCAGCCGGTCGGCGGGGAAGGTGGACAGCAGCCGGGTCAGGAGCAGGGCCGTTCTGTACCAGAGCCTTATGCCCTGGGCTACCGGCGCCCGCCAGTGGCCCCAGTAAGCAGAGGTGGCGGCCACGGTGATCACGCCGTCGAGCTGATGCAGCGTCGGCGACAGGCCTATCACCTGGCCGCCCATGCTGTGGCCCACCAGGAACAGCGGGGTGGCCCCGTCTGCCAGGCCGCGAGCGTGGCGGATCACCGCGGGGAGATCTCGCTCGCCCCAGTGGCGCAGGCGGTGAGTCCAGGGGCGCGTCTCGGCGGCGAGGGACTCGCCCATGCCCCGGTTGGCGAAGGTGATGGCCCGCAGGCCTCGAGAGCAGAGGTGGCGCGCGTAGCGGAAGTAGAACCGCTGGCGCACCAGCAGGGCAGGGGCCACGATGACCGTGGCCCGGGGCGGCGGCCCGTCGGTGGGCTGAAACAGCTTGCCCTGCAGCTGGTAGCCGTCGTCGCACGGGATGCTGATGGTGGGTGGCGAGGGCGGCGGCGACATGGCCGGGTCAGGCCTCACCGTGGAGCCGGGCCAGGATGTCCCCGAGGTCTCGGCGCAGATCGCCGGTCTCCATCTGGTAGTGCTGGCGCAGCACGGGCAGCAGCTCGGCGCTGTCGAACTCCATCAGCAGCTGCTTGGCCTGACCGCGCAGCGGCTCGGGCTCCTGGCGCAACACCTCCACCAGGAAGTCGCCCGCCTCCAGCGACGGGATCTTGCCGATGGAGCGCAGGGCGGTGAGGCGCACCTCGGACTCCTCGTGCTCACGGAAGATGCGCAGCAGCGGATCGAACGCGTGGCGGAAGTGGAGCCGGGCCAGGGACTGCAGCGCCTCCTGGCGCACGCCGGCGTCGGTGGAGTCGAGCCCGCGGCGCAGCGGGCCGAAGCTGCGCTTGAAGAACAGGAACCGCAGGGCCACCATCACCCCCCGCTGCACCAGCATGCTCGGGTGCTCCAGCAGCTGCTCCAGGGGCGACAGGGCGAGATAGATCTGCATGTCGCCCAGCCCCTCGGCCACCGCGGCCAGGCGCTCGGGATCCCCGGCCTGCTCCTCGGTGCCTTCCAGCAGCAGCAGGGCCGCGTTGAGCGCGCGACGGCGGACCACCGTGGGGTAGGTGCGAGAGGCGCCCATCACCTGGGCACACACCGCCTCGGGAACGCCGCCGAGCTCCAACTCCACCAGATCGTGGTACCAGATCTCGGGATAGTCATGGGCCTGGCGCAGGTAGTCGGGCAGCCCCTGGGCCAGGTCCCGGGGCGCGCGGGCGTCGGTGTAGCGCCGGGCGATGCGCAGGTATCGCTCCTGCTTGCGCGTGGCCAGGTCCAGCGCCGCGAGCGCCGCGTAGGCCGCGCCCACCCCGGCGTAGTCCTCCAGCGTGTTGTAGCAGTCGATGGCGGCCAGGTAGGCGTTCTCGCTCAGCTCGGGCGGCCCGTCCGCTTCCAGGTTCTGGCGGGCGGCCTTGATCCAGGCCTCGGCGGCCATGCGGGTGTAGTACGGCTGGTAGAGCAGGCCGGCTCGCAGGCAGTAGGAGGCGGCCTCCATGTAGAGCGCGGCCGCGGCGTGGTACTCGCCCTGGGCCAGGGCGGCCTGCAAGAAGTCCTCGTAGTACTGCAGCACGTAGTACTTCAGGCCGTCCTCGCCCAGGATGCGGATGCAGTTGACGTACCCCTCCGAGAGGTTCTCGAACGCGCCGCTGCGGCGGCCCAGCTCCAGCAGGATCTGGTAGCAGTCGAAGGCGCGCTCGCGCAGGCCCTCCGTCTCGAACTCGTCGGCGGCCTCCTCCAGCAGGCGCTGGGCGTTGACCAGGTGCGCCTGGCCCGCGCCGGCGTCCTCCAGCCGCAGGCAGCAGTTGCCCAGGTTGAAGTGCGCCAGGGCGCGCTCGTAGGTGCCGGCGCGGCGGGGCAGGTTCTGTCGCGCGCGCTCCCAGCAGTCCCTGGCGTCGGCGTCCTGGCCAGCCCGCTCGAAGGCTATGGCGGCCAGCAACTGGTGGCCCTGGTCGCGGTAGGCGGCGGCGGCGGCGGCCTGGTTGCCCCACTGCTCGTAGATCTGCCCCTGGGCCAGGGCGAAGGCCTCGCCCTCGCCGGGCGGCGTGCCGTCGGCCAGCGGCCCCTTCAGGGCGTCCAGCGCGTGGCCGAACTCCAGCTCGTACAGGTGCACGTAGGCCAGCGCCCGGCGCAGGCGGGGGCGCTGCGCCTCGTCCAGGTCGCGCTGGCCGATGAGCCCGAGCAGCGCCTGGCTCATGCCCGCCAGCCAGGAGAGGTACTCCTGCTCCGGGGCGTGGGTCTGGGACAGGAGCTCGCGGTAGTCGGCCATGGCCGCGGCGTAGTTATGCCCGGCCAGCAGCGCCCGCGCCCTGCGTCCGCGATCGCTCACCACACCTCCGAGGGGCTGGACGCGTCCTCGACGTCGTCGAGGATCTCCCGCGCGCGGTCCACCCGGCCCTGGCGAGAGGCGAGGGCCTCGCGCGAGACGATCTGGTGTCGGTGGAGCATGCCGAGGTAGTCGAGGTGCAGGTCCTGGGACGGCAGGATGAACACCCCGTACAGCGAGGCCACCTGGCTCAGCCGCTGCACCAGCTCGCTGGAGATGTGGCACTGGCCGTGGGTCACCAGGTAGACCACGATCTGGCGGCCGTCGGTGCGGGCCAGCTGCTGCAGCTGGTACAGCACCTGGCGGAACACGCGGTCGTAGTTGCGCCCGCGCTCGGAGCGGAACGACAGCAGGTGCAGCACCCCGGCCTCGGCGTCACGGTGCAGCTCGTACAGGCGGCTGTCGAAGAAGCGCAGCCACACCTCGTCCCCCTGCAGGCCGAGCTTCTTGACCAGGGTGAGCGCCAGGCCGCGAGCGAACACCTCCCGCACGCCGCGCATGGAGGCCGAGCAGTCCACCAGGATGTACTGCAGGCGCCGCTGGGTCTGCGTCTCCTTCTCGTGGCCGTAGTACAGCAGCTCGTCGTCGAGCACCTTCTGCTCGAAGATCTCCTTCTCGTAGGCGAACTCGCTGAGCATGATGGAGTCCACGCTGCCCCGGCGCTCCAGGCTGGCGTAGCCGTCGATGGAGAAGGCCTGGGCGCCGCCCTGGCGGCGGGTCTCCAGCACCGACGGCAGCAGGTCGAGAGAGAAGTTGACCACGTCGTTGGCCTGGGCCGAGGAGAAGACCGACAGCAGGTCGGCCAGGTCGAGGGGGGCCTCGCCCTGGTCGCGCTGGAACAGGCCGAGCAGGCGCAGCGTGTCGAGGTCGATCTGCTCCACGGCGGTGAGCAGGAACAGCCGGTGGCGCACCATGTGGGCCATGAAGGAGATGAGCGGCGCGGGGTCGAAGTCGCGGAAGTGCCGGAACTGGTCAGCGCCGGTGTACACGCTCGGGTCGAGGGAGAGCTCCTCCACGCCGACCCAGGCGCGGCGGTCCTGCCAGATCTGGTGCAGGTGGGACAGCAGCTTGTGCAGGATCACGCCCACCATGTCGTCGCGCAGGGACAACGAGGTGGCGGACTGGACCACCTCGCCCTGGCCCAGCTCGGCCAGCAGCGCGTCGTACTGCTGCACCAGCGGCGGCAGCTCGCCGCGGGTGGCGACGGCGCGCTGGCGCACGGGATCGACGCCCACCGCGGAGCCGCCGGAGGTGACCAGCAGGCCCAGGTCGTGCACGGCGAACAGGGGGAGCTGAACGCCGAGGCGCACCAGCTCGTTGTGCCACGCGGCGGCGCGCACCTGGCCCATGGGGTTGTCCGGGCGCTGGCCGGACAGGGCGAGGCTGCCCACCTGCCGGGCGAGGTAGCTGCGCTGTTTGTCCGCGGGGACGGGCAAGAGGCCTCCCCCCTTAGGAGAACTTCGACGAGGCGAACAGGCTCTCGAGCAGCTGGTCCACCTGGGCCACCATTCGCCGCGCGGTCTCGTTGTCCACGGCGCGCAGGGCGGCCTTGATCTCGTTGAGGTTACGCAGCTGGGAGAAGAGCTGGATGTCGGACAGGGCCTTGCCCGACGTGAGCAGGTCCCGGATCATCTGCAGCTCGGCCAGCAGGTCGTCCATGCTGGCGGCGCCGCCCATGAAGCGCCGCTGCTCCGGGTGGTCGCGGAAGTGCTCCTCCACCACCGGCGAGATCAGCTCGCGCAGGATCTCCGCCTGGTCCAGGTTGTTCCAGATATGCTTGAGGATGAAGAAGTCGGCGGGGTTGACCTGGCTGCGCCCGTCGAAGAGCGCGGAGGCGGCGAACAGCTTGGTCAGCTTCACCACCCGGCGGTCGGACACGCTGATCCCCTCGGAGCGGATCTGGTAGATCAGCCCCTTGTAGGTGGTGACGAACTGCTCCGGGAAGTCCATCAGCCGGTGGTAGCCGCGCTGCAGGTCGTGGATCTCCTTGCTGTGGATCAGGGCCTCGCGCTTCTCCATGGCGCCGGTGATACGCGCCATCTCCAGCTCGATGCCCCGGGCCACCAGGTTGTGGAAGTGGTAGGAGTCGAGGTTGCCCGAGTGGACGCGCAAGAGGAAGCGGTCGAACAGCGCCTCCAGGTTGTCGTCGTTGGGCACCTCGTTGGACGCGCCGAACACCGACAGCAGCGGGCACTCCATGGCGTGGGCGCCCGACACGTAGCGCCGCTCGTTGAGCAGGGTGAGCAGCGAGTTGAGGATGGCGCTGTTGGCCTTGAAGATCTCGTCCAGGAACACCAGCTCGGCCTCGGGCAGCATGCCCTCGACGCGGCGGCGGTACTCGCCCTCGCGGAAGGCGGCCATGTCCACCGGGCCGAACAGCTCGTTCGGCTCGGTGAAGCGGGTGAGCAGGTACTCGAAGTAGCGGGCGTCGATGAGCCGGGCGAACATGCGGATCAGGGCCGACTTGGCCGTGCCTGGCGGCCCGACGAGCACCATGTGTTCGCCGGCGATGACGCTGAGGATCATCAGCCGGATGATCTCCTGCTTGTCCAGGAAGCTCTTGTCCAGCAGCCGCGCCGCCTCCTGGAGGCGGGCGCCGATGGTCTGTTGGGTCATGGTCCCTCCGAGCGATGGTTATACCACCTGGTGGGGGTCACTTCATCGGGGGCGTGCGGCGGGGTATGGTGTGGGGCGAATCAGGAGGTGTCCGATGATGAGGGTGATGGCTGCTGTAATGGGGGGCTGGCTGGCGCTGTCGGCTGGCGCGTGCGCGCCGAAGCCCGCGGCGGGCTACGACCCGGAGTACGCGCGGCGGCTCGGGGCGGACGACTACGGCATGCGCAAGTACGTGGTGGCGCTGCTCAAGGCGGGGCCCAACCGCGGGCAGTCCAAGGCGGAGGCGCAGCGGCTGCAGCGGGCGCACCTGGACAACATCCACCGGCTGGCGGAGGCGGGGAAGCTGGTGCTGGCCGGGCCGTTCACCGACGGTGGGGAGCTGCGCGGCATCTATATCTTCAACGTGCCCTCGCTGAAGGAGGCGCAGGCGCTGACCGCCACGGACCCGGCGGTGAAGGCGGGGCGCCTGGTGATGGAGCTGCACCCGTGGTTCGGCTCGGCCACGGTGCAGGAGGTGCCGGCGTGGCACAAGCGGGCGGCGAAGAAGAGTTTCTGAGGGGGCGAGAGGGGGCAAGCGGGCGGCGGCGTGAAGGCGTGCCCCGGGCGGGGCCCCACCCAAATCCTCCAGGCGCCGCGCGCCTCCTGCTACAGCGGCCGCACCGGCACGCAGATCTCGGTGACGCACAGCCCCCGCGGGTGCTGGTCCGGCGTCTGCACGTACCGCTCGAAGCATGGCCGGTCATCCGGCTGGTAGCCGCTCTCCGGGAGCCACGCGCCCATGATGGCCCCCCAGGCCTGGGGGTACTGGTCGGGGCTCAGCTCGAAGCGGCCCACCGCGTACTTGCCGCCCGCCACGGTCATGGTGCCCACCTCGCCGGAGCCCTCCGTCCCCGAAGGCACGGTGACGCAGGCGCTGGTGCGCAGCTTCTCCTGGTCGGTGATGCCGGGGTCGTCGTGGTAGACGCACAAAAACGCGACGTCCGGGGCGCGCAGCAGGTCCCGCGGCCCGGCCCACATGGTCAGCCGCTCGAACAGGCCCCTGAAGAGGTCTTCGTCGCCAGCATACGGGCCCACGTGGCGCACGTAGGCCACCAGCCTCTCGTCCAGCTCCTGCACCTCGACGGTGTACTCCTGCAGCGGGTTGGTCTCATCGGTCTTGCCGTTCATCTTCATCCTCCATACCTGGTTGCGAGTCACGTCATCAAGGTAGAAGGCTTCGGTGGTCCATGCTTCGCGCGGGTTGCTGAGCGGTTGGCCCGCGTTGCGCTCGGCTTTGCGATTCTTGCGCTGCTCATGGCCGCCGTCGCGCCACTCGGTGGCGCTCACGCCGAAGGCGTCCTTGAACGCGCGCGCGAACACCGCGGCGCTGGAGAAGCCGCAGTCCAGGGCGATGTCCGTGACCGGGGTCTGCGGGTTGGTGATTAGCCGCGTGGCCGCGCGCTCCACTCTCAACCGCGCGATGAACTGGCCCAGCGGTTCGCCCATCATGGCGGAGAAGACCCGGTGGAAGTGGTATCGCGAAAAGCAGGCCACCCGGGCGAGCTCTTCCAGCCGCAGCGGCCTGTCCATGTTCTGCTCGATATGGTCGAGCACGCGGTTGATGCGCGCCCTGTACTCCGCCAGCGAGGCCGCCTTATTCTGTTCGCTCATGCTGCTACTATATCCCCCCCGGAGGTGACGTGAAGACAGACCGAGACGAGGCCACCCGCGGCCGCGGGCTCTGCATCGCGCTGGCGGTTTACGCGCTGGTCTGCGCCGCGGCGCTCACCTGGCCCGGGCTGTCCCTGCTCGGCGCCGGCCGCGCCGAGCCGCGCGTGCTCGGCCTGCCGCTGTGCTTCGCCTGGAACGTGGGGTGGGTGGTGTGCACCTTCTTCGTCCTGGCCGCCTTCCACTGGCTGCGCGGGAGGCGCGGGTAGATGCCCTCCGCGGCCGTGGTGGGCGCGGTGGTGGTGGCCTACCTGGGCGCCTGCCTGGCCCTCGGCCTGTGGCCCGGGCGCAGGACCTCGCTCACCGCCACGGGGTACGTGGCAGGCGACCGCACCCTCGGCCTGGTGCTGATGTACTTCATCACCGGCGCCACCATCTTTTCGGCCTTCGCCTTCCTGGGCGCGCCCGGCTGGGCCTACTCCCGCGGGGCGGCGGTGCTCTACATCCTCGGATACGGGGCCCTCGGCTTCATGCCGTTCTACTTCGTCGGGCCGCGGGCCGCGCGGGTGGGCCGGGTCTACGGCTTCGTGACCCAGGCGGAGATGGTGGCCGCGCGCTTCGGCAGGCCCGCCATCGCCGGCGTGATGGCGCTGGTGAGCACGGTGGCCTTCATCCCGTACCTGGCGCTGCAGATGAAGGGCGCCGGCTATGTGCTGTTCGAGGTGACGCGGGGGGCCATGCCCACCTGGCTCGGCGCGGCGCTGGTCTACGGCGTGGTGCTGGTCTACGTGCTCAAGAGCGGCGTGCTCGGCGTGGGCTGGACCAACACCTTCCAGGGGCTGTTCATGATGGTCCTCGCCTGGGGCCTCGGGCTCTACCTGCCGTGGCAGCTGCACGGCGGGGTGGGGCCGATGTTCGACGCCATCGCCGCGGCGCGCCCGGAGCTGCTCACCTCGCCGGGGCTGAACAAGGCGGGCAGCGGGCCCTGGCCGTGGGGGGAGTACAGCTCGGCGGTGCTGGTCTCGGCGGCCGGGTTCTGTTTCTGGCCTCACCTGTTCATGAAGGCCTTCACGGCCCGGGACGTGCGCACCATCCGCCGCACCGTGGTGCTCTACCCCACGTTCCAGATCTTTCTGGTGCCGCTGTTCCTCATCGGGTTTTCAGGCTTCGGCTTCCAGCCCGCGCCGGCCCGGCCGGACCAGGTGCTGCCCCACATGTTGATGAACATGCCCGGCGTGCCGGCTCTGCTGGTGGGCCTGTTCTGCGCCGGGGCGCTGGCGGCCTCCATGTCCTCGGGGGACGCCATGGCCCACGCGGCGGCGTCGATCCTGGTTCGCGACGGCTGGGTGCGCGCGCTGGGCAGGGAGCTGGCCCCGGCGGCGGAGCGGCAGCGCGTGCGGCTGGTGCTGGTGTTCGTCCTCGCCGCGGCATATTTGCTGGCGGTGGTCTACGAGGGCTCCCTGGTGATGCTGTTGCTGTCCGCCTTCGGCGCGGTGGTGCAGTTCATGCCCGCGGTGGTGGCCACCCTGTACAGCAAGCGCGCGCGGGGCGGCGCGGTGCTGGCCGCGCTGCTGCTGGGCAGCGCCGTGACGGTGCTGTTCGTGCTGCAGCCAGGCCTGCGTCCGGCGCCGTTGCACGCCGGGCTGTACGGCCTGGCCGCCAACATCCTGACCCTGGCGGCAGGCAGCCTGGGCCAGGGCGCGCCCCCCGCCGCGGACGCAGCGTTCCTGGCCGCGGCGAGGGAGAGCCCTTGATTGCGCTGCCGCTTCACCGGCGCGCCGGGTATCGCCGATCCACTCCGATGAAACTGAATCGCCCCTCGCAGCGTTGACCCTACAAACCACCAGGAGCCAAAGCCATGTCGCGAAGCGTCCACCTCTGCCTTCTTAGCCTGCTCGTCGCCGCTTCGGTGGCGGGCTGTTCCAGCATCCAGACCATGAAGCCGGCCGCGCCGACGGTGCTGTTCGGCGAGCTGGAGGCTGATCCCGCCAAGTACGGCTTCGGCGCGGACAAGGACGGCAAGCCGCGGTTTCCCAGAAAAGGGGTGGTGATCAAGATCCCGAAGGGCGACAAGATCCCCCTGCAGCTGGCGATGGACGTGACCATCGCCACGCTGGAGCCGGGCAAGAACTGGCTGCGGTTCGACCGGGATGTGCTGCTCTACATCGCACACGGTGAGTTCAAGATCTCGCCGGACGGGCGCAGGTGGGCCGCGATCCATGACGTCAAGGCGATCAAGAAGCTGTTCGGCATGAAAGGGCGCGGCCACTTCGGCTTCGGCTTCGGCATCAGCAAGGAGAAGGGGGCCGGTTTTCATGTTTCGGTGAGCCAGGGCGGACGGTAGATTCCCCTGCATGGACATCGATCCCACTGACCGCTCGTTTCAACTCTTCATGGAGCTCCAGGCCGGCCTGGACCAGCAGGGCCCCGGCAGCGACGCGCTGACGCTGCGCGCGCTGCAGCTGCTGCCGGACCTGCCCCGGGCCCCGGCAGTGCTCGACGTTGGCTGCGGCCCCGGCCGCCAGACCCTCTGCCTGGCCCGGGCGCTGCCAGAGGCCGAGCCGATCATCGCGGTGGACTTTTTCGAGGTCTTCCTGGAGCAGCTCGACGCCCGGGCGGTGGAAGCAGGGCTGGCCCGGCGCATGGAGACCCGCCAGGGCGACATGACCGCTCTGGATCTTGCCCCTGGCAGCTTCGATCTGATCTGGAGCGAGGGGGCGATTTACATCATGGGCTTCGCTGCTGGGCTCGCCGCGTGGCGACCCTTGCTTCGGCCCGGCGGGTGCGTGGCGGTGACGGAGATCACCTGGCTGGTGCACGACCCGCCAGCCGAGATCCAGGATTACTGGGCCGATGCGTACCCCGACATGGTCACGGTGGAGGCGAACCTGCAGCATGTGCGGGACGCTGGCTACCGCCCGCTGGGTCACTTCGTCTTGCCCTCCCGGTCCTGGTGGGACGGCTACTACACACCGCTGCAGGCGCGCCACGCCGCCGCGCGCGAGCGGTACGCCGGCGACGCCGAGGCCCTGGCCGTGGTGGCCGAAGGAGAGGCGGAGATCGAGCTGTTCCGCCGCTTCCACCAGACCTACGGCTATGTCTTCTACCTGATGCAGCTCCCCTGATTAAAATGTCAAGTGGGGGGGTCTGACCCCCCTATATGACATTTTATTGGGCGCGGAGGCTTGGCATGGCCTTGTCCACGGTGAGGTGCTGTACGGCGCGGGCGGCGGAGAGGTGGCGGGCGCAGAACCATTGCATGTAGGGCGGGTGGCCGGTCATGCCGGTGGCCTCCATGCGCTCGTCCCACTCGTGGTCCTCGGGGCGCTGGGCGAACTCCACCAGGGCGCCTTCGTCGTCGGGGATATCTTCTTCGCAGATACAGCAGATCGGCGGCATCATCGGGTCACCTCCGCCGCCGATGGTAGCACCTCAGAACGGATAGATCTGCCAGCCCAGGGCCAGGCTCACGGTGGGGGTCACCGCGTACCGGGTCAGGCTCTGCTCCACCAGGGCCTCGCCGGTGCGCACGAGCTCGGCGGCCCGCTGGTTCTGGGTCGCGCTGCCGCCCGCCTCGAGGTCCACGCTGGCGGCCACCGAGATGGCAGCCCCTGCGGCGGCCCGGATGGTCAAACCCTTGACCAGGTTCCACTGCCAGCCCAGCTCCACGGTGACCATGTGAAGCAGCCCCGACATGGCGTAGCTGCCTGGCAGTCCCCGGACCGACGTGAGCGCCGGCTCGTCCACCACCGCGGCCACGGTGGCCAGGTCGAGCTCGCCGTTGATGGTGGCCAGCCCGTAGCCCACGTCGATGTACCCGCCCAGGTCGGAGAAGGGGCGCCAGCCGAGCTCGGCGCGCCACACCAGCGACGATGACAGCGCCGTGCGCACCAGGTCGCCCGTGGACTGGTCGTAGGCGCCCGCGCCCACGAGCACCGCGTTGATGGCCGACTCGTAGGCCCCCGGCAGGTAGCCGAGAGAGGTGCCGACGCGCACGCGACCGGGCAGCTCGGTCCACAACCTCCCGCCCAGCTGGATCGGGAATGAGGTCAGCGCCTCGGCCCCGACCTTGAACGATGAGCGCTCGGCGCTGGCGGTCACGGTGGGCTGGGCCGCGGCTGTCTCGGGTGCCTCGGCTTGCCCGGCTGCCCGGGAGGATCCGAGAGTGAGGAGCAGGGCCAGCATGGCGGTGGCTGATGTTTTTTTCATGGCTGCCTCCTCCCCCGGAAGGGTTGTTCATACACTATTCAGTTAGTGCAACCCGGGTCGCGTTACGTTCATTTTTTCTCTCGAGCCGATACACTGCTGAAATGTGCTCGCCACTATCTCTGAATCAGCGGAGGCCCGGGTGACCGGGCGCAACAGGCAGCGGCTGAGCCTGCTGGTATCGCTGCTGCTGCTGGTGGCCTTCGGCGCCACCTCGGGGCTGGGCATCTTCTGGGTCGCCCGCCAGGAGCTGCCGGTGTTCGACTGGCATTACCTGTTCGGGTATGTGGCCCTGGCGCTGGCGGCGCTGCATGTGGCGCTGCACTGGCGCTCGCTGCTGCGTCTGTTCCGCCGGCGGGGCAGGGGCACCGGCGATCGCCCCGAGGGCGCCTCCTCCTCATGGGTGCCGTGGCTGGTCCCGCTGGCCCTGGTGGGCGCCGGCGGCTACTGGCTCGGCATGCAGGCAGGCTCCACCGAGGTGAAGGTGAGCGTGGCCCGGTCGGGCGCGTCACCCGACGCTGCCGGGGCCGCCGGCCGCCGCGTGATGGTGCGGGACGAGCAGGGTAAGCAGCAGCCGCTGGCCCGCTTCTACCACCAGCAGACACGCTACTTCCGGGGCAAGATCCATGGCGCGCAGCCGGTCACCTGGTCCGCGCGGCCCGCGCTGTACCGGGCTGAAGCCGGCGACAAATATGAGCCGCTGGACGACGTCATGCCAGAGGCGTCCATGCCCACGGGCGAGGCCATCGAGGCCCGCCGCGTCGCCCCGCGCGCCATCCACTCCGGCGCGGTGACCCTGAGGCAGCTGTCAACGGTGCTGCACCTGACCAACGGCCTCACCCGCCGCGGGCCGAGCGTCGACCTGCGCGCCGCGCCCTCCGCCGGCGCGCTGTACCCCACGGAGACCTACGTGCTGGTGCAGAACGTCGAGGGGCTGGAGCCGGGGATCTGGCACTACAGCATGCTGGATCATGTCCTGCGCCGCATCAAACGGGGCAAGGACCTGGCCACGGACCTGGCCCGCCTGTCCGCGCGGCCGACGCTGGTGCAGCGCGCGCCGGTCACCCTGATCTTCTCGTCGGTGTTCCGCCGCACCTCGTTCAAGTACCGCGCGCGGTCCTACCGCTACACCCTGCTCGACGCTGGCCACCTGCTGGTGCAGGCCGCCCTGAGCGCCGCGGCCCTGGGTCTGACCAGCCAGGCGCTGGCCGCCTTCGACGACCGGCAGGTCAACGCCCTGCTCGGCCTCCACGAGACCCGCGAGGGGGTGGTCGCGTTGCTGCCCCTGGGCCTGCCCTTGCCCGAAGGGGGCCCCGCGCCCCGGGACCTGCAACGGTTCGCCAGCGCCCCGCGCAAGCTGACGCTGGACAGGGTGCCGGGGCTCATCGCCCTGGCCCACGGCATGACCGGCCTGCGCGTGCTGGGCCAGGGGGCGCCCCCGCCCCCGCCGCCACCGGCTGACCCGGCGATCCGCACGGGCCAGACCTTCGAGCTGCCCCCGGCCAGCCACGCCGGCGCGGCGCTGGGCCAGACCATCCGCCGCCGCCGCTCGGTGCGGCGCTTCTCCGACGCGCCCCTGTCCCTGGCCCGGCTCGGCTCGCTGGCGTTTCATGTGTTCGGCCGCTCGGGCACGCCGCCGCTGCCGGATCCCGGGGTGCGCGCGGGCCGGCGCCTGCGACTGTACATCGCGGCCCACGGCGTGCAGGGTCTCAGCCCGGGCGTCTTCGCCTACGACCCGGCGAAGCATCAGCTCGTGCTGGTGGCTCGGCCCGCGGACCAGCGGGCGCGGTTCGCTGCCGCGGCGCTGCAGCAGGGCTTCGTGGGCGACGCGGCGGTGGTGTTCATCTTCACCGCCGACGTCTCACGGCTCGGCGCCCCCGACGGCGACCGCGGCTACCGCTACGCCAACCTGGAGGCCGGCATGCTCGGCGGCCAGGTCTACCTGCACGCCACGGCCATGGGCCTCGGGTGCACCGGCGTGGGCGCGTATTACGACGAGGACGTCGAGGCGTTGATAAACGTCAAGCCGGCCAACGAGCAGGTGCTCTACATGCTGGCCGTGGGCAACCCCGCGGCGTCGGCGCGCTGATCACGCCCCGGGCACGGTGAGGGTGCTCGACCCGGCGCAGACCTCGAAGCTGTGGGTCTTGCCGCCGGGGGTCATCACTTGCAATGAAAACGGGCGCAGCGCCTTGACCGTCACCGTGGCCGGCGCCGCGGTGCTGGCCCTGGCCTCGGCCACCAGGTCCACCAGGTTGTGCAACCCCAGGGGCATGCGCTGCAGCCCGTGACGGTCGGCCCGGCGCAGGTCCCAGACGATCTTGTTCTCGGCGCCGATGACCTCCAGGCCGATCACCTCCTCGATGAGCAGCGCGATGGGCCCCAGCCCGCTCCAGCCGACGAAGTCCTGCCGGCTGTAAAACTTGTTGTCCCAGCGCGTGGCCGGCGCCGCCGCCTCCGGCGCGTAGCACTCCCAGATGGTGGCATAGTCCCCGTCCCGCTCCTCGGGCGCGATCTTGGACGCGTCCAGGGGCGGGGCCTTGAACACCCTGGCCATCATGTCGACGTGGTTGGCCGCGGCCAGCCCCGCCAGCTCGCCAAAGCCCCGCCGCCGCAGGCCCCTGATGGTCATGTAGTTGGTAGGCGCCCAGACGCTGCCGCGCCAGTAGTGCCCCTTCTTGTCGTAGTTGGGATCCGCCGCCGAGAGCACCGGGAAGCGGTGCGGCCGGGCGAAGTGCTTCGGGTCCTTCAGGTTGGCCACCAGCTTTTTGGCCCGGCCGTCATCGGCCACGTGGGACAGCAGCGCCCAGAACGCGCCGATATGCTTGACCCCCGAGTGCAGGCCGTCGCGCTTCAGGTCGTAGTAGAACGCCTCGCCGTCGTTCCACACCAGCTTGTTGATTAGTTTGGCCAGGGCCTCGTGCTTGTCGGTCCAGTACGCGGCCCTGGTCTTGTCCCCCAGTTTCTGCGCCATGTCGGCCATGTGCTTGGCGGCCAGGCATTGCTGCATGGACGCGTCGGCCCAGCCCGCCTGCTTCACGTCGCCCCGGGGCATGTTGTCCATGCCGCTGCCCAGGTCGGTCTGGTAGTACAGCCCCTTGCCCAGGACGCCGCGGGTGTTCTTCTCCAGCCACGCGTAGTACTTCTCCAGCCTCGGCAGCACCGCCTTGAGCCGGCTGGCGTCGCCGGAGAAGCGGTAGTACTCCCACTCCACCCAGGCGAACAGCGGCGGGTTGACCATGGGCTCGGCCGCGGTGGGTGTGCCCAGCTCCTTGCCGTCGGTCTCGGAGTAGACCCGCTGGATGTAGCCGTCGGCGCGCTGCTTGCCGTAGAAGTTGTCCAGGGTCGCCATCACCGGCAGCAGCCGCCGGCCGTAGCGGCCGAACAGGGTGATGAACGACGAGTCCCACTGGTAGATCTGCTCGTTGAACCCCTCGTCCATGTAGGCCGCGGCCAGGCCGTTGGCCTTGTCTCCGAAGGCCACCTTGTGCCACGCCATGCGCCAGGCCGCCCAGTACAGCGCCACCCAGTCGGGCAAGGCCGGCAGCACGGGCGACGGCAGGAAGGTCTGGTAAGGCATCAGGGGCAGGGCGTATCGCAGCTCCACCCGTCGCCACAGGCCGCCCCCCGCGCCCCAGTCGTTGACCCGCACCGCGATGATGCTCGGCTTGCCCGGCGACAGGTGCTTGTCGATACGGGTCTCGGTCTTGGCCTGCCATACCGAGCGCACCTTCTTGTCGCCGTGGTGCGCCACGAGGGTGCCGTTGATGTACAGGTCGTACTCGTCGTCCACCCCGCTGGCCACGAAGGTGATGGGCGCGCCGGTCCAGCTCGCCGGCACGGTCACCTTCTGCCGGTACCAGCCGACGCCGTCGTAGCCCGGGTAGCCCTGGGCTTCCCAGGTCTTGCCCGCCGCGATGGTGGCCCACTTGGAGTCGTCGAAGGAGGGCGCGGCCCAGCCCGCGGTCTTGCCCTTGTCGCCGGGGTCCGTGGCGAAGCGCCAGCCGCTCATGAGCGGAAGGATCGACTTTTTCAGCGCGGCCAGCGGGCCGGGGCCAGCGTCCAGGCCGCCCCCGCGCGCGTCGGTGGCCGGGCAGCCGCGGTCCGGGCTCGCGTCAGCGCCGCGGTCTGCGGTGCCGTCGGTGAGCGAGGGCGCGTCCGGGGGACCGGCGTCTGCGGCAGGGGAGGGCGTGGAGGAGCTGCAGGCAGACAGGGCCAGGGCCAGGGCCAGGGCGGGGGCCAGGGGAACGGTGCGGGACATCAAGCCGGTGTACCAGACCGGGCACCACATGTCCCCCCTGTAACACCCCCGGCGCTGGCGGGACTGAAGCCGCATGGACCCAAATCGGACAACCCGCCGCGCCTTCGTCGGCGGAGCCCTCGGCGCCGCCACCCTGAGCCTGCTCGGCTGCGGCGATGACGACCTGAACCTGCTGGACAGCGGCGCTCCTGACGCGGGCTCGCCCCCCGCCGATGGCGGCGCGATGCTGCCCGACAGCGCCCGCATCGACGGCGGCGCGCCTGCCTGCGCCGACCCCTTCGCAGGCGGTACGAAGCTCGGCGCCGTGCCGTTCACCAAGGAGGGGGGCCGCCCGCTGGACACGCTGTTCAACTCCGGCCTCGACGGGCGGCTCTACACCGACCTGTCGGACCTGACCTCCGACAAGCTGATCACGCCCAACAGCAAGTTCTTCGTGCGCACGCGCTACCCGGACCTGCTCAAGCCTTCAGGCCCGTGGAAGATCCGCGTCTCGGGGCTGGTGAGCAAGGCCCAGGACCTGACCCTCTCGTCGCTGTCGTCGCTGAGCCGCTCGACGGGCCCGGTGCTGATGGAGTGCTCGGGCAACGGCCGCGGCGGCAGCTTCGGCCTGCTCAGCGCCGCCACCTGGGAGGGGATCCCGCTGTCCGAGCTGCTGAACAAGGCCGGCGCCCTGTCCAGCGCCAAGCGGGTGCTCATCGAGGGCTTCGACCAGCACTCGCAGCCGAGCGCCAACAACCACTCCACCCCCGGCGCCAGCTGGGTCTTCACGCCGGACCAGCTCACCTCCGCCGGCGCTCACCTGGTGACCCGCATGAACGGCGCCGCGCTGCCCAAGGATCACGGCGCGCCGGTGCGCCTGTTGATCCCCGGCTGGTACGGCTGCACCAACATCAAGTGGGTCACCGGCATCAAGCTGGTGGGGGACGCCGAGCCCGCCACCAGCCAGATGAAGGAGTTCGCCTCGCGCACCCACCAGCAGGGCGTGCCCTCGCTGGCTCGCGAGTACATGCCCGCCGCCATGGGCTACTCGGCCATGCCGGTGCGCGTGGAGAAGTGGCGGGTCAAGGGCAAGCTGCGATACCGCGTGGTGGGCGTGATCTGGGGCGGCAGCAAGCCGACCCGCAAGCTGCAGATCCGCTTCAACCCGTCCGAGCCCTACGTGCCGGTGCAGGTCTGCCCCGAGATGAAGACCAACCGCACCTGGAGCCTCTGGATTCACTCGTGGACGCCCACCACCACCGGGACCCACGAGATCCGCCTGCGGGTGGACGAGCCCAACGTCACCACCATCCGCCTGGACGCGGGCTACTACCGCCGCTGGGTCAAGATCGACCAGCTCTAAATCGGGGTTAGGAGCAGACGCGGCAGGATGCCGCGTCTACTGGCTCGGCGAGATGGCGCGTGTACTGTAGAAGCGGCGTCTCGCCGCTTCCGTCTGCGCTTGAACCCCCTAGTTACACAGCCCGTTGGGCTTCTTCACGCGCACGTGGAAGTGGTGGGTGTGACCCGAGACGCTGCGCATGAAGGTGCCGTGCCACGGCTTGTAGCTGAACTTGCTGTTGAAGTAGGCGTTGACCACCTTCTGCACGGCCGGGTCATTGTTGATGATGCCGCACACCTGCCCCGTGTCCACGAACAGCTTGGCCAGGTCGATGGCGGGCTGGTTGTTGGTGCACGACACCTGGGTGGCGCACCCGGCGGTCAGGTCGGCGTGGGTGCCGTCGTCATGGGTGGCGTGGTTCACCGTGGAGCAGGACTTGGCCTCGTTCAGGTCGAGGTACTTGATGGGCGAGTACTTGGGCTGCTTGGACTTCCAGTGGTACGCCACGGTGTAGAGCACGTCGATGAGCAGCTTGGTGCCCCGGGAGCAGGCGTCCGCCTTGCGCGTGTACAACCCCGACGGCTGGGACTGGGGCAGCAGGTAGTACCCCTTGCTGTCCTTGTTGTTCTTGTCGAAGTTGGGCGGGGACAGCAGCTTGCCCGGCTTGGGCGGCGGGCAGCCGGAGTTGACGGTCAGGGTGTACTTGGCGCTCTTGGGCAAAAACGCCGAGAAGCCGCTGTTGATGGCGGTCCATCCCGTGGCGTAGACCGTGAGGGTCGACGCCTTGTGGGCGGTGAGCCGCACCTTCGCCGCCGAGCCGGTCTTTCCCGTGGACAGGGTCTGCACTGACAGCTTGGAGTCCGACCACGCGGTCTGGCCGTCGAACACCGTGGCCCCCGCCGCGTCGTTGATGATCAGCGCCGGCTTCCAGGAGCCGGCCGTGGCGGCGAGGGTCAGCTCAACCTTGACCCCGGTCTTGGGCGCGAGGGTCCGGCGGTGGGCGTTGTACTTGCCCGAGCTGTAGTCCTCGTTGAGAGACGACACCCCGCAAAGCCCGCTCAGGGAGCCGGCGGACCAGCACTTGCCCACCTTGCACGGGTCGAGCTGCTTCGGCTTTTTGGGCGGCGTGGTCCCTTGATCCGGCTTGGTGCCCTGATCGGCAGGGGCGCCGTCCACCCCGGCGTCCGGGGGCTTCGGCTTGCCGCCGTCCTTCTTCGGCCCCGGGCCGGCGTCCTTTTTCGGCTGGACAGCGCCGTCCTTGCGCCCTCCGCCGGCCTGGTCCTGCCCGCCAAACTCCCGCGGCTCCTCGGTACATGCCGCCAGAAGCAGGGCCAGCGTAGCGAGGAGCGAGGCGCGGATCATAAGCATCATGACCTCAATGGTAGTGCCGCAGCCCGCCCCGGATCAATCCTCGTCCCCTGGAGCGAACCGGGAGCGCCCCAGCGACTCCACCAGCTGGTCCATGGCCTGGTTGAGCTGGTGGTTGACCACGCGCACCTGAACCAGACCCCCGGAGCGCGCCGCCTCCTCCAGGCGCGCGGCCGCGTCGGCGGTGGGCGTGGCCGCCAGGTTGCTGGCTGCCCCTGCCAGGAACTCGGCGGCCTCAACGATGGGCTCGCGCCTGCCGGCGTCCACATGCTTCGAGATCTCCTCCAACCTCAGGGGAGCCTTGACCAGGAACAGCGCCACCAGCCGGCGCGCGATGTCCTCGTCGCCCATGAGCCGATCGAGCATGGCCTGCTCGTTGAAGATGGGCGGCGCCGCGCCTCCCGGGCCAGTGGCGCCGGCGGTGAGCAGCCCGTCCTGGGGCGCCCAGCGCAGCACCGTCTCGGCCAGCTTCTCCGGGAGCACCGGCTTGGAGAGATAGTCGTCCATGCCCGCGTCCAGGCAGCGCTCCCGGTCCCCCTTGAGCGCGTGAGCTGTCAGGGCGATGACCGGCATGTGACCGCCGGTGACCTTCTCCCGCTCGCGCATGGCCGCCACCGCCTCGAAGCCGTCCATCTCCGGCATCTGCACGTCCATCAGCACCATGTCATAGGGCAGCCGCTCCAGCGCGTCGAGGGCCTCCTGACCGTTGGCCGCCACGTCGGTGTGGTGCCCCTGGGCCTGCAGCAGCAGCTGCACCAGCTTCTGGTTGGTGGGGTTGTCCTCCGCCACCAGGATGCGCAGCCGCTGGACCCGCTTCACCGAGCCGCTGTCGCTCGCAGGCAGGGCCATGATCTCCACGCTGCTCTGGGTGCGAGCGCCCACGGCGCGGCAGACGCGGCGGAACAGGCGGTCCCGGCGCACCGGCTTGCTCAGGTGGCTGGCGAAGCCGATCTCCTCCACCTCTCTGGCGATGGTCTCGTAGTTCACCGAGGAGAGCAGGATCAAGCTGGTGCGCATGAGGGCCGGGTCGCGCTTGATGCGCCGGCCCAGGGTCAGCCCGTCCATCTGCGGCATGTTCATGTCGGTGAGCACCACGTGAAAGGGGGAGCCGTCCACGTAGGCTGCGCGCAGCGTGTGCAAGGCCTCGGGGCCGGACTCCACCTCCTCCACCACGCACTTCCACGCCTCGAGGTAGGCGCGCAGGATGCGGCGGTTGGTGGCGTTGTCGTCCACCACCAGAACCTTGGCGTTGCGCAGCTCCCGCGGCGCGGACGGCTCGTCCACGGCCCAGTCGGCCTGCTTCTCGAGCGCCGCCGTGAACCAGAACTCGGAGCCCTCGTTCTCCACGCTCGAAAACCCGATCTCGCCGCCGAACGCCTGGGCCAGCCCCTTGGAGATGGCCAGCCCCAGCCCCGTGCCGCCGAACTTGCGGCTGTGGGAGACGTCCGCCTGGGAGAACGCTTCGAACAGCCGCGCCTGGCGGTCGGCGGGGATGCCGATGCCCGTGTCTCGCACGCTGACGCGCAGGATCACCTCGTCCGGCGTCTCCTCCTGCAGCGCCACCTCGATGATCACCTCCCCCGCCTCGGTGAACTTGATGGCGTTGCCCGCCAGGTTCAGCACCATCTGGCGCAGCCGGCTGACGTCGCCGCGCAGGGCGGTGGGAAGATCGGGCGGAATGAGGCAAGCCAGCTCCAGGTCCTTCTCGTTGGCCTTGGCCGTGAGCAGGTGCGAGACCTCCTCGATGGCGGTGCGCAGGTCAAAGTCGAGCTGCTCCAGCTCGATGCGGCCCGCCTCTATCCTGGAGAAGTCGAGGATGTCGTTGATGATGTCGAGCAGCGAGTCACCGGCCGACGAGATGGTCTGGGCGAAGTCGCGCTGCTCGTGGGTCAACGAGCTGTCCAGCAGCAGGCCGCACATGCCGATGATGGCGTTCATGGGCGTGCGGATCTCGTGGCTCATGTTGGCCAGGAAGGCCGACTTGAGCCGCGAGGCATCCTGGGCCGCCAGCTCTGCGTCCTTCAGCGCGGTGACGTCGGTGTGGGTGCCGGTGAACCGGATCGGGTTGCCCTGCTCGTCCCACTCCACGATCTTGCCGCGGTCCAGGATGTAGACCCAGCGCCCGTCCTTGTGCTTCATGCGATGGACGTTCTCGTAAAACGGCGCGCGGCCCTCCATGTGCTCGGTGATGTCGGCGTAGCAGCCGCCGAGGTCCTCGGGGTGAACGCGGTCCTCCCACTCCTTGAGCGAGGGGGTGATCTCGTCCAGGCTGTGGCCCAGCATCTCGGCCCAGATCTCGTTGAACGCCACCTCGTTGGTCTGGGGGTTCCAGTCCCACATGCCGAGGCGCGTCCCCTCAACCACCAGCTCCAGCCGCCGCCGCTGCTGCTCCGGAGTCAGCTCGCTGATCCTGGGCAGGCTCATAGCATGGGCCCCCAGTCGGCGTCGGTGCTGCCGCAGCCAGGGCACTTGACCAGGCCCACCAGCCGCTGCTCGTTGCAGCTGGAGCAGGCCATGCCCACGGCGGTCTTTCCCATACGCGCCTGGGGCTGGTTGCACGCCTCGCACAACAGGAAGAGTTGCTGCTCCTCGGCGGCGGGGTTGAACGGTACGACACCTACAGGTCCCCAGCTGTACCCGCATGGCGGGCAACGGTAGACCATCGGGGTACTCATCTGGGTCCTCCCGGGTGGTGCTATCTGCGAGTTATTCGTCTTCTTAATAGAATTAACACGAACAGGGGGAGGAACCAGGAGGATCGTGCGTTCGCCGCACCGGCGGCGCAGCCGCTCTGGAGGCTGGAGAATTGTTCCGGGGGTAGGCCCGCGCCAGCGTCGGGAGAGCCGGCGGGCGGCTTCTTTTTGGGCGGCTTCGGCCCGGCGCCGGCGTCGGGTGCGGGCGGTTTGGGCTTCGGCCTGGCCCCGCCGTCGGAAGCTGGCGGGGGCGCGCCCTTGTCGGGCTTCGGCGGCGGGGGCAGCTTGGTGCCCTTGAACACCCGGTCGGAGAAGGCCTGGCCGTACAGCTTCTTGACGAAGGCGCGCAGGCTCGCGCCCTCGGGGCCGTTGAGCTTGCTGTACATGGCCTGCTGGCTCGACATCTGAAACGCGGGGATCTGGTTGCCTGTGCGGTAGGTGTCCATGGCCTCCACCAGCAGCCAGGCGAAGAACTGCCGGAACTGCGGGTGGCCCGGCAGGTAGCCGTGGTCGCCCTGCTCTATGGCCATCACCAGGCCGATGCCGTAGCCGGTGAACTCCAGCGCGCCGTCCACCACGCCGGTCTTCCAGCCGCCCTGGGTCTTGTACAGCCCCGACTTGTGGCGGTGGATGCCCACCTTGCCGCCGTTGACATAGGCCACCCACTCGTCGAACAGGTAGAGCGGCTCGTTGTCCCAGGCGCTCTGCCCGGTGACATAGGTGGAGTAGCGGAAGCCGCGCAGGGCCGGGGGGATGAACTTGGCCGCGTGGGACTTTTTGATCTTCGGCTCCGGCGTGATGAAGGCGCGGTCCTGCAGCAGGTAGAACGCGTTGGCCTTCTTGCCGGTGTTGTTGTGGTAGTTGCGCAGGTGAGCGTGGATGCCGTGGGAGGTCTCGTGTGCGTGGGTCTCCTTGTTGCTGTCCTGGTAGGTCTTGCCGTACTGCGCGGGGAGGTGGCGCTCGATGTCCAGCAGCACCGTGCCCCAGCTGCCCGGATCGCTGGCGCTCTTTTGTGCGGGGAACTTGTAGAAGTTGACCGAGACCGGCTGGCTTGTCTCGGCCACCGAGACGGGGGGCGCGTCCGCTGGCCCGCAGGCGTTGGCCAGCGTGGCGATGAGCAGCGCGCAGAGGGTGCGGGGCGAGGACATGGCGTCCGACAGGAGCAAGAGCCGGACCAGGAGCAAAGATCAATGATCCCGGACCGAGGCAGGTCCGCTCCAGGGGGTGATGAGCCTCATCGCGGGGGGGCGAGACCCCTGGCCAGGGGGTACCTGTGGCGCAGGAGTGGTAGACTCTGCGGGTGATCGGTGCCCGCGTCATCCCCTGGCTCTTCTGCCCCCTGATCGTGCTCGCCGCGGGGTGCAGCTTCGACGCCTCCGGCATCGATCCGTCCACCTTCTCGCAGCTGCCCGATTACAGGCCGTGGGACCAGGGCGGGGTCAAGCTCGACGGCAAGGGCAAGCCGAAGCTGGACAAGCCGAAGCCGAAGCTGGACAAGCCGAAGCCGAAGCTGG
>CAZEFW010000062.1:23573-46535 GCA_964511535.1 uncultured Myxococcales bacterium | reverse complement strand
TTTTATTGACATTTTTAGGATTAAAGTGGAATTACTATTGAAAACGGTTATTTTTGGGGCCGGGGGGGGGTTAACCCGCGGGGGCGGCGGCCGCGGCCGCAGCCTCAGCTTCAGCCGCTGCGTCTGCGTCGGATTCGGCTTGCAGGCCCACGACCCCCAGGCCCTTGGCCGTCCCTCGCAGCAGCAGGGTCTCGCCCTCGAACCGATACAGCGCCATGCTGCGCGACCGCCCGCTCCAGCCGACCTGGCTGATATCCAGCCGCCGCGTCCAGCGCTCGCCGTCGAACAGCTGCGCGCGGAAGCCCTGGGCCGATCGGCCCGCGAGCCACAGCCGCCCCGGCTCCGGCGCCAGCAGGGTGGGGCGCTCCCAGCCCTGATCCTCCCCCGCCTCGGCGCGCTGCAGGTGCATGTCCTCCACTGGCATCGGCGGGTCCATCTCCAGCCACTGCCCACCTGCCAGCCGGGCCACCCGGGGCCACCGGAGCACGCCCCCGGGGGTGGGCCCCTGCCAGCCGGCGAACCACCCGCCCCCCGGCGCAGCGCACAGCGCCGCTGCCTCCGCGCCGGCGTCCGCGCGCACCACCTCCGGGTCTCCCATTCCGTCTCGCGCCAGCCTGGCCGACAGCACCACGCCCGCGTCCACCCACAGCGCCCTGGCCCCGCCGTCGCCCACCGCCACCGCGCAGCCCTCGCCAGGGAGCCGGGCCACGCTTGAAAACTGGCCGTCCGGCGCGAGGGCGCCGAACCGCACGAACGCTCGCCGCCCCTCCCGCTCGCACCAGCCCACCCAGGCGCCGCCGTCGCCCCCTGCCAGCGACGGGTTGTGACACTGCCCCTGGTGCTTCAGCGGTACGGGCTCGGCCTCGTCCACCGACACCACGGGGACCAGGTCCGGCCCGGCCAGGAAGAGCAGCGCCACGCCGCGGCCCAGCGGCGCCATGCAGGGCATGATCCCGGACCAGCTGTCGGTCTCGCGCAGCCGCGCGCCGTGATCCACCACGCCGAGGTGGACTTGCTCCCGGCTGGCGCTGGCGGTGACCCACGCCGCTCGCACCGAGACCTCGCCCGGCAGCGCAACGGCGCACACCTCCTGGGCCATGGTCTTCGGGGTCAGCAGGGCGTCGTCCAGCTTGCTCATGTTCCCTCCGGAGTTTGCATCTCGCCTGGCCATTGATTATATGTGGTCAAACGATCACTGCCCGTCTCATGTATCGCTTCCCACACATCGCTCCCCTGCTGCTCTGCCTGGTGCTGCCCCATGCCGCCTGCAAGGGCGACAGGGGCAAGGCGCCACCACCGGGGGGCAAGGCCTCCGCCGCCGCCCCGGCCAGCAAGGCCGCCGCCCCGGTCGACCCGCGCGCCGGGCACCACGTGGCGCGCTCCCTGCTGGCCGAGCAGAGCCGGGCGGAGCTGTGGCAGGGGGGGGTGTTCATCCAGCTCGGCGGACCGGAGCAGAACAAATACACCCTCGGCAACTGGCGCACCGGCTGGGGCGAGGCGGGCCAGGCCGCCGGCGAGCGGTACCTCGCCGCCGGCAAGCGGGCCAGGCTGCGGGTGGCCCTGGCCAGCCCCGTGACCCGCCTGGTGATGCGCGCCCGCGCCCCTGGCGGGGAGCAGCGCATGACGCTCACCGTCGACGGCGAGGAGACCGCCTCGGCAAAGATCGGCGCCACCTGGGCCGAGGTGACCATCGCCCTGAAGCCCGCCCTGCCGGCGGGCCACCGTCGGCTCGGGTTCAAGTTCAGGCGCGCCGGGGTACAGGTGGCGTGGATCTGGCTGGCCGAGGGAGAGGGCCCCGCCCCGGCGGCGCGCGGCTCCCGGGTGGGCAGCCTGGAGTTCGGCTCTCCCCGCAGGGCCCTGCTGGCCCCGTCGCCGCGGCGCTACAGCTACCACCTGGTGCTGCCGGCGGACAGCGCGCTGGTGTTCGATTACGGCGCGCGCGCGACCACCCGGTTCACCGTCCGGCTGGTGCAGGACGGCGCCGACCCGGTGGTGCTGTTTCGTGGCGAGGGCGGCCCCAAGTGGCGCACGGCCCGGGCCGACCTGTCGCCCCACGCGGGCAAGCTGGTGCGCCTCGACTTCGAGACCGCGGCGCCCAAGCCCGCCGAGGCCGGCTGGGGCGAGCCGGACATCGTGCGCAAGGGGCCCCGGCCCGCGGTCCCCCTGGTGACGGCGGCCAACGGCGCGCGAGATCTGATCTACATCCTCATCGACACCGTCCGGCAGGACGCCTTCAAGCCGTTCAACCCCTCCACCCGCGTTCACGCCCCCGCCCTGGCAGCCCTGGCCACCGAGTCGGTCCGCTTCGACAACGCCTACAACAACGACAACTGGACCAAGCCCTCCGTGGCCACGGCCCTGAGCGGGCTCTACTCGTCGACCCACGGCACCACCGGCAAGTACAGCATGCTGCCCCGGGAGGTGACCCTGCTGTCCGAGCACCTGCGCGAGCGAGGGTTCGAGACCGCCGGCTTCATCGCCAACGGCTATGTCTCGGAGAAGTTCGGCTTCAAGGTCGGCTGGCGCACCTACCGCAACTACATCCGGGAGGAGCTGCACTACGAGGCGAAGCATGTGTTCAATGACGCCCTGCAGTGGCTGAAGAAGCCCCACGAGGGGCGCCGCTTCCTCTACATCCAGACCATCGATCCCCACGTGCCCTACGCCGTGCCGCGCTCCTTTTTGGACCGCTACTACCCGGAGAAGTACGAGGGGCCCCTCGGCCCATCGGTCTCGGGCTACGAGACCAAGGACTGGCTCGACGGCAAGCGGCAGCTGAGCGAGGACGACAAGCGGTACATCCGCGCCCTGTACGACGCGGAGGTCTCCTACCACGACCACTACATGGGCAAGTTCATCGAGGCCATCAGGGAGCTCGGCGTGCTGGACGACGCGGTGCTGGTGGTGAGCAATGATCACGGCGAGGAGCTGTTCGACCACGGCAAGATCGGCCACGGCCACTCCCTGTACGACGAGCTGGTGCGCAACCCGCTCATGCTGCGCTACCCGCGGCTGCTGCCCCGGGGCGAGCGGGTGCCCGACGTGGTGGGCCTGGTGGATCTGACCCCGACGCTGCTGGACATGCTCCGGGTGCCGCACATCAAGGGTATGGACGGCATCTCCCTGCTGCCCACCATCTTCGGCCGCCCGCCGCTGGGCGAGAGCTACGAGGTGGCGGAGTTCCAGGCCCGGGGGCGCATGGTGCGGCTCGGGGCGTACAAGCTGATGTTCGGTCGCGACCGGGAGCGGCTGTTCGACCTGGAGCGCGACCCTGGCGAGCAGAAAGATATCCTGCACAGCCACCCGGTGGCGCGGCGGGCGTGCGAGATCTATCTCGGGGAAGCTCTCGGCACGCCCACCAAGTCAGCCCGCCTGGCCGGCACGCCCCGCCGGCGACAGCATCGCGCCGGCGACGCCAAGATGGACCCGCAGCTCAAGCGGCAGCTGGAGGCGCTGGGCTACATCGAGTAGCGCGGCGCTGGCCAGCCAGATAAAAAGGCGTACTCTTAGGGCCCATGAAGCAAAAGGTCAGCTCCGCCAGCGCGACTCCCACCGCCGTCACGGGCGTCGGTTTTCCCCTGCGGGTGGCGTGCGTGGACATGGGCTCCAACGCCATCCGGTTCCTCGCCGCGGAGTTCAGCAGCGAGCGCGAACACGAGGTGCTGTTCGCCGAGCGCCGGCCCGTGCGGCTGGGTCACGGCGTGTTCCTCTCGGGCAAGCTGGTGCCCAACGCCATGGACGCCGCCGTGGAGGCGCTGGCCGACTTCGCAGCCAGGATGGAGGAACTCGGCGTCCAGCGCTATCGCGCCGTGGCCACGAGCGCCGTGCGGGAGAGCAAGAACCGGGAGGAGTTCGTCGAGCGCGTGGAGCGGGAGACCAGCATCAAGCTCGACCTGATCAGCGGCTCCGAGGAGGCGCGGCTGCAGCACCTGGCGGTGGTCAACCGGCTGCGCCTGGGCGAGGAGCAGTGGGTGCTGGTGGACCTGGGCGGCGGCTCGGTGGAGGTGTCCCTGGTGGACGCCGCAGGCATCCTCTGGAGCGAGTCGCACACCATGGGCTCGGTGCGGCTGCTGGAGGAGCTGGCCGGCGCCTCCGAGGAGGCGGGGCGCTTCTCGCGGCTGCTGGCCGAGTACATCAACACCCTGCGCATCCCCAGCGCCGCCAGCCACGCGACCCCCGCGGGGTTCATCGGCACGGGCGGCAACATCGAGTCGCTGGCCAAGCTGGCGGGCGAGCGGCTGCCGAGCGATGCCTGGGAGCTGAGCGTGGATCGGCTGCGCGCCCTGATAAACACCCTCGCCACCCTCTCCTATCGCGAGCGGGTGGAGCAGCTGCGGCTGCGGGAGGACCGGGCCGACGTGATCCTGCCGGCGGCCATGGTGTTCGAGCGGCTGGCCGATCTGTGCAAGGCGGACAAGATCCTGGTGCCCCACGTGGGGATCAAGGAGGGCGTGCTGCTCGATCTTGTGGACCGGATGGCCCGGCGCAGCAAGCCGGACAGCCGCCAGGAGCAGGCGGTACAGGCCAGCGCCATGGCCCTGGGCCGACGCTACTTCTTCGACGAGGCCCACGCCACCCACGTGACGCGGATGGCCCTGTCGCTGTTCGACCAGCTGCACGCCCTGCACGGGCTCGGCAGCGCGGCGCGCAAGATCCTGCAGGCCGCGGCGCTGCTGCATGACATCGGCCAGTATGTCTCGTACAAGCGGCACCACAAGCACACCCTCTACCTGGTGCGCTACTCCGAGCTGCCCAACTTCGCGCCCCACGAGATGAACCTGGTGGCGGCGGTGGCCCGCTACCACCGCAAGAGCGAGCCGGCGCCGCATCACTTCGTCTGGGACCGCCTCCAGCCCGAGGCCCAGGAGGAGGTGCGCCGCCTGGCCGCAATCCTGCGCGTGGCGGACGCCCTGGACCGCGAGCACCAGCAGCGCGTCACCTCCGTGGCGGCAGACCTCACCGACCACGAGCTGGTGCTGACCCTCACCGGCGCCGGCGAGCTGCTGCTCGAGGGCTGGTCGATGAAGAAGAAGAGCCAGATGTTCTACAACGTGTTCGGCAAGAAGGTGCGGGTGGTGGGGGGCTGAGCCGCTACTCCACCACAACCTCGAACCGCTCCACCTTCCAGATATCCCGCACGTAGTCCCGGATGGTCCGGTCCGAGGAGAAGACCCCCATGTTGGCGATATTCTGGATCGCCATGGCCCGCCAGCGCGGCTGATCGGAGTAGGCCCAGTCCACCTCCTTGTGGGCGGCGGCGTAGGGGCGGAAGTCGGCCAGGTGCAGGTAGTAGTCGTCGTTTAGCAGGCCGTTGACCAGTGACCGGTGCCGGCCCTGTTCGCCGGGGCTGAAGTGGCCGCTGGAGATCAGGTCCAGCGCCGCGCGCAGGTCAGAGTCCTCCTCGTACAGCCTCCTCGGCACGTAGCCGCGCTGCCGCAGCGCCGCCACGTCGTCGACGGTGTGGCCGAAGATGAAGATGTTGTCGTCGCCCACCTCCCGGGCGATCTCCACGTTGGCGCCGTCGAGGGTGCCCAGGGTAAGCGCGCCGTTCATGGCGAACTTCATGTTGCCGGTGCCCGAGGCCTCGAACCCGGCGGTGGAGATCTGCTCCGACACGTCGGCTGCAGGGAAGAGATACTCCGCGGCCGAGACGTTGTAGTTGGGCACGAAGAAGACCTTCAGCTTCTGCGAAACCCGGGGGTCCGCGTTGACCACCGCCGCCACGTCGTTGATCAGCTTGATCACCCGCTTGGCAACGGCGTAGCCCGGGGCCGCCTTGCCGCCGAAGATGAAGGTGCGCGGGTTGTCCAGGGCGTCGGGATCGTCCCGCAGGCGCCGGTACAGGTGCACGATGTGCAGCGCGTTGAGCAGCTGGCGCTTGTACTCGTGGATCCGCTTGATCTGGATGTCGAACACCGAGTCCGGATCAGCGTCGAAGGCGTACCGGGTGCGCAGGTAGTCTGCCAGGCGGACCTTGGCCGCGCGCTTGGCGCCGGCCACCGCCTCCTGCAGCACCGCGTCGTCGGCCATGCCGCCCAGCCGCTTCAGCTCCTCGAGGTGGGTGGTCCACCCCGGGCCCACGCGGTCGGTGATCAGCTCGGCGAGGTCGGGGTTGCAGCAGAGCAGCCAGCGCCGCTGGGTCACGCCGTTGGTCTTGTTGTTCAGCTTCTCGGGCCAGACGCGGTGGAAGTCCGCCAGCACCCGGGTGCGCAGCAGCTCCGTGTGCAGCTCGGCCACGCCGTTGACCGAGAACGATCCCACCACCGCCAGGTTGGCCATGCGCACCCGCTTGGGCGGCCCCTCGTCGAAGATGGAGACCGAGCGCACCAGCGCGTCGTCCCCGGGGAAGTCCTTGCGGACCCGCGTCAAGAACCGGTGGTTGATCTCGCCGATGATCTGCAGGTGGCGCGGCAGCAGGCGCTCGATCAGGTCCACGCGCCACTTCTCCAGCGCCTCCGGCAGCAGGGTGTGGTTGGTGTAGGCCATGCTGCCGTTGGTGATCTCCCACGCCGCGTCCCAGCTGTAGCCCCGCTCGTCCATCAGGACGCGCATCAGCTCGGGCACCGCCAGCGCCGGGTGGGTGTCGTTGAGCTGGAACACCGCCTTGTCGTGCAGGTTGTCCAGGCTCTCGTGGTTCACCAGGTGCCGCCGCAGGGCGTCCTGCAGGGTGGCCGACACCAGCAGGTACTGCTGCTTCAGCCGCAGCTGCTTGCCGAGGTGGAAGTTGTCGTTCGGGTAGAGCACCCGGGTCAGGTTCTCGGTGTGGACCCGGTCCTCCACCGCCCCGACATAGTCCCCCTCGTTGAAGTCCTGGAAGTCGAACCCCTCGTGGGGCACGGCCTTCCACAGGCGCAGCGTGTTGACCGTGTTGGCGCCGTAGCCGGGCACCGGCGTGTCGTAAGGCATGGCGAGCACGGTCTCCGCCGGCCGCCACACCGGGCCGTCGGGGCCGCGCTCCACCGAGCCGCCGAAGCGCACCGGCAGCAGGTACTCCGGCCGCGGGTACTCCCACGGGTTCGGCAGCCGCAGCCAGTCGTCCGCCTCCTCCACCTGGCGGCCGTCCACGATGCGCTGGGCGAAGATGCCGTAGTCATACCTGAGCCCGTAGCCGTAGGCCGGCAGGCTCATGGTGGCCATGGAGTCGATGAAGCAGGCGGCCAGGCGGCCGAGGCCGCCGTTGCCGAGCCCCGCGTCATGCTCCAGCTCCTCCAGATCGTTCAGGTCGAGGCCCTCCTCCTGCAGGGCCTCGCGGCACATGTCGAGCAGGCCGGTGTTGACCATGGCGTTGTGCAGCGCCCGGCCCATCAGGTACTCCATGGACAGGTAATAGACCCGGCGAGCGTCCTCCTGGTAATAGGTCTGCTGCGTGTTGACCCAGCGGTCGATGAGCTGATCGCGCACAGCGAAGCAGAGGCCGTAGAAGCGGTCCAGGGAGGTTGCGGCGTACTCGTCCTTGGCCAGGGAGCTCTGGATGTGGCGCGCCATGTCCTGCCGGAGCGACCGCACGGTGGGCGCGCTGGAGATGTTGCGCCAGAGAGTGGATCTGCGCTTGCGAGGCACTGGGATCTCCTGAAGTAGAGGTAGAGGTTGTCGGTTCAGCGGGAGCGCTGAAAGTCTAGCAGATGGTGAGGCGCGGGGAAGGGGGGGGGAGGCCTTACTTCAGCACCTCGAACAGGCGCTTCTGCACATCTTCCAGGGAGCCGACGCCGGTCACGCGGCGCAGCAGGCCGGTCTTCTCGTAGTAGGGGATCAGCGGCGCGGTCTTCTCGTGGTACTCGTCCAGACGCTGGGTGAGCACCTCCTCGGTGTCGTCGCTGCGCTGGATCAGCCGGTCCGCGATGTCCGCGGGGGGCGGGTCGAACTTGACGTGGTATACGCGGCCGGTCTCGGGGTCGCTGCGGCGTCCGGTGATGCGCTCCACCAGCACCGAGTCGTCCACCTCCAGCAGCAGCACATGCTCCATCTTGCGGCCCATGTTCTCCAGCATGGTGTCCAGGGCCTCGGCCTGGGCCACCGTGCGCGGGAAGCCGTCCAGCAGGAAGCCGCCCTTGCAGTCGTCCTCCTTGAGCCGCTCCTCAACCATGCGGTTGACCAGCTCGTCGGGGACCAGCTTGCCGGCGTCGGTGTAGCTCTTGAACTCCTTGCCGAGCTCGGTCTCGCCCCGGATGGCGGCGCGGATGATGTCGCCGGTGCTGATCTGGGGGATGTTGTACTCGTTGATGATGGCTGCGGCCTGGGTGCCTTTGCCGGCTCCGGGAGGGCCGAGGAAGATAAGGTTCATGGGGTCACTCTCCTTTCAGTTGGGGGGGTTTTATAACGAAGGGCAGGTCGGAGACAAGGGCGCGCGCTCAGAAGCTGGTGCGCACCTTGGTGATCAGCAGCATGTGGTCGGTGGCCAGCACCGGGTCGCCGCCGTTGACGCATCCCTGCTCGGGGGTGCCGGTGCAGGCGGGGACGCAGTCCGGCGCCGGCTTGGAGCAGGAGAGCCCCCAGTACTTGCACTCCTCCTTGGGCGCGCGGTACTCGATCTTTCCGCCGCGGCCGCCCGCCGCCGACCAGTCCTCGTTCCCCACGCTCACCGCCGGGTCCAGCGTCTTCCACCCATCTCCCAGCAGGATCACCCCGTCGTTCTGACCGCCGGTGGAGCGGTCGCCGCAGCTCTTGCCGTAGCCGGCCCAGGTGCTCAGGGGGCGGCCATGCTGCGCCAGGCGTGTGTCCACGGCGTAGCCGAACTTCTTGCGCAGCAGCCGCAGCATGGTCTCCCACTCGTGGGCCGTCTCCCACATGTTCAGGTCGCCCATGTAGATGATCCGGTTCACCTTGCTGCCGTAGGTGCCGTACACCAGCGCGGGCAGGTCCTCCAGGTAGGTCTTGAGGTGGGAGTACCCGCCGCCGTCAGCCGGATCGTCGCCGCTGCCGAAGTCGATCTGGTGCGTCACCACCACCACGATGTCCCGCGAGCCGTCCGCGGGGCCGTCGGTGGGGCGGATGCGCGCGGTCATGGCGTGGGGGTACTCGTTGCCGCCGTCGGTGTCGGGGGTCATGCGGCAGCCCATGGCCCGGGAGGGGTAGATCGGATCGTTGGCGCGGTTGCTGGTGAGGAAGTCGTAGGTCGGCTCGCCCTTGGACGAGTTGCACAGCATGCTCCAGCCGCCATTGCGCCAGCACTTGACCGAGCGGGTCTTGCCCGCGGACGAGTCGTACCAGGAGACGCTGCCCTTGCCGAACTCCTTGCCGCGGCCGCGGCCGGCCAGGTCGTTGGCGCTGGCCTGCAGGTTGGGCCACAGGCGCTGGCCCAGCAGCAGCCCGACGTAGTCGTCATCGCAGTTGGTGGTGTAGGTGTCGCCGCGGGTATAGAAGAACTCCCACCGCTTGCTGTCCTGCTGCTCGCTCTTGCGCTTGAGCAGATCGAAGTGGCACTGGTACTCCACCTCCTGCAGGGCCATCAGATCCACGTCGTTGCGGTAGCGCGTCCAGACCTGGGCCGCCGGCGCCTTGCCGCTGCTGCAGCCCAGGTTCTTGGTGTCCATGTAGATGTTCCAGTTGCCCAGGGTGGTGACCTGGGTGCCGGTGGCGTCGTTGTACACCCGGGGCGCGGCGGTGCGGTACAGGTCCGCGTGCTTGGCCTCCACGCGCACGCGATAGAGGCCGTCGCCGGCGTGGGCCCCGAGGAAGATCGGGCTGGTGGTGTTGGCCGCGCCGAAGTGGCCGCGGAAGCGGGTGGTGGTGTCCACCGTGCGGTAGGTGGCGCAGGAGAGGTCGGCGCACAGGTCCAGCGACGCGGTGAGCATCCGGTCGGCCGCCGAGCTGCCGGAGTAGCGCGAAAAGCCGCTATGGCGGCCGACCGCGCGGGTCACCGCCTCGACGCCCACCGGGTCGCCCACCGCCGCCTTTGTGGCATAGGAGAGGGACACCACCACCGAGCCCACGCCGGAGAGCATGGCCGGCCCGAAGGTCTCGCGCGTGCCGGACGCCTGGCTCAGCGACAGGGCGAGGGTGGTGTGCAGCCGACGGGGCCCGAGGGCCAGATCCACCAGGCCGCCCTTTGTGTCGCGGGTGCCCACCAGGACCACGGCGCCGGTGGTGGACACCGTCCCGGCCGGGGCGCGCACACGCGGGGTGCGGCTGGTGTCGTGGTCCAGCGCGGCGCCGCCGGGGCCGAGCAGCAGCAGGGTCGGCGACAGGGCGCCGAGGTCGGCGCGGGAAGGGCGCAGCGCGGTGACGGTGGTCCCGCCGTGAACGCCCATGCCGCCCACCGGGGTGCCGGCCACTGGCGCGTCCAGGGCCAGGGTCAGCACCTGCCCGGCGCCGGCCTCGAAGGTCTTGACGTCCACGCGCCCGGCCGCCGCGGCGCGGGTGGGGTTGACCGGCGACGGCTTGCGCCACACTTCCCACCGGTAGTCCCCGTCGAAGGACGGCTGGAAGGCCAGGTGAGAGCAGCCACCCGGGTAGCCGGTCCCGCCGTCGTCGTTGATGGCCACAACCTGGTCGTGGGGATCGAGCAGCACGAGCAGCGTGTCCTCGACGGTGGTGCCGTCGCAGCCCTCGGTCCACAGCTCGTAGGTGGCGCCAGCCTGCAACGCGACGCGCGCCGTGGCGATGCGCGGGACGACGATGTTGCGGCTGTGGAAGGTGTAGGGGCTGTGGCCCGCGTACCCCGAGGCGTGCGAGGCGAGGGACGGATCATCATCCATCCCGCCGCAAGCGGCCGCCAACAGGAGCGTCAACCCGGCAGCGAGGGGAAGCAGGCGGCGACAGGACGCAGGGGTGGCAACAGGACGCATGCAATGGCTCCTCGAGAAAGACGCACCAGTATCTGCGCAGACCCTCGCAGCAGAATCGCGGCCGGGCTGCTGTGACAGCACCGCCGGGGGGTTCAGGCGGTGGCTCCGATTAATGCACAGGGGGTGCCAGGATGGGATTTGTTCTATTTCAACGGGTTGCCGCCGGGCTTGCCCGTAGATGGCCAGACCCATGGCCGGCAAAACGGCAACTCCCCCTGCCGCCTGAGGGCCTCCGATGCCAATCGATAATATGTCAAGTGCGGGGGTCAGACCCCACCACTTGACATTTTATTTGCGGCTCCTGGTGGGCGGCTTGTTAATGACGGCGCCGTCCGGATCCCGCACCTGCGCCGGGCCGTGGGCCTTCTCCAGGGCAGGGCGCAGCTTGGCCACGTCGCCGGCGACGACGATGGTGGCCTGGTCGGCCCGGATCAGCCGCCTGGCCGCGGCCGCGGCGCGGCTGGAGGTGATGGCCTTCACCTGGTCCGGGAAACGGTTCAGCGATGGCAACGGCAGGCCGTTGGCGGCCAGGTCGGCGTAGGCCTCCACCAGCCCGGCCACGGTCTCGGCCCGGCCCGGCTGCTCCTCCACCAGCAGCTGCCTGGCCCGCGACAGCTCCGACCGCGTCAGCGGCCGGGCGCTCATGCCGCGCAGCTCGGCGAGGATCTCGGTCAGGGCGGCCGCCGTGTCCTCGGTCTCCACCGAGGCCGAGGCTGCGAACAGCCCTCGTTCCCGGCGCAGCATGAACTGGGACCGCGCGCCATAAGTGAACCCGTGCTTCTCCCGCAGGTTCAGGTTGAGCCGGCTGGTGAAGCTGCCCCCGAGGGCCGTGTTGAGCAGCTCCATCATGGCGAACTCACGCGACCGGCGGGGCGGGCACAGGTGCCCCACCCGGATCACCGACTGGGTGGCGCCGGGCCGGTCCACCAGCACCAGCCGCGGCCCCCTGTCCGGCGGCGGCGGGGGATCGCCCGGCTCGGGCGCCTCGCCGGACCAGGCCGAGAGCCGGGCCTCGAGCAGCGCCCGCAGTTCCTGCGCCGTTATGTCACCCGCGGCCACCAGCACCGCCCCGCGCGGTCGGTAGCATCGCCCGTGGTACGCCTGGAGCGCCGCCGGCTTGATCCCACCCAGCGAGCCCGGCGCCGGCAGCAGCGCCCGGCCGTAAGGGTGCTCGCCGAACACCGCCGACTTGAGCGCCAGGTGCGCGGTCTGCGCCGGCTGGGCCCGCCGCTGCTGCACCCGGGCGCGGACCTCCTTCTTGAGCCGGGCCAGCTCCCCCCCGGTGAAGCGCGGCCTGAGCAGCAGGTCGGCCAGCAAGTCGAGGCTCTGCTCCAGGTTCCGCCGCAGGCTGGAGACCAGCACCAGGGCGTGATCCTGGTCGGTCCAGGCAGTGACCGTGGAGCCCAGATCCTGAAGGGCGCCCGAGAATTGCAGCGCCGAGCGCTTCCCCGCGCCGCGCTCGAGCATGTGCGCCGTCAGGTAGGCCACCCCTCCCGCGTTGGCCCGGTCCGCCGCGGTGCCGCAGGGCAGGGCCAGCTTGAGGCGCACCAGGGGCAGGTCCGCCTTGGGCGCCAGGACCACCCTCAGGCCGTTCTTCAGCCGGAAGCTCTCGGCCCTGGGGAACGCAAAATCGCCCCGGGGGCCGAGGCGGGGCTGGGTGTTCATGAAAGCCGGGACGTCGGCTCGGTCGTCAGTGCTCTTCACGGGGACGCTCCTCTTGAGCGGCGGACGCGGGTGGGCGCAGGCCGCCAGGGACAGGGCCAACAGGATGAAGCTACTTCTTCGCATGGGGCAGCACGCGCACGGTCACGGCCCTGGACAGGACGAGGGCGCGCCGGACCTCCTTGTGCAACCCGGCAGAGGTCACCTGCCGGTAGCGGTCCAGATCTCGCTCCACGAAGTCGGGCTCGCCGGTGCGGGCGAAGTACGTGTTGAGCAGCTCCGCCCGGTTGCTCAGGCTCTGCAGGCGCCGGACGAACTGGACCTCGAAGCCGTTGCGCGCCCGGGCCAGCTCACGCTCGGTGGGCGGCTCCTCGAGGAACCTGGCCAGCACGGCGCGCACCGCCTTTTCGAGCTGCTCGACGCTCACACCCTCCTGGGCCGTGGCCTGGACCACGAACTGGGAGCCGAGGGCGCGAGATTGCTGGTACGCGCTCACGTCCAGGGCCACCCGCTGCTCGTAGACCAGCGCCTGATACAGGCGGGACTGCTTGCCCTCGCTGAGCACCTCGGCCGCCAGGTCCATCTCGGCGTCTCCGGCAGCGAGGTGAGCGGCCGAGGGCCAGGCCAGGATGACCCGCGGCAGCTTGACCCGGTCGGTCAGCGTGCGCCTGCGGGCCTTCTGCGGCGGGGCAGGGGTCTTCTCCAGCGTTGCCCGGCGAGGCGGGGGCGCCGGCGGGATCCAGCCGAAGTACTTGGCCACCAGGGCCCTGGCCCGCGCGATCTCGAACCGCCCGGCCACCACCAGGGAGGCGTTGCGCGGCGAATAGAACCGGGCGAAGAGCTTGCGCAGGTCCGCCACCTTCACGGCCCGCAGATCCTCCAGGCTCCCGATGACCGGCCGCCCGTACGGGTGCCCCTCGCCGTTGACCAGCCCGGGCATGTGCAAGCCGACCTTGCCGTACGGGGTGTTCTCGTAGCCCTGGCGGTACTCGTTGATCACCACGTCCCGCTGCAGGGCGAGCTTCTTCGGGTCCAGCGCCCCGGCCAGGGTGGCCATGCGGTCCGCCTCGATCCAGAGCAGGGTGGGCAGCAGGCGCGACGGCCCGACGTCGTAATAAACCGTCTGGTCCTGGCTGGTGTAGGCGTTGTTCCAGCCGCCAGCGCCCTCCATGATCAGGTCGATCTTGCCCTCGGGTACTCGGTCGGTGCCCATGAACATCAGGTGCTCGAACAGGTGCGCCACGCCGGACTGGCCAGCCGGGTCGTCCCGGGCGCCGATTCGATACAGCAGGTTGACCGCCACGCGCGGCAGCCGTGTGTCGCGGTGCAGGATCACGGTCAGGCCGTTGTCGAGCTGGTACTTCTCGTGGGGAATCTTCAAGGGGGCTCCTCGGGCAGGAGAGGGGACGACGAACAGGGGCAGCATCGCCAGAGTGACGATGAGATGGCTTCGCAGCATGTATGTGAGGGTGAGCCGGACTTAGGGGATGCGCCAGCCCATCTGGAACTTCCAGGGGCTCTGGCTGGCTGACGGCGGGGTGTACGGCTGGTCCGGCGTCATGTCCGCCGGCTGCAGCAGGTCCGGGGGCGGCGGGGGGCCATCCGGGGGCGGCTGGGGGCCGTCCGGGGGCGTCACCGGCCCGTCTTGCTGAGTCACCGGCCCGTCCTGCTGGGTCACCGGCCCGTCATTCTGGGTCACCGGCCCGTCATTCTGGGTCACCGGTCCGTCTTTCTGGGTCACCGGCCCGTCATTCTGGGCCTTGCCGTCCTTGTAGGGCCACCAGTCTGCGGCCCAGTCGGCCTTGCCGCCGGTGTCCTTCTGGACGCCCTGGTCGGGTGGGACCTCGGTTGATCCCCCACTACAAGCCGCCATGACATAGAGAGCAAATAGAGATGTCGCAAGCAAAGAAAGTAGTCTCTTGAACATAGAGACATTCTCAACTCAGGTACGGAGAGGGTCAAGCAATTAGGGGAGGGTCAGCGGTCTAGTGGGATTAGTAGGCCACGCCGATCTTCGCGCCCTGAGCCTTGAGCGCCTCGCCGATGGTGTCGTCGAAGGACTTGGCCCGGCTGGCGGGCTTCTTGGCCTTGACGTAGGCGGCGCGCTTCCTGGAAAGCTTCCGGATCTTGCGCTTCAGCTCGGCGCGCTTGCTGGCCACGCCGGCCACGTACGCCTTGCGACTGGCCTTGGGCATGGCGGCCACCGGCGCCGGCAGCTCGTCGTCCTCGAACGCGTCGAGGTCCTTGCCCTTCTTGAGGTTGTCGAGCAGATCGGCGCTGTCCAGCTTGCCCGAGGCCGCGCGGTAGCGGGCGCTCTCGGCCTGCACCTCGGCGGCCATGGCGGCGTTGAGGGTCACCCGCCGCCGCGCCGCGGCCTTCTTCGCCGCGCCGCCGGTGGGCAGGATGGTGCTCGACAGCTCCATGTTGAGCTTCTTCAGCTCGGCATCCACCGGGGTCTTCATGGCCACCATGGCGCCGTCCTGCCGGATGGAGGCGTACATGCCGCCGCTCAGCTTGGCGATGCGGGTCCAGGCGCGCCTGGTGGTGCCCATGTGGCCGCAGCGCACCGCGTTGATGACGATGCCCCGATCGGCGGCCGACTTGGCCAGCTTCGTGGAGTACAGCCCGTCGCGGCCCTCGTGTGGCGGGGCGTCGCCCACCAGGAAGACCAGCTTCAGCACGTCCTGGCCCTCGCGCCAGCTCATCTTGTGCAGCGCGTCGCGCAGGGCGCGGTTGACATGCTCCGGGGTGTCGCCGCCGCCCTGAGCGCGGAACCGCCGCAGCCGGGCGTACACATCGTCGATGTCCTCGGTCAGGTCGTAGCGGCGGGTGACATAGTCGTCGCCGCGGTCGCGATAGCCGATGAGGCCGAGGCGAACGTCGGGGCGGGGCTGCCCGCTGACGATCTGGTTGGCGATGGCCCAGATCTTCTTCTTGGCGCCGGCGATGAGCCCGCCCATGCTGCCGGTGGTGTCCAGCACGAACACCACGTCCACCTTGGGCGGCTCCGTGATCTTCTTCTCGACGACCTTGATCACCTGGCGCTTCACCTTCTTGACCGGCTTGACGGGGTCCTCGCCCGGGCTGGTGAACACCACCTTCTGCTTGGGGTTCGAGGCGGCGGCATCGCCCTGACGGCCGGCGATGGCCACCGCGACGCCCAACGCGCAGACGGCGGAGATCACGATGGTTGCGGTGACTGTGCGTTTGGATGATCTCGACATGATGTCTCCTGGAGCTGATGTTTGTGCGCTGATTCAGTTACAACGCACTGACCCCTGGGAAGGTCTAAGGAAAATCTCCAGCCCCCTCGCGCGTACTATTCAGCGTGTTAATATGAGGTGTTTCATGGCCTTGGAAGCCGTATCTCGACCAGAGGAGCGCAACCCGGTGTCGGCCATCCCCAGCGAACAGGAAGTGCGTCCGGCCCAGGTGGCCGAGGCGATCCAGCAGGTGGTCAGCCGGGTCATCCGCGGCAAGGCGGACGTGATCCGGCTGCTCGTGACCTGCCTCTTCGCGCGCGGCCATGTGCTGCTGGAGGACGTACCTGGCGTGGGAAAGACCACCCTGGCGCGCGCCCTCGCGCAGGCCCTAGGCGGCACCGTGCGCCGGATCCAGTTCACCAGCGACCTGCTGCCGTCGGACATCATCGGCGTGTCGGTGTTCAACCAGCAGGCCAACGCCTTCGAGTTCAAGCCGGGGCCGATCTTCGCCAACGTGGTGCTCGCAGACGAGATCAACCGCACCACGCCGCGCACCCAGTCCTCCTTGCTCGAGGCGCTCAGCGAGGGCCAGGTCTCGGTGGACAACAAGACCTACCCGCTGGAGGACCCCTTCGTGGTGGTGGCCACCCAGAACCCGCTGGAGCACTACGGCACCTACCCGCTGCCCGAGTCCCAGATGGACCGGTTCCTGCTGCGCCTGCGCATGGGGTACCCGTCCCAGCCGGAAGAGAAGCGCGTCATCGCCGAGCGGGGAGGCTTCGACCCGGTGGAGGGGATCAAGCCGGCGGTCACCCTCGACACGGTGCGCCACATCCAGAAGCAGGTGGACCGGGTGAAGGTCGACCCGGCGCTGCTGGACTATGTCATGGCGCTGGTGGCCGAGACCCGTCGCTCCCCGTTCCTCTCCCTCGGCGTGAGCACCCGTGGCGCCATCTCCTGGTACCGCGCCGCCCAGGCGCTGGCCCTGGTGGAGGGGCGTGGCTACTGCGTGCCCGACGACTTCAAGTCCCTGGCGCTGCCCTGCCTGGCCCACCGCGTGGTCACCTCCGCGCCCCAGGAGTCCCTGGGCCGCACCCGCGAGGAGGCGGAGCGGGTGCTGAGCGAGGTGCTGGAGCGGGTGCCCGTCCCCGCCTGACGCGGCCCATGTCCCGCCTCCGCAGCTTCTTTCGGCCGCCGCGTCGCCTCCGCTTCACCCGCGAGGGCAAGTACTTCGTCGCGCTGACCCTGGCCATCGGCTTCGCGGCCATCAACACCGGCAACAACCTTCTCTACCTGCTGCTCGGCATGATGATGTCGCTCATCGTGGGCAGCGGCGTGCTGTCAGAGCTGTCGCTGCAGAAACTCACCGTGGAGCGGCGCCCGCCCGATCGGATCTTCGCTGGCAGCCCGTTCCTCATGGGCATCGCGCTGTGCAACCCACGAAAGCGGCTGCCCTCCTTCTCCATCGAGGTGGAGGACATGCTCGGCGGCGATGCGCTGGAGCGGCGCTGCTACTTCCTCAAGACCCCCGCGGGGCGAACCCAGGTCACCTCTTACCGGCACAGCTTCGACCGGCGCGGCGCCTACCGGTTCACCGGCTTCCGCGTCAGCACGCGCTTCCCGTTCACCTTCTTCCGCAAGTCGCGGGAGCTGGACCAGGCCGGCGAGGTGCTGGTGTTTCCCGCGGTGTTCCCGGTGACGCCGCCCGCCAGCGACGCCGAGTCGCCCAGCGAGCAGCACACCCACAAGCTGGACCGGCGCGGGGACTTCTTCGCCCTGCGCGAGTACCAGGAGGGGGACGATCCGCGGGATATCCACTGGCGCAAGTCGGCCCGGCAGGGGCGGCTGGTGGTGCGCCAACACGAGGACCAGCGCGGCCGCCGCATGGCCATCTTCCTCGACACCATGGGCGAGCCGGCCCTGAGCGACGAGGACCTCGACCGCCAGGAGCGCGCCGTGAGCCTGGCCGCGTCCCTGGCCATGCACTACATCGACCGGGGGTACTCCATCGCCCTGGTCACCCGGGACGGCGGCATCCCCGACGGGGCAGGGCAGGTCCACCTGACCCGGGTGCTGCGGGCGCTGGCGGTGGTGGCCTTCACGCCTGACGAGCGCCCCTGGGCCCTGGATCCGGCGCCAGGCGCGTCGTGCATCTTCGTCAGCCGCGGCGGCTGCTCCCTTGGCCGGCCGCCAGCGAGGGCCGCGTAGCATGCGCTTCTCCCTGGTGCACAAGCTCGCCTCCTACCTGATGGTCACCGCCGCGGTGGCGTCCCTCTGGTTCAGCCCCGAGATCAGCACCCTGGCCAAGGCGCTCTCATTCGTGGCCATCGTCGCCAGCTGGTTCGTCAACCCGGCGCGGCTGCCCCTGGATCGCTGGGCCACCTTCTGGAACATGGCCACCCTGGCGTTCTTCGCCTACCTGGTCATCGACGTGCTGCACGACGGGCCCGTGATCAACGCCGGGATCCACTTCCTGCTGTTCGTGCTGGTCAACAAGCTGTTCAACCGGGTGACGAGCAAGGACTACCGCCAGGCCTACGTGGTGTCGTTCCTGGTGCTCGTGGCCGCCACCACCCTCAACACCGATCTGTCCTACGCGGTGTGCTTCGCGCTGTACGTGGTGTTCACCGTGTGGGCGCTGACCCTGTTCCACTTGCGGCGCGAGATGGAGGAGAACTACCTGCTGCGCCACGCCGCCGAGGGCCAGAGCGAGAAGGTGGAGGTGGAGCGGATCCTCAACTCCCGGCGCATCGTCGGGGCGCCCTTCCTGGCGGGCACGTCCCTGGTGGCGCTGGGGGTGCTGTTGGCCAGCGCGGTGGTGTTCCTCGGCTTCCCGCGGGTGGGGTTCGGCCTGTTCCTCGGCGCGCGGCGCGGCGGCGTCACCATGGTGGGGTTCAGCGAGAAGGTGCAGCTGGGCCAGCACGGCACCATCCGGGACAACCCGCAGGTGGCCATGCGGGTCACCTTCCCCGCTGGCCGTCCGGCCAGGAGCCACTACTGGCGCGGGTCGGTCTACGACCACTACGCCGACGGCGAGTGGAGCCAGGGCAAGGACATCGCCGGGCGGTACATCCCGCTCGATTACGAGGACGGCATGTACCGGGTGATGAGCGCCCCGGGGCTGCCGACCAAGTTCGACGCCGGCTACGTGCGCGAAAACCTGCTGGAGCAGGTGATCTACCTCGAGCCCCTGGGCTCCAGCGTGATCTTCGCGGCGGATCGGCCCGTGGCGCTCAACGTGGGCTGGCGGGCGGTGGGCAACCGGCGCCACTTCAAGCCCGCCATCACCTCTCTGGGCGAGATCCGCGCCCGGGACAAGGGGCGGGCGGGGGTGATCTACCACGCCTGGTCACACCCGCCGTCGGTGACCCCGGCGATGCTGGCGCTGGCCCAGCCCGTGACCGACCCGCGGTTCAACCGCTTCTTGCAGGTCCCGAGCACCCTGCCGGCGCGGGTGCGCAACCTGGCGCTGCAGATCACCAGGGGGCAGACCTCGGTGCACGGCAAGGTCACCGCCGTGCGCGACTACCTGATCAAGAACTATCCCTACGACATCCGGCTGACCCACAAGCGGGGGGCCGAGCCGGTGGACGAGTTTCTGTTCGATACGAAGCGCGGCCACTGCGAATACTTCGCCTCGGCCATGGCGCTGCTGCTGCGCCATGTTGGGGTGCACACGCGGCAGGTCAACGGCTTCGTGGGCGGGGCGTGGAACGCCTACGGCAAGTACCTGGCGGTGCGTCACGGCGATGCCCACGCCTGGGTGGAGGTGCTCTACAGCAACGCTGGCTGGGTCACCGTGGACCCAACCCCCGCGGGGGGGGCGGTGTCCGCGGCGGCGGGGGGGCTGCTCGGGCGGGCGCGCCAGGTCGTGGACGCCGTGCGGCTGCGCTGGTTTCGCTACGTGGTGGAGTACGACCTGGCCAAGCAGCTGCGCTTCGTGCGCGGCATCGCCAAGGTGTTCCGGCAGAAGGGGCAGGACCCCGGCAACTTCATGCGGGAGAACCGGCAGGTCTGGGTGGTGCTCGGCGTGGTGCTCGGCCTGGCCGCGGCGGCCTTCGCCTGGTACCGCTACGGGGGCAGGCTGCTGGCGCTGCTGCGGCGACGGCGGGAGCTGGGGCAGCGAGCGCACGCGGCGGTGAGCCTGTACGGGCGGCTGCTGGCGCTGCTGGCCCGGGCAGGGCATGACAAGCCGCCGGGCACCACCGCTCTGGAGTTCGCCGAGGGCCTGACCAGGGCGGAGGCGCCGGCCGCTGATCTGGTGCTGCGCTTCACCCGCGTCTACTATGCGGTGCGCTTCGGCGGCGATGAGCTGACGCCGGAGCAAGATCACGAGCTCGACGGGCTGCTGGCCGAGATCAAGCAGCGGCTGCAGGGAGCCTGACGAGGAAAGGAAACCGGAGAGATGAGCTACACCGTCGCGGTGGTGGGCGCCACGGGCGCCGTCGGGGGCAAGATGTGCATGGTGCTCGAGCGCCGGGGGTTCCCGGTGGGCGAGCTGCGGCTGCTGGCGTCGGCGCGGTCGGCGGGCCAGACCCGGGTCTTCCGGGAGGAGCAGGTGCCGGTGCAGGAGCTCACCGAAGAGAGCTTCGCCGGGGTCGACATCGCGCTCTTTTCGGCGGGAGGCTCGGTGAGCCGGGACTTCGCGCCGGCGGCGGCGGCGGCAGGCGCGTGGGTGGTGGACAACACCAGCCACTTTCGCATGCACGACGACGTGCCCCTGGTGGTGCCCGAGGTGAACCCGCACCACCTGCAGGACGCGCCGCGGCGGATCATCGCCAACCCGAACTGCTCGACGATCCAGATGGTGGTGGCGCTGGCGCCGCTGCACAGGGCGGCGGGCCTGAAGCGGGTGGTGGTCTCCACCTACCAGGCGGTGTCCGGCGCGGGAATGCGCGGCATGGCCGACCTGGAGGGCCAGTCACGGGCTTACTGGAGCGGCGAGCCCGAACCGGAGCCGGACAAGTTCCCGCACCGCATCCTGGGCGAGTGCCTGCCCCACATCGGCGACTTCCTCGACGGCGGCGACACCACCGAGGAGGTCAAGATGGTCAACGAGACGCGCAAGATGTTCGAGCTGCCCGACCTGCCGGTGACCGCCACCACGGTGCGCGTGCCGGTGATCACGGGCCACAGCGAGGCGGTGAACGTGGAGCTGCAGCAGGCCCTGAGCGCCGACGAGGCGCGGGCGCTGCTGCGCGAGGCGCCGGGCGTGGAGGTGGTGGACGATCCGGCCGCTAACCGCTACCCCCTGGCCAGGCCGTGCGCCGACGCCGACCCGGTCTACGTGGGGCGCATCCGGCGAGACACCTCCGTCGAGCATGGTCTGAACCTGTGGGTCGTCTCGGACAACCTGCTCAAGGGCGCCGCCCTCAACGCCGTTCAGATCGCCGAGCTGCTAATCTCGTAGCCGTGGCCGTAGTCGACCCCGAGCCGCTATTCTGACTGGACCCCCATGACCACCCCCCTCATCCCTCCCTCTGACGCCTGGACCCTGTGGGCGGTGCTCGCCCTGGCGGCGTGGGGTGGGATCCGGCTGGAGCAGACCGGCCTCGGCCGGCGCGTCTCCGGCGCGGTGAGCACCATGCTCATCACCTTCGCGCTGTCCAACCTGAGGGTCATCCCCGCGGACGCCCCCACCTATGGAGTGGTCTGGTCGTTCCTGGTGCCCCTGGCCATCCCCCTGCTGCTGCTGCGGGCCGACCTGCGCCGGATCCTGCGCGAGGCGGGGCCGCCCCTGGTGGCCTTCGCCGCCGGAGGGGTGGGCACGGTGCTGGGGACGGTGCTAGCCACCCTGCTGCTGGACCTGGGCCCGGAGGAGCACAAGCTGGCCGGTGTGTTCTGCGCCACCTACATCGGCGGCTCCATCAACTACGCCGGCGCCGCCGAGGCGCTGGGGCTGCGCGACGGCACCCTGCTGTCCGCCGGTGTGGCCGCGGACAACCTGATGATGACCGTCTATTTCATGGTGCTGTTCGCGCTGCCGAGCTGGCCCTGGCTGCGGCGGCAGTTCAGGCAGCGCGTCAAAGAGGGCGCGGTGGCCGGCGCCATGGGCGGGGCAGGGGGCGGCAGCGTGACCATCTCCACGGCCACGGCGGCCCTGGCCCTGTCGGCCGGGGCATGCGCCGTTGGGTTCTGGTTTCAGGGTGTGGTGGGGATCAAGGGCGCCGGCATCCTCGCGCTCACGGCCCTCACCGTCACGGCGGCTACGGTGGCGCCGGCGGTCATGGGCCGGTTGGCCCGGGCCGAGGTGATCGGCATGGTGCTGATGCAGGTGTTCTTCGCGGTGATCGGCGCGTCAGCCAACATCGGCATGGTGCTGCGGGTGGGGCCGGTGCTGTTCCTGTTCGCGGCCGTCATCCTGAGCGTGCACCTGGCGGCTGTGCTGCTGGCGGCCAGGCTGTTCCGGCTGGATCTCGCCGAGGCGGTCATCGCGTCCAACGCCAACATGGGCGGCCCCACCACCGCCGCCGCCATGGCCGCCGGCCGCCGCTGGCCCGGCCTGGTGGTGCCCGCCATCCTGTGCGGCACCCTGGGCTACGCGAGCGCCACCTTCATCGGCGTCGCCGTCGGCAAACTGCTCGCCTGATAAAATGTCATATAGGGGGGTCAGACCCCACCACTTGACATTTTAATTTGGGGCCGTACATGCAGTCAGGAAAATGTCATATAGGGGGGTCAGACCCCACCACTTGACATTTTAATCTCGCTCGCCCACGGAGGCTCGTGACGTGAAGCTGACCGCATCGGTCGTTCCACGCGCCTCCGGCGGAGCGCCCCGTGCTCGCCTCCTTCGGAGGCGCCGCGATGAAGCGGGGCGCTTGCACTATTGTCCCACTCTGATAACAATGGCTGCCACTTTGGCACCAGGGTTGATCGGGTCGGCCGGTGGACACTGGCGCAACGGACTGAAAACAGGAAGCAAAATGCAATCCATGCCAGGATGGATCGTGGCATGGAGGTTGCACATGGTCAGACCCATGTTCTACGCACGCGTACCGATAGCATTGCTGATCTTGTCACTGTCGCTGCTGGCCGTCCCCGGCGAAGCGGACGCCCAGTGCAGCGCCTCGTTCAAGCTGGTGGAGATCACCGACACCAAAAACGGCGACAAGCTGGACAAAACCGAGATCAACGAGTTCTTCAACAAGGCCACCTGCCAGTGCGGCACCAAGCTGATGATCCGGCTGGAGTTTGGCGGCTTCGCCACCTGCAGCAACACGGAGCTCATCGTCTACGGCGGGCGCAACTGTTACAACACGTCGACCCAGGAGTTCGACACCAGCTACTGCAGCAAGATCTGGAGCGGCAAG
>CAZEFW010000062.1:15512-23473 GCA_964511535.1 uncultured Myxococcales bacterium | reverse complement strand
GCAAGATCTGGAGCGGCAAGGTGCAGACCGGCTGGACCGGCGTGGCCATCATCAACGACGTGCCCGCCTACAAGCTCATGGGCGGCGCCTCCTGCCCCAGCGCAGACGTGCAGGAAAACGGCCTGTTCCTCTACGCTGACGACGGCACCGGCAAGTACACCCAGATCAGCAAGTCCACCTTCACCATCGACACCACGCCCCCCGCGGCGCCCACGGCCAACGGGGTAACCTCGGGCGAGCAGCTGGTGGACGTGGACTTCGGCTCCCACACCTCTTCTTCCACCGTGACCACCGACGGCGGCACCGGCGGCATCAAGGACACCAACTTCAAGGGCTACCAGATCCTGTGCGAAGAGCTGGACAGCAGCGGCAGCAGCGTGGGCCCCGCCTTCAGCTCTGCCCCCACGGCCGAGTACGAGGTCTCGGTCAACCTGTGCGGGACCTCCTCGCCCGACGGCGGCAGCACCGTGGCCGACGCCGGCGTGTCGGACAGCGCGATGTCGGACATGGCGCAGTCGACGTTCTTGCCCGGACCCATTCCCCTGGCTGGAGATGCCGGGCCAGACGCTGCCGCGGGCGCCGGCACCGAGGGCAAGCCGTGCCTGCCCAACGACCAGTGCAACCTCGGCCTCAAGTGCACCAACATCGCGGGCAACAAGTTCTGCGTGAAGATCCCTGCCGGCCAGGAGGGCGGCGAGTGTAAGGCGAGCGACGGCGGCGCGGGCACCTGCGACGCCGGCCTGGTCTGCACCACCATCGGCGCCAAGTCGTACTGCATCAAGGGGGCCACCCCCGACTCGGGCACCACCACCCCTGACATGACCACGGTCGCCGACCAGTGCGTGGGCGAGTGCCTTACCCCCGACTCGGGCACCACCACCCCTGACATGACCACGGTCGCCGACCAGTGCGTGGGCGAGTGCCTTACCCCCGACGCCGGCGTCTCGGCCGACTCCGGCACCGTGGTGCCCAGCTCCGGGCTCACCTCCCTGGACAAGCGCTATGTCTGCTCCAAGAAGATCACCTCCCCCGGCAAGGTGCGCATCACCGGGCTGAAGAACAACACCAGCTACGCCTTCTACGTGGTGACCATCGACAAGCTGAAGAACCCCAGCTCGCTGACCAAGGTGGGCACGGGCAAGCCGGTCAACGAGGAGGACTTCTGGGAGCGCTACAAGCGCGCCGGCGGCCAGGCGGACGGCGAGTACTGCTTCGTGGCCACCGCCGCCTACGGCGACTACGACCACCCCCACGTGCGCGTGCTGCGCGGCTTCCGCGACGAGGTGCTGATGTCCAGCGAGGCTGGCCGCTCCTTCGTGGAGGGCTACTACCGCCACGCCCCGGGCCCGGCGCGCTGGCTGGCAGGGCACGACGCCGCGCGCACCCTGGCTCGCGCCGCCCTGTGGCCCGTGACCCTCACCGCCGGCGCGGTGCTGTACACCTCCGCGGCCGACAAGGCGCTGCTGCTGCTGGCCGCCTGCATGCTGCTCTACCTGCGCCGCACCCGACGGCGGCGCGCCAGCACCCGGGAGGTGGCCCGATGAAACGGCTCGGCCTCATGACCCTCTGCGCGGCCCTGCTCTGGGCCCTCCCCGCCGCGGCCCAGGAGCCGCTGCTGGATGTGGACGAAGACAGGGACCGCAGCTACGCCACGGACCAGTGGTTCATGCTCGAGTTCAAGCTCGGGCCCTACTCGCCCGACATCGACAAGGAGCTCGAGGGCAGCGGCTACGCCCCGTACGACGATGTGTTCGGTGGCAACGGCCTGATGCTCAAGCTGGAGCTGGACGTGGAGTTCTGGCGGCCCTTCGGCACCCTGGCCGTGGGCGGCGAGGTGGGCTGGTTCTCCAAGTCGGCCAAGGCCCTGAGCGACAACGGCAGCGAGAGCACCCCGTCGAGCTCGTCCACCCGCACCGCCGGCGACACGGAGATCAACATGGTGCCCCTGGCGCTGCTGCTGATCTACCGCGCCGACTTCCTCTGGGACGAATGGTCGGTGCCGATCATCCCCTACGCCAAGATCGGCCTGAACTACAGCTTCTGGTGGATCACCAAGGGTGACGGCTCCACCGCGTCGGCCAAGGACAAGTCCAGCGGCGAGTCGGTGGACGCCAACGGCGGCACCTTCGGCTGGCAGGTCAACGCGGGCATCTCCATCCTGCTGGACGTGTTCGAGCCCAAGGCGGCCAAGACCATGGACCAGGAGACCGGCATCAACCATGTCTACCTGTTCTTCGAGTTCACCCACGTGGGCGCCGACACCTTCGGCTCCGATACGGCGCTCAACGTCGGCGACACCACCTACCAGGGCGGGTTGGCATTCGAGTTCTGATATCCTCGGCTAGTGACTGAGGGTCCCCCCGTTCCGCGCAATATCCTGCTCACCGTGGCCTACCGCGGTGATGCCTACTCCGGCTGGCAGATCCAGCCGCGTGACCCCACGGTGCAGGGCGCGATCCAGGAGCAGCTGATCATGATGACCGGTCATGACCTGCGCCTGCGCGCGGCGGGGCGCACCGACGCGGGCGTGCACGCCCTGGGGCAGGTGGCCAACTTCCGCACCACCAGCGCCGTGCCCCTGCGCGGGTTCCTGCGCGGGCTGAACACCCTGCTGCCCCGGGACATCGGCATCCAGCAGGCCCGGGAGGTGTCGCTGGCCTTCGACGCCCGGCGCCACAACCGCGGCAAGCACTACCGCTACTCCGTGCTCAACCGGCGGCCCACGGCGCCAGAGCACTCGGCCATGACCTGGCATGTGCGCCGCCCTCTGGACCTCGCCGCCATGGCCCGCGCGGGAGAGCACCTGCTCGGCTCCCACCCCTTCGACGCCTTCCGATCGGCTCGCTGCGACCGGGACAACACCCGCCGCACCCTGTACCGGGTGAGCGTGGCGCGCGAGGGCCCGCTGGTGCACATCGACGTGCAGGGCAGCGCCTTCTTGCGCAACATGGTTCGAATCATCGCGGGCACCCTGGTGGACGTCGGCCGCGGGCGCACCGACCCCGACGCCGTGGCCGTGATGCTCGCCGGGCGCGACCGCCGGCAGTCCGGGCCAACGGCGCCGCCCCAGGGCCTGTGCCTTGTGCGCGTGTTCACCTGCGACCCGCCGGCGCCGGGGGAGCCGCGTCGTACGGCGGTGGTGGAGCAGGAGCGCGAGGAGAACGCCGGTGGGTAAATTGCGCGCGGGAGCGCGGAATCTGGCGCTCATCTTCTTCGGCGGCTTCGGCGCCTACATCATCTCCTTCCTGTTTTCGGCCCAGCTCGGCCAGGCCCTGATCGGGATGGCCGCCCGGTTCTCCCCGGCGCGATGGATGCAGGTGGTCATGGGCATGATGGCCCTGGACCTGAGCAAGGCGCCGGCCCTGTGCCTGTGCGCCGTGATCCTCGCCCACGCGGTGACCCTGAGCCCGGCCGGGATCGCCGTGGGCCTCACCGCCACGGTCTACCTGTTCGACCTGATCATGGCGTCGCTGCTGCACCAGGCCGGGGAGCTGTACGGTATGTGGCAGGTGCTGCTGCTGCGCCTCGGCTGCGCTGTGGCGCTGGGGTTGATGGTGGCGCTGGTGGTGCGCTGGCGGCGGCGGAAATAATCGGCGCCCGGCGCGCGCCTGTGCTTTAATCCGGTCAGAGCTACTCCCCCATGGATCTGCGCAAGACGTTCTTCATCCTGCCAAACCTGTTCACCCTCTCGTCGGTGTTCTGCGGCTTCTTCGCGCTGACCCTCTGCTCTGGCGATGCCCACATCGAGCAGCTGTACCAGGCCGCGCTGGCCATCGTGTTCGGCTTCTTCTTCGACACCTTCGACGGCCGCGTGGCGCGGCTGACCAAGACCCAGAGCGAGCTCGGGGTTCAGCTCGACTCCCTGGCGGACCTGATCACCTTCGGCACCGCGCCGGCGCTGATGGTCTACAAGTGGGGGCTGAGCAGCTTCGGCATGTACGGCGTGTTCATCGCCTTCGTCTACGTGGCCGCGGGCGCCATCCGCCTGGCGCGCTTCAACGTGCTCACCAGCAAGACCGACCTGGGCAAGCCGGGCAAGTACATGCTCGGGCTGCCGATCCCCGCCTCAACCGGCGTGCTCGTGTCGCTGGTCATCGTGCACTTCAAGGTGGGCGGCGCCGACGAGGCGCTGGCCCAGGGCGCCATCGCCGTGCTGATGCTGGTGCTGAGCTACCTGATGGTCAGCCGGGTGCGCTTCCGCTCCTTCAAGGACGTGCGCCTGACCCGCAAGACCCTGGCCGTGGCGTTCCTGGTGGTGTTGATCTGCATGCTCATCACCCTCCGGCTGCGGGCCAGCTTCATCTTCATCTTCATCTCCGGCGCCTACGTCGCCCTCGGGCTCACCGAGGAGGTGATGCTCTACGCCCGCGAGGCGCGGCGCAAGCGGCGTGAGGCCAAGCTGGCCGCCGGCCAGCCCCTGGACCCGGAAGACGAGGATGAGATGGACGACGAGCAAGATGTGCTCGAGGAGCTTGGCGCCAACGAACCCGCGGATGATTAGGCGCCGCCAGCTCATCGAGACCACCGACGTGCCGGGCATGCCCGCCGCGCTGCGGGACTCCATCACCGAGGTGCTGGCCCTGGCCCTGCGTTGGGGCAGGTACTTCCACGGCGTGGCCCCCGAGTTCTGCCGCTTCCTGGATGCGTGCGACGCGGACGCCATCCTCGACTGCGCCTCGGGCGCGGGGGACCCGATCACCATCCTGGTGGACGCCGCGGTGGAGGCGGGCAGGGCGCGCCCCGACGTCCTGCTCACCGACCTGTTCCCCAATATCGCGGCCATGGAGCGTGTGGCCGCGCGCTACCCGGAGGGGGTCGGCTTCTCAGCCGCGCCGGTGGACGCCACGCAGGTGCCCCGGGAGCTGTGGCGGCCGGCGCGCACCTACATCAACTGCCTGCACCATTTCCCCCCGGCTGCCGTGGAGGCGGTGCTCGCTGACTGCGCCCGCGCCCGCGCCGGCATCTTCGTGCTCGAGGCGTTCCCGCGCCGGCCCGTCAGGGGATTGCCGATCCTGCCCAGCGGCGCGGCGGCCATGCTGGCCAACCCGCTGCTCTGCCGGCGCCGTCGGCTGCAGAAGGCGCTGCTGACCTACCTGCTCCCCGTGGTGCCGCTGCTCGGCATGTGGGATCTCTCCCTGAGCGTGGCCCGAATCCACAGCCCGGACGAGCTCCGCACCCTGGCCCGCCAGGCCGGCGCCAACGACTACCGCTGGAACCATGGCGAGGTCCCGTACCCGTTTGGCGGCAGGGCCTACTACTTCTGGGGCGTACCCCGGACCTGACCCAGGGCCTCGCCTACACCATCATTCTGGCATTCTGGCATTCTGGCATTCTGGCATTCTGGCATTCGGCGGCCGCAGGCCGCCGCCCTACCGCCGCCCTACCTACACCCCGCCGGGCACCAGCCGCTCTTCTTGCGCGCCTCGTCGCAATCCGCGCGCGCCCGCGAGCACCGCGCGGCCGCGCCCGGGTCGCCCAGGTAATCGGCCAGGTCGCAGATGCGCGCCGCAGCGCGGCAGATGGCCTGGCTCAACTTGCAGGGTGAGCTGCAGCGCGGGCGTCGGGCGCCCCCAGTGCTTCCCGGCCGCGTCTCCAGGACCTGCTCCGAGTCGCTCGCCCCCTCGTCGGCCATGGGCGCAGGAGACGCCGCGGGCTCGGCTGGCGGCGGGGCCGCGGCGGTCTCGGCGCGGCCGTCCAGCTCGGCGGCGGTGCTGCCGCCCGCCGGCGCGGCCGACGTGGGCAAGCCCAGGGCGGCCCGGTGGCGCTGGATGTCCGCGGCCAGCCGGTCAAGCTCGCGGCGGGCCTCGTCGGGTGAGGAGGGCGGAGCCGCCTCTCGCGCGGCCGTGGCCGGCGCCTTCGTGCGAGGGGCAGCGCAGGCGGTGAGCAGCAGCACCAGGGGGAGCCAATGGCGGATGTTCATGGTTTCGCCTCCGTCTGTCCCAGCCGCGCCTGCAGCCGCTTGTTGATGGCGATGGATGCCTCGAACGCGGCCATCGCCTGTCGCGCTGCGGCCTTCGCCTCATCCTTCTTACCCTCCTCGTCCAGCGCCTTTACCCTGGACTCGAGCACCTCGCCGCGCACGGCGTGCAGGTTGGACAGGTAAAACGACTCCCGCGCAGCGCCCTCGATCCCCCGGTCCGCCTCCTTCAGCGCGCCGGCCAGGTCTCTCGCCTCGAGGCGCATCAACGCCACCCGGGCCAGGGCGTCCAGCCGCGCCTCTTCGGCCTCGGGCCAGTCGCCCTTCCACTCCAGCGCCAGGATCTTGCGCACCGTGGCCTCGGCCTGCGCTGCCTCGCCCTGCCGCTCCAGCAAGTCGGCCTGGTGGTGCAGAGAGCGGGCCGTGGAGAGCAGCAGCATCAGCGCCTGATCGAGCTGCTGCGCGCCGGGCTCGCAGGGGCAGCAGGCGGCCTCCCGTTTTGCGCAGCCGCTCGCGGTCGCGAGCAAGGCGCACAGGGTCATGATGGCGAGTCGCTTCATGGTTGACCTCCCCGGGACGCCAGCACCACCTTGCGGTACCCGCGCATGCGGTCGGCGAAGACCCGGTCCAGCCGCGAGGACGCGGCCTCGCGCCGGGCAAAGGGCCGGGCCATCAGGGCATCGCTCGAGCGGGACAGCGTCTCCGGGGCCGGATTCCGCCTCGGCGCGTCCATCTGCTTCATGGCGGGGATCGCCAGCAGCGCACCGAGGGCCAGGAGCGCGGCCGCGGCCACCGCCAAAACCGGCGCGGCCCGCAGCGCGCGCCGCCGTCGCGCAGGCGCCTGCTCCAACGACGCGCTCACCAGCTCGCGCGCCCTGTCCGAACCCAGCCCCTGCTCCTGGCCCTCGGCGGCCCGCAGCATCACCGCGGCTGCCAGCTCCTCCGACATCTCCGCGGCGGGCGCGCCCGTGTCCAGCGCCTGCTCCAGGTCTTCGGCCAGCCGGGCGGCCTGGGCCAGCTCCTCGGCAGAGGGCGGCGGCTCGTCGTCGGGCCAGGGAAGCTCGTTTATCTCTTTCTTGTCGCTCATTTTTCCATCCCAAACTGCTTGCGCAGCGCCTTGAGCGCCCGGAAGAGCACCACGTCGAAGGTGCTCACCGACACGCCCAGCTGCTCGGCGCATCGCTCCCGGGGCAGCTCCTGCAGCAACCTCAGGCGGATCGCCTCCTGGTAGCGCGGGTTGATCCGCTCCATGGCGGCGGACGCCCGGGCCAGGTTCAGCCGTCGCTCCTCCGCCGCGATGAGCGCCTGCTCCGCGTCCGGGCTCCTGCCCGGCAGCACATCCGCCGCTGGCTCGGAGGCCAGGGCGCTGGCCATCTTTCGCGTCCGCTGCGTCCGGCGGTGGTGGTCGATGACCCGGTTGTGCGCGATGCGCCGTAGCCAGTGGTACATGCTCCTGCCCTGCCAGGTGAAGCCGGGCAGCTTTTCGATGGCGGTGACCATGGTGGCCTTGAGGATGTCCTCCGCTGCGGCTCGGTCGCCAGTCCGGGGCAGGATCACCTGACCGAACAGCGCCTCGCTGTGCAGCTCGAGCAGTTCGCGCAGGGCGTCGCGGTCCCCCGCCTGGGCCCGGCGCACCAGCTCTTGCTCGCGCGCCAGTGCGTCCTGGTCCCGGGGATCGCTCACCCTGTCCACCTGTTCGAACGCGCCATGTGCCGCTACCTTACACCAAGGTCGCTGGCCGCAGGCCTCGACGTTGGATACGATGATCTCCATGAGAGTTATCGCGCCTGCCGCCGCCTTGCTGGTCCTGATCGGGGCGCCGGCCGCCGCCCAGGCGGTGCCGGATCTGTACATCAAGAGCTTCACCGCCACGGCGCCGGACCGGAATGTCAGCTACAAGGTGGAGGTGTGCAACAAGGGCACCTCGGCCAACACTACCTTTCGGCTGGGGCTGTACTACAACCTCGCGGGCGCGCCGGCCTGCAACCAGGCCTACAGCAGCTACACCAACATCTCGGGCCTGGCGGCGGGCGCATGCACCACC
>CAZEFW010000062.1:0-15412 GCA_964511535.1 uncultured Myxococcales bacterium | reverse complement strand
GGACCAGCAGTGCGCCGTCACCGAGGGTGACGAGGTCAACAACACGGCCACCACACCGGTGACGGTCAACAAGCCTGACCTGTACATCAAGAGCTTCACCGCCACGGCGCCGGACCGGAATGTCGGCTACAAGGTGGAGGTGTGCAACAAGGGCAGCTCGGCGCTCACCACCTTCCGGCTGGGGCTGTACTACCACCTGACCGCGGCGCCGGCGTGCAAGGCGGCCTACAGCAGCTACACCAACATCTCGGGCCTGGCGGCGGGCGCATGCACCACCCGCAACTTCACCCGCTACAGCTCGCCCACCGGGACGTTTGCCCCGTACGCCTTCGTGGACCAGCAGTGCGCCGTCACCGAGGGTGACGAGGTCAACAACACGGCCACCACAACAGTGACGGTCAAAAAGCCGGACCTGTACATCAAGAGCTTCACCGCCACCGCACCGGACCGGAATGTCGGCTACAAGGTGGAGGTGTGCAACAAGGGCAGCTCGGTGCTCACCACCTTCCGGCTCGGGCTGTACTATCACCTGACCGCGGCGCCGGCGTGCAAGGCGGCCTACAGCAGCTACACCAACATCTCGGGCCTGGCGGCGGGCGCATGCACCACCCGCAACTTCACCCGCTACAGCTCGCCCACCGGGACGTTTGCCCCGTACGCCTTCGTGGACCAGCAGTGCGCCGTCACCGAGGGTGACGAGGTCAACAACACGGCCACCACAACAGTGACGGTCAAAAAGCCGGACCTGTACATCAAGAGCTTCACCGCCACCGCACCGGACCGGAATGTCGGCTACAAGGTGGAGGTGTGCAACAAGGGCAGCTCGGTGCTCACCACCTTCAAGCTCGCCCTGTTCTACAACAGCGCCGCCGCGCCGGGATGCGGGGACAAGTACAGCAGCTACACCAACATCTCGGGCCTTGCGGCGGGCGCATGCACCACCCGCTCATTCACCCGCTACAGCTCGCCCACGGGCAATCATACCGGCTGGGTCATGGCGGACTCTGACTGCGCCATCGTCGAGGGCGACGAAAACAACAACACGGCCTCGTCCGCCTACGAGGTCAAGAAACCGGACTTCAAGATCAAGAGCTTCAAGGCCACGGTCAGCGGCACCACCACGAGCTACTCGGTGCAGCTGTGCAACGACGGCACCACCGGGCTGACCAGCTTCAAGCTGGGGCTGTACTACAACCAGGCGGCAGCGCCGGCTTGCAAGGCCAAATACAGCAGCTACTTCAACGTCTCGGGGCTGGGCGCGGGCCAGTGCACCACCCGCAACTTCACCCGCTACAACACCCCGGCCGGCACCGCCGTTGCCTGGGCCTTCGCTGACTCCGACTGCGCCGTCGCCGAGGCGCTGGAGACCAACAACACCGCGTCGACGGTGGTGAGCCAGGGAGTGGACCTGGACGTGGACAGCATCACCTGGGCCCACACCGCCACGGACGTAACCTTCACCGTCAAGCTGTGCAACAACGGCGGGCCGGTGAGCGTGGGCCACACCCTGGCGCTGTTCTACAACCGCCAGACCGCGCCCACCTGCAAGGACAAGCCGGATCAGAGCAAGACCCTGGCGGCCATGGCCAAGGCGGCCTGCGCAAGCGAGACCTTCAAGTCCCCGCTGCCCAAGCCGGGCGCGTACAAGGTCTGGGCACTGGCCGACGCCACCTGCGCGCTGCAGGAGACCGACGAGACCAACAACACCGGCTCGCTGCTCTACACCATCCTCGCCACCATCAAGGACATGGGGACCGACGCCATGGACGGCGGCGCCGACGGCGGTGACGCTGGCGACGGCGGCGCCGACGCAGACATGGGCATCGTCGGTGACGTGCACCTGGTCCAGCCGGACCGCGCCGCTGCCCCCGACCTCGCCCCCGACCAGGCAGCCGCGGACCTGCCCGGCCCATCCAGCGACAGCGGCGGCGGGTGGCATGACGAGGGCGACGGCTGCGACTGCAGCGCCGCTCCAGGGGAAGGCCCGGCCGCCCTCCTCCCGATGCTGCTGCTGCTTTGCGCATGGGTGGCGCTGGCCCGCCGCCGCCGCCGATGATGGCCTCGCCGGCGTTGCCCGTCGCCCCGCGTTCGATGGCATAATCTCGTCCTGTGATCCGTCACCCCATCTTGCTGCTCGTGGTGCTGGTGCTGCCCGGGGCCGCGCGCGCCCAGTCCCTGGACCGGCCCGCCGGCGGCGCCGCCTGCCTTGCCATGGCCGGCGCGTGCGTGGCCGGCGCCCCGGACCCCGCGGCGCTGTGGCTCAACCCCGCCCTGCTGCCCGGGGCGGTCTCCCGGCTGACCCTGGGCCTGGGCGTGGGCCAGCAGGAGCGCTCGGTGTTTCGGCTGAGGCCGGTGGACCCGTGGCCCGAGGCGCGCGACGCCCACGGGGCGCGGCCGCTGGGGCACCTGGCCGTGGCCCAGCCGCTGCCCTGGTGGGGCGAGCGCATCACCGTGGCCCTGGGCTATCGCGTGGGCCTCAACAGCGGCAGCCGCTACGCGGCCACGCATGATCCGCCGGGCACCCCTTCGCGCAAGCTGCCGCGAAACGACCCCGGCCGCTACCTCGGCACCGAGGCCGACCTGCAGGAGCACCTGATCTACGTCGGCCTCGCTGTGCGCTGGCGCTTCCTGCAGCTCGGCGCGGCGCTGGAGCTGGGGCACCTCCGCCTGACCCACCAGCGCGCGCTCTGGATCGGCGAGGCCGTCGACGCCCCGCGGCTGGAGGAGCCGGCCCTGGACATGCTGGCCACCCTGGAGCTGACCACCCCCTCGGTGGCGCCGGGCGCCGTGGCGGGCGTCCTGGTGACCCCGCTGCAATACCTGGCCATCGGCGTGTCGGTGCGGCCGCCGGTGACCCATCACCTGCGCGGCGAGGTGTCCCTGGCGGCCCCCACCGGGGCCCCCGCGGGCGCCAAGGCGGTGAGCGCCACCGACGGAGGCGCCACCCTGGACCTGCGCCTCCCCCTGGAGCTTCGCGGCGGGATCTCGGCCGGCTGGCCGCTGCTGCGGCTCAACGTGGATCTGCTCTGGGCCCGCTGGTCCGCCGCGGATGATCCCGGGGCCGAGCTGGACGGCGCTTCGATCCGGCTCGCCTCGGCCAGCGGCGGGGCCACCAGGCATGTCCCGCTGGAGTCCTTGCCCCTGGGCGTCGGCCTGCGCGACGCCATCTCCGTGCGCGCCGGCCTCGCCTCGGTGCTGCCAGGCGGCTTCCTCACCCTGCGCGGCGGCTACGCCTACCACCGGGGGGCAACTGACCCGGAGCAGCCCTCTGCCGTGGTGCTCGACCTTCAGCGCCATGTCATGGCCCTGGGCGTGGAGCTGGCGGTGAAGCCCCTGCGGCTGGCCCTCGGCGTCTCGCAGCAGTTCGGCGTGCCCATGGAGACCGGCGCCGTCGAGGCCACGCTTCACAACCCGCTGGCGCCCGCCATCACCGCCAACGTGGGCCAGGGCAGGTACACCTCCACGGCCACCCGCGCGGTGATCGAAGTTCAGGCAGGCTGGTAGGGGATTACTTCTTCTTGCCGCCGTCGTCGCGGGAGTCGTCCCACTCGAAGAACATGGCGAACAGGATGCTGAGGATCGGTCCGAGCACGAAGGTGGTGCCCAGGGCGAGGGGCCGCCCCTCCAGGGCGCTGGTCATGAACACCGGGTTGAACAGGTTCGCCACCAGCGCGTACAGCCCACAGAAAAGCAGCGCGCCGAACACGCCCTTGAACACCGACGTGTAGATCGTGTTCTGCTGCCAGGGGGGCTTGCCGGCGAAGAAGCCCACCACGAACCCGGTCAGCGCGAAGAACAGGTAGGCCAGGATGCCCGACTGAAAGCCGCTTCCAAGCAGCCAGTAGCCGAACCCCAAACCCCCGCCGATGGCGGCGCCCTTGGCGAGTCCCAGTAGAAGTGGCATGTGTTACCTCCCGGCGGTGGCTGTTTATCCTTATACGCCGCCATGGGGCAAACTGCCAGGTGGGCCGGGCCGTGCTATGGTTTCTCCTCGTCTGGAGGATCCACATGGAGCTGAAGCAGATCCGCGCGGTACCGTTTCATGACGTCAACATGGAGGGGGTCAGGGGGGCGAGGGTGCAGGTCCTGCTCGCGGCGGAAGACGGCGCGCCGGGTTTCAGCCTGCGCCTGTTCCACCTGGACGCGGGGGGCCACACGCCGCGTCACGAGCACCCCTACGAGCACGAGGTCATCGTCCAGGAGGGCTCCGGCACCCTGTGCCTCGCGGGCGAGGAGCACCCGCTGGAGTCGGGTATGGTCGCCCTGGTGGAGCCGAACGAGGAGCACCAGTTCAGGGCGGGCCCCAAGGGGATGACTTTCTACTGCCTCGTCCCCAACCGCGGCCACAAAATCTGATCAACGCAGACGTAGAAGTAGACGTAGACCTACACGGAACTAACCACCCGCTGCCCGCGTTACATCCACAACCGGAAGGCACCCAATGCAAGACATATACAACTTCCTCTTCTTAAAGGGCGGGCCGGTGATGTACCCCATCATCCTGGGGTCGGTGCTCGCCCTCGGGCTGTTCCTCGAGCGCCTCTGGGCGCTGCGGCGGGAGAAGGTCATCCCCCAGGACTTCCGCGACCGCGTGCGCTCCCTGGTGCGGGCGGGCAAGCTGTCCGAGGCCGAGGTGCTGTGTCAGGAGAACGCCAGTTCCCTGGCCGTGATCATCGGCACCGGCCTCAAGGAGGCGGGGGGCACCCGGGCCGAGATCAAGGAGTCCGTCACCGACGTGGGCCGCCGCGAGGTGACCCACCTGGAGAAGTACGTGGACTTCCTCGGCACCATCGCCGCGGTGGAGCCGCTCATGGGGCTGCTCGGCACCGTCACCGGCCTCATCGGCGCGTTCAAGCGGGTGGAGGCAGAGGCCGGCCTGGGCCGCGCGGTGAACCCCGGCGACCTGGCCGGCGGCATCTGGGAGGCGCTCATCACCACGGCCGCGGGGCTGACCATCGCCATCCCCGCCTACCTGGCATACCGCTACCTGCAGGGCCGGGTCTCCACCCTGGTGGTGGAGATGGAGGAGGACTCCCTCGAGGTGGCTGACCTCATCGCCAGGAGCGGCGACAGCGGGAAGAAGTCATGAGCTTCCGGGAGGGCGGCTTTCGGGTGCCCAAGGACCGGGTGACCCTCGACCTGACGCCCATCATCGACTGCATCTTCCAGCTGCTGATCTTCTTCCTGCTCACCGCCTCTTTCATCACCACCCCCAACCTGAGCGTGGAGCTGCCCAAGGCCTCGGCCAAGGCCGCCACCTCCAGCGCGCGCGACCTGATGGTGGTGGTCACCCGCGAGGGCAAGATCGAGTACGAAAAGAAGCTCATCACCGCCGACGCCCTGATGAAGAAGCTCAAGGCCGTTCACGCCGACCGCCCCGACGCCCGCGTGCTGATCCACGGCGACAAGAAGTCGTACCACGGCACCATCGTCCAGGTGATGGACATCGCCAAGAGCATCGGCTTCAAGCGCCTCGGCATCACCATCCAGAAGCGCTGAATTAAAATGTCAAGTAGGGGGGTCAGACCCCATCACTTGACATTTTTACGCGTTGCCCGGCCGGGCGTCGGCGATAGACTTCGGGATGGAGGGAGACATGGATCTTCTGGTTGGGTTTCCGATGCATCGACGCAAGCTCTGGATGGCGGCGCTTGCGATTTTCGTTCTGCCAGCGTGCGGAGACCTGGAGGAGAGCATCCCGGGCTCATGCAAGGCGGCCCAGGATCAGCTCATCGTCAGCGATACCGGCATGAGCGCGATGGACTGGCGAGTGATCAAGGTCGCGGGCTCGAGCAAGGACTCCATCAAGGGCGAGCGGCCAAGTGGCACCGCGTACTTCCGCATCACGAACATCCACCACGACAACGGCTCAGAAATGGTGACCACAAACCGCCGCTCAGAGGGGTGCTTCACGTTCCCCTCGGGGGACTGGACCTTCGACTTCGACTGGGAGCGGCGCATCTCCGGGGACGGGACGGTCGCCGAGGTGCCGGTGATCTTCATCTATACCGACCGGTTCACGCCGTATTTCCACAAGACCTGGGAGACCATCCCGACCTCCCTGACCACCTTCGGCAGCGCATACCAGTTCAAGAACCTGACCCTCGACAAGTTCGCCGACGACAAGGGCAACATACCCAACCTGAGGAGGATCAACATCAAGGTCTTCTTCGGCTATGCGGTCAAGACCACAACCACCAAGGCGAGCGGCTCGAAGATGAAACATGACCTGCAGCGCTTCCGGGTCATAGCCAACAAGAAGTAGAGCCCCGGCAGCGCCCCGATCCAGGATCGCGACAAGGGCATGAGCGCGGTGTAATCTAAGCCTCTCCGCCCATGGATTCCCTCGTCGGACAGACGCTGGCTGACAGCTACCGCATTCTGCGCCCCATCGGACGGGGCGGCATGTCCATGGTTTACGAGGCGGAGCACCTGCGGCTGCGGGACCGGTTCGTGGCGATCAAGGTGCTCTCCTCCGAGGGGGCCAGCGACGAGACCTTCTTCCTGCGCTTTCAACGCGAGGCGGAGATCCTGAACCAGCTCTCGCACCCGAACATCATCACGGTGCACGACTTCAACCGCACCGACGAGGGCAACCCGTATCTGGTGATGGAGCTGCTGCGCGGCGAGACCCTGATGCAGCGCATCCGTCGCATGGACCGCATCCCCATGGAGGAGGTGCGGGTCATCATCCGCCAGGTGGGCGAGGCCCTGGCCCACGCCCATGAAAAATCGGTGGTGCATCGCGACCTCAAGCCGCACAACGTGTTCCTGCAGGGCGAGGCTCCCCGGGGGACCGAGGTCAAGCTGCTGGACTTCGGCATCTCCAAGCAGAAGCAGGGCCTGCTGGTGACCCGCAACGACGGCGTGATCCTCGGCACGGCAGCGTTCATGTCGCCGGAGCAGGCCTCGGGGCAGATCAGCGCCATCGATCACCGGTCGGACGTCTTCTCCTTCGCCTCGATGATTTACTTATGCCTCACCGGCGCGCGCCCCTTCGAGGGGGATGGCGACGACGAGATCCGCCGCCGCGTGTGTCGCGGCGATCCGCCGCCGCCCACCAGCCTGATCCCGTACCTGCCCCGGGCGCTGGATGCGGTGTTCGCCCGGGCGATGGATCGCCACAAGCACAACCGGTACGGCCACGTGGACGAGTTCGTGGCGGCCTTCTTCGAGGCGGCTGGCGCCATGGGTGAGGCCGGTGAGGCCGAGGGCCTGCGCGTGACCCTGCCCCTGGCCGAGCTGCGCTCGGGGAGCAAGCGCGGCATGGATGCGCTGGAGGAGATCGCCGACGAGATCGTGGGCGAGCAGTGGCCCCCCGAGGTAATGGCAGGCGAGGAGCACACCGAGGAAGATCTCACCGAGGAGCGCACCAAGGAGCGCCCCAAGCGCCCCACCGCCCAGCGCGTGGCCGCCCTGCGGGCAGAGCCTATGGGCTACCCGAACCTGGAAGAGATCGTCGCGGCGAAGAAGGCGACGGCGGAGATTGATGTCTTGATGGAGGAAGAGGACCCGACGGATCATGAGGACGAGACGGGTCCCGGGGGAGATGAGTCGACAGTCGACAGTCGACAGTCGACCGTGGATGGTGGGCAAGCGGTCGCTCCCGATCCCGCTCCCGATCCCGATCCCGCTCCCGATCCCGCTCCCGCTCCCAATCCCGATCCCGAACCCGCTCCCGCTCCCGAACCCGTCCCCGATCCCGCCCCCGGCTCCGCCCGTGGCGTCCTGGCTTTCGGCGTGGTCCTGCTGCTGGTGGCAGGCCTCAGCGTCGGCGCCTGGTTCTTCCTGCGCTGATCAGCAAGATCAGCAGCACCAGCGCTGAAGCCGCGATCCCGGACGTCGCGCGTTTCTCACCGCTGATCGCGCAGCCGCCATCGGCCGTCGCCGCCGGCGCGCCGCCCGAATCTTTCTTCGGAGCCGCGCCGCGGTCCTGCTTCTTGCCGCGCTGGTCCCGCCTGGCCCCCGCGTCCTCGCGCCCCGGCGCACCATCGAGCTTGACCCCGCCGCCGTCCGGCTTGGGCCCCGGCCCCGCGCTCCAGCTCGCGCTCAGGATGTAGGGCGCGCCGTTCTTCACCAGGTGCGCCCCGTACAGGGCCACGTACCACAATCCGCCCGCCAGCCCGGTCAGGTTCAGCGCCTTGTTCTTGGGCGTCACGCTCTCGGCCTTGTGGTCCGCCAGGGAGGCGAACGCCCGCTTGCCCCGCCGCACGTACAGGTTGACGTTGTCCCCCTGCACCTGGACCTGAACCTGCAACTTGGCGTTGGGCGGCAGCGTCATGCGGTAGTGGTGATACTGCCTGTCTCCCAGCCTGGCGTCCGGCTTGTTCACCATCACCTGCGCGCCGCTCTGCAGCACCGCCTTGTCGGGCATCGGCGTGCCGAGACCGTCCAGGGCGTAGGAGAGGATGGCGGCCATGAAGTCCCGCCGCTCGCCGCTGGTCACTGACTCCGGGTGCGAGCAGGTCACCACCACCCGGCCGGTCTTGGCGCTCTTCTTGTAGGCCAGCACGTTGAAGTAGTTGTGCAGCCCCTTGAGCGACGGGTTGTGCATCTGCCCCAGCAGCTCGGTACCGGGCGGGTTGTAGGGCGACGACTTGCTGAACCGGCAGCCGCCGTTGTGGTACACGCCCGCCACCGAGCCATCCAGCAGGCTCGGGTACTTCTTGACCAGCGGGTGGGCCAGGTTGACGAACTTGATGTCGTGGGTCTTCTTGAGCACCCCGCTGTAGTCGGCGACCCCTGGCCACAGGTGGTAGTACGCCTTGTTCGGCCCCGACTTCTTGTACAGGGTGGGGTTCTGGCACAGGGTGGCGATGAACGCCCCCGCGCAGGATCCGGTGAAGGATCCACCCGCCGCGTAGAAGTCCCGCACCCGCTGGCGCCCGAGATCCCCCAGGGACTTGCCATGCTTGGTGGCCGCCCCGCCGTTGGTGTAGATCACCCGGTAGCGCGGCGCGCCGTCGGGGTAGAGCAGGGCGCCGTTGAGATCCAACGGGTCGGTCACCATCACCTTGTTGCGCGCCCCCGCGTCGGAGGTGGCCACCACGTCGTAGGTCAGCCCCAACAGATCGGCCGCCGGCAGCTTGGTCTTGCTGCTCAGGTGCGCCCCACCGTCCATGAACAGGTCCTTGTAGAACCCATCGCTGGCGGCCGCGGGCAGGGGGGCCAGGAGCGCCAGCAAGATGACGACGTGGCGGCACATGGCGCCATTGTAATACGAACCCGCCGGCAGCGGCGGCCCGCCGCGCCATTACGGCACCTGGACCTCCAGCCTCACCGCGGCCCGGGTCACGCCGGTGTACAGCCAACGGGCCCGCTTGTCCGGTCCGTCCGAGGGGAGGCCTGGCTCGGCCACCATCAGGACCTGGTCGAACTGGCTGCCCTGGGACTTGTGAACGGTGAGCGCGTAGCCGTAGTCGAACAGCAGGCCGGCCTGGGGCCAGGAGCGGATACGCTGGCCTGCGGCCTCGGACAGGGCGTCGAAATCGGCGAAGGTGTGGCGCCGGCCAAACTGGCCGGCCACCAGGCGCCCGTCCACCAGGCGCAGGTCATCGTCCGGAAACCTGATGGTGGCCCGCATGTAGTGCGCGCCATCCGGGGTCGCCTCCTCGACGATGCCGCGCATGCCGTTGAACAGCCGGTGCTGACCCAGGGTGGTGTTGCGCAGGCAGATCACCACCTCCCCGGCCTGCAGCCGGCCCCGGAACCCGAGGGCGCGCCGGGCCTCGTCGTTGAGCCGGTTTCGAGTTCTGTTCATGTAGCACAGCGCCGCCCGGTCGAGCATATCCCCGCCGCGCTCGTACAGCGCCCTCACCCGGGACAGGTCCAGGCCGGAGCGTACCCTGGCCCGGCTCTCGTCCGGCGAGCTGAGGGCACCTGGGCTCGCCCCCCCGCGCACCTGCTCGGCCAGGGCCAGGATCGGGTTGTCCTGCGCCTGCCGGTGGATCCGCTCCAGCCGCAGGTCGGGCCGCGTCATCAGGTTGATCCGGGCGCTGGCCACCGGCGGGAGCTGCCCGTGGTCCCCCACGGCCATGACCTTGACCCCGTAGCTGCGCAGGTCGTCCCAGATCTTGCGGCCGATCATCGACGCCTCGTCGACGACCACGAGGCCCGCCGAGATGCGCGGCACCCGGCTAAAGCCGAGCAGCCGCCCGGTGCGCGGGCAAATCCTCGGCTCGTAGATCAGCGAGTGGATGGTGCCGCAGTGGTGCCCCGCCACGTTGACCCCCGCGGCGGTCAGTTTCTGGCGCAGCACGTTGCCTGCCTTGCCGGTGAATGCGCAGAAAGCAACCTGCCGCGTGGCGAGCGCTTCCCTGGCCAGCAGGCCGATCAAAGTGCTCTTGCCGGTTCCAGCGTAGCCTCCCAGCGATACGAGCAGGTCGTCTGGATCGGCAGCCCAGCGCCTCAAAGCGTCGTATGCCAGGCGCTGATCCCGCGAAAGGTCATCGGCACCCAGCCGCACGTCCGCGCCTTGCCCCTCGCGCGGGGCGCCCAACTGCGGGGGGGCGATGGTCTGGAGCTGGCCGTTTTCACCGCCGCTGGCTCTCCCGCCGGAAGGGCGTCCGCGCCGACGCCGGCGCCGGCGCTTGCCCGGGCGCGGCCCGCGCCAGGTCGTCTGGTTGCCATCAGGGGCTGTCCATGTCGTGGTTCTATCGGTGGTTGCCATGCGGAGGTTATCGGCAGGGGCGCGGTGATGTTGCTTGCCGATCCTCGGCGCATGGATTGGAGCATCGACATGACCTACTGCGCCTGGTGGGAGTCGTAACGTTATAGGATCGCGCCGACATGGTAGGATCAGCGAATCGAGGCTTGAATTCGATGCCAAATGATACCCACCCGGACATGGCGCAAAAGCAGATCGAGCTGCTGAGGCAGGCGAGCACCGCGCAGCGGTTCGCCCGGGTCCGCTCCTTGAGCCAGACTGCGGTGGAGCTCGCCCGACGCGCCATCCGGCGGAACATGCCGGGCGCGTCGGAGCGAGAGGTCCAGCTCGCCTTCCTCGCCATCCACTACGGGGACGAGCTGGCCGCCCGGGTCCGCGAGCGCCTCGAGCGCGAATGACCATGAACCAGCCGGACATCCTGGCGGCGCTCACGCCGGTGGTCGACGCGCTGGAGGAGATGGACGTCGCCTACCACATCGGCGGCTCGGTGGCGAGTTCAGCGCAGGGCATCGCCAGGATGACCCTCGACGTGGATCTGGTGGCGGATCTTCGCCGAGAGCATGTGGACCTGCTTGTGCAGCGGCTACAGTCCGCGTTCTACGTTGACGCGGAAATGATCATCGAGGCCATCACGCGCCGGGCGTGCTTCAACGTCATCCACCTGGCCACCATGCTCAAGGTGGACGTCTTCGTGCTCAAGGGACGCGCCTACGACAGGCAGGCGTTCAAGCGGCGCTACGCAGACACCCTCGTGGAAGAGGCGGGCGCCCGGGAATTCTATCTCGCCTCCCCCGAAGACACCGTCCTGAACAAGCTTGAGTGGTACCGCTTGGGGGGTGACATCTCCGAGCGGTAGTGGGGCGACGTGCTGGGCGTACTCAGGGTGCAAGCGGGGAGCATGGACCTGGCCTACATGCGCTCATGGGCGGCCACCCTCGACCTCGCGGACCTGCTCCAGCGCGCTTTGGAGCAAGCGGGAGGGTAAGAGCAGGAGCGTCCTCGACAGGCTCCTGGCCGCCGGGGCGTGGTTCTGGCTGCGATGAACCAGGCCCTCCTCCCACGGTAGATCCCCTCAATTGAAGCATTTGTGCAAGATTGCCCCCCCTGTAATTAAACAGGATTTACGAGGATTTAGCCCCTTGTGGGTAGCGGTCGCATTGCTACGGTGAAGATGGGCAGACTGGCGGGCAGCGCTTGCAAGTCAATCACATTCAGAGGAGGGCAAGATGGCTGAAAACAGATCGGTTCGCATCCTGGAGCGGCGTACCCTGGGCATCGACCAGACGGGAGAGGTCTTCGACCTCATCGTCCCGGACTTCGCCCGCTACGTCAGGTGGTCCACCGACGGGAGCGTGGGCACGCCCACCATCCAGATCGAGTGTATCGCCAAGGAGTACTGAGCCACCTGCCCTGGTGAGCTCGGCCGATGGCGAAGATCAAACCGATCCCGGCGGTGACGGCAGGCAACTCTGCCGCCATCCCGGAGGCCGCCGGTGGCGGCATCGCGTCTGAAAAGAAGGTGGGCCACACCACGGGGAGCCCTCCTGCCGCGGACGAGCGGGGCCAGCTCACGGTCACCGGCGAGCTGAGCATGGCCTCCGACGAGGGCAGAGGCGCCGGCATCGGGCTGCGGCCCGATCCCCGGGTGCTGGACCTGGCGCAGCATGGCGGATTCCCGCCCATCGAGACCGTGGACGACCGCACCATCCCCAAGTGGACCCCACCCGGGACTTCGACGGCCATCCCGGTGCCGGACACCGTGCAGGCGAAGCTCCGGCGACAGCGGTTCCAGGCGGTGCTCGACCGGCACAGGGTCAAGGGGGGCGGGCAGGGCGACCCCAAGAAACTGCGGTTGAAGCTCGAGGCGCTGGACCAGAAGGATCTGGAGATCGGGGAAGATGATAACCTGGTGCTGATCCTGGTGGAGGACAGGTTGTTGAAGGAGATTCCCGAGCAGATCGAACCGCCCAGTGGGCAGGTCAAGACGCCCGGCTCCTTCTTCCATTCCGCCTACAACCACTACTACGCGAGCTTCAAGCCCGATCTGAAAGACGCGCTGCGCCTGTTCCGCAATGACATCTCCGACACGCCCAGCGACTTCTACGCCGTGGAGAAGGACCGCACCAACGCGCCGTACAGGCTCAGGGGCTCCGTCATCAAGGCCAGCGTGGTCTACAAGGACAAGCACGAGGACGGGCTGACGGTGTTGGCCATGCGGCGGCTGTTTCAGGACCTCAAGAAGACCTACCGCAACTTTCGCGGCGTGATCCTGGTGGGCGCGTTCCCCGAGGCGCTGCTCATGCGGCGCTGGCAGACTGGCACCCAAGGCTGGAGCTTGGCTCCGGAAGGTTCTCCGTACCACGAACAATATGGAGGCGGCGCCAAGCTGGGGCACATCGCCGAGGAGGTGCACGCCTTCCGGTCGGACATCGTGCTGGCCGACCTGGACGGCCGCTGGGATGAGATCTACCACCCCGGCCGCAGGACGTTTTACATGTCAACCGCCGACGGCTCCAACCTGGGAGGCAAGGCGAAGGGGTACGCCAACTCTCCCCTCGGCCAGGACCAGGTGGAGGACTTCTTCTTCATCGACGAGGTGGACGAGAAGAGCCCCCAGCACTTCCGCGACCCGGAGATCGGCGAGCGGGACATCGTCGGCGAGTGGTGGGACAGCAGCCAGAAACGCTACCGTCCACACTTTCATTTCACCGATCCCGACGGCAGCACGCAATTTGGCCACCGGAGCCTGCTCTACCGTAGCCAGCCGTGGGGCTCGAATAAGGAGCACCAGGAGGTCGCTGGCAAGAAGTACGAGTACTACCACCAGGCGCTGAAGAAGGGGATCTGGTATTCGAAGCGTCCCCAGGGCATCCATTCCATCCGCAACCCCATCGCCACCCCGGATATCATCGTGTCCAGGATCAACGCGCGGCATGTGGCGCTGAGCATCGACCCGCGCTGGATCCAGCCGGCTTCCAAAAAGCGCTGGGACTGGTCGCTGACCACGGGCGATCCGTGCAAGGCCGCGCAGCAAGCCAAAAAGCCCGGCGGCACAGCGACCTTTGAATACGCAACTCTTCATGACCCGTACCTGGAGAGAGAGCTGCTGCTCGATTATTTCGCGCGGAACCATGCATTCAAGCTGAAGAAGCCAGGTGTAGAGCAGATCGGGGCGGTATTTGCGAACCACGACAAGAATGAGGACTGGGGGCACAAAGCACCGCCATTAGAGCATCAGATGGCTCTGCCTATGTATTGGACCGATGACGCGAATGACCCGGAAGGCAAGTTCGTGGCGTACGATGAGTTTGATGCCACCTACGACGATGCCCTGGATTGGCTGCGCAAGCCGGCGCTGCTGCGTTCCTACCTGTCCCACGGCTCGGCCACTTCGGTGTTCACCGCAAAGGAGTACTCGTGCTCCATGCGGCTGCCTGTCGTCATCGTCATGCCATGGGGGCCTGTGAACATCGGATACAAGGATTTCCCCGGGCGTCACACCAAGCGCAGGGACTTGCACTACGCTGACCTGCGTGAGGTCTACGAGCAACTACGCTCCAAGACCTTTCGCAAGCTCGACGCAGACAAGAAGCGGCCCAACGCTTCGTTCTATTACCTCATCGGTTCGTACAACAACGCCCCCATGGGTGCGCGTGGGGAGGCTTTCAACTCCCACAGGTACGGGACCATGCAGATAGCCGAGTCATTCCTCTTCTTTGGCGAGGGCTTGGCCTTGCTGTCGAGGGCGCACTCTCATCACGAACATCCGGCAGCTCATCTCTTTGAGCACGCCGACAAGGATAAGCTCAAAATCGATACATATGCCTACACACTGCTCCGCGGACACTCATTCGGCGAAACCTGGAGAGCAAATTTTGAGGCGCACCGGGCCTATTACTACCAGGATAATCCTAATACGGAAAAGCGGACTATGAGAGAGTGGCATTTGCGCCATAAGCGCAAGGAACCCTACCGAATGGTGCTCCTTGGTGACTGGACCTTGAGGCTTGAGGACATCTCGGCCAATCAACCACCGAAGGGGGCTAAATGAAGGGACTTGCATTGGCATTCTTATTCTTCCTCCTGGCGGGTTGCGGCGAAGATAAGTGTGACGGGGCCTGGATATCCTGGCATAGCTATGGTCCATTTGTGGCGGTGGATGGAGAACACAAATGCAGCGTTTCAATGACGGGCGGCTGGTCGTCGATGGAGAAACGCGGTTGGATTTATTCTAAGGGAAGGGGGGTATGCTACCGCGGTTCCAGCTATGGAACATTCGTATCCACATACGAAGACACAGAAGGCTTGCGGTTGAAAGATGAAGCGCTCGCAGCCTCGCCCTGCAAGCGGAAAGACCTGGCCAGCTGGGCCCTGGCTTGGTGCGGCTGGAGCATTGACATGCAGTACTGCTCTAAGGCTGAGTAGCAGGATCCCCGACCATCCCGCACCTCCCATCCCGCACCAGGGTTAATTCCGGCCCAGCCAATCCATTCAATACCGCACCGGAGCACAATTCGGTGAATTCCAACGATCTGCTAAAGAAATGCTCGCTGAGATGACGGTGTGAGCTTGGATTGCGGCGGTTTCAGCCTGAAATCAGAGTGCAATGCACAAGCGGCACTGTCTTGCCACGCCTAGCGACAGGAATCGCCGAGGGCCCTTTTGTGGAGGTCTCCTGAGTCATTATTGCCCGTAACCGTCCGGGCCACCACGTCTTCAATCTTGTAGCGACCTCGCGGTAGTCTC
>CAZEFW010000061.1:0-46557 GCA_964511535.1 uncultured Myxococcales bacterium | reverse complement strand
CGCTGTGTCAGGAGCCTGAATCCCTGAGTGTGATCCGCGCGTCTCTCACCGGGGGAGGCGCCATGCCCGGCGCGCGCCGCTGAACTCCACCGTTGACCAATCCGCCATAGCTGACACCTTGAAATTAGACCTTCAAGGAGAGCTTCATGACCTACCGTCTGTTCGCGGCGATGTTTCCCCTGGTCCTCGTCCTGTGCAGCTCCGGCTGGATGGGCTGCAGCAGCGATCCGGTCGCCCCGCCCGGCCCTGACGCGGCCGCGGACCTGGCAGCCGACGCGCCGGGCGGCGCGGACGCTGCGTCTCCCGACATGACGGTGCCAGACATGACGGTGCCAGACATGACGGTGCCAGACATGCTCGTGCCCGACATGCCCCTGCCGACCTGCGTCGACAAGAAGAAGAACGGCGCCGAGACCGACATCGACTGCGGCGGCGCCACCTGCCCGGCCTGCGCCGACGGCAAGACGTGCAACGCGGCGGCCGACTGCACCAGCGGCGTGTGCACTGGCGGCGTCTGCCTGGCGGCCACCTGCTCCGACAAGGTGAAAAACGGCGCCGAGACCGACACCGACTGTGGCGGCACCCTGTGCGGCCCCTGCGCCGACGGCAAGACGTGCAAGGCGACGGCCGACTGCACCAGCGGCGTGTGCACCGGCGGCCTCTGCCAGAAGCCCACCTGCGTTGACAAGGTGAAAAACGGCGCCGAGACCGACACCGACTGCGGCGGCGGCACCTGCCCGGCCTGCGCTGACGGAAAGGTGTGCAAGGCAGCGGCCGACTGCAGCAGCGGCGTGTGCACCGGCGGCCTCTGCCAGAAGCCCACCTGCTCGGACAAGGTGACCAACGGCGCCGAGACCGACACCGACTGCGGCGGCGGCACCTGCCCGGTCTGCGCGGATCTCAACAAGTGCAAGGTCGCGGCCGACTGCAGCAGCGGGGTCTGCTCCGGCGGGCTGTGCCAGAAGGTGAGCTGCACCGACAAGGTGAAAAACGGCAGCGAGACCGACGTGGACTGCGGCGGCCCGAGCTGCGGCCCATGCGCCGACAGCAAGACATGCAAGGCGGCGGCCGACTGCACCAGCGGCGTGTGCACCGGCGGCGTGTGCCAGAAGCCCACCTGCTCCGACAAGATCTTCAACGGCGCCGAGACCGACATCGACTGCGGCGGCCCGAGCTGCGGCCCATGCCCCGACGGCGACAAGTGCAAGGCGGCGGCCGACTGCACCAGCGGCGTGTGTACCGGCGGCGTGTGTCAGAAGCCCAGCTGCTCCGACAAGGTCTTCAACGGCGCCGAGACCGACATCGACTGCGGCGGCGGCACCTGCCCGGTCTGCGCGGACGGCAACAAGTGCAAGGCGGGCGCGGACTGCAAGAGCGGCGTGTGCACCGGCGGCGCGTGCCAGAAGGCCAGCTGCTCCGACAAGGTGAAAAACGGCCTCGAGACCGACGTCGACTGCGGCGGCGGCGCCTGCCCGGTGTGCGGCGTGGGCAAGGCGTGCTCCGTGAACAAGGACTGCGGGACGCTCTGCCAGGCGGGCAAGTGCGCCGTCAAGTACACCTACAGCTACACCGGCGCCGACCAGACCCTGGTGCTGCCCGCCGGCGCCTCGCAGATCTGGGTCAAGGCCTGGGGCGCCTCGGGCGGCGGCGGCAAGGCCGAAAACGGCAGCCACCGCGGCGGCGCAGGAGGCTTCGTATCAGGCCGGGTGGCCGTCAGCAGCGGCCAGAGCCTCACCATCAAGGTGGGCCGCGGCGGCGACTACTCCACCACCTTCGGCTACGCGGCGTGGCCCAACGGGGGGTACGGCTCGCACCGCTCCGGCTACCACACGGGCGGCGGCGGCGGGCGCAGCGCAGTGCTGTCCGGGTCCACCGAGTGGTTCGTGGCCGGCGGCGGCGGCGGCGCGGGCGGCACGGGCTGGAGCTGCGGCGGCAATAACCTGCAGGGCGGCGGCGGCGGCTACCCCAAGGGCGGCGATGGCGGCTACTGCCCGGGGAATCACCGGAGCCAGGGCGTGCAGGGGCGCGGGGGCACGCAGACCGCGGGGGGCGCCGGCGGCCAGACCCGGCACTCGTCCACCAACGAGGCGGGCAAGCGCAACCAGGGCGCCCACGGCGGCACCTTCAAGGGCGGCACCCACGGCAACGAAAACTCCGGCGGCGGCGGCGGCGACGGCTACTACGGCGGCTCCAGCGGCACCGTGCACAACGGCGGCGGCGGCGGGTCGTCTTACGTGATCTCGTCGGCCACCAGCATCGTGCGCCCCGGCCCCAGCAGCAGCGCGACGCCCTCCAACACCACGGACACCGACTACCCGGGCAACAAGGTGGGGGTCGGGGTCACGGCGGCCCGGGGGAACAACGGCCACGTGGTGATCTGGGTGAACTGATAGAACGGCGGCGTCATCCCGCGCCGGCCACACGTGATGGCGACGCCCGGCGGGGCTGCTGCAGCTGCGCCAGGGTGAGCTTGAGCTCGGCCGCCAGGGTCACGGCTGCGATCCACCTGGCGCTCATGTGCATCGGGACCTCTCCTCGAGTCAGGCCGCCGCGCATCAACGCACGACCAGGCCCTGCCGCGCCACCAGGAAGTCGAAGGCCAACTCCACCAGCGCCTTGCCGTTGACCTTTGCGTTCCAGGGCCCGTGCCCCGCCCCCTTGAGCGGATAGATCTTGTACGGCGCGCCGCTGGCCTTCCACTGCTTCTCGAGCTCCTGCGCCTGGCTGTACTTGACCGTGGCGTCAGCCGTGCCGTGGATGATCAGCAGCGGCGGGTCGCCCGGGCCGAAGCGCCTGTGGCCGTAAGCCAGCTCCAGCGCCGTGATCAGCGTCGGACCGCCCCAGTAGTCGACGATGGCCGCCACCCTGGAGCTCGCCTGCAGGTGGGTGGTCTTGCGGGTCCTATCCTGCGCGTCGGTCAGCTCGTCGCGGAAGTCCGCCGGCTCCGAGGCACCGACGCCGACGGCCGTGAAGGCGCCGGCCGATCCGCCGGCCACGGCGATGTGGTTCGGGTGGACCCTGTATTTCGCGGCGTTGGCGTGCAGCCAGCGCACCGCGGCCTTGGCGTCGCGCCCGGCCAGGTACATGGCGTTGCCCACGGCGGCGTTGGTCGGCGCCGCCTTCTTGACCGCCTGGGCCCATGCCGCGGGGACCACGCCCTGGGTGCCCGCGAGCCGGTAGTCGATGGACGCCGCCACCCAGCCGCGCGCGGCGAGGTAGCTGGCCTGGTCCACCAGCGCTGACTGGTTGCGCGTGCCGCCCTTGAAGCCGCCGCCATGGATGAACAGGATCCCGGGGCGCAGCCCGGTGTTGTGCCCCTCTGGCGTGAAGAGATCCAGCAGCAGGTCCACCTCCTTGCCCGCGCTGGCGCCCCAGTTGCTGTTCACGATTCCCCTTGCGTAGACCAGGGCCCGGGCGCGCTTGACGGTGTACGTCGCCTTGGCGCGAACCTCCGGGGCGGCGCCCGCATCGCCGCTGGCCAGCGCGTCGGGGCTGGTGTTTCCGTCGGTGGCCGCGCCGTCGGCCGTCGCCGCGCCGTCGCCCCCGGGGCCGGCGTCCGCGGTGGCCGACGGGTCGCTGCAGGCGGCGAGCAGGGCCGCCGCCAGGACAACGGCGCCGGCGCGCCAGGCGCTGGCGCGGGGCCGGTTGATGGTGCGCTTCAGGTCCATGCTCTCTCCTGGATGTTCTGCCTCCTCCCAGGCTATCGCAGGTCGAGCCGGCGGGTCAGCAGGCTCGTGGTCTCGGACTCCGGCGGGTACCTCACCCGGCTGCTCACCCCCCGAGCATCAGGGCCGGTCCGCCTGGCAGCACCCTCATCGGGACGCTACACCTACAGACCGGGGACCCAATCCCCCGACGGAGCAGGATCCATGATCAAGGCATACGCGGCCCACGAGCCGGGCGCTGAGCTCAAATCGTTCGAGTACGACCCGGGACCCCTGGGCCGCGACGAGGTGGAGCTCGAGGTGGCGTCGTGCGGCATCTGCCACAGCGACCTGTCCATGCTCAACAACGACTGGGGCATGACGAGCTACCCGTTCGTGCCGGGCCACGAGGTGATCGGGACGGTGCGCGCAGTGGGCCCGGACGTGACGCACCTGCGCGAGGGCGACACCGCCGGCCTGGGCTGGAACGCGCGGTTTTGCGGCACCTGCGCCTGTTGCATGGCCGGCGATCACAACATGTGCGGCGACAGGCAGGACACCATCGTGGGCCGCCACGGCGGCTTCGGCGAGCAGGTGCGCGCCCAGGCCGCGGCCGCGGTGCGGCTGCCCGACGGGCTTGACCCGGCCAGCGCCGGCCCGCTGTTTTGCGGCGGCATCACGGTGTTCAACCCGCTGGTGCAGCTCGACCTTTCGCCCACCGCCCGCGCCGGCGTCATCGGCATCGGCGGCCTGGGCCACCTGGCGCTTCAGTTCCTTCGCGCCTGGGGCTGCGAGGTGACGGCGTTTACTTCAAGCGAGGGCAAACGCGATGAGTCGCTGAAGATGGGGGCCCACCGCACGGTGAGCTCCCGCGACCCCGCCGCCCTGGCCGCCGAGCAGGGACGGCTGGACCTGGTGATCTCCACGGTCAACGTGAAGCTCGACTGGAACGCTTACCTCGCCACCCTGACCCCGCGCGGCCGGCTGCACCTGGTGGGCGCCACCCTCGAGCCGCTGGACATCGGCGCCTTCGGCCTCATCGGCAACCAGCGCGCCGTGTCCGGCTCGCCCGTGGGCAGCCCTGCCACCATCACGCGCATGCTGGAGTTCTGCGCCCGCCACGACATCCGCCCGGTCACCGAGACCTTCCCCATGGCGCGGGTTAACGAGGCGCTGGCCCACCTGGAGGCGGGCAGGGCGCGCTACCGGGTGGTGCTGACGCGGTAGGTGCAGCTCCGCCTGCGCCTCATGGCACTCCGCGGGCATGGTTTCCAAGTACGGCTTGCCAGCATGCGGGACCGCGTCCCGGTGTTACCCCGACCCCTGGCGCGAGCGCGTGAGGTGACACATCGCCGGCCCGCCTGATCTCGCAAAAACGCAAAACGTTTCAGAATTCGCCTGCCTCTGCGCGTGGGTCCCGTTGGCACGTCCGGTGCAGTCTCGTGCTCCGCAATCACCTGCGGAGGAAAACCATGACGAAGCGAAACAGCGGCAACCTACTGGTGGCAGCCCTGACCATTGGCTGCCTGATGCTCACCGCCGGCTGTAAGCACGACGTTGGCGAGACATGCGCCGCGGCAGAGGAGTGCAAAGAGGGGCTCATCTGCCACAAGGAGGTCTGCTTCAGGCCCGTGGCCAAGGGGGGCGAATGCAACGAGGCGGCCGAGTGCGTCGACGGCCTGAAGTGCTACGGACGCAAGTGCTTCGCGCCGCTCAAGGCCGGCAACAAATGCGAGAGCGGAGCCCAGTGCACCGACGGGCTGCGCAGCTACAAAGATCGGTGCTTCGCGCCGCTGGCCCAGGGCGGCGCGTGCGAGGACCAGGCCCAGTGCGGCGGCGAGCTGAAGTGCTACGCCGGAAGCTGCCAGACGGCCCAGGCGGTCAAGCAGGCCAAGGACGCCCTGGTGGACGCGGCCATGGCGGGCCTGGACGAGATCGAGGCCGGCTGCGGCGAGCATTTCCTCAAGGCGTTCAAGCGCTGGGAGGTGCACATGAAGCGCGCAACCCGGCTTCTCGATAGCGTGGATCCGGGGACCATGACCATGGGCGACCGCGACCGGCTGGAGCGGGCCAGCGCAGAGCAATGGAAGGCGGACCGGATCATGCGCCGCATGGACCGCGACATCAAAAAGGCCGGCGTGGCCTTTGGCAAGCTGCGTCAGAACAACACGCTGATCCAGGCCTGGGTCAAGCCGTGGATCGACGGCACCTGGGACGCCAACCACGTCGACCTGCTCAAGAAGATGTCCGTGGACAAGGCGAAAAAGCGCGTCGAGTTCCTGGTGGACAAGAAGTGGGGTCAGGCCATCTGCGACAAGAGCCTCAAGAAGGACGTGCTCAAGAAGAAACTGGCCGGCCTGGCCGGGTAGGGGGAGGGAGAAACCTCGGGCTGCAGGTTCATCGCCAGGAGACCCCGCGAAATGGGAGGGCCGCCCGCCGCGTGTTCTGCTGCTACTATCCGCCGCAGGTTCCCTGCCCATGCCCCGCGCCCGCTCCACAACGCCTGTCGACGCGCCGCCCTGCCCGGGGCCGTGGGGCTGGCTCGTGGCCGCCGCGCTGCTGGGGCTCTACCTGGTGACGCTGTGCCCCACCATCTACTCCGGGGACGCCGCCGAGCTGGCCGCGGCGGGGGCGACGCTGGGCATCCCGCACCCGCCCGGCTACCCGCTGTACACGCTGCTGGCGCACCTGGCCACGCTGTTGATCCCGGTGGGGGAGGTGGCGTACCGGGTCAACCTGCTGTCAGCGCTGTGCGCCGCCGGGGCGGCGCTGCTGCTCCACCGGCTGCTGGTTGAGCTGACCCGCGCACCGGCCGCTGCCGCCGCGGCCGCCCTCGGCCTCGGCGTCGGCCTGACCTTCTGGTCCCAGGCGCTCATCTCCGAGGTCTATGCCCTGGACATGCTGCTGGCCTGCGCCACCCTGTGCGCCGCCGCAGCCGCCGGCCGCCGGGGCGACCTGCGCTCGGCCTGCCTGGCCGCGCTATGCGCCGGGCTGTGGCTCGGGCATCGCAACGTCAACCTGCTGTACCTGCCGGCGGCGCTGCTGCTGGCCGGGCGTGCGCCCTGGGCTCACCTGCGCCGGCCCCGGTCCGCGGCTGCGGTGCTGTCATGCCTCGCGCTGCCGCCGCTGCTGCTGCTGCTCTACCTGCCCCTGGCCTCCATGCGTGATCCGGTGATCGACACCCTCGACCCGGAGACCTGGGACCGGCTGGTGGAGCTGCTGCAGGCCAGGACCTACCGCCGCTACCTGCTATCGGGGGACCTGGCCGCCAACCTGGGTCACATCCTCTCGGGCCTGCCGCGCGAGCTTGGGCTGGGCATGGCGCTGGCGCCCCTGGGCCTGGCGCTGGGGTGGAAGCGCCAGCGACGGGCAGCCGCGGCCCTGGCCCTGCTGGCCGCGGCCAACCTCGCCTTCGCCGGGTCGTACGGGGTGATCGACGTCACGGTGTTCACCCTGCCGGGGCTGCTGGCCCTGTGGACGCTGGCCGGCCTCGGCCTGGCCGCCGTCGCGCGGCGCCCCGGCGCCCTGGCCCGGGCTGGGGCGCTGCTGCTCGGCCTCGGCTGCTGCGCGCCGCTGCTGGCGACCAACTTCGGCGAGAACAACCTGCGCGGCCAGACCCTCACGCGGGACTTCGCCCGGGACGCGCTGGCCTTCCCCCGCCGCAAGGGCCTGGTGCTGACCCACGTGGACTCGGTGACCTTTTCGCTGTGGTACGCCCAGCTGGTGGAGCAGCGCCGGGGCGACCTGCTGCTGGCCAGCCGCGGCCGGGCCGCCGGATGGTACCAGCGCCAGGTCAAGGCCCAGCGCCCCGACCTGGACATCCCGATCCACGGTGACCAGGACGCGGCGACCCTGTGGCCAGCGCTGCTGGTGATGCGCAACGCCCACAAGGTGCCGGTCTACCTCACGGCGGATCTGCGCGGCTACTTCCCGCCGCAGGTGGCCGCGCGCATCGCGCAGGACTTCGCCGAGCAGCCGGCCGGGCTGCTGACGCGCCTGGTCCCCCGGGCGAAGGCGGCGGCAGAGGTGGCCCTGTCCATCCGTCGCAACCAGGCGTTCTGGCGCAAGGCCTGGCCTCACGTTACGGCCGCGCGCGCCCAGCGACTCGGCACCGACATGGCCGCGCTGCTGCTGCACTACGGCAGCATGCGGCTGCTGTTCGCCCGCTACTGCCTGCAGCACGACGACCCCGCCGCCGCCGAGCGCGCCGCGGCAGCCGTGGCCGCGCTGAAGCCGGGCCCGATCATCGCCCGGGTCAACGCCGTCTTCGCCCGCCAGCAGAGCCGCTACCACATGAGCGACATGCCCGAGCAGGCCCGGCGGCTGGTCGCCCTGGCGCATAAGGTGCGCCGGGGCGAGTCCCCTGCGCCGACGGCTCCTCCGACGCCAGCGCCCGCGCCGCCCCCCGGGCCGACCCCCGAAGACCCCATCGACGCGCTGAACATGCAGGGGGTGACCCTGGCCCAGCGCGGCGACCTGAAGGGCGCCCTGGCGAACTTCGACCGGGTGCTGAAGCAACAGCCCAGACACCTGGGCGCCCTGTTCAACCGGGCAAAGGTGCTCGGCATGGCCCGCAGGACGACCGACGCAGCCGCCGCCTACCGCGAGCTGCTCGGCCTCGCGCCAAAGCACCTGCCGGCCCTGCTGTCGCTGGCCGAGCTCGTCCAGCAGCAGGCGCCAGCCGAGGCGCTGCAGCTGCTGCAGCGCGCCGCGGCCGCCCCCGGCATGCCTCAGCTGCAGCAGCTGGCCCGCCAGCGGCTGGCCGCGCTTCAACAGATCCTCGCTCGCTGAGCAGCGCGGCGGATCTGTTACCCGCGACCGGGTCTGCCGGGGGGAGGTAACAACCGCGCGCGCCGTTTTGTTCATACGCGCCCGTAACCCCCTGAAAACAGGTCCTCGTCCGGGCTGACGCGTCATGGCACATGCCTTGCTCTTTACCCCTGCAACCAACAACTGAAAGGAGGAAAAGATGACCAGGACAAGCCATACCATCACCGCGATGATCGCCTCACTTTTCCTCGTCGCCTGCGGCTCGTCCGCCGCCGACCCCGACTACGGCTCGCTGTGCCAGAGCGGCAACGACTGCGGCTCCGGCCTGTGCGTTGCCAAGGGCGCCTTCTCCATGTGCTCCCAGAGCTGCGAGACCATGGGCTGCCCCATGGGCGACCAGTGCATCAAGGCCGGCAGCAGCTGGGTCTGCAACCCCGGCACCAGCGGCGGCGGCAGCGGCAACAACAACGGCCAGGGCGCCGACGCCGGCGCGGGCAAGGCCCCCGACGCCAAGCCGAACCCCGTGACCACGCCCCCGCCGCCCAAGAAGAAAGCCCGCGGCAAGTTCTGCAACGACCTGTCCAAGAGCGGCAGCGACTTCTACATGGCCCTGTACATCGGCAGCGGCTCGAGCCAGGTCAAGCTGCGCGCCTACTCCGGCTACTGCAGCCCCTGCACCGACCTGCCGGTGGGCAGTGACATCGCCTACGAGCTGTACGACGACGACACCAACACCAAGTTCGTCGGTGGCACCTTCGACAAGTTCTCCGACGGCGAGCAGATGCTGTTCATCACCGACATCAGCAGCTCCGGCTACCCCACCGTGAGCGGCTACACCCTCAAGCCGGGCTACAACTGCGAGAGCGTGGACCCGTTCGAGTAGAGACGAGCTGTTCAGCAGCCGCCCCGCCTGCCAGATATTGCCCCCCCCGACGCCTTCCCCGATAATCGTCCCTGAAACACCCCGGGCACCCTCATGAGCTCTCCTCTACCACAGCGCGCCGCTGGCACCGCCCTGGCGCTGATGTTTTGCCTCGGCGCCGCCTGCCATGACACCGGCAGCGTGCAGCGACCGGGCGGCGACGGCGCGGCTGTGGACGGGGCTGTTGATGGATCTTCGGACCGGCTCGTCCCCGACGCGCCCGCGACGGACCTGGCGATGCCGGACATGACGCCAAGTGACCTGGCATTGCCGGACTCGGCGGCGCCCGACATGGCGCTGCCGGACATGGCGACGCCCGACATGGCACTGAATGACATGGCCTTGCCCGACAAGGCGCTAAATGACATCGCACTCAAAGACATGGCGCTGCCAGACATGGCGCTGCCAGACAAGGCCGTGCTCCCCGACGCCGGGACTGGCTGCCCGAAGCTGACGTTTTGCAGCGCCGACGGCTGGTGCTGGCTCAACCCTTCCTACCCGGAGTGGAACTTCTCGGGCATATGGGGCTTCAGCGCCAGCGACATCTACATCAGCGCCGTCGAGGGCCATGTGCTGCGCTTCGACGGCAAGACCTTCACGGCCTCGCTGCAAAATGCCCCGGCCGGCCTGAGCGAGATCTGGGGCAGCGGCCCCAAGGACATCTTCGCCGTGGGCGCGGCCGGCGCCATCATGCACTTCGACGGTAGCAAGTGGTCGGCGATGGCCTCGGGCACCAGCGAGCCGCTGTACGGCGTCTGGGGTAGCTCGGCCTCGGATGTGTTCGTGGTGGGGGGTATTTACTGGTCCACCAAGGCCATCGTGCACTACGACGGCAACAAGTGGTCCACCATGACCGCCCCGTACAAGATCGACACCCTGACAAACGTCTGGGGCCGCGGGCCCAAGGATGTCTGGGCCACCTCCAAGCTCGGCTCCGTGGCGCACTACGACGGCAACAAGTGGACCCATCACTCCATCGCCCACGGCGACGTGGTCTTCACCGACGCCTGGTCCAGCGCCACGGGCGACCTGTTCTTCGCTGGCCACCGTTACGGAAGCCTGCATGTTTCCCGCTACGACGGCGCCAAGTTCGTGGACATGACCGCGAAGTTCGGCCTCAACTCCAGCGTCAGCGCCATCTGGGGCAGCGGGCCCAGCGACGTCTTCGCGGTGGGCGGGATCACGGGCAAGAGCGGCGCCGTGGGCCGCTTCGATGGGTTCAAGACCTGGAAAGTGACCAAAACCCCCACCAACGACCGTATGACGGCCATCTGGGGCAACTCGGCCACCAACATCCACGCCGCGGGCTACAGCGGTGGCATCATCCATTACGACGGCAAGACCTGGACCCGCGCGGGCCGCGCCTTCGCCTCAGCCGAGCTCTATGACCTGTGGGCCAGCTCGCCCAGCAACATCTACTTGCTGTCGAAGCCGGGCGAGGTGCTGCGCTTCGACGGGGCCAAGGCCACGGTCCTGACGTCGGGCACCACCAGCACCCTGCGCGCCATCAGCGGCAGCTCGGCCAGCGAGATCTACGCCGTGGGCGACGGCGGCACGGTCATCCGATACGACGGCAGCACCTGGTTCAAGAAGGCCACCAGCAGCACCACCAACGCGCTATATGACGTATGGTCAGCCGGGCCAGGCGACACCGTGGCCGTGGGCGCCCTGGGCGTGGCCATCCGCTGCAAGGGCCTGTCCTGCGTGGCGGAGCCCACCAAGGTCACCGCAACCCTGCGTGGCGTGCACGGCCGTTCGGCCGCCGATATCTGGGCTGTTGGCGCCAGCGGCACCGTGCTGCAAAACACCGGCTCCGGCTGGGCGGCCCAGCAAGCCGGCACCACCAAGGATCTGGCCGCCGTGTGGGTCTCGCCCAAGGGCGAGGTGTTCGCCGTGGGCAAGGGCGGCGCCGTGGTGCACCGGGACAGCGCGGGAAAGTGGACCACCATGATCTCCGGCGTATCAGGGGATCTCACATCGGTGCGGGGCAGCTCGGGATCCAGCGTGTACGCCGCGGGCAAGGCCGGCGTGATGATTCGGTACGACGGCAGCAGCTGGAAACAGCACAAGACCGGCACAAAGCGGGATCTTTTGCGGATCCGCCCCGTGGGCGCCGGCCGGCTTGTGGCCCTGGGCGCCAACGGCACCCTGCTTAGCCGCTGCGGCAAATAGCGGCCAAAGATTGAGCAGCGGCCCGATCTGACCGATAATCCCCCTATTGTAGGGATGTTTAAGGGGAGACCCGCCGTGGCGGACAGACTCATAGGCCAGCTCCTCGGAGAGACCTACCGCATCGACAGCGTACTCGGTCGTGGCGGCATGGGGGTGGTCTACGAGGCGCACAACGAGCGCATCGACCGCAAGTTCGCGGTCAAGGTGCTCAGGATCTCCCGTGAGGACAGCCCCGACAACTTCAACCGCTTCGAGCGCGAGGCGCGCATCGGCAGCCAGCTGGGCCACGAGAACATCGTCCAGGTCATCGACTTCAACCACACCGAGGACGACCAGCCGTACATGGTGATGGAGATGCTCGAGGGCCAGGACCTGGCCAGCGCCCTGGGCGACGACAAGCAGTTCGGCCTGGAGCGGGCCGCCAACATCTTCCGCCAGGTGTGCCAGGCGCTGGACGCGGCGCACAAGCTCAAGGTGGTTCACCGCGACCTGAAGCCGGAGAACATCTTCCTGTGCCGCAAGGCCAGCGGGGGTGAGCTGGCCAAGGTGCTCGACTTCGGCATCTCCAAGGTGATGGACGCCTCCACGCTGCTGACCCAGGGCTCGGCGGTGATGGGCACGCCCAACTACATGTCACCGGAGCAGGCCCGGGGGCAGATCGACAAGATCGACCACCGCTCCGACATCCTGGCCATGGGCACCATCCTGCACCAGATGCTGACGGGCAAGCTGCCGTACCCGGGGCCGGATCCGCTGTCAGTGCTGTACAAGGTGATCGACAACGAGCTGCCGCCGCTGGAGACATACCGCAAGGACCTGCCGTCCGGGGTTCAGGAGGTGATCACCCGGGCCACGTACAAGGACCGCAACAGCCGCTACGACGAGGTGGCCGAGATGGTGGCCGACCTGGCCAGGGCCATGGGGAGCCGGTGGCGCGACTCGCTGATGTACGAGGTGGGCGACTCGCTGCCGGGTGTCCGCCTCGACAGCTTCCCCGAGATGACCGTGCAGGGCGGCGATGCCCAAAATGACGATCGCCCAAATGACGATCGCCCAAATGACGGTCACCAGAGTGACGAGTACGGGGATGAAGACACCCCGCGGTCGGTGGCCATGGCGCCCACCATGACCCCGCAGGAGCTGGAGGAGCCTGGCACGGTGGCGGCCCAGGACGGGGTCAGGCGCCGCCCTGCCGGCGGGCACGGCACGGACACGCCGGACGCCAGCCTCGGCGAGCTGGTGGGCGGGCCGGCCGGCTCCGGCGTGATGGAGGCGCCCTCGTCCGCGGCCACCGCGCAGCGCAATCGCCGCCTGGCGCTTGGGGGTGGCCTGGCGGCCGTGGCCCTGGCCGCGGGGGTGGTGATCTGGGCCGCCTTCGGGCTGGAGCGCGTCGCCCCGCAGCCCGAGGGCAGCGCCCGGCCGGCGGCCAGCAGGCCAGCTGGCGAGGTGGCGACCAAGACCGGCGCGCCGACCCCCGCGCCAGCAGGTCATGGCGCCGCGGCGGTCGAGCCGGCGCCGACGCCGGCAAGTCCTGGCGCCGCGGTCCCGGCGCCGACGCCGGACGGCTCTGCCGCCACGGCGGCCGCGCCAAAGCCAGGGCCCGCCGCGCCGGGCACCGCGCCCCGCCCCATGGACCCGCCGGTCAAGCTGCGCCTGCTCGAGGTGCTGTCCACGCCGGGCGAGGCGGAGGTGTGGCTGGATGACGAGCTGGTGGGCAAGACCCCCCTGCGCGGCGATCTGCTGGACGAGGGCGAGCATGTCGTCAGATTGCGCAAGAAGGGGTATGCTGCGGCCAAACGAAATATCAAGGCGGGCTCCGGGCCGGGGCGGCTCTCCATCAGGCTCAAGCCGCTGTCTGCCTCCGTCAGGGTGTCGGCCCTGGTGGGTGGCAAGATGGTCAAGGCCACGGTGTACCTGGACGGCAAGCGGGTGGACCAGACCCCCGCGGCGCTTGCAGGCATCGCCCCGGGTCGCCACCAGCTGAAGCTGGTCAGGGAGGGTTTCCGGCCCAAGGTCCGCTCACTGAACCTGCGCCCCGGCCAGAAGCTGTCTCTGGCGTTGGGGCTGCAGAAAGAGTGAGGTCGCAGATGAAGCTGCACCCCGTTACGTCCCGTTGGCTCACCCTGGCCGTGCTGGGCGGCGTCCTGTTGCACGGCGCTCCGGCCCTGGCGCAGGACGCCGAGTCGCTGCTCCAGGAGGGCATCGTCCAGCTAAAGGTCGCCAAGTTCAACCGGGCGCTGCGGGCGTTCAAGAAGGCCCGCCGGCTTGCCAAAGACCCGGCGCTCAAGGCCCAGGTGAACCTGCAGCTCGGCCTGACCCACGGCGTGCTGGGCCAGAAAGCCAGGGCCAAAAAGGCGTTCCGCGCCTCGCTCAAGGCCGCGCCGGGCCTGACGTTCAACCGGGAGGAGACCAAGGAGTCGGTCATCGCCCTGTACGACGCCGTGCGGCAGACCATGAAGGGCACCATCGCCATCACCACCGACCGCAAGACCGCCGCGGTGAGCATCGACGGCAAGAACATGGGCGCCGCCCCGCTGGACCGCGAGCTGCTGGTGGGCAAGCACGTGGTGGTGGCCACCGACGGTGATGGGCTGTACCGGGTGGAGGCCGAGGTGCTCGTTGAGCTGGACAAGGCGGCGAAGCTGGCGCTGAAGCTCGAGTTCCTCGGCGCGCGGCTGGTGGTGGACGGTGCGCCCAAGGGCGCCACGGCGAAGCTCAACGGCAACCCCGTGGGCACGCCGCCGCTGTCGCTGGAGCTCAAGCCGGGCGCCCACGAGCTGTACGTGGAGGCGCCGGAGCACAGCCCCGAGCTGTTCAAGGTGGAGCTCAAGCCGGGCGAGTCGCGGCAGCTGTCCGCCCGCCTGCTCAAGGCCGTGGCGCCGGCGACCACGACGCCGCCCGAGCCTGCACCGACCACACCCGAGGAGCCGGATCCCGACAAGGAAGATGACACGCCGTTCCCCACCTACAGCGTCATCGCCGCCAGCGCGGCCATGGTCTTCGCCGGCGCGGGCGTCGGCTTCGCCGTGGCCAGCAGCGGCGCCTGGGACGACTTCAAGAACAACCAGGACGACTCGAAGCACGACGAGCTGGAGAGCACGGTCCACACCTACGACGGGCTGATGGTGGCCTCGTTCACCGTGGCCGGCGTCGCGGCCGCGGGCTCTCTGCTGATCTATTTCCTGGTGGAGCGGGGAGAGCCGGACAAGGACGACGACGCCGAGACGACCACTGTGCGCCTGCGTCCGTCGGCGGGCGGCGTGCGGCTGGAGTTCTGACGCATCATGCCCTCGCCCGGGCGCGTCGCGAGCCTGGTGCTCGTGTGCTGCTGCCTCTCCTGCCACGACACCGGCAGTATCCCCAGGCCGGGCGACGGGGCCGCGGCTGCCGACGGCGTGAGCCGGGACGCGAGCCCGGACCGGGCCGCCGGCGACCAGCGCCCGCCTGACGGCCCCGCCGCGGATTCAAACCGCCCGGACAGCGCCGCGCCGGATCTGGCGGCGCCCGACCTGGCGGCGCCCGACGGGCCGCCAGGGGACCTTTCCTCCGTGGAGGCCAGCGCCCCCGACGGCGGCGCGCCTGCTCCCAAGACCGGCCTGTGCTCCAAGGACGGCTGGTGCTGGGTCAACCCCCTGCCCCAGGGTCACCACTTGTACGGCCTGTGGGGCAGCGCCAAGAGCAAGGTATGGGCCGTGGGCGAAAAGGGGACCATCCTGAGATTCGACGGCAAGGCGTGGAGCCGCGTGTCGAGCGGCACGACCCTGGACCTCAACGCAGTGGCCGGCGACGGCGCCACCCTGTGCGCTGCGGGAGACAAGGGCAAGATCCGCTGCGCGGGCGGCGGGGCGTGGAGCGACTACGCCTCCGGTGTCACCGCCGATCTGCAGGGGATCTGGGCCGGCGCTGGCGTGGTGGTGGCCGTGGGCCGGGGCGGCGCCATCACGCGCAACACCGGGTCGGGCTTCAAGGCCGAGACCTCCGGCGTGTCCAGCGACCTTTACGCGGTGTGGGGCGCGGGCCCCAAGGAGATCTACGCCGTGGGCGACGCTGGCACGGTCCTCGTCTCCACCGGCAGCAGCTGGAGCCAGGTCAAGGGCCTGCCGGCGGCGGCCTCCACCACCGACCTGCGGGCGGTATGGGGCAGCGGCAAGGGCGACCTGGTGCTGGCCGGCTCGGCCGGCGCCATCTACCGGCGCTCCGGCGGCAGCTGGACCGACATGACGGTGACCAGCTACGCGACCTTCAACGCCCTGTGGGGCAGCGGCGCCAGCGATGTGCACGCGGCCGGCACCAAGGGTGAGGTGTATTCCTTTTCCGGCGGCGCCAAGTGGGCCAAGGGGAGCAGCGGGATCAAGGACAGCTTCCGCGCCGTGTGGGGCAGCGCAAAGGGGGACGTGCACGCGGTGGGCGACTTCGGCGCCATGGCGCACCACGGCGGCAAGAGCTGGCAGGCGCGGTCCTCCCGCGTAGTGACCGAATCCCTGAACCGGATCTGGGGCAGCTCGGCCACCGAGATCATCGCCGTGGGTCGCAAGGGGGCTGCCGTGCGCCACGACGGCGCCAAGTGGCACGTGATGACCACCAACACCACCTACGACCTGCACGGGCTGCACGGCCTCGGCCCCGGGCTCGTCCATGCCGTGGGCGGCGACAAGCTCGTGGCCGGGGCGCAGACCTCGGTGGCGCTGAAGTACAGCGGGCTGTTCAACAGCTGGAGCGCGACGACCTCCTTCAAGGGTGGCCTGAGGGCAGTGTGGGGCAGCGCCAAGAGCGACTACTGGGCGGTGGGATCCAAGGGCTGGATCTACCACCACGACGGCAGCAAATGGAGCGGAAAGACCCTCCCGTTGCTGGTGACCAACGACTATTTCTACACCGACATGTGGGGCAGCAGCGCCACGGACATCTACGCGGTGAGCAACGGCGCGAGCGTGGTGAAGTACCTGCATTACGACGGCAGCAACTGGAAGCACAAGCCCATCGGCAGCGCGGCCAAATGCGGCCGCATGGCCGGCGTCTGGGGCACCGGGCCCACCAACATCTTCTTCGTCGGCAGCCTCACCGGGTGCGCGGCGCGGTTCGACGGAAGCACATGGACCCCGGTGGCCACCGGGCTGGGCGGAACGGGCGCGCTGTACGGCGTGTGGGGCGCCGGGCCCAAGAGCATCTACATGGTGGGCGCCAAGGGCACCCTGCTGCTGTCCAACGGCGTGACCGCCAAGGCCCAGGCCCCTGGCACCTCGCGCTACCTGACCCATGTCTGGGGCAGCGGGCCGAGCAACATCTACGTGGTCGGCGAAGGCGGGCTGATCATGCGCAAGGGCAAGTAGCCCCTGTAACCCCTCGCCCGCCATGTATCGCTCCGGGTAACACTGCGCGGCGGCTTGTCTTCGCGCCAATCTTGAAATCACTCGTCTTTTGCGGACCAAAAAGATGGCCCGCGTCCTGCAAACTCCCTCGGCATGCTGACAACGACAGGCTTTGATTCGTCCAGGAGGGAGAGCCCATGACCCGCAAGATCGCCAACTTCACCCGCATCGCCCTCATCGTGACCTTGCTGGCCGGCTGCGCAGCGAGCCAGGCCGAGTTCGACCCGGCCCAGCTGGCGCGCTGGCGCAACAACCTCACCTTCCCGCACCTGGTGGTGGAGCCGCTGCAGGGCGCGCACTACCTGGTCAAGCCCGAGCAGCACCTGGCCAGCTGCCAGAACGCCATGGTTAGCCACCTGGAGCAGGCCAGGGTGTTCAAGAGCATCAGCGGCGCGCCGGCCCGGTCGCTGTCCGAGCCGACCCTGATCCTGGAGTGGTTCGTGCCGGGCATGCACATCGTCGGCGCTGGCTCGCGCCTGTGGGGCGGGGCCACCGCGGGCCGCTCCAACATCAAGGTGCGCGTCAAGCTGCGCGACGCCCGCACCGGCAAAGTGGTGGCGCACAAGACCTTCGACAGCCGCAAGGTGCTGCAGGCCTCGAGCAACCCGTGGGTGGCCCGCTGGACCTTCGGCGCCACCGACCGGCGCCTTCCCGAGGACATGGGGGCGCTGGTGGCCCGCTACGTGCTCGACAGCGCCGCCAGGTACAAGCTGTAATCCCCGCCCCTCCGGCCGGCGCCCCGGCCTTTTACCCGACATGACTTCAGGGTTATGATCCCCGCTCGGCTTAGGGGGCCCTCGCGCAGCAAGGGCCTGGACAGGGTTTTAGGTTCCGGAGCGGAGACATGACAATCATTGCGCGCCAGAAAATGCGCATGGACCTGGGGGACCAGGGCATGGGCCTTTCGTTGCTCTTCATGCCCGGGGTTCGGCGGCAAGAGGTGGGCAACCACCTGAGGCTGCGGGCACACCTCCGCAAGCCCGGGCAGACGCTGAGGTTCGGCCGCGGGGCCGAGCACCTGGGGCGCCCGCTGTCAGACCAGGAGCTGAGCAAGGAGCACTTCGTCATCAAGGCCCTCGACGCGGGCGACGGCCAGTTCTCGTACCAGATCAAGGATAGCGACAGCACCAACGGCACCAGCATCCTGCGCCGCGAGGGGGGGCAGGCCTCCCGGCGGCCCCGGGTCAGCATCCCGGTGGACCGCACCGGCTGGTTGCTGGCCGAGGGCGACATCATCAAGGCGGGGCGCGTGTTTTTACACTTCGAGCGGTCTGCCCTGGTGGGGGACCTTGGCCGTGAGCACCAGGTGGAGATGGAGGAGGAGACCGTGCCCTTCATCACCGCCAGCATGGCGCTGCGCGAGCTGCTGTCCCGCGCCTGCGAGGAGGCCCAGGCTGGCACGAAGTTCGTGCTGCTGGAGGGGGAGACCGGCACCGGCAAGGAGTACCTGGCCCGGCTCTTCGGCGATCACAACGGCCGCAGCGGGCGCTACGTGCCTTACAGCCTGGCCACGGCGCACACCAGCAGCAACCTGATAATCTCCGAGCTGTTCGGCCAGAAAGAGAACGTGACCTCTGCTGGCCAGCCCGCGCGCAAGGGCCTGTTCAGGAGCGCCCACAGGGGCACGCTGTTCCTCGACGAGCTGCAGGAGGCGGATCACGACCTGCAGGGCATGCTGCTGCGGGCCGTGGATCCGGGCGAGATCCGCCCCCTCGGGGCCGACAAGGAGATCAGGGTGGACGTGCAGATCATCGCCGCCACCTCGGCACCCGTGAAGGAGCTGATGGAGAAGGGCCGGCTGCGCCAGGACTTCAAGGGTCGCATCTGCGAGGCCTTCACCGTGCCGCCGCTGCGCCAGCGTCCGGCGGACATCATGGCCATCACCCTGTACCTGCTGGGCGAGGTGCACCAGTGCAAGCGCGAGGTGGACGGTGACCTGGCCGCTGCCCTGGTGGCCCACGCGTGGCCGGAGAACGTGCGCCAGCTCTACAAGGCGGTCAAGCATATCCACCAGGCAAACGCCGCCTACGAGGACAGCGAGCTGACCCTCACCGAGAGCGCCCAGGGCGGGCTGCGGCCCATCAAGGAGGGCGACGCGCGGGCCGCGGCCGCCGCGGCCTTCACCCCGCTGTCGCCAGAAGAGAAGCGGGAGGCTTGCGCGAACATGCTGCAGCGCTGCGGCGGCAACGCCTCGCTGGCCTCACGCGAGCTCGGCATCGCGCGCAAGACCTTCTACAACTGGGCGCCGGCCGACAAGTAGCTCGCTGAAGCTGTAACCCCGCCGCGCGCCCGCCCTGCCCGGGGTTACAGCGCGCCCCCATCTCGCGAACCTGATTTCAGATGGTTAGGCGGACCAGCCGCCTGGCACGGGATCTGCTCCTTACCGAGCAAAAGGAGGAGGTTCCATGGCAAATAGAGCGAGCAGCATCATTCCTGGTCTGTCCCTGTTCATCTTTGGCGCGCTGATAGCTTTCGCCTCGGGCGGTGAGGGCGCTGGTTACTACATCGGCTTTGCAGGCTTGCTGGGAGGGGGATCCATGCTGGCCCAGAGCCTCAATCAGATCGTGTACGGCAAGAAGAAGGAGCAGGACGCCGACCCCGAGGTCCAGGGAGGCTAATCCCGACAAGGCGGGCACCCTCTTCCTCGTCACGATTTTTGATATCTAGCAGCGCGCTCCTCTGTCGCGGTATCGTGGGTCATGTCCGCGGGGGTTTCACCGAGAGCAATGCTCGTCCTGATTCTGGCCATGGCAGCGCCAGGTGGCTGCCATGACACGGGCAGCGTGCAGCGGCCCGGGGGAGATGGGCCGGCAGGGGACGTGGGAGTGGACGGGCCTGTTGTGGACGGGCCGGTGCCGGATCAGGCGGTTGTGGACGGGCCCGCATCTGACCAGGCTGTCGTGGACGCAGCGTCGCCAGATTCGGCTCGGCCGGATAGCGCGCTCCCGGACCTGCCCGGAGCCGACACGGGCCAAAGCGATCTGGCCCAATATGAGGCGAGCCTGCCCGACGTCGCTCTACATGACGCGGCGTTGAATGACGGGGGAATGCCCGCGCTGCCCAAGCTGCAGCCGGTGTGCTCCAAGGACAGCTGGTGCTGGATGAATCCCCTGCCCCAGGGCAACCACCTGCGCGGCATCTGGGGTGACGGCAAGGGCAAGCTGTGGGCCGTGGGCCTCAAGGGCACCGCGCTGGTCTTCGACGGCACCACCTGGAAGGACGCCAAGGCCGGCACCTACTCCGACCTGTACGATGTCTGGGGCAACTCCGCGTCGGATGTCTGCGCCGTGGGCGACAAGGGCCTGATGCGATGCTGGGACGGCGGCAAGTGGGCCACCGTCTCGGCGGGGACATCCGAGACACTGCGCGGCATCTGGGGCAGCTCCGTCTCGGACATCTACGCCGTGGGCGACAAGGGCGCGGTGGTGCACTTCGGCGGCAGCGGCTTCGCCCAGGTGGCCAAGGGAAAGACCTCGTCGGCGCTGCACGCGGTGTGGGGCAGCGGCAAGAGCGATGTGTTCGCGGTGGGCGACGGGGGTGCGGCGCTGTGGTTCAACGGCTCGTCCTGGAAAGCGACGACCACCAACACCACCCTGCCCCTGTACGCCGTGTGGGGCAGCTCGGCCACAGATGTCTGGGCCGCCGGCAAGGGCGGCGTGCTGCGACGCTGGGATGGCGCCAAGTGGAACAAGGAGACGCCCTTTGGCGCCAGCGATGTGATCGCCCTGGGCGGCAGCGGCAAAAACGACATGCTCGCCGCCACCGCCGGCGGAGAGATGTACCGCTACACGGGCAGCTGGGCCAAGGTGTCGGGCGCGCCCAAGCAGGCCGCCAGGGCGTTTCACCAAGACAAGACCAACGCCCTCCTGCATGCCGCCGGCGAACACGGCCTGATCATGCGCCGGGTGGGCGGCAAGTGGCAGGAAGTCTCCGGCAGGCTGGCCGCCACCGAGCTGCTGGGCGTGCACGGCAGCGGGGCCAAGGACATCTACGTGTCGGGCCGAAAGGGCACGCTGCTGAATTACGATGGCTCAGCCTGGACCAAGGTGGCAATGGGCACCACGGCAGACTTCTACGATGTCTGGGCCTTGAGCAGCACGGAGCTTCACGTCGTGGGAGGCGACTGGACCAGCATGTCGCCGCTCTCCATGCGGCGAACTGGCAGCGGTGCCTTCAAGACGCTGACGGCGCCCACGGGCAAGTACGTCCTGCGCGACTTGTGGGGCCATGGGTCCACGACTCTGTACGCTGGCGGCGGAAACGACGGCTCCGGCGGCGGCGTGCTTCTGAAAATGACATCAAAAGGCTGGGCTCAGGCAGGCATCCCCAAACGAGACAGGATCAATACTGTGTGGGGTTCGGGCCCGGGGGATATATGGGTCACCGGCAATCATGGCGCGATCCACCACTTCTCATCTGGCACATGGACCAATGTCGTGTACAAGGGCCACGCGAACTACCACTGCCAGGCCATCTGGGGCACCGCAGCCAATGACATCTGGCTTACCAAGACCGGCGGCCCGATCTACCACTACACGGGCAGCAACTGGACCATGACCTACACATTCGGCGCCACCTACTACGGGATCTGGGGCAGCTCGTCGACCAACATCTACCTGGCCGGCAAGGCCGGCGCCATCTCCAGGCTGAACACCGCCAGCGGCATCCCCAAGGCCGAGGTCTCTGGCACGTCCAATAGTACCTATGGCATCTGGGGCACCGGCGCCTACGACATCTACGCCGTGGGGCAAAACGGCACCATCCTGCACAAGGGCCCGCCTTAAGGCGTGGGGCCGTTGCTGGTATCCTCACGGTATGTCGAAAACCCGTCACTGGACCGGCCCGGGGGGCCTGGTGTGCTTCGCTCTGTCCATCCTGCTGGCCTGCGCCTGCAGCGACGACGACGGCGATGTGGTCACGCTCGACGGGGGAGTGCCGTCTGGTGACCTCGGGCCCGACGCCTGCGCGGGCCTGATGATGTCGTACAAGGGCGCCTGCGTGCCGAAGCCCGCCGCGCTGTCGTGCAAGGACGACGAGGTGCCCAGCGCCGCGGGCGTCTGCACGGCGGTGGGGGTCAAGGCGTGCACCGGCGGCCTGAAGCTGCCGTCGGCCAGCGCCTGCACCGTGGTGGGACCGGGCAGCAAGTGCGCCAGCGGCTGGAAGGTGACCAAGGACGGCTGGTGCGAACCCACCGTGCCCACCGCCGCGTGCAAGGCCACCGAGATGGAGGTGCTGGGCAAGGCCACCTGCCAGCCGGTCAAGACCTGCGGCAGCGGCACCTGGGGCGGCATCAAGACCACCGCGTCGACCATATATGTCAACGCGGCGTACGCCGGCAGTAGCTCGGACGGCACGGCGAGCAAGCCTTACAAGACCATCGCCGATGCCATCAAGGACGCCACCAGCGGCGGGCACATCGCCGTGGCCGCGGGCACCTACGAGGCGTCGTTCAAGGTGTACACCCCGGTGACCATCGAGGGGGTCTGCCCGGCCAAGGTGACCCTCAAGGGCGCCTCATCTGGCGAGGCCGCCGTGACCCTCTCGGCGCCGGGCTCGCGCCTGCTGGGCGTGACCATCACGGGACCGGCCAAGGGCGTCATCAGCACCGCGTCGTCGGCCACCCTCGAGCGGGTCATCGTCACCGGAACGGCCAAGCCGGGGGTCGACGCGCAGGGCGACGCCATCAGCATCAAGGACTCGCTTTTTGCAGAGAACAGCATCATGGCGCTGCTGGTGCGCAACGGGTCTGTGGCCAAGATCGAGCGCAGCGTGGTGCGGGACAGCAAGTCCATGGCCAGCGGCTCCCTCGGCTTCGGCGTGCAGGTGGGCATGTCCGGTGAGAGCAAGTACGGCGATGCGAAGCTGGAGATGACCGACTGCCTGCTGTCGAAGAACGCGGACAACGCCATCACGCTCATCAGCGGCCAGGCCAAGCTGACCCGGGTGCTGATCCGCGACACCGGCGGCTCAAACTTCTCCAGCGCCAGGCCGAGCGTCGGCGTCTACGCCACGGTGGACGAGAAGTCCAACCAGGTCTCCAGCGTGGAGATCACCGACAGCGTCATCACGGGTGGACACTTCACAGGGGTGGGGCTGTTTTCGTCCAAGGGCACAATCACCCGCACCGTGATCCGCGACACCAAGGGCGCGGCCACCAACGCGGGCAGCGGCATCCGGGCGGCCATCTACCCCGGACGCGCCACCGCCCCGGTGCTGACCCTCACCTCGAGCGCCGTGGTGCGCACGCGAGACACAGGTATCCACCTGTGGGGCGCCGACGCCACCATCTCAAAGACCCTGGTGCAGGACACCGCGTCCAACCCCACGCACAAGATGCGCGGCACCGGCATCGAGCTGGCCAAGGACGCCACCACCAAGCGCCAGGCCAGCGCCAAGATCAGCGACTCGATCCTCAACCGAAACGCCTCGGTGAGCCTCGTGCTGCTGTCGAGCAAGGCCACGGTGGAGCGCAGCATCATCTCCGATACGAAGCCTCGCCTGCTGGACAAGGCCAACGGCACCGGGGTGATGGTGCGCGCGGCCAGCTCGGGCGGCACGTCGAGCCTGAGCATGACCGACTGCCTGGTGACCAAGGCGCGCAAGACCGCGCTGGAGGTGGTGGACGCCACGCTGACGCTCAAGCGGGTGGCGGTGCAGAACGTGCTGCCGCAAAACTCGGACCTCACCGACGGCACGGGCGTCGCCGCCACCCGGTGCACGGTGAACATCACCGACACCGCCGTGGCCCACGCTCGCAACACCGGGCTGTTCTTCATCGACTCCAACATCACGCTCGACGGCGCGGTGGTGCGCAGCACCCTCGCCGAGGCGTCCAACAACCAGGGCGGCATCGGGCTGCAGGCCTGGGTCTCCAGGGGCAAGGAGGCGAGCTACAAGGCGAACCTCAAGCGGCTGGTGGTCTCGGGCAGCAACATCGCCGGGGTGCACCTGTCGACCAACGCCACACTGGAAAACAGCCTCATCTCCGACACCAAAAAGGAGCCGGCGCGCAAGGGGTGGGGCGACGGCATCCTGGCGCCGCGCAAGGGCACCACCGTCACGGTGCGGCGCACCCACGTGGAAAAGAGCGCCCGGGCGGGGCTGCTTTACGTCAGCGCGGGTGGGCTGGTGGAGCAGTCGATGTTCACCGGGGGGCAGTTCTCCATCAGCCTGGAGGACGGCTCCACGACCACCGTCAAGGACAGCAACGTCTACGAGAAGAACACCCGCGATCCGGTGGGCTTCGGCCTCGGGCTGAGCGCCGGGCCGCCGGTCAAGGTGCCCAAGCTGTAGCTCGGCCTAGAATGTAAGCCCCCACTGCACCCCGACATGCCCCTTGCCGAGGCTGACCGAGGGAAGCGCCAGCTTCGTGGCGCCGCTGGCTTTTGCTCCTGTTCGAGCAGGGGGGTCGTCCAGCTGGCCCTCCTCGATCCATTTGTTCTTTCGGTAGTAGCCAACGGAGAGGCACGGGACCCCTGCGCCGAGGGCAGCGACTCCGATGATGGACATCAGAACGCCCGCGCCCCCATAGCTCTTGGTGGTCACCGTCGTGGAGTTGTACGAGCTGGACGTGCTTGTGAATTTCGCGGTGGAGAGCACGATGCCGCTTACCAGAGAGGCCACGCCGACCCCGGTCAAGACCCAGCCGGAGATGATGAGCGGTCTCGTCTTGCCAAACTCTGCTTCGTTGTAGGCCTGGGTCAGGCTGATCTCCTCCTGGTGGCTGTGGAGGATGATGGCGGTCCTCGCCGAATCTGTCAGGGCTACCCGGCCCAGCCTCGCGTAGCTTCCCATCGACTCCGCCGCGGATACGCCGCCGGCATCCAGCTCTCTCTTGTTATGCGAATAGGTCTCACATATTTCGCCTTTCTGATCTTTGCTTAGATTCAGTCGCTGCAACGCCCTGGCAGTATCCGCGTCGGCATACTTACCGAGACATCTGCTGGTGCGGTCCTCTTCCTTCGCGCCATGCACAGCGAGTGGAGCGCCCTGGCCGCCCTCTTCATTCGCGTGAGCGACAGAGACTCCCAGCATCGACACAGACATCACCACAACTGCGAGTAGCTTTTCCATATCTCCTCCCTTGGCTGAACTGAACATCGGATAGTGCAAAACCGGTACCAGCCCGCAGGCCCTCAAGGGGGCCGAATTGGCCGTGGATCTGTTACCTCCAGCCCGAAATGAGCGGATGCGGTTACAGCTCTTCTTGCCCCCACACGGAGCCCGGAGATCGCAACTCCTCGACTTTCTTCGACGTGGGGATTCTGGGCCCAGGTGGCACGGCTGGTGCAGTCAGGGAGCGGGTAGACCACCAAGGAGGAGACCATGCTCGTTCCCGCCATCTTCGTCATCATCATGGCGATCCTCATCAGCAAGTTCGCCCGCCAACACGGCGTCTCCAGCACGCTCCCCATGATCGGCAGCCTCGGCGCGTTCTTGCTGTTCGCGGTGGTGACCATGGGCCTGATCAAGATCCGCGGCACAAGCGACAGCGCGGTCATGGCAGGCATGCTCAAGGGGCTGCTGCTCTACGGGGTTGCTGCCGCGGTCCTGGTGATCATCGCGAGGGCCCACATCCGGGCCAAGGCCGCCGTCGGAACCGGCGAGGAGCAGGACCTCGATCCCGATGTGCAGGAGCTTCCTTCGGACATGACCGAGCAGCCCGAGGCCGAACGACTCGAGCCCGAACAGCCCGAGTCGGCGGGGCTGGTCCAGCGGGCCATCTCCCTGGTGGATCAGGACGTGGTCTACTTCAACGGCGGCCTGCGCTCCACCAGCGGCCCCCCGGTGCAGGCGGCCGAGCTGCTGGGCCAGGCCGCGGACCAGGCGCCCGGCGAGCCGCAGCTGCGCTACCTGGAGGCGTCGGCGTACGCCGTCGGCATGCAGGGCGAGACCGCCCAGCGCAAGCTGTCGGCCCTGCTCGATGCCCACCCGGAGCACCATCCGGCCCGGGTGATGCAGGACACCTGGAAGAGCATCTTTCACTTCCCTTCGTATCGACTGGGGGACGCGCTGCCCGCGGCCATCGACGAGCAGGTGACCGCCACGCTGGTGGTCGTGACCCGCGACGATACCGAGGTGCAGCCCCTGCTGGTCACGCGGCAGCCGCGGTCGAACCTGCAGGGCTCCATCGGGCCGTCAACGCGCGTGGCGGTGCACCCGCTGCTGGTCAAGACGCCGGCCGCGCCCATCGTGGTGGTGGTCACTGTCATCGAGGACGACCCGTCGGATCCGCTGCGCGTCGAGGCCCTGCTGATGCCCTTCGAGTCCACCGGCGGCGAGCCGGAGCTGGAGGCGCGGGTGCGCTTTTTGCTGCGGGCCAGGTCCCTGCCCGTGGTGGTGGTGGACCCGGACAGCAACGTGCTGCTGGCCCGGGACGTGCCGATCTCGGCGGCGCGCCAGGCCGAGATGCGCGGCTGGGAGCAGGAGCTGCTCGCCATGACGCCGCGCAAGGTGCCCCAGCACGAATACATCATGGCGATCCAGCACTACCAGAGCGTCACGCCGATGGAGCAGTTCGGCCTCTGAAACCCCAATGAAGACCCACCATGAGGAGGAACCATGAAACACGACATCCACAGCTGCGTTGTCCTATGCCTGCTCTGTACCCTGTGCGCTGCGGGGTGCCTCGACGACGAGTCGCAGCCCGCCACGCTGCAGCAGTACGGCGCCCAGTGCGACGACTCTTTCGCCTGCCAGAGCGGCTTCTGCGTGGCCGCCAGCGACGGGGTGAGCCGCTGCAGCCAGAAATGCGAAACCACGTCGTGCCCACGGGGCGACCGCTGCGTGGAGACGGGCATCGGCAAGATCTGCAGCCCCACCGCCGCTGGCCAGGCTGACGGCGGCGCCCCCACGCCGGACACCACCGCCCCCGACCTGGAGCCGCCCAAGCCGGACCTGTTTCACCCGGGCATGCCCTGCTCCAGCGCCAGCGAGTGCGCCGCGGCCTACAGCTGCATGGCCGGCCTGGCTTCAGGCGACACGCAGATGACCTGCAAGAAGCTGTGCGCCGCTTACGACCACGCCTCGTGCGGCGCAGGCAAGGCGTGCCTGCCCGACGACAGCGGCCGCTTCGCCTGCCACACCGGCGCGGCGGTGGCCAAGGACGGGCTGTGCGACGCCGCGGCGGGCAAGATTTGCGACAAGGGGACCCTGTGCGTGGCGGTCAGCAGCACCGAGGCGCGCTGCAAGGCCACCTGCGACTACACCTCCATCTACGGCTGCGCCCCGGGCGAGTACTGCGCCGAGCTCAAGAGCGGCAAGGGCGCCTGCCTGCCGGGCACCGTGGTGGGCCTGAACAAGAAGTGCGACCCGAAGAAGAACATCTACTGCTCGTACGGCAACGTCTGCCTCAACGTGGCCAAGACCGGCTACAAGTGCTACCGGGGCTGCACCTCCAGCTGCAGCGGCTCATGCAAGTGCGAGAAGCTCTCCAACGGCAAGGGCGCATGCATCTACTCCTACTGCAAGGTCAAGCACTGCGTGAACTACAGCTGCAAGTGCACCCAGTACTACGCGGCCACCTGCTGACACAGAGCAGCGCGGTGCACCCACCGCAGGATCCCCAGACCGCGACGAAGTCCCGCCAAAGTACAAACCTGGAAGGAGATGTCGCGGCTCAGGGCAGGGCCGGCAGCGCCGGGGTGGCCAGCAGGGTCTTGCTCAGGCCGAAGGCCGCCGGGGGCACCTCCCCCTTGACCTCGGCGCCGGCGCTGTCCTTGTTACCCGAGGCGGTCACGCCCTTGTCCGCGCCGTTTTGCAGCACGAACGCCTTGGCCCCCGTGGCGGGCGAGAAGCTGTTGCCCGTGACCTTGCCCGACGACCCGTCGAACAGCAGCGAGATGCGCTCGTTGTTGGCGAAGGCCACGCCGGAGACCGTGACGGCGGACTGATCCATCACCTGCAGCCCGTCGCCCATCTCCAGGCTCACACCCCCGGCCACGACCACCGTCTTCTTCGTGCCCGAGATGGCGCCGCCCTTGACGGTCACCCCCTTGACCTTGAGCCCGCCGAGGCCCATGAGCATGTTGCCCGAGATCTTGTTCTGGTCCAGCGTGACGCTCCCCTTGGCGGCGCCCAGGCGCTGCAGCCACACGCCGCGGTCCTTGTTGCCCGAGACGGTGCAGCCCACTACGTTGAAGAAGATCGGATCCGGGTCGTCCGCTTCTCCGGAGGCGCCGTCCACCACGATGCCCTGGCCAGCCCCGTCGCTGATGGTGGAGCCCTTGAGCGACAGGGTCATGCTCGCCAGCCCCTTGCCGTGCACGGAGATCCCGCGCGACGCCCCGCCGCCCAGCCCCGTCTTGCGCACCTCGAGGTTGCTCAGGTCCAGCTTCGCCGCCGCGGCCAACAGCGCGATGCCGAGGTTCTCCTGCAGGTCCACCCGGTCCACCTTCGAGGCCAGGGCCCCGGCGCAGTCGGTCACCTTGCGATCGTCGCACGCGATGATCATGCCCCCCGCGCCCGCGCCGCCGCCCCCGCCGTTGCCGCGCACCACCGCGGTGGCCATGTCCAGCGCGGCGCCCTGGGCCACCAGCCCGAGCTGACCGTTTTTGTCCAGCAGCGCTCCCCGCAGCGTCGCGGTGGTCTTGTCCAGCAAGACCACCCCCATGGCCGCGCCGCTCTGCACCTTGACGCCGGTGACAGCCACCTGCTTCATCGTCAACCCCGCCGCCCCGGTGGCGTACAACCCCGCGCCCGCCGCGTCGTGGATCCGCACCTGCTCCACCCGCACCCCGCTGGCGCCCGAGATGTACAGCCCCACCGCCGCCCCGGTGATGCTCACGCCGCGCACCAGCGCCCCCTTGCCCCCCTGCAGCGACAGGTTCCGGGCCGCGCCCGACGCCGGCTTGATGGACACGCTCGAGGCCCCCGCCCCCAGCAGCTTGACCCCGCCGCTGAACTTCGTCCCCAGGTAGGTTCCGGGCCCCACCAGCACGCAGTCGCCGTCGCTGGCCACCTTGGCCGCAGCGGCGAGCGCTCTGAACGGCGCGCCGGACGAGCCGTCCCCGCCTGCGCCAGCCACGGCAGAAACATGGAGCGCCTTGCCGCAGCTCACCGTGACGGGCTTGCAGTAGCTGTCCGCGCAGAGCACCGGCCAGCTCACGCCCACCAGCTCCCCGCTGGCGCGCTTGACGCAGAAGCCCTCCTTGCAGCTCTCCCCGGGCGGCGCCGGCGCGTCCTCGTCCCCGCAGGTCAACGCCAGGGCCGCCAGCAGCATCGCCGTGACGACGCCGAACCACGGCCACGCCCCTCTCGCTCTCTGTCTCATCACTACTCTCCCTGAGCCGGCCCGCCTCCGGACCCGGCCTTCGTTCCACAGGAATGCCCCAGCGGGGCCGGCCTGGCCCGCGCCTCGCCCTCCTCCCACACCACCGGCACCTGGTACCACGCCTGCCGCACGAGGTCGCACGCATCGCGCTGCAGCTCGCTCAGGTCCAGCGCCTCGCCGTGCCCCAGCTCGGTCACCAGCGACAGGGTGGCGCCGTCGAGGATGATGTGCTCCACCGATCCGTGCAGCCGCCCCTGCAGCAGCCGCCTGCCGCTGCGTTTGTCCCACACACCCCACCGCCCGTTGGCGTACCCCACCACGATGGTGCCCGGCAGCCCCGCGGCCAGCCTCGCCACCGGGCTTGAATAGGTGTCCCGCAGCCGCCGCAGGCCAACCGCCCCGGCCTCGCCCCGCAGCGAGACCTGCTCGATGCTCCCGTCGCGGAACCCGAGCAGCAGGCGCTCGCCCAGCCGCAGGGCCGTGGACACATGCGGGCCCACCTTCATCTCGCCGCGGGCCTTCCCGTCGGCGGCCACGAGCCTGATCCGGCCCTGCCCCACGAGGATCGCCCCCTCGCCATCGCGAGCCATGGCCCGGGCCGCGAACCCCAGATCTTTGTTCGAGCCCGCCTCGCCGAGCAGCCGGGTGGCCGACGCAGTCCTGACCAGGCAGCCATGCTTCACCGCCATGACCTGCTGCGGCCCGGTCACCTGCACCGAGAGCAGCCGCTGGTCGTCCGACAGGTCCCACAGCTCCACCTGCCCGGCAGTGGTGAGCAGGCAGAGCTCCTGCCCGTCCGGCCTCGACGAGGCCGCGCGCGCCTGTCGCCGCACCGCGCGCTCCCACCCGCGGCCGGCGTGGATGTTCGTCACCGGCTCGGCCTCTCCCGGCCGGATCCAGCCGCGATGTGTCAGCACCACCGGACCGTCTCCGGTCACCAGCATCAGGGTGGTGCGCCAGGCAGGGCGCGCCGTGGCCGTATCCCACACCCGCACGATGCCGTCGTCGCTGGTGGTCACGGCCCGGGCCCCGTCCGCGGAAAAGCGGATGGCGTTGACCTCGGCGTCGTGGCCCCCCAGCAGGCGGGCCGGGCCGCCCGCCGTCGGCAGCAGCGCCGCCGTGCCGTCGGAGTAGGGCACGCCGGCCAGGGCGCCGTCCGGGCTCAGGTCGATGCGGTACGCCCGCCGCCTCCCGGAGGCCAGCAGCTCGCTCTTGCCGCTGTCGAGGTCCCAGCGCTTTACCGCGCCGTCCCAGCCGCCCGAGATCAGCCGCCGCCCGTCAGGGCCGAACGCCAGGCCCGACACCGGCCGTGCGTGCCCTTCCAGGGACCGCACCGCCTGGCCATCTGCGGCGCGCCACAGGCTGATGCGCCCCTTGGCATCGCCCGAGGCCACAAGGCCGCCATCGCGGCTGAGTGCCGCCGACAGCACCGCGCTCCGGTCATGCTTGAACCGCGCCACCTCCCTGCCCGTGGCCACCTCGCGCAGGCGCACCGTGCCGTCGGAGCTCGCCGACGCGACATGGCGCCCGTCATGGCCGAACCGCACACAGTTCACCCCGGCCCTGTGGCCCAACATCACCGCCTTCATCACCCCCGTGGCCGGATCCCACAGCCGCACGCCGCCGTCGCCGCTGCCCGTGGCCAGGAGCTTGCCGTCGGGGCTGAAGGCCACGCTGGCCACCGTGGCCCCGCGGCCCTTGATCTCCCGCAAGGGCGCGCCGCTGGCCGCGTCCCAGATCCGGATCGTCTTGTCCTCTCCGCCCGACGCCACCAGCCGCCCGTCAGGGCTGAACGCTGCGGAGAGCACGCCGAAGTCATGGCCGATGCCGCCCCGCGAGGTCGCCAGGGAATAGATGTCCCACAGCCGCACGGTCCGATCGATCCCCGACGTGGCGAGGGTCTTGCCGTTGGGGCTGAAGCTGAGGCCGGCGACCCGCCCCCCGTGGCTGCCCAGCTGCTGCGGCGGCTCCCCGGCCTCGAGGTCCCAGACCTGCACCGTGCCGTCCCAGCCCGTCGCCGCCAGCGCCTCGCCCGTGGGCGAAAAGCGCAGCCGCCGCACCGCGCCCCTGGCCTTGATGGGCGCGAGCTTCTCCCGCGCGCTCAGCGCCCCCGAGGGCGTCATGTCCCACAGGCCGACGCCCTCGCCCGCTCCCCCGGCTGCCACCAGCTTGCCGTCGGGGCTCACCGCCATGGTCAGGATCCGCAGCCCCTCGCGGCTCACGCGGCTGACCTGCTTGCGGGCGGCCAGATCCCAGACCCTGATCGCGTGGTCCTGCCCGGCGAACAGCAGGTGCTTGCCGTCTCGAGAGAAGGCCAGGGTGCGCACGAACTGAGCGCCCCCGGGCAGGGTGGCCTTCGCGGCGCCCCCCGGCACGGACCAGAGCCGCACCACCTTGTCGTTGCCCGCCGAGGCCATGACCGAGCCGTCCGGGGAGAAGGCCAGCCCCCAGACCTCGGCCACATGTCCTTCCAGCTGCTGGATCGCGCCGCTGTTCAGATCGCGCAGGATGATCTGCCCGTTCCACGCGGCCGAGGCCAGGTGCCGCCCGTCGGCGGAGATGGCCACCGACAGCACCTGGTCGTCGTGGTCCCGCAGCACCCGGGTCACCTGGCTGGTCACCGCGTCGATGAACTGCACCGTGCCGTCCTGGCTGGCCACGGCGATGCTGTCCCCGGACGGGGCGAAGGCGATGTCATGGGGCTTGGCGCCCATGTCCCGGCTCCACAGCTGGGCCGTGCGGGTCAGCTCCCACCAGATGGAGCGCTCGGGCCGGCCCACGCGCGTCTCCATGGCCGCGCGAAGCTGGCTGCGGGCCTCCAGCATGTCGCCGCGCCCCAGGGCCGCCCGGGCGCTCTCCCGCTGCACCGCGGCGCGCTGGCGCTCCGCCTCCGCCTGGCGCAGCTTCGCCAGCTTCATCGACTCGCGCGCTGACTCCGCCTCGTTGGCGTACTGCCAGGCCATCACCCCGAGCACCGTGATGACCGCCACGACGATGGCCGACCCGGCAATCCAGACAGTGCGCCACAGCCGGCGACTGGCCTGCAGGAACGCGTCCACGCGCTCCGGCATGTCCAGCTTGCTGCGCGACTGCCACGCCAGCGCCGCCGCGAGGGGCTTGCCCCACAGCAGCCGGGCCCAGGGCCTGCCCTCGGCGTCCCAGGTCTCGGCGCCGCGCGCCAGCCCTGACAAATTGAGCAGGTCCTCGTCGTGCTTCTCGATCCAGCTGGCCAGCAGCCCCCAGTGGGTGATGAGCGACTCGTGGATCAGCTCGTACTCCCGGCCGCCGTCAGGGCCCTGGAGCACGGTGACGATGCGCCCCTCCACCAGCTTGCGCAGCACCGGCAGCGCCTCGTCAGGCATGCCAGACAGCAGGTCCTGCTCGGTGCAGGTCTGGCGAGTCCGCTCCGGGGTGACCAGCCTGAGCAGCAGGTCCCGCGCCAGGCGGAACTCCGGCTCGAACGCCTGGGGCACCACCCGGTCGGCGTGGTGAGCCAGCATCCCGGTCACGCCGCCCGCCTCGTCGTAGACCGACCGCATCAGCACGCGGCCCTCGGGGTTGCGCTGCTTCCACAGGCGCTGCCCCGCGAACTGCAGCAGCGGCAAGCAGGCCGGGCCCCCGGCCACCTCGTCCACCATCTGTCCTGGCAGGTCCTCGTCGTCGAAGTGGTACTCCATGGCCGCGACCGGCTGGCGCAGCACCTCCAGCAGCGCCTCGCGCCCGGGCGGCTTGACCACCTCGATGCGCCCCAGGGGATCGCCCGAGACGTCCTGCTGCATCAGCTGGCCCACGAACCCATCGCGCACGGTCTGGATCACCCGGAGTTTGCCCGTGCCCAGCTGACCCACGTGGGCCAGCGCGGTGAGCAGCGCGCGGCGGTCCTCCGGGTCAGCGCCGAGGGTGACCAGCTCCTCCATCTGGTCGATGACCAGCACCGCCTGCTGCTCCTCGCCGGGGCAGAGCTGCAGCAACAGCTCCGCCAGCCGCGCCGGATCCTGCCGCATGGACCGCGCCAGGTCGTCCGGGTTGCCCCCGCCGGCGTCGGCCTCGCCCGCTGACCCGCTCGGCATGGTGACGTCTGTCTCCTGCAGCCGGCGGAACAGCTCCTCGGCCAGGCCGTGCAAGGGGCGCCGCCCGGGGCGGAGCTTGACCACCGTGGGCGCGCCCTGCTTGCGCAGCCGCGGCAGCAGCCCCGCCTTGACCAGCGAACTCTTGCCCGTGCCCGACGGACCCATCAGGGTCAGGATCGCCTCGCTGGCCAGCAGCTCGAGGCAGCGCTCGATCTCTGCCTCCCGCCCGAAGAACAGCTTCTCGTGGTGCTCCTCGAAGGTGAGCAGGCCGCGGAAGGGGCCCTCTCGCCCGCTGACCCGGGGCTTGCCCTGGAGCATGACCTCCACCCGCTCGAGCACCTCCGCCGCGTCGGGGCGCTGCCGCGGCTCCCGCTTGAGGCAGTCCTTGATCAGGTGGGCCAGCGCGGGGGGCGCCCGGGACAGCTCGTCGCCCGGCAGCGGGTCGGTGCCGCACACCTGGCCGTACAGGTCCGCCGGCTCCGGCCCGGGGAAGGGCAGCCGGCCGCAGACCATCTCGTAGAGGATGACGCCCATGGCCCAGACGTCGGTCCATGGCCCGGTGCGGCTGGCGCGCCACTGCTCCGGCGCCATGTAGGGCATGGTGCCGCAGAAGACGGCGTCGTCCTCCAGGTCCAGGCCGATCACCGAGTCGGGGCCCTGGCCGCGCAGCTCCCCCCGGATCGCCTTGGCCAGCCCGAAGTCCACCACCCGCAGCCGCCCGTCGCCGTCGAGCACCAGGTTGGCCGGCTTCAGGTCACGATGGTGCAGGCCCGCGTTGTGCGCCGCGCGCAGCGCCGCCGCCAGCTCCAGGCTGTAGCCGAGGATCTCGTCCACCTCCAGCTCCCCGTCGGAGACGCGCTGGCTCAGGTCGCCGCCGGGCAGGTACTCCAGCGCGGCGTACGGGACCGACTCGCCGTCGCGCTGGATCTCGCCGCAGCTGTAGACCACCACGATGTTGGGGTGGTTCGCCTTGGCCGTGAACCGGGCCTCGCGCAGGAAGCGCTGGACGGCGCTGGAGGGCAGGTTCGCGCTGCGCTTGATCACCTTGAGCGCGACGAGGCGGTCGAGGGTCTGCTCGCGAGCCAGGTACACCTCGCCCATGCCGCCGCCCGCGATGGGCTCGACGATGGCGAAGTCCGCCACTCGCTCGCCGGGCTGAAACTGCCAGCCCGTGGCCTGGTCCACCTGTTCAGGGGCCCGCGCCATGCTCCCTCCGAATCTGCTCAGATAAGGTTGACTCTATCCTCTTGTGATTCCGCACCGCCAGCAAATGAAGCAAGCCGCGCGCCAAGTGCGATGGGGTCGCCGCGGCCCGGAGGCCCGGGAGTGATCTTGCGCAGTTGGGTCGCCCGAGCCGAAACGAACCCCGGGGGCCAAGTTGTTACCCATTCCGGAATCTTCCTCGCCAGGGGTTACAGGTCTGTTCGACCGCCGACGAGGCAACTCGTCAGGATCACAGCGCATCATCTCCACCGACGGCCAGGCGCCCGACGAGGAGGACCCAAAGCAGCCCGGACCTTTACCCCTCCAGCGCCTCCAGGTACGGCGCGCCATACTCCAGCAGCCGCTCCATGGCGTCGTCCACTTGCGGCGCCACGGCCGCCAGCGCCTCGTCGGCGGGGACCGGGGCCATGCTCGCCAGCAGCGCCTCGGGGGTGGTGGGGGCCTCGAACTCGCGCACCACCCACCACCGGTCGACGTCGGTCCACAGCCACGGCAGCCGAGTGAGGTACTCGTCGCTGTTGAACTCGGCGCGGTCAGGGGATGGCCGCTCGGCGCAGGGCACCATGGACAGCTCGGGGTAGCGCCCCAGGCGCGACCAGCCCAGCATGACGGTGAACTGATCGAGCCCCTTTGGGCTGGGGCTCAGCACGATCCAGCGGCGCAGGTCGCCCGGGCCGCCGCGACAGAACGCGCGGTCTCCAGGGATGAAGTGGATGGTCGACACCTTCTGCGGCGGGTAGTCGGGCAGCGCCTGCTTCATCCGCTCGGCGAACAGCTTGCGCAGCGCCCGGCCGTACTCCTTGCGCATCAGCGGATCCCCACGGTCTCGAACATGCGCCGCGCCCGGTCGCGGGCGCGCCGGTGCCAGGGTGCCGGGGCGGCCCCGGACGGCAGCCCGCTGGCCGCCACGCTCCGCCGCAGCGAAAACGCGAGGCTGGCCAGGCGGCGCTCGTCGATGGGGGTGCCGTCGTCGTAGAAGAAGTGCACCGGGATGTCCTTGCGCCGCCGCAGCAGGCTCTCGGCCACCAGGCCGTTGTCGCAACCCCAGCAGGCGGTCATGAGCACGCCGTCGTAGCGGCCCGTGTCCCACGCCTGGAGCACGCTGCCCACGGCGTACGCCGAGCCGCCGTTGGTGGTGCGCTCCAGCAGCTCGCCGCTGCGCGCCAGGGCGCCCACGACGTCGGGGGTGGGCAGCCACGGGTGCTCGCCCCGCACCCGCGCGTACAGCGTGTCGCGGATGGTCACCATGGACAGCCGCAGGCCGGCGGTGGTCACCGGGTCGCTGCCCCGGCCGAAGACCATGCTCGGGTGCACCTCGGCCAGGTACTCCAGGAAGTCGCAGGTCGGCTCGAACATGATGCGCACGCCCCTGGCGGCCAGAGCCTCCAGCGCGCCGCCGGCGGCGAAGTTGTTGCCCTTGGTCATCTGGTCGCCGGACAGGAACACAACCGGCAGCCGCTGGCCGTCGTAGCCCTGCTCCATGCTGGCGAACGCTCCGGACGCGTCGGCCAGCAGCTGCTGGAACTGTCGCCATCGGCGGCCCATGGTGGCGGCGAGGCCGAGCCCGACGCTGCCCCGCGGCAGGGGCTGCTCCAGCAGCTCGATGACGCGGTCGCCGTGCAGCCGATAGATCTCGGCTGCCGCGCCGGGGTGCGGCTCCACGGCCAGGTGGTACAGGTAGAGTTGTCGCAGGATGTCCACCGCCACCATGCCGGCCCACACCGAGGCGCTCATGGCAGGCCCGCCGGCGATGCGCAAGGCGGTCACGGTGACCTCCCCCGCAAGGGCCATGCGGTCCAGGTTCAGCTGGTCCTTGATGGGGAACATGCCGGCCCGGCACTGCTGGCCGGAGATCTGCACCAGCCGGGTCTCCCGCTCCGTGGGGTTGTCCTCAAGGTACTTGCGGAAGGCGCCCCAGATCAGCTGGTACGACAGGCACTCCTTGCCCGAGCAGTCGCCCCGCCCCCGGGCCACCGTGGCCTCGGACAGCGGCGGGGCGGCGGCCGCGTCGTAGCCGGCCGAGCGGTAGGCCGCGGCGAACACGGGCCCCAGGTTATCGACGCTGCTCATGAACAGGTAGCGCACATCGCGGTCGAGGTACGGGCCGCGGTGCTTGCCGCGCTGCAGGAACCTCAGCGACCGCGGGGAGTCCGCCGCAGGGGCGGCGGCGGCGCGCCGGGCCTCGTGCTGCCGCGCCGACTGCAAGAAGGCCTGGATCCGGGTGACGAACCCTGCGCCGCCCCCGTGGCCGTCGGCCTCGAGCACAGTGTGGGGGTGCCCCTCGAGCAAGGACTGGAAGATCTGCTCGGTGAACGACGCCGGACCGCAGCCGAACGAGGCGATCATCAGGGGGTAGGCATCGCCGCGGCGGCGCGCGCACAGGGCGGCGCGCAGCGACCGGTTGGCATCGCCGAAGTAGATCTTCGGCAGCGCCTCGGTCTGCTCCTCGGTGGGGTAGCAGTCGGCGGGCACCGCCACGGCGCCGTTCTGGCGCAGCAGCCGGGGGATGTTGGCCGACAGCACCGGGTCGTGCATGACATGCAGCGAGCCGCACACCAGCACCGCGGTGGACCGCTGCTGCCGCGCGTGGCGCAGGGCGCGGCTGCCCAGGTGCAGCAGGTCGCGCTCGTAGCGCCGCTGAGCCCAGGCCGCGTCGCGAACCGCGTCCTTGACCGCCGACGGATCCGCGCCCAGGCGCTGGGCGATGTGCCGGGCCGCGCGCAGCGCGCCCTCGCCCTCGAGGCCATGTTCGAACGACAGGACCGGACCCAGCACCGTGGCATGGCGGCCGGCGGCGTCGAGGGCCTGCTGCACCATCTCTGGCATGGCCTGCTCGGTCACGCAGGTGTGGCCGCCCTCGCCGCGCAGGTCGCTGACATGGGTGATCTTGGGCAGCAGCAGCCAGCGCGCGTCGGTGTCGCAAACCGCCAGGGTCACCTTGACCGGGCCGCACGAGTCGAAGCTGTTGCACAGCTGCTCGCCTGCGGCCAGCGAGCCGCGGTTCGGCCGCAGCAGCCGCACCGACGCGCCGAGCCTGGCGGCGAGGGTGGCGAGGAAGGGGATATGCCCCGCCAGGGCGCCCACCTGAGGGATCGCCAGGTCCGGCGCCCCGGGCCGGTGCGCCTCGTAGGCGTCGATGAGCGCCGCGCGCTCCACAAACGGGTCGGGCGCGTCCCGGTCCAGCTTGGGCTGGTCGGCGGTGGACTCCTCGAACTTCGGACACTCGCCGCCGCTCAGCGTGGTGCGCCGCGCATCGCCCACGCGCACCTCGGTGCGCACGATGGGGCATGAGGTGGCGCACCCCTTGTCCGCGCAGATGAACTCGCTGCGGCCCTCCACGCGCGCTTGCAGAAGCTGCGCCGGGTCGAGGGGCGCCGCGTCCAGCAGCGCCTCTGGCCCGAGCTGCTCCACGGCGCACAGCCCCACGCCCCAGGCGCCCATGGCCCCCGGGTTGGGCGGCACCATGATCTCCCGGCCGCTGATGGCCGCCAGGGTCCAGGCCAGCGAGTCGTTCTGGGCCGGCTTGCCCTGGAAGAACACGCGCTGCGCCAGGGTGCGCTGGCCCATCACGCGGTGCAGGTAGTTGTGGATCACCGAGTACTGGAAGCCGGCGAGGAGGTCGCCCAGCTCGAAGCCCTCCTTGAGCGCCAGGGCCGCCGCGTCGGCCACGTACACCGTGCACATCTGGCCCAGGTCGGGCGGCCGCTGCGCATCGCTGGCCAGCTGCACCATGCGGTCGATGTCGTCCACGTCATAGAAGGCGGCCTGCTCGGCGAGGAACGAGCCGGTGCCGGCGCTGCACGCCTTGTTCATGTCGCTCTCCACCACGCGCCCGCCGCTGATGCGGATGTACTTGGCGTCCTGCCCGCCGATCTCCACCACCGACAGGTCGGCGCCGGCGTCCGGGTCGCAGCGCACCGCGGCCGCGGCGTGGGCCACGATCTCGTTTTGCACCACGACGCGCCCGTGATCCGCCTCGTCGAAGCAGGCCCGCAGCACCGTGGCTACGGCCTGGCGCCCGGAGCCGGTCACGGCCACTGCGCGCATGTCGCCGCCGCCGTCGGCGCGCGACAGGATCTGCTCCACCAGCCGCCGGGCCGCCTGCACCGGGTCGCCGCGGGTCTGGTCGTAGACATCCATCAGGCGCTCGCCGGTGCGCACCGAGGTGAGCGCCGCCTTGGCGCCGGTGGAGCCGAGGTCGAGGCCGAGCACCGTGGGCACCTCTGGCCAGCGCTCCTGCGGCTCCGGGTCGGGCATCACCGTCACGCGGTGGCGATGCACCGAGGCAGGCTCCAGCACCTCGAAGCGCCGCGCCCGCGGCCTGACCAGCGACCCCGCCTCGGCCGGCAAGGGCGCGGGCTCGTCGCGCGCGTCGGGAGCCTCGGCGCAGAGCAGCGCAGCGCCCACCGCCTCGAACCCGAGGAACAGCTCCGGGCAGGTCACCTCCTGGCCGGCCATCTGCGACAGCGCCGCCAGGAACGCCCGGGAGCGCGCCACGCCCCCGATGGCCCAGATCGGGCCGTCCACCCTGACCCGCGCCAGCAGGGCGTGCGCGTTGAGCGCCACCGAGGAGAAGTAGCCGGCGAACAGGTCCGCGGCCGGCGCGCCCTCGTTGGCGTGGTGGGTCATCTCGCTCTTGGCGAACACCGAGCAGCGCGCCGTGATCGGCACGCTCCCGTCGGCCTCGAGCGCCAGGGCGTCAGCCTGCTCCAGGGAGAGCCCGAAGCGGCCCGCGATGCGCGAGATGTTCTCGCCTGTACCCGAGGAGCACTTGTCGTTCTCCATGTACTGCACGCGCGCCGCTTGCCCCTGCGACCCGGCCCGGCGGGACAGCGCGCGGTAGCCCCCGGCGCCCGCGCTGATGAGGTTCAGCGAGGCAGGCGTCTCGGCCAGCCAGTCCAGGGTCGCGGTGAGGCAGGCGTCCTCGGGCAGCGCCACGACCGGCGGGCCGAGCTGCTCGGAGTAGGCGCCGGTGGCCCCCAGGGCCGCGCAGCGGTGCAGCGACAGCTCGTCGTACAGGCGCTCGAAGCGCCGCCCCGGTTCGCCGCCGTGGGTGACGCTGGCGGTGTGCTCCAGCCGCGCGGGACCGTCCCCCGGGAGGTGAATGATGGCGACGCTGATGGTGGTCTTGCCGAGGTCGATACCCGCGATCTTCATGGTCACAGCTCCTGTCTCTCCTTGACCAAGAGTACTGCACTCACGGACGATTGCATGGAAGCTGAGATCATCACACGCGGCGCGGGAGGAATCAGGGATGCTGGACAAGTTCAAAGCGGCCAAGGAAAAGATCGCCGACGGGATGGAGGTGCTCAAGGAGCGCAGCATCGAGAAGCTCCAGGAGCAGATCAACGATCTGAGCGAGGCCATGCCCCTGGTGGAGGAGGCGGGTTGGCGCGTGATCAAGCTGGACGTGTCGCTCGCCCCGGCGCCCAAGCTGGTGCCCCACTTCCAGCAGCAGGAGCCGCTGGACCAGGACAAGGTGGACCGGGTCATCGCCGAGCACCCCGACAAGAAGCTGCTCAAGCCGCTGCTGATGGCGCTGTCCAAGAGCAGCCAGATCCGCGAGGCGGTCAACTTCAAGGACCTCGAGTTTCAGGCGGTGGCCATCGAGGCGGGCATCCCGCCTGGCATCAAGCTGATCTTCTCGCGCTGACCGGCGCGGCTCAGTACCCCTTGGCGTACAGGTCGTCCATGGCCTTGACGCAGCCGCTGACCGTGCCCACCACCAGGTAGGCGGTCCACACGTGGGTCCCGGCGGCCACGCCGCTGGTGTGGCGCTCCAGCAGGTTCCACTTGGTGGTGGAGAAGCCGTACTGCCCCGCGGCGCCCGACGTGAAGCGGCACAGCCCGTAGTTCTTCTGGCCGATGGAGCGGTAGACGCCCAGGGCGTGGGTCTTGGCCTTGTTGCTGATGATCACCCCGCCAGCGGGGGGACGCAGGGCGGTGTCCAGCGACGGGTCGAGGCACTTGCCCTGGGGCACCTTGGCCCCCATGTCGAGCAGCTTCTTGGTGACCGTGTTGTAGGCCAGGTAGGTGTCGTACTTGCCCTGCAGGTAAGCGGTGACCACCTCGGCGTCCAGGTACTTGGGCGCCGTGGGGAAGTGCACCACCGTGGTCCAGCGCACCACCCCCTGCATGCCAGCGAAGCCGAGCTCCAGCTCCTTGCCGATGAAGCCATCCCACACCACCGGGTTCGCCTTGCCACCGCCGTGCAGGTCGGGGTTCCACTGCAGCGGCCGGCTGGCGGTGCGCAGCTTGTTGCCGACGGCCGAGGACAAGATCAGCGGCGACCCCTGGCGGTATCCAGCCTTGCCCTGGGTCGGGGTGGCGTACATGGAGCCGGCCTCGGTGGGGTTGTCCACCTCGGCCTTGTTGGTCAGGTTGAACGCCACCTGCACCTGGCGGCCGAAGTCGTAGTCGTTGATCAGCTGCTGGCCGCCCCAGGTCAGCTCCCAGATGCTCCCGCCGGCCACCAGGTTGGCGGTGACCTTCACGCCGCCGCCGCTGGCGCTCAGGGGCTGGTGCAGGGTGTTGGCCCAGCGCGGGTAGCCGAAGCCGAGGGCGATCTCCTTTTTGAAGTTGGGCTTGGGGGTCTCGCCGCGGAACGCCACCACGTGGTCGGCGGCCGAGGCGCTGTACCAGCGGCGCAGCTCGTGCATGCCGAGGTGCTTGGCGCTCCAGGGGAAGCCCTGGTTCCCCTCCAGCTTGTAGCCGCTTGACGCTCCCTCGGTGGAGCTGGTGGAGGACATGTGGTCTCCGGTGGAGAGCTGCCAGTGGCGGTAGAGGGTGTGACGTCCTGCCGCGGCCTTGGCCGGCACGTAGGCGTTGGCCCCCTCGAAGGCATAGCCGGAAGGCTTCTCGGCGATGTTCCAGGTGGTCAGGTGGTCGCTGCCCGCGGCGTAGTACCAGCGCCAGAGGAAGTTCATCACGCCGCCGGTGCCCGAGGGGGGACCCTTGCACTGGGCGCCGGCGCAGCCGTAAGGACAGGGGCCGCTGCCCTTGCGCGGCACGCACTTGCCGGCCAGGCAACGGTGATCGGTGCGTGTGATGGTGCCGCCAGCGCAGGCGGTGGAGGCGGCCGGGCACGCCGCGGAAGCGCTCCACTCCAGGCACGGGTCGCTGTCGTACTGACCGCAGGTCATCACGCTGTTGCCGCTGCAGATCTTGGCGCCGGCCTGCGGGCACATGTGCTTGCACGCCGGGGCCTGGTCTGGCGGGGGTTTGATGTCCGGCGGGGGTTTGATATCGGGCGGCGCCTTGATGTCGGGCGGCGCCTTGATGTCGGGTGGCTGCTTGATGTCGGGTGGCGCCTTGATGTCCGGCGGCGGGACCTTGACGTCCACCTTCTTCTTGAGGTCGAGCGCGCTCTTTTTATCGGCCGCGGGCCCGTCCTGTTGGCCCTGGAGATCAGGCCCGGCCAGGTCCGTGGCCGCGTCCTGGCCGCGCGGCCCGTCCGTGGCCCCGTCCGGAGCAGGCCCCTTGATCACCGCCTCCGAGCAAGCGCCTGTCACCAGGGCCAGACCGACCACCAGGAGCAGCTCCGTCGCACGCGTTCGCATTCCAACAGTTTACACCTCAGTTTGGGCCCACGCCCTGCTCGCCAGCCCCCGAAACGAAGCGCCCCGGCACCAGCTCGCCGGGCTCCCCACCTGCCCCCTGCTCGTAGCTCTCGCCGAACCAGCTGTGGCTCTCGCCGAGGGCCATGGCGTGCAGCTCGCGCAGCTTGCGGGGAACCCGCGGCGCGAGCTCCTGCAGCAGCTCGCAGGCCAGGCGGCTGCGGTGATGCGCCAGCAGCACCAGCGCCCGCTCCCAGCGGCGGCGGCTGGCGCGGGGGCGGCAGCCGGCCGCCAGGTCGCGCACCCGCTGCTCGTCCCAGGACTCGAGGTCCTGCGGGATCAGCCGGTGCAGATCGATGTAGCGCATGCCGGCCTGCGCCGAGACGGCCACCGCGGAGCACGCGCCGGTGGTGGCATCGACGCCGATGACATAAACCCTGCCCTTTCTTTTCTTCTTCGCCATGGTTGGCCTCCTGTTGTTTGGGGGGTTATCGGCAGGAGGCGATAGATGTTGCGTGCGCGCGCAGGCGCGGCCTGATAAAGCTGCGATGATCGACCATCCCAGGACCCCAGAGAGGCCGCGAGACCATGACCCCGATCTACCTGGACTACAACGCCACCACGCCCATCGACCCGCGGGTGGCAGACGTGATGATGCCCTTTTTGACCGAGCAGTTCGGCAACCCGTCGTCCAGCCACCCGGCGGGCGAGGCCGCCCGGCGGGCAGTGGACCTGGCCCGGAGTCAGGTGGCGGGGCTGCTCGGCTGCGCCCCTGACGAGGTGGTCTTCACCAGCGGCGGCTCCGAGGCGAACAACCACGCCATCAAGGGCGCGGCGTGGGGCGCCGGAGAGGGGCGGAACCACCTGATCACCTCGGCGGTGGAGCATCCGGCGGTGTCCGAGGTGTACCGCCACCTGGCCGGCCAGGGGTTCGAGGTCACGACCGTGCCGGTGGACAGCCAGGGTCAGGTGGACCCGGCCGCGGTCGAGCGCGCCCTGACGGACCGAACGGCGCTGGTGTCGGTGATGCACGCCAACAACGAGGTGGGCACCCTGCAGCCGGTGGCCGACATCGCCGAGGCGGCGCACCGGCGCGGCGCGCTGGTGCACTGCGACTGCGCCCAGAGCGTGGGCAAGGTGCCGGTGGTGGCGAGGGACCTGGGCGTGGACCTGCTCTCGGTGGCGGGCCACAAGCTGTACGCCCCCAAGGGCGTGGGCGCGCTGTACATCCGCAGCGGCGTGGAGCTGGTGCCGCTGATCCACGGCGCCGACCACGAGCAGGGCCGCCGCGCCGGGACCGAGAGCCTGCTGCTGGTGGTGGGCCTGGGCAGAGCGTGCGAGCTGGCCGGCGAGGAGCTGGCTGACGAGCTGCCCCGGCTGGCCGCCCTGCGCGACCGGCTCGAGGCCGGGCTCGCGGCAGCCTACCCGGCGCTCGAGATCAACGGCCACCGGCAGCAGCGGCTTCCCAACACCTGCAGCGCGGCCTTCGTCGGGCTGAGGGCCACCGACCTGCTGGCGGCCATGCCGGGCGTCGCCGCCTCGGCAGGGGCGGCCTGTCACGCTGACGGGGTCAGCGTCTCGGCCGTGCTGACGGCCATGGGCGTGTCCCAGGAGCGGGCGGTGGGCACGGTGCGCATGTCGGTGGGGCGCTTCTCCACCGAGCCGGAGGTGGACGCCGCGCTGGCCGAGGTGCGCCAGGCGCTGAGCCGCCTCCTACAAAATGGATGATTGATTCCAGACCGCTATCCACGCTTCTTGACGTCTGAAAAGCGTCCCCTCTTCGATTTGCTATTCGCTGGCGGCTTCTACGAAGAGGCGGGCGAAGGTGGGGGCGTCGGGGCGGTCGCGGGGTTCCTTCTCCAGGGCGGCGCTCACCGCGGGCCAGAAGGCGCTGAACCGCTCGGGCAGCGGGGGCACCGGGTTATAGACATGCCCCATCATGATGTCGTAGGACGAGTCGGCCTCGAAGGCGCGCCGGCCGGCCAGCATCTCGTAGGCCATCAGGCCCACGGAGTAGACGTCGGTCACCGGGGTCACGGTCTTGCCCCGGGCGCGCTCGGGCGCCATGTACAGCGGCGTGCCGAAGATCCCCTGCTTGGTGGTCATGTTCGGCGCCCCGGTGCGCAGGATCTTGGCCATGCCGAAGTCCAGGATCTTGCAGTGCGGGTCCTCACCGGAGACCACCATGACATTCTCCGGCTTCAGGTCCCGGTGCACCACCCCCCAGCCGTGGGCGTGCTCCAGCGCGGCGCACACCTGGCACACCACCTTGACCACATAGGGCACGTGAAAGTTGGCGGCCATGCTCATGCGCGTGCGCAGGTTGACCCCCTGCACATACTCCATGACCACGTAGGGCCGATCCCCGTCAGCGCACAGCCCCGCGCCGAACACCTGGACGATGTTGGGGTGGTCCAGGTCGGTCAGGATCTCGATCTCCTGCACGAAGCGCAGCACGTTCTTGCGGTTCATGGCCGAGGCGTTGACCACCTTGACCGCCACGACATCGCCGGACTCGTGGTCCACCGCCTTCCACACCTTGGCCACCGCCCCGTGCCCCACCAGCTCGGTCAGGCGGTATCGCGCGTCCTCAAGCTCTGGCGGCCGCATGGTTCTCCCCCCTACGTTACCTGCAGACCCAGGTGCCCCCGCGAAGCGGGCCGAGGGCGGTCTGGCAGTTGGTATCGCCGTCGCAATAACAGCGCCCCAGGTTCAGGTAGCAGCGCAGCAACCCCGAGTAGGCCGGGCACTGGCTGTCGCTCTTGCACAGGCGCTGGTCCTTGCGGCCGCAGAACTTCCCCTCGATACAGACCAGGGTGGCCAGGCAGTCGCTGTCCTTGGTGCAGGCGGTGCCGCACAGGCTGTCACCGCTGGCCAGCAGCCGGGCCACACACCGGTCCGGCTTGCTGCAGTCGCTGTCCAGGGTGCACCACTTGCCGCACAGGCCGTAGCTCTTGCCGTAAGAGATGTCCTTGATCTGCTTGCAGGTGCCGACCTTGGCCCCCGCCACCACGCAGTCCGCGTCGCTCTTGCACCCCACCTGCTGGCACAGCCCGGCCTGGCACCGCACCGCGTCCTTGCCCTTGTCGCACGGAGGCTTGCCGCAGCAGTCATCGCTGGTCTTGCATGTCCGCCGGCATGAGGGCAGCGGCAGCGGCAGGCCGGTATCCGCGCCGGTCTTGTCCAGCTTCTTGCCGTCGCTGGCGAAGGCGTCGAAGTGGAGCGCCTGGTCGTCTGCGGGACCGTCGGCCCGCTGGCCATCTCCAGAACTGCTGTCTCCCGTGACGCCCACCTCAACCGAGGTGTCGCAGGAGCATGCCCCGGCGAACCCCGCGAGGCACAGGGCGCAGGCCATCAAGCAGGCGCGAAACATGGCCTCAGGATAGCACCAACGTGGGCTACAATCGCCAGCATGTCCGACGGCCGCATCAACGAGTTGAACCGGCGACTGGCCGAGCTGGGCATCGCCCCCGAGGAGCTGGAGGAGCGGTTCGTGCGTTCGGGCGGCCCCGGCGGACAGCACGCCAACAAGAGCTCCACCGCGGTGCAGCTGGTGCACAAGCCGAGCGGCATGGAGGTGCGCGTGGAGAGCGAGCGCTCCCAGCTGCAGAACCGGGTCGAGGCGCGCGAGCGGTTGATCCAGCGGGTGCAGGAGGCCCGGGACGCGGCCGAGGCCGCCGAGCGGGGCGCCCGGGAGAAGGAGCGCCGCCGGCGCCGACGCCCGTCGGCCGCGGCGCGCAAACGCAACGTCCAGAACAAGCGCCGCCGCGCCGAGGTCAAGCGCGGCCGCAAGCGCGTGGACCGGGAGGACGAATGAAGATTGGTTGGACAATGATCAGCCTGGCGGCGATGTCCCTGGCCGCCCCTCACCCGGCCCTGGCCAGCGGCGGCCTCCGAACCCTCTCCCTGGAGCAGGCTCTCGGGCAGGCCGCCTTCGTCCTCGTGGTGGAGAAGTCGAAGCCGGGTACCCGGTCCGTGGATATCCCCATCCCTTACACGCAAAAGGGCAAGGACGGCGCGCGCAAAAAGGTGGCGCAACTCAAGGCCACCTACCTGCTTTTCAAGGCGGTCAAGCGGCTCAAGCTGTCCAGCGCGGCCCGCGGCATCGCCTGGACCGGCGCGAGCCTGATCAGCCCCGGAAAGAAGGTCACGGTCAAGGCCGACAGCGTCGGCAAGCCGGGCCAGAAGCTGCAGGTCATCAACGCCCACGAGCCTATCAACCACAACGTGCGGGTGCGCCAGATGCAAGACGGCACACGCAAGATCCCCCTCTACCCGGTGCTGGCTGATGCGGTGAGCCAGGAAGAGCTGGCCAAGGACCGCCGCTTCATCCTGCTGGCGCGCTACAACCTGCGCTACGAGGCGTTCGAGGGCCTCGGCGGCTTCGGCCTCGTCTCCATCAAGAAGCTCAAGCAGGTCAAGAAGCTGCTGAAGAAGCATAAGTAGCTCCCCTGAAGCCTGAAGCCTGAAGCCTGAAGCCGGGACGCGAAGCGTCCCTCACGAGAAGTAGCTCCCCTGAAGCCTGAAGCCTGAAGCCTGAAGCCGGGACGCGAAGCGTC
>CAZEFW010000060.1:0-46740 GCA_964511535.1 uncultured Myxococcales bacterium | reverse complement strand
GGACGTGTCAACCGATTTCCGGGCGGAAACGGGGACAGATTAAGTGGGCGCTACAAGTTTCATAGATGTATATAGCAAAGCCGGCTAACATAGTATTCACCTGCCCACTGCCCCTCTCTCCTGAATCGGCTTGTCTCGATCCCACCCCTTGATTCCCCTGCTATATCAAGCGACGCTCCAAGCGCTGCCGATTTCTGGCCTGGGCCCGCGCAACATAACGCTCGCGCGTTATGTTGTAGGCGCTGCATTATAACGCGCAATCCGGATTGTTTTGGGTCGCTTTCCTCGCAGGGTATCACGCATCGGACCGCACTGGCTATGTGGCCAAAGGCTCCTGGCAATCCAACATTCTATCGGCTCGATTCCTGAAACCATGAGGCCATTACTGGCGGGAACAGCTCTCATATTCAATCCCAACGTGAGGCGTGGGTGGATCCTTGTCCTGGAGGGCTGCGTTGCGTGCGCCGAGGTGCGAACTACGCGCCACCCACCTCGGCGCACGCTCCGAGGGGCTGTTTGTGGCGGCGTCACGCAAAGGCCCAAACGGGCACGGGGCCGCCGCAAACAGTCCCGTCAGCCCGGAAGGACAAGGTCCACGCGCGCCGGTATTGCTTCTCTGTCCTTCTACTTCAAAGCAAGACAGACCGTGCTAGGGCAAAGGCGATGACGAGAAACGCGGCGGGACGCCGCGTCTACTTTGTGACGCTCATTGGCGAGATACCGCGAAACGCGGCGGGACGCCGCGTCTACTTTGTGATGCTCATTGGCGAGATGCTGGGAAATGCGGCGGGACGCCGCGTCTACTTTGTGACGCTCATTGGCGAGATACCGCGAAACGCGGCGGGACGCCGCGTCTACTTTGTGACGCTGATTGGGGAGATGGGACTGGGGCCGCGCGGGCTGTGGGTTTCGAGAGCTTTCTTGTTTGTTCCAGTGAAATCGTTGGACGGCGACGGAGATAACCTGTATGAATGGTTGAGCTTTGTCTTCCCTCCAACAGGCGCTCGGCCTGAAAATCAACCCGCCCGTTTTTTGGATCTCGGCCGCGTTGACGGCGGCGTTCGTGCTCTTTGGGGCGCTTTTCGCGGAGACGGCGCAGGAGCTGTTTGGCGCGGTTCAGGGCGCCATCGCGCGGCATCTGAGCTGGTTCTATTACGCGTCCATGACCTTCTTCTTGTTGTTCTGCGCCTGGCTGGCCATCAGCCGGCACGGCAAGGTGCGCCTAGGTGCTGATGGCGAGCGGCCGGAGTATGGCTACGTCAGCTGGTTCGCCATGCTCTTTTCGGCGGGCATGGGCATCGGGGTGCTGTTCTGGTCGGTGGCCGAGCCGGTGACGCACTACATGTCACCGCCCCAGGGCGCCGGGTCCACCCCGGCCGCAGCGCGCCAGGCCATGGAGATCACCCTGCTGCACTGGGGGCTGCACGGCTGGGCCGTGTACGTCATCGTCGGCCTGGCGCTGGCCTACTTTTCGTTCCGCAAGGGCATGCCGCTGACCCTGCGCTCTGCCCTGGCGCCGCTGCTGGGCAAGTATATCGAGGGCCCGCTGGGGCACGCCGTGGACATCTTCGCCGTCATCGGCACCATGTTCGGCGTGGCCACCACCCTGGGCATGGGCTCGCAGCAGGTCAACGCCGGCTTGCAGCACCTGCTCGGCTTCGAGTCCTCCACCGCGCTTCAGCTGGTGCTGATCCTGGTCATCACCCTGTTCGCCACCATCTCGGTGGTCAGCGGCCTGGATCGGGGGATCCGCCGGCTGAGCGAGCTGAACATCGGCCTGTCATTTCTGCTGCTGCTGTACGTGCTGTTCACCGGCCCCACCACCCACGCGCTGCGCACCTTCGCCGAGGGCACGGGGTCCTACCTGCTGCTGCTGGTCAAGCAGGGCTTCTGGTCCGGTACCGGGGGCGGCGACATAACCTGGCAGGGCAACTGGACGCTGTTTTACTGGGGCTGGTGGATCGCCTGGTCGCCCTTTGTGGGCATGTTCGTGGCCCGCATCTCCCGCGGCCGCACCATCCGCGAGTTCATCCTCGGCGTGCTGTTCGTGCCCACCGCCGTGACCTGCCTGTGGTTCTCCATCTTCGGCGGCATCGCCCTGCGGCGAGTGCAGGAGGGCGACGCCGCGCTGATGTCCGCGGTCAAGGACAACTTCGCCGTGGCGATCTACGTCTTCTTCGATGGGCTCCCGCTGTCAGGCCTCATCTCGGTGCTCGGCGTGTTCGTGGTGGTGACCTTCTTCGTCACCTCGTCCGACTCCGCCTCGCTGGTCATCGACTACCTGTCGGCCGGCGGCGAGGAGGACGCGCCCGTTCGCCAGCGGGTGTTCTGGGCCACCAGCGAGGGCGCGGTGGCCGCGGTGCTGCTGATGGCCGGCGGCCTCGCCCCCATGCGCTCGTTCCAGGTGGCCACGGGGGTCCCGCTGTGCGTCATCCTGCTGCTCATGTGCTACGCCATCGTGCGGGCGCTGCGGCAGGAAGGGCGGGAACCTCCGGGCGGGTGACAGCCGGGCGCTGACGCCCGACTCCTCCCCCCCACGCTGAAACCAACCGGCCTACTCCTTGAGCAGCTTCTGGATGATCGCGTCCACTTCCTTGACGTTGAAGGAGGAGCGCAGGGAGCGGATGGTGAGGTTCTTGTCGACGATCACTTCCCGCGGATAGGGGGCGTTGACGCCCGGGGGGAACTTGACCTGCAGCAGGCTGTCGTTGACGTCCTTGACGGTGCGGAAGGTGATCCCGTTTTGCTTGATGAAGGACGACAAGCTGCCGGCCTTCTCGCTCTTGCCGTAGATCCCGATCACCTCCACGCCCTTGTTCTTGTACTTCTTCCAGATGCTCGACTCGATGTCTGGCAACTCCAGACCACAGATCGGTCAGTAGAGCGCGAAGTAGGCCAGCAGCACCACCTTTCCCTTGAGGTTGTCCAGGTTGCCGCCCCCCTGGGGATCGAGGATGCCGAAGTACTTCTTGTCCAGCTTGTCCCCCACCCCGAGGCCGGCCTTGGACGGGTTTTGCAGGTTGAAGGTCATGGTGATCTTGCTCTGCCACTTGTCCGGGTCGTTGGTGTCGATGTAGAGCACGCCCTCGTCCGCCTTGGTGGGCGGGGTGAAGGCCACCTCGAGCACCTCCTCGGCGCCCGGCTTGATCACCACCGGTCCCAGGGGGACGGAGAACGACTTGTCGCTGATGATGAAGTTGTTCAGCACCAGGTCCACCGGCCCGAGGTTTTGGGCCAGCAGGGCCCACTTGCTGGCCGACCCCGGCGGGATCGCCAGGGCCGACTGGGGCAGGTAGACATCGGGGGCCACCAGCCCCTGGGCGTACTTGACGATGTAGACCCGCTCCCACTCGCCCACCAGGATCGTCTCCTTGTCCAGGGCCGCCACCGCCACGTCCTCCTCGAACGCCTTGGCCATACGCTCGGTGCCGAGCAGCGCCAGGGTCTTGGGATCGCGCACCTCCAGGTGGTTCCACGCCGCCACCGCCAGGACGTCCCCCACCATGGCCACCCCGAACGCCGAGCCGGTGCTGGCCACGGTCTTGAGAGACTTCGGCTTGGCCGGCGTCGAGACGTCGAACATCTGCACGCCGAGGCCGCCCATGGCGACGTAGACGCGGTCCTTGGTCACCGCCAGGTCGCGGGGCGCCCCGGCCGTGGCCACGGTGGTCACCAGGGTGGGCGACACCGGGTTGGCCAGGGAGACCACGTGCAGCCCCTTGGCCGCGTCGATGACGTAGGCGTGGGTGCCGGCGGCGTTCAGCTTGACCTTCCAGGCGTTGGTGATCCCCTTGGTCAGGGCGCCCACGCTCTTGGAGATGGAGCCGTTGGGCGCGATGGGATAGACCCGCAGGCCGAAGTCGTATGCGGCCACGTACAGGGTACTTTTATGGTACGCGAGCCCGCCGTAGGGGATGTTCTGCTCATGGATGGTGCCGGTGAAGATCGGCTTGTTCACGCCGTCGACGCTGAACGTGGTGAGCCGCGCGTTCTCCACCTCGCCGTCGCCGTGCGCGGCGGTGTAGATGATCTGCTCGCCGCTGCCCAGCTTCGGCCCGAACACCGAGTTCTGGCAGCGGTAGTTGTAAAAAAAGACCGCCTTGGCCGCCTTGGGGTTGGACAGGTCGCTGATGTCAGTGCCGAAGCCGGTGCATGCCACGAGGTACTTGCCGTCGGTGGCCAGCCCCACCGTCTCGAAGCCCTTGGCGGTGCCCACCTGCACCAGGTTGTCCCCGCGGGCGCAGCAGGTGCCCTTGATGAACGGGCCCTTGGCCGCGCAGCCGGTCTTGCCGTCGGCGCAGGGCGGGCAGGAGCCGGCCTTGCAGCCGAGCCCCTGGCTCACCAGGTCCGGCGCCACGGCGTCGGCCGCGGCGCCAGCGTCCGCGCCGCTGTCGCCAGCTGCCGCCCCGTCCGCCGCCGGCGGCCCGCTGTCCGCTGCCGGCGCGTTTCCGCCGCCATCATCCGAGCAGCCGAGGACGAGCACCAACACGCCCGCGACCGCAGCCCTGACCAGGGTTTTCATCTCTACCCCTCCTGCCGCTTGTGCCGTTTGAATTATCGATATTGGGGCTGCAGCACAGCCCTGCCCATTGTCTCGGCAGGGCTCAGGGCGTTACACCCGCGCCATGGAAACAGGGAAGATGTCCCGAAGACATCCTGGCGGGCGGGTGGAGGTACAATGACGCCATGCGCGCCGTGACCTTCCTCGCCCTGCTGCTGCTCTCCTCCACCGCCGCTGCCCAGCAGATCACCCTGCCCGCCCGCGGCAGCCGCACGGTGGAGCTGTGGGTGCTCAAGGCGACCCAGACGGTGACCCTGGTCAAGCGCGACCTGAACATCTACGCCGGCGCGGACATCCTCTCTTACGAGCTGAAGGACGCCGCGGGCGAGGTGGTGCAGAGCGGCGCGCTGCCCGACGACGGCATCACCGCCAAGGGGGGCGGCGCCGGCAAGCTGCAGAGCGTGACGCTCAAGCCGGGCGCCGAGGGGTACCACACCCTGCGCCTGACCAGCCCGCAGAGCGACTGCATATACGACATCAGCTCCACGGTCCCCTCGGGCACCCGCGTGCAGTTCAAGGGCGGCAGCCTGACCCTCAACGACTACAACAAGGGGGGCAACCTCTACCTGCTCGGGCCCACCGGCGGCGGCAGCATCACCATGGGCACCTGGCACGCCGGGGGCGTGGGCCAGACCATCAACCTGCTGGGCAAGGGCACCCTGTCGCAGGTGAACATCACCAAGACCCACACCGACTACACGCTGACGATCCCCGCAAGCGCCGCGGGCCAGGTGCTGACCCTGAACATCCCCAAGATGGACGTCTACCTGTCGAGCAAACAGGTGGCGGGCTACGCCCTGAGCACGCACTGGATCATCCCCGCCGGCATCCTCGACGGGATCTACCCCCTCGGGGTGAACCGGGCCGTGGCCCCGGGGGGCAGCTCCGACTTTCAGCTCCGGCTGAAGAACAGCGGCACCACCGCCCGCAAGTACCTGCTGACACTGTCTCCGGGCAGCGGCGGCTTCTCACTGGCGCTGGTGCCCAAGAAGCCCGCCACCGTGACGGTGGCTCCGGGCCAGGAGAAGCTGGTCCAGATCAGGCTCTCCTGCGCCGCCGGGACCAAGGTGGGCGCCAAGGCGACCCTGCCCGTGCACATGGCTCAGACCGGCGCCTGGCCGCACCGGATAAAGGTCCACGCCACGGCCGCCGCCCCGGCGGTGGTCAAGCGCGCCCGGCCGTTTCTGTTTTACAGCAAGGCCGACATCGCCGCGGCCAACAAGCGCGCCGCCGACCCGATGCAGGCGTGGGCCAAGACCGGCCGCGACGCCCTGCTCAAGAGCGCCGACGCCTGGCTCACGCTGCCGGTGGACATGCCCACCGGCGAGGGCGCCTGGTCCGGCTTCTATGTCTGCGCGTCGGGCCCGTCGCTGACCTACGACAGCACCAAGCCCAAGGCGCACCTGTGCAAGGTGGAGGGCAAGGTGTACACCGGCGAGCCGTACGACGGCTGCTGGCGCACCCGGCGCTACGGCGAGCTGGCCAGGGCCGCCCGCACCCTCGGCCTGGCCTGGCGCCTGACGGGCAAGAGCGCGTACGCCAAGCGCGCGGCCAGCATCCTGCTCGGCTTTTCCCGGGTCTACCTGAGCCACAAGATCCACGACAACCGCTGGGGCTCGGCCGCCCAGACCGCCACCCCCTCCAAGAGCGCCGGGCGCCTGCTGAGCCAGACCCTGTCCGAGTCCTCGTGGTTGATCCCGGTGCTGGCGGCCTACGACGCGGTGGCCACCTCGGGGCAGCTGTCTCAGGCCCAGCGCGCAGACATCGAGCACAACCTGCTGCGCCCGGCGGTGGCGCTCATCCAGAGCAACGACGCGGGAAAGAGCAACTGGCAAGCGTGGCACAACGCGGCCATCGGCGCGGCCGGCTACTGCCTCGGCGAGCCGGCCTGGGTCACCGCCGCCCTGTCGGGCAAGAGCGGCTTTGCCTACCACATGAAGGCCAGCATGCTGTCCGACGGTTTCTGGTACGAGGGCTCCATCGGCTACCACCTCTATACCCTGTCGGCCTACCGCTGGCTCGCCCTGGCCGCCCGCCACACGGGCCAGGACCTGTACAAGGCCGGCCTGCTGAAGATGGTGCGCGCGCCGCTGCTCATGGCCCTGCCGGACCTGTCGTTCCCCAAGCTCAACGACGGCGGCACCGGCGGGGTGTGGAGCATGCACGGCGCCCTGGAGGCGGCCGCGGCGTTTTCCACGGACAAGGACGTGCGCGCCGTGCTGCACACGCTGTACACCGTGCAGAAGCGCTCGCGCTCCAGCGAGGAGGCGCTGCTGCTGGGCGCCAACCTCGGCGCGACGAGCTCCGGCTACACCCTCACGCCTTACAACTACACTGCCACCGGATACGCGGTGCTTCGCGGCGGCGACGGAGCGACGAGCACCTACGTCGGCCTGGACTACGGCCCGCACGGCTCGTGGCACGGCCACTTCGACAAGCTGCAGCTGCTGCTGTACGGCGCGGGCGCGCTGCAGCTGCCCGACATGGGCACCACCGCATACCGCTTGCCGTACCACGCCGGCTTCTTCAAGCAGACCCTGTCGCACAACACGGTGATGCTCGACGAAAAGAGTCAGGCCGGCGGCGCGGAGACGCCGCGCCAGGTGACGCGCTTTGCGCACCTGGCGCTGTCCGGCGCGGGGCCCTCGGTGGGGCTGGTGCAGGCCACCGTGGGCAAGGACGTGTTCGGCGCGAGCAACCTGACCACGCGCACGGTGCTGCTCGCGGGCGGTCGCCACGCCCTGGACCTGGTGAACGTCTACGCGCCGGCGGCCAAAAAGACCGACCTGATGTTTCATGGCCCGGGCCCGCTGAGCATCGCGGGGGGCCTGAGCCAGGGCCCCGCAGGGAGCCACGCTGCGGCCTGGCCCACCTCCAAGGCAGGGCACGCCTACCTCAAGCCGCCCACCCTCGCCGCGGGCGTGGCCAAGACCCTCATCGCCGGCCAGCTCAACACCGGGGCGCCGGTGGCGTTCACCTGGAGCCGCAGCCTCGGCATCAGCCACGACATGGACAGCGTGGTGGGCCTGTCCGCAGGCAAGGTGGTCACCACCCCCAAAAAGCAAGGGTCAGGCGCGGTGCTGTGGGAGGCGGACAACTCCGGCACGGCGCAGTTCCTGACGCGCACGTACACCCACAACAAGCTGGAGCTGTCGCATTACGACACTCTGGAGTTCTGGGCCCGGGTGGACGTCGCCGGGCTCAAGTGGTTCGGCGTCAAGGTCTACGACCTGCCCACCTTCGACCAGGCGGCGTGGCGGCTGGACAGCAAGGCGCCGATTCCGGCCAACACCTGGGTCAAGTACACCCTGAACCTCGCCAAGCCGGATGCGTCGTGGGGCGGGGCCTCCACGGCCGAGCAGATCGTCTTCAGGCTGCAGGGGAGCGGCAAGGGCCCGGCCAAGGTGAAGGTGCTGCTGGACGGGCTCGTGGCCAAAAAGGCGGGCAAGGCCGAGACGCCGCTGCAGCGGGGGTTGCGGCTGCACAGCTTCCGCAAGACCAGCGCGGACGCGAGCAACTACCTGGCCGCGGACGCCCCGAACAACCCGCCCACCAGCAGCCACCCGGTGGTCATCCTGCGCGGCCATGGCGGGAGCACCAACTTCCTCAGCCTGCTGACCCCGTTCGCCTCGGCGACGCCCACCGGCAAGGTGAGCCGCACGGCCAGCGGGGCCGTGCGGGTGGCCCTGCCCGGCGGCGCCGAGGAGCTGCTTAACCTCGATCCCTCGTCCGGAGCCACGGGCGCGTACCTGCGCCTCGGGGGCAAGGGTTTCGCCAAGGCGCTCGGATTCATCGGACGCAAGCAGTACACCCACGCGCAGGTGAGCGTCACGGGCACCAGCGCGGGCGACCTGGTGCTCCAGGGAATCTCACAGACGAGCCTGCGCTACCGCAGCCGCAAGCTGGGGCCCTGGTCGCTGCGATGGCCCGTGACCTCCACCTCGCTGTCCGCCACGGTCAACGGAAAGTCGTGGGCCGGAAAGATCACCTTCGCTACCCAGGGAGGGATCTCGTACATGGTGCTCGCGGCGCTGCCTGATGGCGAGGCCAGCATCGCGATCCAGTACACCGGCCCGTCCACGGACGGCGCCATCCTGGACATGGGCCGAGACGGCCCCGGGCTGGACCTCTCCGGTTCAGACCTGGCGAGCGGGGATCTTCGGCCGGCAGATAGTGGCCCGCCCACCGCGGACACCGGCGGTCAGAGTCCACCCGAGGTGCCGGACAGGGGGTGCCACTGCCGGGTGGGCTCGGGGATCCCCACAGGGTCCGTACCGCCCCTGCTACTGGCGCTGCTACTGGTGCTGCTACTGCGAAAACGTCCGTAGCGTTTGAAAATCACAGATCGATTTCGAGTCACCACCGGATAGGACAGTCGCCGGTGGGGGCTAATCCCCCCGCCACCCAAGATCCCCCCGAGGGCCCATTTTTTTTACATAATTTTTTGCTTCGGCCCATCAACACCGATAAAAAAGGCCATCGACAGTCCATCTGAATGGTCAAAAAGGGGATCTCACTTGCGGCATGATCCATGCAAGCACTTGAGTCCGGTGGAACCATACCCAGACGGGGAGGTTTGAAGATGAAGCGGTCGAACGGCAATGGACGGGGCAGGACCAACGGCAGCCGCCCGGGCGAAACCAGCACGGAGGCGGCGCTCATGGGCGGGATCAGCAGGCAGGATCTCGACCACCTGTTTGATGAACCGAGCCACCCATCCATTCCGATCAATCCACAAAAACGTCCGCTTCCCCGGGAGGCGGAGACCCTGTTCGAGGACAGCGATGCCGCTGGCCTCTTTGACGATGACGAGGTGGCCAGCCTGTTCGACGACACCACGGCGGACTCCGTGCCGCGTGCGCTGGTGCCGAGCCGCCTCAAGCCCGCCAGCCGCGTGATCGTCAAGCCAACAGCGGTGCCCTCGGTGCGGCCCACGTCCGGACAGGCCCGCAGCCGCTCCAGGCGCTGGCCCGACCTCAAGCCCGTGCTCGGCCGCGGCAGCTCGCAGCCCGCCCCCGCCAGGCCCAGGCAGAAGACACCCCCGCCCGCCACCACGGCCCCTCCGAGCCGTCCGGCGCGCGACGTTGATCTCGAAGACGCCCCCACCATCCCGACCCTGCCGCCCATCCCGCGCCTCGCCGAGCCGCTGACCCGGCCGCTGCCCTCGCCGACCCTTGGTCCGGCCCCGACCGCGCGACCCACGGTGCAGGGCATCGCGCCAGCGCCGGCCCCGGCCCCTGCTGCCGAGTCCGTGGACATGGAGGAGCTGGACACCCAGCCAGATGTCCCCATGGTGCCCACGCCCAGGGAGCTGCCCCAGATCCCGAACCTGGCCGACGAGCTCGAGCCAGAGGAGCAGAAGCAGCCGGTGGTGGCCCGCGCGGCCCCCGAGCCCGAGGCCGAGCTGACCATGGAGGACGTGCCTGCCGTGGAGCTCGATCTGGAGCCCGAGCCTGCGCTCCCCGACCCTGCTCCTGCTCCCGAACCAGATCCTGCACCCGCTCCCGCGCTCGCGCCCGCGCCGGTGCTGACCATCGCCCCGGCCCCCGTCGAGGTGGAGGCGCTGCAACCTGCCGCTGTCACCGAGCCGGACGAGGACGAGGTCATCACCACGCCGGTGGCCCGCCCCGTGGCGATCCAGGCCGCCGCCGCGGCCACGCCCCGGCTGGTCACGCCCGTTCCGGCGCCGCGCACCTTCGTGGAGCCGGAGCCGACGGTCAAGGTCGCGGTGCAACCCCCGAGCTCCCTGTGGAACACCGCGCTGCCAGTGGTGACCTTCCTGACAGGCGCCGCCCTCGCCTCGCTCATGTTCCTGCTGCTGGCGCCCTGGGAGTCCCCAAACGCAGCAGAGCTCGTGACAGCGCCGGATCCCATGACCGAGCCGGTGACCACGCCGCTGGAGCAAACTCCCACCGCGCGCCCCGGCACGGTGGTGGCTGTGCCCGTGCCCGTCCCCGTGGCGGGGGCCACCGCTGCCAAGCCCGCGGCGCCCCTGCCCCTGTCCGAGCGCGCCGCCAGAGCCGGCGACCGCATCGCCAAGATCATCCTGCCCTGCCTGACGCCGCAGAATCGTCGCTACCAGAAGATCGGCGTCTACCTCACGCCCAACGGCACCGTGCGCAAGGCCATCGTCGGGGATTACCCGTGGGCCACCGAGAAGAACACCCGCTGCATGGAGCGAATCCTCAGGGGCCAGGACCTGGACCTCAAGGGGCTGCGGAGCCACTACGCGGACTGGCACCTGTTCATGGGGGAGACCCCGGTGCGGACGCAGCTTTCCTTTCCGAAGCCGGTGAAGTAGCGGAGCTTCGGCGAGAGGGGACGAGCCCCTCCCTTACTTGTTGATCATTGTGAAATGTCGGGGCGAGCCTACTCCTCGTCGCCCATGGAGAGGCTCAGCTCCTTGAGGATCCGCTCACGCGACTCCGGGTCGGTGAGCAGCCGCTCGAGCTGCTTGCGGAATGTGGGGATGTTGCCCAGCGGCCCCTTGAGCATGGTCAGGGCGTCACGCAGGGCCACCAGGCCGGACAGCTCCGGCACCTGCTGGGTGATGGCGTCAGGCGTGAAGTCCTTCATGTTCTCGAAGCGCAGCGAGACCGCCAGCTCCTCGTTTTCCTGCCCCTCGGTCAGCTCGTTGGGCACGTTCATGTCCACCGACACCTGCTGACCTGCGAGGACATCGTCGAAGTTGGTCTTGTCCACGCTCACCAGGGTGCGCTGCTCCACCGGTGTCTCGGGGTCTTCCTTGCCGGTGAAGTCGCCCACCACGAGGAAGCGGAACGGCAGCTCGACCTCTTCTTGGGCATCGCCGATGTCCGACTTGTAGACGATGTTGACCCGCTCCTTTGGGGCGACAGATCCTTCCTTGGCCATTCCCTTTCTCCTGTCCTAGAGGGGAGATATCCGTTTCTATTTACTGGGTTCTTCCAGCGAAAGAGTATACTCGCCGTTTTCGTCGACGTCCAGCCACAGCGCCTCGGCAGCGGCCCCCTCGGACATGGCCCCGAGCAGGGTGTCCGAGATGAGCGGCAGCAGGGTGCGCGACATGATGTGATCGATGTTGCGGGCCCCGGTCTCCACCTCGTTGCAGCGCTCCGCGATCTGATCCACCACGCTTTCGCCCACGTGCATGGTGATGCGGTGGGTCTCGTCCAGGCGCTTGCGCAGCCCGTTGAGCTTGAGCTCGACGATGGACTTCATCGCCTCGCCCGTCAGGGGCAGGTAAGGCACGATGGTCATGCGCGCCAGCAGGGCCGGCTTGAAGTGGTTGCTCAGGATCGGCCGCACCGCCTCGATGATGGTCTCCGCGTCGGGCAGCTCGTCCCCCGCGCACATGGCGGTCATCACGTCGGACGCCAGGTTGCTGGTCATGATCAGGATGGTGTTCTTGAAGTCGATGAGGCGCCCCTGCCCGTCGGAGAGCATCCCCTTGTCGAACACCTGGTAGAACAGGTTCATCACCTCGGGGTCGGCCTTCTCCACCTCGTCCATCATCACCAACGAGTAGGGGCGCTGGCGCACCGCCTCGGTGAGCACGCCGCCCTCGCCGTAGCCCACGTACCCCGGAGGCGAGCCGATGAGCCGGCTGACCGTGTGCTTCTCCTGGAACTCGCTCATGTTGATGGTGACCATGAACCGCTCGCCGCCGAACAGCAGGTCGGCCAGGGTCAGGCCCGTCTCGGTCTTGCCCACGCCGCTGGGCCCCACGAACAGGAACACGCCGTTGGGCGCGTCGGGGTTGGTCAGGCCCATCTTGGAGCCGCGGATCCCCTCGCCCAGGCGATCCATGGCGTACCCCTGGCCCTTGATGCGCTCGGCGATGCGGTTCTCCAGCGCCAGCAGGGTGGCGGACTCGTCCTCCACCATCTTGCCCATGGGGATGCCGGTCCAGTCGGCCACCACCTGGGCCACCAGGTCGGCGCCCACGTCCACCGGCACCAGGATCTCCTCCTCCTGCTTGTCCGCCAGGGCGGCCAGGGCCGTCGCCAGCTCGGCGCGCAGCTCTTCCTCGGTCTTCTCCGGCTCAGCTTCAGCTTCAGCTTCAGCTTCAGCTTCAGCCTCGGCCTCGGCTTCGGCCTCAGCTTCAGCTTCAGCCTCAATCTCCTCGGCCTCGGGCTCCTCTTCGTCCTTGCCGCTCAGGGCGCGGCGCAGGCGCACCACCTCGTGGGCCACCTCCTGCTCGCTGCGCCAGCGCGCCTCCAGGGCCTCGGCCTCCTCGCCCACCGCCTTCAGCTCGGTCTCCAGATAGGCGATGCGCTCCTCGTCGATGTCGTACCCCTCGCCCTTCTCCTCCAGCAGGGCCTCCAGCTCACGCTTGAGCACCCGCGAGTGGTGCTCGAGGTCCTGCAGGGCCGGCGGCTTGTCGTCGAAGGCCACGCGCACCCGCGCGGCGCAGGTGTCGATCAGGTCCACCGCCTTGTCCGGCAGCTGCCGCCCGGTGATGTAGCGGTTCGACAGCTCCGCCGCCGCCACGCACGCCTCGTCGCGGATGGACACGCCGTGGCTGCGCTCGTAGTTGGGGCAGATGGCGCGCATCATGGCCGAGCAGTTCTCCACGCTCGGCTCATCCACCTTGATCAGCTGGAAGCGGCGGGTCAGCGCCGGGTCGCTCTCGAAGTACTTCTTGTACTCGGACCAGGTGGTGGCCGCGACGGTGCGCAGCTCGCCGCGGGCCAGCGCCGGCTTGAGCAGGTTGGCCGCGTCGGAGCCGCCCGCCGGTCCGCCGGCGCCGATCATGGTGTGCGCCTCGTCGATGAACATGATGATGGGCGTGGGCGACGCCTGCACCTCCTCGATGACCGACTTGAGCCGGTTCTCGAACTCGCCCTTGACCCCGGCGCCGGCCTGCAGCAGGCCCATGTCGAGGCCGAGGATCTCCACGCCGCGCAGTGAGCGAGGCACCTCGCCGGCCACGATGCGCTGGGCCAGGCCCTCCACCAGGGCCGTCTTGCCCACGCCGGCCTCACCCACGATGATCGGGTTGTTCTTGCGCCGCCGGCCCAGGATGTCGATGCACTGCCGGATCTCGGCCTCGCGACCGATGATCGGATCTCCGCTCCCCTCGCGGGCCTCTGCGGTGAAGTCCTGGGTGAAGCGGCCCAGGGCGGTGTCCGGCCCGCGGCCGTGGGGGCCCGCCTGCTCGGAGGAGGTGGCGCCGCCGCTCGAGGCGCCGCCCACCGACGGCATCTGATCGTCCTCGATGGATCCCTCGACGAAGGACGCCAGCTTCTTGCGCAGCTCCTCCTTGGCCACCGGCTCGAACTGGTCGATGAACGGGCCAGAGGTGTAGGTGTGCGGCGAGATCAGCAAGGCGGACAGCAGCGCGCCGCTGCGAAGCACGGTCCAGCCCTGCTCGGCAGACGACATGAGCCACGCGTCCTGCATCCAGGAGAGCATGTGGGGCGAAAAGACAGGCCGGCCGGTGTTGCCTGACCGCTGGGACTCCAGCGACCGCGTCAGGGCCTTGAGCACGCGGCCGGGGTCCACGCCAAACTGAAGCAGGATGACCTGCATATCGGCGGCGGGGTCCTGGCACAGCTGCGACAGCAGGTGCTCCACGGTGATCTCGTAGTGCCCTCTCGAAACCGCCACGCCGGCGCCCGCTTCCAGGGCGCTGGTGCAGTAGCGATTGAGCTTGCGGATCAGAACGGTCGGCTCGATCTGAAGCATGTGATGCTCTCCTGATTCTGGGGGTGTGAAGGACGAATTATCCTTCAGACGGCGGCCTCGGGCAACCGCCAGGTGAGGCGCGGTCAGGCGGGCTGAAAACCGCTGGCCGTCAGGCGGCCTATGGGCATGACCACCGAGTGAGGCTCGCGGTAGCGCAGCAGCCCGTGGGCGTGGTTGGACGAGAACATCAGCCCAACTTCCCCGTGATCGCCAACGAACGCGGTTGAGGGCGGCGGCAGGTCGTCCAGCGCGAGCATCGCCTTGATCTGCGGCCACGGCACCGCCGCCGTGCGCCCATCCAGCCATGCCAGGCGCAGCCCGCCGGCCGAGATCCCGGCCTGCAGAAGCCGCGCCCCTCCGCCCTGTCCGGTTAGCTGCTCGACCACATCACGTTCCACCACGACGAATCCTGTGTACATCTGCGCTGACCTCTCTGCTTGAACCTGACCGTTTCGCTGAAGACCGCTGCCGATACTTGGAAGTCGCCCACGCCTGCGGTTCCGATCCACCGACCTCTTCGTGCGCATAACGTATACTACCGAACCGAGGGGCGCCATCGCCGCCCGGATAACCTCAACCGGAGAGACAACCCATGCGTCGACTGCTGCTGATGTTTCTTCTCGCCTTGCCGCTGATCCCCGCCTGCTCGGGCTGCTCGGGCAACGCCCGCGCCACCCGGGACGCTGACCCCACGTTCCCTGACGGCTCCCCGGTGGACTGGGGCAACTCTGCCGGCGGCGACAAGGTGGCCTACCAGGGCAGCTTCCCCGCCGGCGCTGGCGCGCGCGCGGGCACCCTCACCGTGGCCGGAAAGAAGCGAAAGGTGGAGCTGTACTTACCGGCCAAGACGGCCGGCGCGCCGCTGCTCATCACATTCCACGGCACCAACGACGACGCCCTGCGCATGGTCAACGCCTCGGGCGCCAAGGACCTGGCCGACCAGTCGGGCGTGGTCATCGCATCGCCCTGGGGCCGCATGATGAGCTCCGGCGACTGGGACAACCACACCGGAAGCGAGCGGTACTGGGAGACTCACCCGAACACCGATCCCAACAAGAACGCAGACCTGCTGCTGGTGCGCGCCATCATCCAGGAGGCGCGCCGGGCGTACAAGATCGACCACCGCCGGGTCTACCTGCTGGGCCACTCCAACGGCGGGTTCTTCGCCATCGCCGCGGCCATGGCCCTGCCCCGCCGCGTGGCAGCCTTCGCGGCCAACGCCTCGGGGCTGGTGAAGTGCGGCTCCACGGCCGGGTGCAAGTTCAAGGGCACCGCCCCCACCTGCGGCGGGCTGAAGGGTCAGGCCGGCTGGTGCAGCTGCGCGGGCGCGGAGAAGCCGATCAAGGTCCCCACCAGCGGGCGGCGGGTCCCGGGCTACATCTCCCACTCGGTGGACGACACCACCGTGTCGGTCTACTACTCGTGCCAGCTCGCCGCGCGCATGCAGCAGCTGGGCTACAAGGTCAAGCTCAGGCTATGGTCAGGCGAGGGGCACGGCATGCCCTACCCGCTTGCCATCAACGCCTACGGCTTCATGAAGAGCTGGGTCGCAAACTAAGGAGAAGACACCGTGTCCGATATCGTGACCACCCGCACCGAGGGTGACGTCCATGTGCTGACCTTCGACGACGGCAAGGCCAACGCCCTGTCCCATGACGCCATCGCCTCCATGAGCGCGGCGCTGGACGCGGCAGAGGCGGGCGGCGCCCGGGCGCTGGTCATCGCCGGCCGCCCCGGACGGTTCTGCGCCGGGTTCGATCTGAGCGTGATGACGCGCGGCATGGACGAGGCCCGCGCCCTGGTGGCCGCGGGGGCGCGCATGCTGCTGCGGGTCTACCTGTTCGGCGCCCCGGTGGTCATCGCCTGCACCGGCCACACCATGGCGGGCGGCGCGGTGTTCCTGCTGGCCGCCGACCATGTCATCGGCGTCGAGGGCGAGTTCAAGATCGGCCTGAACGAGGTGGCCATCGGCATGCCGCTGCCCGTGTTCGCCGTGGAGATGGCGCGCAACCGGCTGAGCCCGGGCCACCTGACCGCCGCGACGCAGCTGGCCCAGATCTACAGCCCGGCGGAGGCCGCGGAGGCGGGCTACCTGCACCAGGTCGTGCCGCCGGACCAGCTCGAGGCTCAGGCGCTGGGCCTGGCGTCGACCCTGGCGGAGAGCCTGTCGCCCGGGGCGTTCGTGGGCACGCGCCGGCGGCTGCGCGGCGCCGTGGCGCAGCACCTCGAGCAGACCCTGGAGCAGGACCTTCAGGCGTTCGAGATTGGCTAGCTGGGGGGAGCTGGGGGGACAGCCGGAGGGTGAATCAGGCCCGGCCGGCTTTCTTGGGGCGTACGGCCTCGACGATGGCCGTGGCCTTGAACGGCTTGGCAAGGAACGCGGAGGCTCCGGCCTCGAGCACCTTCTTCTCCACCGCGGGGCTCGGGTGGGCGGTGGTGGCGATGACCATGATGTTCTGGGTCTCCGCGTTGCCCTTGATCTTGCTGCACACCTCCACGCCGTCCATGCCGGGCATGAAGACGTCGAGCACCACCGCGTCGGGGCGCTTGGCGCCCAGCTCGATGAGGGCCTCGTAGCCCGAGGTGCAGGTGGTGATCTCCAGGCTCTTGTCCGCGCGCAGTAGCGACTTGCGCAGCGACTTGATGTAGGCCTGATCGTCGTCCACCAGCAGCAGGGTGATGTGGTCCGGCTTCAGCTCATCCGGGACCGGGATGCCGCAATCGTCCAGGAAGGCCATCAGGTCGTCGAAAAGGACGCGCCGGTGGCCGCCCGGTGTGCGGTACGCCTTGAGCTTTCCCGAGTCGATCCAGCGGTTGACGCTGGAGGGGTCGGCGCCCAGGAGCTTGCCGACTTGCCTCGAGGAGAAAATTCTCTGCATGACCATTCCTTCAGATCCCTTGGAACATTTGGCAGCTGCGCCCGATCCGAGACCCCTTTTCCGGTGCTGCGTGGGACTTTGTTCCGGCAAAAGATGCTGATACTGCAAAACCTGCAACTTGTACTATAATATGGCAGCCACGCTGCGCCGGTTCAAGATAAAAATTGGGCAGAGACCGTATTCCTTGATTAACCTTTATCTGCTGTTTTTCACTCAAAGATGACGAAACAGCCCACTGAACGGCCGCCAGCTGACGCGCCGGACGACCAGGCGCCTCCCCCGGAGGAGACCCCTTCGCCCAGCCTGTTCACGCCGTCCGCTTTGCGCTCCGTGATGCCTCGCCGGTTGCCCCCGACCCCCGGCAAGGAGCCCTCGCTCACTTCCCGCCTGCGCCGCCTGGCCCGGCGGCTTTTGGGCCGCCGGTGATCATCTCGACGGTGACCTTCGGGTTGAGCTGAACCTTCTTGAGCTTCACCACCTGGGGGCCGCCCCGGGCGCCGCGGGAGGTCATCTTGTGCGGGACCATCACGCCGCCCACCTTGCGGTGGTCCTCCAGGCTCATGACCACCTCGGAGCCGTCGGGTTGCTGGCTGCGCACCTGCACCAGGCGGCCGGTCTTGCCGTTGATGACCAGGGTGGCAGGATCCAGGTCGGGGGGCAGAACCTGCACCGCCACCAGCCCGGCCTCGAGCTTCAGCTTCGCCGGGTCCACCGGGCGCGACCGCACGCCCTCGGACAGGGCGTTGAGTGGCAGCAGGGTCGACAGCAGGAACAGGCTCTGGCGCAGCTGGCGCCGGCCCGCAGGCGGCAGCGGCTGGGTGCGATCTCCGGCGCGCATGTGGCTTTGGTCCCCGGCCAGCACCTGGGCCATCTCCATGCCCCGGAAGCGCAACGACAGGCGCATCATGTCGGGCAGCTTGACCAGGCCGACGTAGGCGCCCTGGATCGGGCCGATGGCGGCCTCGCCCTCCATGCGCAGCGTCTTGATGCGCGCCAGGCGGCGCTTGCCGCCGGCCGCCTTCAGGGCCCTGGCCAGCAGCTTCTTTGCCCGGGCCTGCTCCGCGGGGGAGATCGGCACGGCCTGCGCCTTCTGCTTGCGGCGCGCGGCGCTGATGGGCTCGAGGTACCCAACCCGCTCGAAGGGGATCTTGGCCGCCTCGAGCAGCGGGGCCAGCTCGTCCGCCTTGCCCACCACGGCAGCCAGCAGCTGGCCCGGCCGAACCAGCCGCTTCGCCGCGGCCCGGATGGTCTGCTCGGTCACTCCGTACATGCGCACCGGGTAGGCCGTGACATGGTCCTGGCCCAGCCCGGTCTGCTCGGCCCACATCAGCGCCGACAGCAGCGCCGCGGGGGTCTGCAGGCGCAGGGGGTAGCCCCCGGCCAGCTTGCCCTTGGCGGCGAGCACTTCCTGCGCCGACGGCGGCTCGTTGATCAGGCGCTCCAGCTCGGCCTTGACCGTGGCGAGCATGCCCGTCAGCTCCGCCGTGCGGGTGAAGCTCTTGACGTAGAAGTCGCCGTGGCTGCTGTACATGCCGAAGGCAGAGCGGATCCCGTAGGTCTTGCCCCCTTCGGATCGGATCTTCTTCATCAGCCTCGAGGAGAAGCCGCCGCCGCCCAGGGTGTGGTTGAGCAGCTGCGCCGCGTCCCGGTCGGCGTGGGTGCGCGGGATCCCCGCGTGGCCCAGGGTGAAGAAGGCCTGGGTCAGATCCGGCTTGTCCACCAGGAGTACGCGCAGCCCGGGGCCGGGATCCTTGACCTTCAGCGTGCGGGCCGGCGGGCGCTTGCGCGCGGCCCACTCACCCAGGTGGCTGGTGGCCAGCTTCGCCACCGCGGCCGCGTCCACATCGCCGCTGACGCCGAGGATGGCGCCGTCGGGCACGAAGAAGCGCTGGTGGAAGCCCACCAGGTCGGCCCGGCCGATGGCGTTGACCGAGGCCACTGACAGCGGCACGCCGTCGGGGTGGCCGTCGCCGAACAGCATGTTGTCGAAGTGCAGCGCGGCGAGGGTGGATGGGTCGTCCCGCGCCTGCTTGACCTGGCCCAGCAGCCGGTCGCGCACCTCTCTCATCTCAGCCTCGGGGAAGGTGGGGCTGGTGGTCATCTGGCCCACCAGGCGCAGGCAGAGCGCCACATGCTCGCGGCGCGCGGTGCAGCTGATGGTGATACGCTCGCCGCCGGCCCAGGCCGAAAGCGACGCGCCGGCCATGTCCACGGCCTCGCTGATGGCGTCGGCGTCCAGGCCCTTGACGCCCTGGCGCAGCATTCGCGCGGTGAAGCTGGCCAGGCCCACCCGGTCAAGCGGGTCGTCGTAACCACCGGCGCGCAGCTGCAGCTTGACGTTGACCAACGGCAGCGCGCGCTCGGGCAGCACCCAGACCGACAGGCCGTTATTCAGCTTGCTGCGGACGATCTCGGGCAGCTTGATGGCCGCGGGGGCCTTGAGGGCCGGGGGCTTGATCGGCCCGGTGTCCAGGTTGGCCGGCGTCTGCGGCGGCTTCGGCGTGGAGGGACAGGCGGCCAGCAGCGACAGGCAGGCGGCCAGCAGGACAGTTCGCGTGGCGACGCTCATTTGGAGGCCTCCTTGGCCGCCGGGCCGGCGGTGCGTTTGTTGCCGAGGATGATCAGGCTCAGGTTCTTGCGGTTCAGGTAGGCCCCGGCCACGCGCTTGATGTCTGCAGCGGTCACCGCGTCCAGGCGGGCCACGTCCCCCAGGAAAGCCTGAGGGTCGCCGCGCAACACGGCGGACCGACCGATCATGGAGCCGAGCCCGCTCGGGGTGCGCAGGCCGCCAAGCAGCTGCGTCGAGAGCTTGTTCTTGGCCCGGGTCAGCTCCCGCTCGGTCACGCCGCCCTGGGCCACGCGCTCCACCTCCGCCAGCAGCGCGTCCTCCATCTTCTTCAGGTCATGGGCGGGCAGGCCCACCGCGAAGATCATCAACAAGCCGGGGTGCTCCTGCTCCCGGGCGAAGCCGCCGGCGTACATGGCCACCTTGCCCTTGCGCACCAGCGCCTGGTTCAGCCGGGAGCTGCGCCCGGCAGAGAGCACCGCCGACATCACGCGCAGGGCGGGCATGTCCGCGTGTCCCATGGCCGGGATGTGGTAGGCGCCGAGCACCACGTTGAGCTGGGAGGGCCAGTCCGCGTTCACCCGGCGCAGGGCCGCCTGGGGTGGCTCGCGGGTGGTGACCCGCGGCGGCTGCTTGCCCCGCGGCACGGCGCCGAACCAGCGCTCGGCCGCCGCCCGGACCTCGGCCTCGGTCACGTCCCCCACCACCACGAGGGTGGCGTTGTCCGGGCCGTAGTAGGTGTCGTAGAACGCCTGGCACTGCTGCATGGTGATGGCGTTGAGGTCCTCCATGTGGCCCGCCGGCGTCCAGGCGTAAGGGTGCCTGGTGTAGGCGGTGGCGTGGATCGCCTCGAGGGCGCGGCCGATGGGGCTGTTCTCCAGGCGCAGGCGCTTCTCCTCCTTGACCACCTCGCGCTCGCTCTTGATGGTCTTCTCTGTGAGGCGCAGGTCGCGCATGCGCTCGGCCTCCAGCTGCAGGGCGAAGTCGAGGTAATCGCGCGGCACGGTGTCCCAGTAGACCGTCACGTCGGCGGTGGTGTAGGCGTTGACCGAGCCGCCCAGGCCGGCCAGCATGCGGGCGTGCTCCTCGGGGCCGAGCCGCGCGCTGCCCTTGAACATCATGTGCTCGAACATGTGGGCCACGCCGCGGATGCCGGGGCGCTCGTCCTTGGACCCGGCGTGGTACCACAGCTGCACGTTGACGGCGGGCACATGGCCCATGCGCGAGTGCAGCACCCGCAGGCCGTTTGACAGCTGCCACGCGGAGATCTGCACCTTCGGCGCGGCGCGCGCGGGGGGTTCGGCGCGGGCCGCGGAAGCGGCAGACAGCGCCAGCGGTATGATCAACAACAGGCGGAGCGTTAAGCGCATGGGGCCTCCCGGTGTATGATTCGCTCTGGTCATGTTTTGGTCAGTACAGATTGCCCGAGCCTGAGCCCGAGGCAAGGCTTATAGAGGATCAGATGTCCGGTCGCAGAGGCATTAAAGAGACCTTGCTCATCGGCAGCGGCGCCGTGCTGGTGCTGCTCATCGTGCTGTTGCTCGTGTCGCTCGGAGGCTCCGAGCCCGAGGAGCCGGACCTGCAGCCCCTGCCCGATCCGGCGCCCAGGGTCGCCACGCCCGCCCCCGCCGCGCCCGAGCGGCCGGCGCCTGTCCTGCCGGCGGTGGTCAAGCCGCGACCCGTGTCACCGGCCCCCGCGCCCGCGCCGCTGCCGCCCCCGCCCAGGCGAGAGGTGGCCCGGGCCGCGGTCGAGGCTCCCGTGGCGGTGCGCGCGCCCAACGAGGGGTTCGCCTCGGCGCCCGCGGCCGAGCCGCCCGAGCTGGCTGACGAGCCAGACCCCCAGCGCCGGGCCGTGCTGAAGAAGATGCACAGCATGGCCATGGCGCGGCTCCAGGTGGACAACTTCCGTCGCCGCTACCAGCTGCTCGAGCAGTCCCTCGCCGCGGCCAGGGCGAGCGGCACCTGGACCAACGAGAAGATGGACCGGGCCGAGCTGGACCTGCAGCAACTCAAGGGGACCATCCGGGCCTCCGAGCAGCGGTTCGAGCAGCTCAAGTCGGCCATGGACCGTGAGCTCGGCAGCGAAACGGATCTCCCCGGGGGCGGGACGGGGCAGCCGGAGGTGACGCCGTGAGCGCCCAGGCCGGGCCCTCGCCGTGGTACCCTCGGGCCATGTTCTCGCGAAGCTCCCTGTCCCTTCTGATCGCCGCCTGTCTGACGGTCTGCCCCCTTTCAGCCTGCAAGAAGAAGGAGAAGCGGGAGCAGGCCCCGCTGAGCTCCGGCGGCCAGGGCCTGACCGCGGAGGAGATCGAGGATGAGATCCAGCGCGGCAAGGAGGAGGTGCTGCGCGATCGGGACGAGGCGCTGGGGACGCTGGGGGATGTCGACTTCGACGATGATGAGGAGGAGACGGAGGAGGCCGGCGGCGCGGCCGCCGGCGGGGCCGCCGCCACCGACGAGAGCGCGGCCGGGGACGAGGCCGCTGCCAAGCGAGCCGCCGAGCTGAAAAAGATTCAGGACCGCAAGGACACCGAGGCGGCGGTCAGCAGGGCCATCGGCAGCGTCATGGGGCAGCTGCGCGGCTGCTATGACGCAGATACCGTCGGCACCTCCACCATCAGCCTGCGGGTTCACCGCATGGGCTACATCATCGGCAGCAACATCCAGGGCGCCAACTCGTCCACCAGCACCTGCATCGAGCAGATCCTCAGCAACCTCCGCGTCGAGGGCGTCAAGACCGACACCATCACCGTCAAGCGGTCGTTTCAGTTCAAGAAGTACTGAGGCGTATCACGGGCCGCGCAGGATCCCGGCCCGGTTCAGAAAACCATCAACCTCGACCCAGAACGCGCCCCACTCGGGCGGGCAGTCGTTGTGGTCGGCGTCGGGGTAGCTCACCAGGCGGCTGCCGGGCGCGGCGGCGTGCAAGCGCGTGGCGTGGTCGTGGGGGACCACCGTGTCCCGCTCGCCGTGAAAGATGAGCAGCGGCTCTTTGTACTCCTGGACCAGCGCCAGGTTGTCGAACGGGTCGCGCACCAGGAAGCCTGGCATCAGGTAACGCCGGGCCATCTCGCGCACGGAGGTGAAGGTGGACATCAGGATCATGGCCGCGGGCGGGCGCTGCCTGGCCAGGGCGCATACGGCGCCGCCGCCCAGGGAGCGGCCGTGAAACAGGATCCGGCTGGCGTCCACCTCGGGGCGCGCGGCCAGCTGATCGTAGAAGCGCACCAGGTCCGCCGCGATGCCCGCCTCCGAGGGGGAGCCGGCGGACCGGCCGTAGCCGCGGTACTCGGGCAGCAGCAGCGAGACGCCCATGGCGCGGTACGCTGACAGGACCTCGGGCCAGTAGTCGATGAGCTCGCCGTTGCCGTGGCAGAAGATCACCGCCGGCCCCGGGCGCTCGGCGCTCACCCCATCGCCAGGGAGCAGCCAGGCCTCCACCTCGCCGCCGTCCACCGGGGTCGTCAGCCGCACCAGGCCCGGGACGCGCTGCGCCGCGTCGGCCGGCGGCTTCGGGATCATGAACCGGGGGAAGATGAGCGTGCGCTGCAGAGAGAACATCAGGGCTCCATAGATGAGGGCCGCGACGGCGATCCAGAGGGCGGCGGAGAGCACGCGGCGGTGCCGTGGTCGCTCCGGGGTATCAGGGCCCGCCGACAAAGCGCATCACGTCCTGGAACGACAGCAGCAGGATCAACCCGAGCAGGATGATGAAGCCCACCGTGTGGACCATGTTCTCGATGCGCTGGTTGACCGCCTTGCGGGTGATCAGGGTGAAGCCGAGGAACACCAGCCGGCCGCCGTCCAGGGCGGGCACCGGCAGCAGGTTGAACAGGCCGAGGTACACGTTGAGCATGCCGAGCCAGATGATGGCCATCACGATGCCTTCCTCGAAGGCCATCTTGAGCTGTCGCACGATCTCGGGCGGGCCGCCCAGGCGCTTGGTGCTCACCTTGCCGGTGAACACCTTGCCCAGGCCGGACAGCGCCTTCTGGGACACCGCCACCGGGTAGTACAGCGCCCCGAGCAGCGCCTTGCCCGGCTCCATGGGCGTGAAGAACAGCTTCATGGCGAAGCCGATGCCGATCTTGTAGCTGCCGTCCTCCTGGGCCGCCGGGGTGACGGTCAGCGCCTGCTCGGCCTCGCCGCGACGGACCTTGATGTTCAGCGGCTTGCCGCCGCTGCCCTCGATGCCGGCGAGGATGGCGGGGATGGTGGGCGCAGGCTTGCCGCTGATGGTGAGGATCTCGTCGCCCGACTGCATGCCCGCGGCCGCTGCGGGCGCGCCCTCGAGCACCTCGCCCACCAGGTACCGCTCGTTGGGGTAGCCCCAGGCCAGGAAGACGCCGGCCATGATGAGGATGGCGAAGATGTAATTCACCAGCGGCCCGGCGAGGATGGTGAGGAACCGGGCGTAAGCCGGCTTGTTGGCGTAAGAGCCGGGGTCCCCCTCGGGCAGCTCCTCGTGGGGGTTCATGCCGGCGATCTGGACGAACCCGCCCAGGGGGATCAGCGCGATCTGGTAGGTGGTCTGGTTGCCGTACCAGCGAGCCAGCGCCGGGCCGAAGCCGACGCTGAACCGGTCCACGCGCATCCCGAACGAACGCGCCACGAGCATGTGGCCCAGCTCGTGGACCACGATGAGCACACCCAGGCCTAGGATGGCGTACACGATTGACATGCTGCGCAGTATACTCCTTGTGGATTCACTCCGCCCCCAACGGCACCAAGAGTTATACGCATGAGCGACGAACTAGTACGTTTCCGGGAGCTGACCCGGACCATCGCGGATCTGGAGCGCACCGAGTGGCTGCTCAACTGGGACCGCCAGGTGATGATGCCCCCCGCCGGCGCGGAGCAGCGCAGCCAGGAGCTCGCCGCGCAGGCCGGGGCCGTGCACGAGAAGGTTTGCGCCCCGGAGCTGGGGGCGCTGATCGAGGAGCTCGAGCAGGCCCCCCCCCAGGGCGCCGAGGCGCGGGCGGACCTGCGCGAGGCGCGGCGGCGGCATGACCGCGCCGTCAAGGTGCCCGCCGAGCTGGTGATCGAGCACGCCCGGGTGTGCGCCATGGCCCAGCCCGCCTGGGAGGAGGCGCGCACGCGGGACGACTTCCAGCTCTTCCTGCCGCACCTGATCCGGGTGCTCGAGGTGAGCCGCGAGGTGGCCACGGCGGTGAGCGACGGGGGCGACCTCTACGACGCGCTGCTGCAGGAGTACGAGCCGGGCATGACCCGGGCGGTGCTCGACCCGCTGCTCGAGGCGCTGGAGCAGCGCCTGGTGCCGTTGCTGGAGCAAATCGCCCGGGAGACGCCGGCCGAGGCGGACGAGGTGCTGACGCGGCCCTTCCCGGTGCAGGCGCAGGAGGCGTTCGCCCTGTCCATCGCGCGGGACATGGGGTTCGACACCGACGCGGGGCGGCTGGACCGGTCGACCCACCCGTTCACCTCCGGCCACTGCCAGGACGTGCGCATCACCGGACGGTTCTCCGAGACGCGGCTCGCCTCGGGGCTGTTCGCTGTCATCCACGAGGCGGGCCACGCGCTGTACCAGCAGGGCCTGGACCGCGAGCGGTACCGCGACCCGGCGGGCAGCTACTGCTCGCTCGGGGTGCATGAGTCGCAGTCGCGCCTGTGGGAGAACATGGTGGCGCGGGCGCCCGCCTTCTGGAGCCACTACCTGCCGCGGCTGAAGCGGGCCTTCCCGGGGGCGCTGGACGACGTGGACCTGGAGCGCTTCGTGGCCGCGCTGAACCATGTGCAGGCCACCCCGATCCGGGTGGAGGCCGACGAGGCCACCTACAACATGCACATCCTGCTGCGCTACCGGCTGGAGACCGCCATGCTCAGTGGCGACCTGGCGCCGGCGGACCTGCCGGGCGCCTGGGACGAGGGCATGCAGCGGCTGCTCGGCATCACGCCCGCGTCACAGCGCCAGGGCTGCCTGCAAGACGTGCACTGGGCCGCGGGGCTCATCGGCTACTTCCCCACCTACACCCTGGGCAACCTGCTGGCGGCCCAGCTGATGCTGTGCGTGCTGCGCGATCTGCCCGACCTGGACGACCAGCTCGCGCGAGGCGACCTGCTGCCCCTGCGCCGCTGGCTGGGCGACAGCATCCACCGCCACGGCCGCACCTACCTCGCCCCCGACCTGATCCAGCGCGCCACCGGAGCCCCCCTGTCCGCCGGCCCCTTCCTCGACTACCTCGAGACCAAATACCTCGGCGCCAAATAAAATGTCAAGTGTAGGGGTCAGACCCCCCCACTTGACATTTTACAGGGTGGTGAGGATCTGGCGGACGCGAGGGGTGAGGGTGTCCCAGGTGTGGCGGCGGGCGGTGTCGAGGGCAGCGGCGGCCAGGGTGGGGCCGTGGTCCAGGGCGTTGGCCAGGGCGTGGGCCAGGGCGCGGGGATCTTCGGGTGGCACCAGCAGGCCGTTGGTCTCGTGCTGAATCAGCTCGGCGTTGCCGCCCACCCGGGTGGCCACCGCGGGCAGGCCGGCGGCCATGGCCTCCAGCAGCACCACCGGGGCGGCGTCGGTGCGACCGTCGGGCAGCTCCAGCGAGGGGAGCGCCAGGACGCCGGCGGTGGCCAGCAGGCTCGCCTTGGCCTCCCCTGCCACCTCGCCAGCAAATCGCGCCGACACCCCGAGTTGCCGGGCCAGCGCCTCGAGCCCCGGACGCTGCGGGCCGTCTCCTGCCACCACCAGCTCGACGTCCGGCAGGAGAGTCATGGCCCGCAGCAGCAGGTCCACGCCCTTGACCGGCACCAGCCGCCCCAGGAACAGCACGGTCCGCGGGCGGTCCCCAACGGGCGGCGCGTCGAAGGGCTCGATCCCCATGCGCATGAGCTCGGCCCCTCGCACCCAGCGCCGGGCGCGCCCCGTCGCGCAGACCGCCAGCAGCTTGTCCCGGATGGCCGCGCAGGTGCACAGCAGCCTCGCGCGCCCGCGCGCCAGCCCGTGCAGCAGCGCCCCCGCCCCGGGCAGGCGCGCCAGCAGGTGCACGTCCGACGAGTGGGCCACCGCCAGGTGGGGCAGCCTCGGCGCGCCCACACGGCCGGCCAGCCCGCACGGCACGAGCCAGTGGCTCATCAGGTGAGTCCAGCCGCTCGCGCGCCGCGCCACGCCCATCGCCTGACTGGCCACGAAGGCCGGCGCCTGCCAGCGCGCGCGCCAGGAGCGGCTCAGGTTGTCCGGCGCCCCGGCGCCGTAAAACAGCGCCGGCCGCAGCGCGTAGCGCACCGGCCGCACCGAGATCCCCTCCCCCCCGGTCCAGCCCCCGGCCGGAGCCGGCGCCAGCACCTCCACCGCATCTCCCCCACGCGCCAGCCAGCGCGCCATGGCGGCCACGAACGACCCGGCGGGATCAGCGCGATGCCGAGGATAAGAGCTGGTCAGCAGGCCGATCCGCATCAGCGAGCACCTCGAAGCCCTTGCCTCGCTGCAGCCAGACCCGTCGGGCCATTGAGCGCAGCAGCACGTACAGGATCGGGTAGACCACCGTGCTCGGCCGGATGCCTGACGCCTGGCCGTCGTACACCGGCCGCACCGGCACGTCGGCCACCCGCGCGTCCACCACCCGCAGCCGGGCCAGCAGATCATTGGGGTAGCCGTAGCGCGAGAAGAACCGCCCGCGCACAGCCCGCAGGGCCGCCGCCGAGATGGCAGTGTAGCCGCACTGGGAGTCGAAGATGTCCCAGTAGCCGCTGGTGACCCGGGTGAGCAGGCTGAGCATGATGTTGCCCGCCAGGCGCGCGCGCGGCATCACCCGCCACACGTCGGGGTGGGCGAAGCGGTTGCCCTTGACGTAGTCCGCCTCGCCTCGCGCCACCGGCTCGAGCACCGCCGGCAGGTCAGCGGGGTCCATCTGCCCGTCGCCCGCCATCACGGCGATGATCTCCGCCCCGCGCTCCAGGGCGAACAGGGCCCCGGTGCAGATGGCGGCGCCGACCCCGCGGTTCTGGCCGTGGGTCAGCACGGTCAGCGCCGGCCGCTGCAGCCCCGAGAGCACCGCCGCCGTGCCGTCCACGCTGGCGTCGTCCACCACCACCAGGTCATCCACGAACTGCGGCGCCGAGGTCACCGCCTCGGCCACCAGGTCCTGCACGTTGTAAGCGGGCATTACAACGGCGATACGACAGCCCTGAAACACTACTTCTTCTTCACTTCGAGGCTGATGGACTTGACCAGCACCGTCAGGCGGTCGCGCAGCTCGGACCGCTTCATGTCCTTCTCCACCAGGTCGCGGGTCAGCGCGTTGAGCTTCTTCTCCAACGACAGCAGCGTCTTGGTCAGCTTGCGCGCCAGGTCGGCGTTGCGGATCGACTTGCCCAGCAGCTTGAGGTTGGCCCGCACCTGGTCCTGACGCCGGGAGTAGTCCCGCTTGGCCCGGCGCAGCCGCGACAGCTCGCGGTCGTACTTGGACACCTTGTCCTGCAGGTCGAGGGCCTCCTTGAGCGCCTTGCTCACCTTGGCGTCCGCCGACGGGTCCTTGAGGTACAGGCCGATGGCCTTGCGCCCCAGCCAGGACGAGATGCCAGTCCAGCGCCGCACCGGCGTCTCCTCGCGCACCTCGATCTCGGTCTTGCCCTTGGCCGCCAGCTTGATCGGCACGAAGTAGTGGTCCTTCTCCTGCAGCACGCCCTTGTCGGGGGAGACCAGCTTCCAGCCGGTGTTCTGCCGCCGCTGCACGTAGATGGTCCCCGCCTCGCCCATGTTGTTGGTCACGGTGTACTTGTGGATCGCCACCCGCTTGACCTCGAGGAAGAACTGGCCGTTGACGATGCGCAGCAGCGAGGCCCCCTCGTCCTTGGTCTGGTCGGTGAGCGCCACCAGCACCCGGGCGTCCACCGAGTACGGGATGAAGGTCGACGTGCCGGTCTCCACCTTGCCGCCCACCGCCTCTCCCACGAAGTCGCCGTCCTTGTAGATCGCCACCGGGCCGCTCTCGATGAGGGTCCCGGTGGTGTTCTTCAGCCGCACCGCGCGGTACGGGTAAGTGCTCGAGGTGTCCATGCGGTAGAGCAGCACGTCCTCGGCCGGCACCTTCTTGTTCAGGATGGAGACCAGGGCGCTCTGCCGATCGCGGATGGTCACCGGCTGCTCGATGTCGTAGCGGAACAGGCTGCCCACGCGGCTGCCCTTGACCAGCGCGCTGAAGCTCTTGGCCAGCAGCTTGCTCGACATGCGCGGCTTCGGCTTCATCACCGGCCGGGGCGCCATGGAGCTCGCGGAGGGCGCCCCCCCGCCCTTGCCCCGGTAACCCCCGCGGCGAGAGCGCCGGCGCGGTCCGCGGCGGGACATCTTCTTCTTCGCCTTCTCCTCCTTGAAAGAGGCCTTGCCCGGCATGTCGTCGCCCAGGTCCATGTCGGCCTCCGACTCGGCCATCTCCATGGCCCCGTCGGTGGGGGGCGGCGGCGCCAGGGCCATCTGCTCCTGGCGCGGCGACAGGTCCGGCCGCCGCACGTAGCGCGGCGTGTACAGGTCGTAGGTGAAGGTCAGCGGCGTACCCGCGGTGAGCGACAGCCCCACCCCATCCCAGTCCTCGCCCGAGACATTGTCCACCACGGCCCAGCCCTGAAGCAGGCCGTCCGCCTCGCCCTTGGACAACACCACGCGGTAGGCCGGCTTCCAGGTGGGCATCTCAACCACGTAGCTCACCAGCAGCTTGTGCGGTGTCTTGCCCGCCAGGTGCACCGTCAGCTCCACCGGCTTCCAGGAGCCGGAGTCGAGGGACACGTCCAGCGCCTTGCGCAGCCCCACCTCCAGGGTGCGGTCGCCGATGCGCAGCTTGCGCACGCCGGCCAGGTCGAACGCCTGCAGCGTGCCGTCGTCGCGCAGGATGCTCAGGCGCCAGCCGCCGTCGTCGGTGACGCGCTCGACGCCCACCAGCCGGCCGGTGCCGCTGCCGTCCTTTGCCTTGACCGACGCCCGGGCGCCGCGGAAGGCCCGGGCGATGGAGATCAGCCCGCCGCCGCGGCGCACCTGCGGCGGCAGCGTTGCCAGCCGTCGCGACCGGGTCTTCTCCACCGGCAGGGCGATGTTCACCGCCCGGCCGTTGCCCAGGTCCACCACGGTCAGCGACTTGAGCACGTCGGTGATCTGGTGCGGCATGATACGCAGGGCCAGGGTCTGTCCCTTCACCTTGCCCTGGCGCTCGAAGTAGCCGATGCCGTTCTGATACAGCACCGCCCGCGTGACCTTCAGGTCGTCGCGTGAGCGTACGTGTGCATTACAGCCTGCGGCGAGCATCGCGAGCCCGACGCACAGCAGTTGGTTGCGCATGGATCAATCCTTGTTGAGGTTTTGCCGTGCCGGCCTAGAACGGGATGTCGTCGTCGCCCGGCATGTCGGTGGGGGCTTCGTTGTCGCTCCGGGGCGGGGGCTCGCCGTAGTCGCCGCCGCCGCCGCCGCCGCCGCGGCTGCCGAGGAACTGTACGTTGTCCGCGACAATCTCCGTCTTGTAGCGCTTCTGGCCCGATTTCTGGTCATCCCAGGAGCGGGTCTTGAGCCGCCCTTCGATGAACACGGTGCGGCCCTTGGCCAGGTACTCCTTGCTGGTCTCGGCCTGGCGCCCCCACACCACCACCGAGTGCCACTCGGTCTCTTCCTGCCAGTCACCGTCGCGGGTCTTGAACCGACGGTTGGTGGCGATGCGCATATCGCACACCGCTGCGCCACCCGGCGTGTAGCGCAGTTCGGGGTCAGCCCCCAGATTTCCCATTAAAAACACCTTGTTAACGCTGGCCGCCATGTGCCCTCCTGGAGTGCGTAAAACGCGAACAGTCACTCTCGCGCATGGGGTGCGGGGATGTCAAGGGCGGGGGGCGCGCCTGGCGGGCGCGCCTGAAGGGCGCGAATGCCAGATTGCCAGATTGCCAGATTGCCAGATTGCCAGAATGCCAGCCAGGCGATCTGCCCTACTTGGCCGTCGTGCTGCTCATGCCGCCCAGGATCAGGGGCAGGCCGCCGCTCTCGCCGCCGCCCACCACCACCACCTTGGAGTTGGGGCTCTCGGCGAGCTTGAGCGTGGCCTCGATTCCCTTCCACTTGAGCAGGGTATCGTTGAGCTCGGCCTTGAGGATCGCCTGGGCCTTGGCCGTGGCCGTGGCCTCCACGATCTTGCGCTGGGCCTCGATCTTGGCCTTCTCCAGCTTGAACTTCTCGCGCTCGGCGTCCTGCTTCATGGTCAGCTTGCGCTCGATGGCCGCCACCACCACCTTGGGGAACTCCATGTGGCGCATCATCACGGCCTCGGTGTTGAAGTAGTCGTACTTGGATAGCGCCGGCGTGATGGCGTCGGCGATTTCCTTCTGCACCTTGGCCCGGTTGCGGTACGCCTCGAGGCTGGTGTAGCGCGAGATGACATCGCGCGTGGCGTTGCGCAGCACGGGCTGGATCAGCATGTTGTAAAACTTCGGCCCCACGTTGGCGTGCAGCTCACCCACCTTGTTCTTCGTCAACCGGTAGCGGATGGAGATGTCAGCCTTGATCTGCAGCTGGTCCTGGGTCAGGGCCGTCAGCTGCTCCATGCGGTCCTTTGCGCGCACGTCGTACTGCAGGATCTTGTTCCACGGCGCCAGCCACTGCCAGCCCTCGCCGAGGGTGTTGGAGGTGTCGGTGCCGCTACGCCAGTTGTAGTACACGCCGCGGTGTCCGGCCTCGATGGAGCGGCCGCAGCCGCTGGCCGCCAGCGCGGTGGCCATTAACAGCGCCAGGGTCCCCGTCCTCCATAAAAAGCGCCTCATCATGATGATCTCCTCTGTCTTTGTCTCTAAACTGCAAGGCATTGTGGGTTCTGATCCGAGACATAGCAACCCCTGTCCCCGCCGGGTAACGATACTCCTGCTGCTCTTATTATGTTGCGGGGCCGCCTGCTCGGCGCCGGCGTACGTGGCCCGGCAGGCCGCCGGCCAGCTCAAGATCCTCAACCAACGCCAGCGTATTGACGTCATGCTGCGGGATCCCACGCTGAAGCCGGATCACCGGTTCAAGCTGCAGGTGGTGCTGCGCGCCCGCCGCTTCGGCCACGAGGAGCTCGGCCTGCGCCTGACCCCGGCGTACACCCGGTTCTACGACACGGGCGGCAAACCCCTGGCCCACAACCTGTCCGCCTCGCCTCCCGACGCGTTGCGCCCATACGTGTGGCGCTTCCCCATCGTGGGGGGGCTGCCGTACATCGGCTTCTTCACCCACGCCGAGGGCATGGTGGAGAAGGGAAAGCTGGAGGCCGCCGGGCTGGACACCTACTACCGCCCGGTGGCGGCCTTCTCCAGCCTCGGCTACTTCGCCGATCCGGTCTACTCGCCCATGCTGGACGGCGACGTGGGGCGGCTGGTGGATCTCGTGCTGCACGAGACCACCCACACCACCATCTTCTTGCGCGACCAGGTGGCCTTCAACGAGAGCCTGGCCATGTTCATCGGCAAGCAGGGCGCGCTGATGTTCCTGGCGCGGCTATACGGCCCCCACAGCGAGCAGGTGGAGGCGTACTCCCGCAGCATCCGCCGCCGCAGCCGCTTCAGCAAGCTGGTCACCGAGCTGTACGGGCGCCTCGACGCCCTGTACGGCCGTGACCTGCCCAGGGCCGAAAAGCTGCGCCTCAAGGCGCGGGAGTTCGCCCGGGCCGTGGCCAGGTACAAGGAGCTGTGGCCCAACCCGCGCCAGTGGGGCAACTTCGTGCGCAGGCCGCTGAACAACGCGGTGCTGCTGTCCTACGGACGCTACAACCAGGGCATCGACTTTCACCGGCGAGTCTACCGCTGCGTCGGCAGAGACCTGCGCCGGTTCGTTGACCTGTACAAGCTGGCCCAGCAGATGCCGCGCCCCATCGACTTCGTCGCCCGGCGCTGCGGCCTGCGCTGGTACGTGAAGCAGAAGTTTTGAAGCCTCTGCTGAACCACCCCCGCGCCGTGGTGCTGGCGCTGCTGGCCCTCGCCCTGAGCGTGGGGCACCGGGCGCCGCTGACTCGCCAGGACAACTCCCCCGAGACCTTCTTCGCCGCCGCGCCGGAGGCCCGGGACACCTACCGCCAGCTGGTGGAGGCCTTCGGCGGCGACGAGCTGGTGCTGGTGCAGCTGCGGGGCGCGCGGCTGGACCGGCCCGCCGACATGGCGCGCCTGGCCGCCCTGGAGCGCGACCTCTCCGTGCTCACCGGCGTGATCGCCACCGCCTCGGTACTCGACGGGCTCGACCCGGAGGTGCGCGCCGGGCGGCGGACCCCGGACTCCCTGGAGCTCGAGCCGCTGATACGCGAGGTGGGGGCGCTCTCAGTGTACCGGGAGCTCGGCCTGGCCCTGCCCGACCGGCCAGCGCTGGGGGTGCTGTGCACCCTGGTGATGAGCGGCGCGGATCATCGCAGCCGGTTCAACCGCGCCCTGGCCGCGGCGCTGACCCGCCACTCGGCCGGGGGGATCGAGGCCACCGCCGCCGGGCTCGCGCCGGCCAACGCGGCCATAGACCGCGAGACCCGCCGCGCCACCTCGCTTTACCTGCCCCTGGTGGGCCTGGTCACGGTGCTCATGGGGCTGCTGCTGTTCCGCTCGCTGTGGGCGGTGCTGGCCATGCTGCTGCCGGTGGGCGGGGCGGTGGCCACCGGCGCCGGGCTGCTGTCGCTGATGGACGAGCCGATCAACCTTGTCACCGGGGTGATGCCGCCGCTGGTGCTGGCCATCGGCTTCGCCGGGGCGGTGCACCTGGTGTCGCGCTACTCCCAGCTGCTGGCCGGCGGCGAAGCCCCACGCGCGGCGGTGGAGCAGACCGTGCGCGAGAAGCTGTTCCCCACCGCCTTCGCGTTCCTCACCACCGCCCTCGGCTTCGGCTCGCTGGCCTTCTCGCCGGTGCACCCGGTGCGCGTGCTCGGCCTCACCGCCGCGGCCGCCCTGCTGACATGCCTGGTGCTTGTGGGCGCGGGCACGCCGGCCCTGCTGCTGATGCTGCGCCCGCGGCCCTTCTGTCCGCCCCACCGGCGGCGGCGGCTGCGCGCGGTGGCGCGCGCGGCGCTCGGTCGGCGGGGCCTGGTGGTCGGCATCGCCGCGGCGCTGCTCATCCCCGCGGGCCTCGGCGTGGCCCGTCTGCAGACCTCCATCGACGGCCTCGACCTGCTGTCGGACGAAGTGCCCGAGAAGCGCTCCATCACCCGGCTGGAGGCCGAAGGGATCGGCATCAACGCCGTGGACATCTGGCTGCCGGCGCCCGTGGCCGACGAGTCGGCGCTGCTGGCTGCGGCCCCGGCCCTGGACCGCCTGGCCGCCGACCTGGAGAAGGACCCGCTGGTCACCGGCAGCGTCGGGGTCAACGACCTGCTGCGCATCATCCAGTACCGCAGCACCGGGCGGACAGATCTGCCGTCGAGCCTGGCCGCGCTTGAGCTGATGGAGGACGGCGCCCGCAGCCGGCTCGCCGCCCGCCTGCGCCCCTTCTGGCGGCCCGACCGGGGCCTGCGCTTGACCCTGCTGGCGCGCCAGGTCACCCCCCGGGGCCTGGCCCGCCTGCGCGCCGCCGTGCAAGACGCGGCCGGGCGACACTTCCCGGGGCAGCAGGCGCGGCTCACCGGCCACTTCATGATGCTCATCGGCACCCCCGGCGCCCTGATCCAGACCCTGGCCCGCTCGCTGTCGGTGACCGTGGCGGTCATCGCCCTGCTGTTCCTCATCGCGTTCCGGTCGCTGCGATTTTGCCTGGCCGGCGTGGCCGTGAGCCTGCTGCCCGTGGCCGGCGCCCTGGGCCTGATGGGCTGGCTCGGCGTGCCGGTGGACGTGGCCACGGTGATGACCGGCTCGGTGGCCTTCGGCCTGGCCGTGGACGACACCTTCCACTACCTGCACCACCGCCGCGTCTCCGGCTCCATGCTGCACGCCGCGGCCGTGGCAGGCCAGGGCATCGTGGCCACCACCCTCATCATCAGCGTCGGCTTCGCGGTGCTCGGCCTGTCCGGCTTCACCCCGGTGGTGCGCTTCGGCCTGCTCACCGCCGTGGCCGTGCTGCTGGCCCTGCTGCTCACCGCCGTCTTGCTGCCGGCGCTGCTGGGCGACGGGACAGCCGCCCCTCTCAGGCCTCCACCCGGGCCAGGCCGTCGTTGATCCGCGTGGTGATCTCGTAGTTGATGGTTCCAGCCCAGGTGGCCATCTGCTCGGCGGTGATCTGCTCCTCGCCCTGCTGGCCCAGCAGCACCACCTCATCGCCCGGCTGCACGCCAGGCACGTCGGTGACGTCCACCATGATCAGGTTCATGCACACCCTGCCGCGGATCTGCGCCCGGCGCCCCCGGATCAGCACATAGGCGAGGTTGCTCAGCTTGCGATCGTAGCCGTCGTAGTACCCCACCGGCAGAACCGCCAGCTTACCCGCGTGGGTGGTGCAGAACGTGCGGCCGTAGCCCACGAACTCGCCGGCCTGCACGCGCCGCACCTGCGCCACGCGGGTCTTCCAACACAGCGCGGGGCGCAGGTCCACCGCGGCCCGATCCATCATCAGCGCCGCCACGTACGCCTCGGTGGACGGCCACATGCCGTAGCAGGCGATGCCGGCGCGCACCAGATCCATGTGGGCATGCTGCCACAGGATGGTGGCCGCCGAGTTGCTGACATGGCACAGCCCGGGCGCGATCCCCTCGTCGCGGAGCCGATCACGGAAGCGCTCGAAGCGGTCCACCTGCTCCCGGGCGAAGCTGTGATCGGTGGTGTCTTCCACGTCGGCGAAGTGAGTGGTCAGCCCGGCGAGCGACACGCCAGGGGCGGCCTGGATCTGCCGCGCCAGCTCCAGCGCTTCCTGGGGCTGCAAGCCCTGGCGGTTGTTGCCCGTCTCGAGCTTCAGGTGGAGCTGCGCCGGATCCCGGGCCCGGGCTCCGGCCTCGACCACGTCCGAGGTGTACACCACCACGTGGCACCCCAGCGAGCTGGCCTCTTGCATGTCCTCGGCCGGCACATGGCCCAGGATGTAGATCGGCAAGTCGAGCCCGGCCTCTCGCACCCGCCGCGCCTCGAACAGCGCGTTGACGCACAGCCAGTCCGCGCCCGCGTCGGCGAACACGCGCGCGGCCAGCTCCAGCCCGTGACCGTACGCGTTGGCTTTGACCACGGGCGCCAGCCTCGTGGCGCCAACCAGCTCGCGCAGCTGCGAGATGTTGTGCCGCAGGGCATCCGCGGAGACTTCCACCCAGCTCAGTGGCGTCGGCATGGCGGCATCTTATCACCGGCCGATGCCAAACCCCACGTACAGCGGCCTTGGACGCCAGAAATAGTCCAGGCCGGCGTGGGAAGATCTAGTACAATGTCGTCCGGTTGGCCGCCTCCGCGCCAGCCCTTCAGCAACCGGGAGCCAGCATGGACAGCAGCTTCATCGTCGAGGGCGGTCACCGCCTCAGTGGAGAGATCGTACCGCAAGGAGCCAAGAACGAGGCGCTCCAGGTCATCTGCGCCACCCTTCTGACCCGGGAGACGGTGACGCTTCACAACGTGCCCGGCATCCTGGATGTCCAGCGGCTGATTCAGCTCCTGCGCTCCATCGGCGTCAAGGTTGAAAACCCGGTCACAGGGACATACGCCTTCACCGCCGACGACATAGACCTCGACTACCTCGAGACGGAAGAGTTCATCCTGTCCGCGGCGAAGATACGGGGCTCCATCCTGCTCGTGGGGCCCCTGCTCGCGAGGTTCAAGTACGCGCGGATCCCCAAGCCGGGCGGCGACAAGATCGGCCGCAGGAGGATCGACACACACCTCATCGGGCTGGAGAAGCTGGGCGCCCGGCTCATGGAAGACCGGACCAAGTGCCTGTACCACGCCAGGACGGAGGCCCTGACAGGGGCCGAGATGCTGCTGGATGAGGCCTCTGTCACGGGTACAGCCAATGTCCTGATGGCCGCGACCCTCGCCAGAGGCGAGACCGCCATCTTCAACGCAGCCTGCGAGCCCTACGTGGTCCAGCTCACCCGCATGCTCAGCCGAATGGGCGCCAGGATCGAGGGCCAGGGATCCAACCTGCTGCGCGTCCAGGGCGTGGACGGCCTCGGTGGCTGCGAGCATACCCTGCAGCCCGACATGATCGAGGTGGGCAGCTTCATCGGGCTGGCGGCCATGACCGCCTCGGAGCTGCTCATCAAGGGCGTGGACACCGCCGAGCTGGGCATGATTCCCACGGTCTTTGGCCGCCTCGGGGTGAAGCTGGAGGTCCAGGGATCCGACCTGCTCGTCCCGCGACAGGATCACTACGAGATCGAGTCCTTCCGGGATGGCTCCATCATGACCATCTCGGACGCTCCGTGGCCTGGGTTCACCCCCGACCTGATCAGCATCGCGCTGGTGGTGGCCACCCAGGCCAAGGGCAGCGTGCTGATCCACCAGAAGATGTTCGAGAGCCGGCTCTTCTTCGTGGACAAGCTCATCGACATGGGGGCGCAGATAATCCTGTGCGACCCGCACCGCGCCACGGTCATCGGCCTGGACAAGGTCCACCCGCTCTACGGCATCTCCATGAGCTCTCCCGATATCCGCGCCGGCGTCGCGCTGCTCATCGCCGCGCTGTCCGCGTCCGGTACCAGCCGCATCTACAATATCGAGCAGATCGATCGCGGCTACGAGCACATAGACACCCGCCTGCGGGCGCTGGGAGCCCGAATCGAGCGCCAGGGCCGCGCCTGATCCGCATGGCGCCCAGCCCCGTTCCGCGTCACCGTATGTAACGGCACGACAGTCCAGGGGGACTCAGTCCAGGTTACGAAAAGTGCAAATCGCGGCCGCACATACTGCCCTGCCGGGCAACTACTACGATCAGGAGGCGCTCATCAGCGCCTTCCGGGAGCTGTGGGGTGACAAGTTCCACAACCCCGCCCGGCTGGAGCAGCTCCACCGCAACGTGCTGGTGGGCGGGCGCCACCTGGCCTTGCCCATGGAGGCGTACCGCGAGCTGTCGGACTTCGGCGGACGCAACGACGCATACATCCGCTGCGCGGTGGAGCTGGGACAACAGGCCCTGGACGGGGCGCTGGACGCCGCGGGCCTGCGACCCGCCGACCTGGACCACCTGTTCTTCGTCTCGGTCACCGGGCTGGCCGCGCCCTCCATCGACGCCCGCCTGGTCAACCGCATGAGCCTGCGCTCCGACATCAAGCGCACCCCCATCTTCGGCCTCGGCTGCGTGGCGGGCGCCGCCGGCGTCGCCCGCGCAGCAGACTACCTGCGCGCCTTCCCGGGCCAGACGGCGGCCCTGCTCAGCGTGGAGCTCTGCTCGCTGACCCTGCAGCGCGAGGACCTGTCGGTGGCCAACCTGGTGGCGAGCGGCCTGTTCGGCGACGGCGCCGCCGCGGTGGTGATGGTGGGGGCCGAGCGCGAGGCCCAGGGCCCGAAGGTGGTGGACACGCGCTCGGTTTTCTACCCCGACACCGAGCGCGTGATGGGCTGGGACGTCAAGGGCAGCGGCTTTCAGGTGGTGCTCTCCGCCGACGTGCCGCAGGTGGTGCGGCGTCATGTGCGCGGCGACGTCGAGGCGTTCTTGGCGCACAACGACCTGCGCCTGTCCGACATCCGCTCCTTCGTCTGCCACCCGGGCGGCCCCAAGGTGCTCGACGCGTTCGAGGAGGCCCTGGAGCTCCCGCCGGGCGCGCTGCAGCTGACTCGCGACAGCCTGGAGCAGGTGGGCAACCTATCCTCCTCGTCTGTGCTGGCCGTGTTGCAGCAGACCATGGCCACCCACCGACCGCCGCCCGGGAGCCCGGGGCTGATGCTCGCCCTGGGGCCCGGCTTCTGCTCCGAGCTCGTGCTCCTGCGCTGGTAATCCGATGCCCCTGTCCGCGTCCCAGATCCTCTACATGCTCTTCATCCTGCTGGTGGCGGCCGAGCGGGTGGTGGAGCTGCGGCTGAGCAAGCGCAACGCGGCCTGGGCCCTGGACCGGGGCGGCCGCGAGTTCGGCCAGGAACACTTTCGCTACATGACCGCCCTGCACAGCGCCTTTCTGGCGGCCTGCGTGGCCGAGGTGGCGCTGCTGTCGCGCCCCTTCATGCCGGTCCCCGGCCTGCTGATGCTCATCCTCGCCCTGCTGGCCCAGGGCCTGCGCTACTGGGCCATCGTCACCCTGGGCAAACACTGGAACGTGCGGGTCATCGTGGTGCCCGGCGCGCCGGCGGTGATCGAGGGCCCGTACCGCCTGATCCGCCACCCCAACTACCTGGCGGTGATCCTCGAGGGGGTGGCCCTGCCCATGCTGCACGGCGCCTGGATCACTGCCCTGGTGTTCTCCCTGCTCAACGGCTGGCTGCTGACGGTGCGCATCAACTGCGAGGAGCGCGCGCTGACCGAGTTCTGCGAGTATGACCAGCGCCTGGGCCATCGCCGGCGCTTCTTCCCCGCGGAGGAACCATGACCACTCCCCGGCGCGCCAGGATTCTCGACGGGATCCGGCAGATCCTGCGCGAGGCGCTCGACGTGCAGTCGCCGCTGTCAGGCGGGACCGACTTGCTGGCCGACCTGAAGCTCGACTCGATCCAGCAGATGACGCTGGTGGTGGAGCTTGAGAACCACTTCGCCATCTGCTTCGACCCGGGCGAGGAGGAGGGGGTCACCACGCTGGACCAGCTCGCCCGCCTCGTCGAGCGCCGGCTCCAGCGGGAGGCCGCGGCGTGAGCCGCACCGCGCCGACCCTCGGGCTGCAGCTGGCCCGGGCGGCCCGTGCCGAGGGGCTCGGCGTGCGCTTCCTCGACCGCCGCGAGCGCCCCGAATTCCACAGCTACGCCAGGCTCTTCGCGCGCGCCCGGGAGGTCGCCGGAGGTCTGCTCGCCCTCGGCCTGCGGTCTGGCGACCGGGTGGGCATCGTGCTGCCCACCGGGCCCGCCTTCTACCACGCCTTCTTCGGCTGCCAGCTGGCCGGGCTGGTGCCTGCCCCGCTCTATCCGCCGGTGCGCCTCGGCCGCCTGCAGGAGTATCACGAGGGCACCGCGCGCATGCTGCGCAGCGTCGGAGCCTCGCTGGTGCTCACCGACAGCCGCGTCGGGCGGCTGCTGGGCGCCGCCGTGGAGGCGGCCGCGCCGAGCCACGGCTGCTTGACCCTGGACCAGCTCCCGGGCGGGCAGCGCGGGGCGGATCTCCCCGGCGGCGCGCCGGACGACATCGCGTTCATTCAGCTGTCCAGCGGAACGACGGTCGCGCCCAAGCCGATCTGCCTGACCCACCGGCAGGTGCAGGCCAACGTCTCGGCCATCCTCGACGCCATCATGACTGCGCATCCGGAGGGCGACGGCCTGCGCCACGCGGGGGTGAGCTGGCTGCCGCTGTACCACGACATGGGGCTGGTGGGCTGCGTGCTGGTGGCCCTGGCCCACCCTGGCGAGCTGACGCTGATCCCGCCGGAGCTGTTCGTGGCCCGGCCGGCGTCCTGGCTGCGGGCCATCTCGCGCTACGGCGGCACCATCAGCCCGGCGCCCAACTTCGCCTACGGCCTGTGCACCCAGAAGATCCGCGATGACGAGCTGGAGGGGATCGACCTGTCGAGCTGGCGGGTGGCCCTCAACGGCGCCGAGCCGGTCACGCCGGCGGTGCTGCAAGGCTTCCTGGACCGGTTCAGCGAGCACGGCCTGCGGCCCGAGGCGCTCACGCCGGTCTACGGCCTGGCCGAGGCCACCCTGGCGGTGACCTTCTCGCCGCTGACCCGCCCCTTCCGCTGGCGCACCTTCGAGCGCGAGGCCCTGGCAAGGCAGGGGCGCGCCGAGCCCGCCGGGTCGGCGGGCGTGCCCCTGGTCAACCTGGGCGCCCCGCTGCCGGGGTTCAGCCTCAGGGTAGTGGACGCCGCTGGCGAACCTCTGCCCGAGGGGCAGCTGGGACGGGTGCTGGCCCGCGGCCCCTCGGTGATGGCCGGCTACCACGAGCGCCCGGGGCTGACCCGCGAGGCGCTGGCGGGGGGGTGGCTGCACACCGGCGACACCGGGTTCTTGCTCGACGGCGAGCTCTACCTGCACGGGCGCGAAAAGGACCTGATCATCCTGGCCGGCAAGAACCACGCGCCGCAGGAGCTCGAGCAGTGCCTCGACGGCCTTCAGGGGGTACGCGCCGGCTGCGTGGCCGCGGTGGGGGTGGTGCCCGAACAGCAGGACGGCGAGCGCCTGCTGATGCTGGTTGAGCGCAGCTCCAGGCCTGGCAGCGACGACGCCCCGGACGACGCGATCCTCGAAGACGCCATCCGCGCCCGCCTCGCAGCCGGCGCCGGCCAGCGCCCCTGGCGCGTTGAGCTGCTGCAGCCCGGGACCCTCCCCCGCACCTCCAGCGGCAAGATCCGCCGCGCCGAGGCCCGACGCCGCTACCTGGCCGGTGAGCTGCGGCCGCCCGAGTCTCCCGGGCTGATGGGCATGGCCAGAGAGCTGGTTAGATCCCGCCTGAGCCACCGCCGCGCCAGGCGCAACCGCCGGGGGTCGGGCCAGCGCGTTATTCGGGCAGACCCGACCTCCTAAAGGTGCTAATCTGCTTTGCGGAGCCGGCCTCCAGGGCTGATTTTTGGCACGGGGGGAAGCCCAGGGTATTATTCACGTTCCGGCTTCTCCAGGACCCCGAGGGGCGCAACGTCGATGGCAAGCAACGGAACGGATAGCTCCACCGGACAGGCCAGCCCCGCGCCGCTGGCCGCGCCCACGGGTGCATCCGCCGAGGAGCAGGCCCGGTTCACCGACACCCAGCTGTGCCTCAACGCCGTGGACAAGGCGCTGCGCATGCACGCCCTGTACGAGGGCAATGGGGAGAACTACCTCAAGGCCCGCTCCGAGGCGTTCCGGCTGATGCAGAACCTGCTGGAGCGTCACGGCGAGATCAAGCTCTACATCGAGCCGCACCAGTTCATCCTCGACGGCTCGTCGGTCTGGATCAACGAGTCGGACAAGCAGGGCCCCTCCTACCGACTGTTCAAGGATGGCCTGCGGATCATCGGCTTCGAGCCCGGCCTCGATCTCGAGGAGTTCATGCTGCTCATCGAGGCCATGCAGGGCGCCCAGCCGGGCCAGGAGGTCCACAGCGCGGTGACCATGCTGTGGGAGAATGACCCGCCCCACATCAAGCACCGCGCCATCAGTATCTTCCACGAGGGCACACAGGACTCCGACCTGGGCGGCGAGAGCGAGGACATCAGCGACATCGTCGGCGTGCTGCGCCAGCCCCTGCACCGGCAAGGGAAGACCTACCCCGCGCCGAAGGTCCCGGCGGACGCGCGCAAGAAGGCCGCGTCGGTGCGCGGCGCCCTGCTGGCCCGCCTGCAGGACCAGGGGAACCACAAGAAGTTCCTCGCCGGGCTGCGCCGGGAGGTGATCGGCGCCCGGGAGGATATCTGGCCGCGGGCGATCCACATCGCCGCGCGCATGGTGCAGGTCGGCCTCGATTCGGAGCAGGTCAGCGCCATCCTGAGCCAGGTGCTCGAGGAGATGCTGGCGGGGGGGCAGTGGTCCGACCTGGGCAAGACTTGCAAGGTGATGGGCGCCACCATCGCCGGCGGCGGGAGCGACGAGGAGAGCAACGCCCACCTCAAGGAGATCCTGGCCGCCCTGACCGAAGAGGGGCGGCTGCAGGTCATCGCCCCGCGCCTGCTGCAGGCCACGCCCGAGGAGCTCGAGGAGCTGGCCGGCTTCCTGCTCGTGCTGCCCGAGGAGGCCAACGACGATCTGCGCGAGCTGCTGCTCAAGATGCCCGTCGGCCCCACCCAGTCCAGGTTCCGCAAGCTGCTCGAGGAGCGCGGCGTGGACATGACCGAGATCTTCGCCGAGAACCTCCAGAGCAACAACCAGGAGCAGGTGCTCTCGGCGATCCAGGTGCTGTCCGACATGGACGACACCAAGGCGATCCGCAAGCTGCCGGCGGTGCTGAACCACCCGAGCGCCCGGGTGCGGCTGGAGGCGCTCAAGGCGCTGTCGGGGCGGATGAAGCCGGAGCACCTGTCCGAGGAGACCGTGGCCGAGCTGATCCCCTCGCTGGCCGCGGGCTACCCCCAGCTCCACGAGGCGGTGTACGCCGTGCTGGCCAAGCTGCCCCGGTGCAGCCAGAGCGACCTGCTGGTGGAGCTGCTGGAGCGGCCCGATCCGGACAACAAGCTGGACCAGGCCCGGCGGCTGAACATCTACATGCTGATGGTTCGCTGGGGCGGCACCCAGGTGGACGACTTCATCATCAACAACATCTGCGCCGGCGGCCTGTTCATCGGCCGCAAGAAGCAACAGCTCAAGGAGGATCTCTTCACCGCCCTGGAGGCGGTGGGGGGCCAGCGCGCCCAGAACCTCATCGCGGCTTGCCGCTCCAGGCAGCCGGGCAAGGCCGTCCGCAACCAGCTGGACGAAGTGGCGCAGAAGGTACGTTGAGATGAGCGGGGACCTGCTAGAAGGCATCGGAGAGCACCAGGAGCAAGAGAAGACCCCTGTAAACGAGGACGACGGGGGGATCCCCGCCGAGCACCGCGAGCGCGCGGTGTCGGTGCTGCTCGGCTTCTGCGCGCTGAACCAGGCGTGCCGCCTGTACGACATGAACAACGAGGTGGTCCGCAAGGTGATCGCGGACATGCTCGAAAATGTCCAGGGGCTCTCCGGGGGAGAGACCCCGGTCTACCTCACCACCGCGGGCCACAGCTTCTTCCTCAACCGCGAGCTGGTGCAGATGGGGTACACCGAATACCAGAAAGCGCGCCAGCTCAAGGAGATCTGGGGTCGCCTCGGCATCACCGAGGTGGTCTTCCCGGCGGACCTGACGTCCGAGGGGCTGGTGGAGTTCGCCACCATGGTGATCCGCGCGCTCAAGGATCCGGACCAGGTGCCCGAGCTGACCCGGCGCCCCTGGGGCGGCGTGGTGGCGCGCATGGTGCTTGGGGGCAGCAGCGAGGAGGCCTCCGACGAGAGCGACGACCTCGTCTGCGAGCTGGCGGTGCGGGTGTACTGCGGCCTGATGGTGCTGGTGATCGAGACCCTGGACCATTTCCAGCAGGACCGCTGGGACACCTTGCTGCGCATCAAGCGCACCATGCAGGTGCTTGTGGACAAGCTGGAGCACCACGAGGGCACCCTGGTTGCGCTGACATGCTCCGCGGTGTACCGCGAGACGCTGGCCGCCCACCTGACCAACACCGCCATCCTGACGCTGATCATGGGGCGGAAGCTGAACCTCGGCCGGCGGGACCTGGTGAGCCTGGCCACCGCCGCGCTGTTTCATGACGTCTCCAAGGTGAACCTGAAGGCCAAGACGCTCAACACCATCGAGCAGGTGGGGCAGCTGCAGGGGGATGACCGGCAGCGGATCCAGATGCACTGGATGAACACCCTGAACCAGATGGTGCAGGTGGGGGGCTTCTCCGAGGAGGCGCTGCCGCGGCTGGTAGTGGGGTTCGAATCGCAGCTGGAGTTCACCCACGGGCGACTCTACCCCGAGCAGATGGGCCTGTCTCACCCCCACTCGTTCTACTCGCACCTGATCTCCCTGTGCGACCGCTACGACAACATGCTCTGGGGCAGGGGCGACAAGCCGGCGGCCACCCCGCACCGGGCCATGCTCTCCATGCTGGCCAACTTCGCCAAGCAGTACCACCCGTCCCTGCTCGACCTGTTCGTGCGCACAATCGGGCTCTACCCCACCGGCTCCACGGTGCGCCTGAGCAGCGACGAGCTGGCCGTGGTCACCAGCCAGGACCCGGCGGGGGACCTGGAGCGGCCCGTGGTCACGCTCATCTCCGAGCCGGACGGCTCAGCCCTGTCGGACCACACGGAGCTGAACCTGGCCGCGGACCAGACCCGCTCCATAAAGCTGTCCGAGGACGCTGGCCAGCTCGGCATCAACCCGATCTCCATCTTCCTGAACCGCGACGAGCGCCTCCGGTCAGGCTCCGCCATCGGGCGGCTGGCCCTGGCGAGGAAGAAGGTGGCGAGAAAAGAGCAGAACGGGCAGTGAGGCCGTGGGCGCCTCCCGCTCGCTGGTGCTGCTTGTCGTCCCCCTGCTGTGCGCCTGCCCGAGGCAGGCCCCGCCTCCCGCCGGCGACCGGGATCTGGCGCGCCCGCCGGCGGTGCGCGCCGTGACGCCGCCGGCCCCCCCCGCCAAGCTGCCCGCCCTGGATCGGGACACCGCCTCGCGCCTGGTGAAGCTGTCGCTGCACTGCGTGGGCCGCGAGTACCCCAACAAGCTGGCCGTGGTGCTGTCCGGCGACGGAGACGTGGCGCCGCCACGCCAGGTGCACCCGGCGTTCTTCGGCTGCTTCGACTGGCACTCGGCGGTGCACGGCCACTGGGCCATGGTGCGCGTGCTGCGACGGTTCGGCGACCTGCCCGAGGCCCAGGACATCCGCGCCGCGCTGGACCGCAGCCTCGCCCCCGAGCGCATCGCAGGCGAGATCAAGACCTTCGAGGCCAACAAGCTGCTCGAGCGCCCCTACGGCTGGGCATGGCTGCTGCGGCTGTGCCAGGAGATCGGCGCCATGAAGGACGACGCGGCCGCCGAGCGCTGGCTCGCCGCGCTGCGCCCCCTGGAGCAGCTGCTGGTCAGCCGCACGGGGCAGTACCTGGAGCGGCTGAGCGTGCCGGTGCGCGCCGGGACCCACCACTCCACGGCGTTCGCTCTGGCGCACATCCTGGACTACGCCGTGGCCGCCGGCGACGAGGCCCTGGCGCAGAAGGTGCGGGCCGCGGCGCGCCGGTTCTACCTGCAAGATCGAGCCTGCCCGCTGAGCTACGAGCCGTCGGGCGAAGACTTCGTCTCCCCTTGCCTTGCCGAGGCCGACCTGATGCGGCGGGTGCTGCAGCCCGCGGACTTCAACCGCTGGTTCGAGGCGTTCTTGCCGGGGGGCCCCGGGGCCGTGACGCCGCTCGAGGTGCGCGACCTGAAGGATCCGAAGATCGGCCACCTGATCGGGCTCGACTTCCAGCGTGCCTGGTCCCTGCGCGGCGTGGCCGCCGCCCTGGGGCCGGACCACCGCTGGGCCGCCTCCATGGAGCACGCCGCAGCCGCGCACGGCCGCCATGGCCTGAAGCTGATGCACGAAAGCGGCTACGGCGGCGCCCACTGGCTGGCGTCGTTCGCCATCTACCTGCTGTCGGATGTGGGGTTGGCCAGGTAACCCGGCCAGGTCGAGGCATCAGCGTCGACATCGCGTGAATTTAGTTGAGATTTTCGGCCCATTTCGGCCCTCCAGGGGTTGATTTTCCCCGTCCTTTTGATATACTTAAGTTTCCGAAATCAATCATAAAAAGGCCAAAAATGACCCTGGAAAAATCCAGCGAAAACGCGCCCGATCTGTCTCGAGAATCAAACGACGAACTGGGCGACAAGATCGCCACCCTGTCAGCGCATATCCAGGCTGCCACCTGCCGGTTGCTGCTGCTCCTGGCAGAGATGGACAGGCGGGAGGCGTGGGCCGACCTGGGCTTCATCTCCTGCGCCCACTGGCTCAGCTGGCGAACCAATGAGCAGCAGGGTACGGCCCGCGAAAAGGTGCGCGTGGCTCGCAAGCTGGTGGACTGCCCCCTCGTTCAGGAGGCGTTCTCACAGGGGCGCCTTTCGTATTCGAAAGTCAGGGCCATCACGCGCATCGTCACTCCAGAAAACGAGAGCACCTTGCTGGAGTGGGCTCTGGACGGAACAGCCTCCCAACTCGAACGAATCATCCGTACCTACCGAAGAGCCAAACCGGCCGAGCAGGAGCTGGCGCAGCGGCAGACCGAGGAGCGGTACCTGAGCTACCACTACGACGAAGACAATATGTTGGTGCTCAAGGGCCGGCTGCCTCCCGAGCTGGGCGCGCTGTTGGTCAAGGCGCTGCAGGTTGCTTCCGAGGAGCGGTGCGACGACAGCGATGCCGAGCCGGACCAGCGGCTGGCCGACGCCTTGGGCGAAGTGGCAGGCGCAGCCCTGGACATGGGATTGGCTGACCGGGCAGGCAAGGCGCGGCCAAAGAACTACCAGGTGATGGTCCATGTGGACGAAAAGGTTCTCAAGGAGTCGGATGAAGAAGGCCGCTGCGAGGTGGAAGGGGGTGTTGGCATCTCGCCCGAGACCGCCAGGCGCCTGTGCTGCGACAACCCGGTTCTGGAAATGCCGGTGGAAAAGTTCACCGGGGCGTTTCAGCTGGAACGTTCCA
>CAZEFW010000059.1:0-47266 GCA_964511535.1 uncultured Myxococcales bacterium | reverse complement strand
CCGGGCGGGGGCGGGGGCGCGGGGGCGGGTGGGGGCTCGGGCGGGGGTGTGTTCTTTGGGGTGCGGAGGCGGGAGCGGTTCCAGCACCGGCGTTTGCACCAGGACCAGCTCATGCACCGCGGGCTGGTGGGCGGGCGCCGGTGGCTCGAACCACCTCAGGTGAGTTCCGATCCACAGGAGCGTCACGTGCAGCAGCAGGGCCAGGCCCAGCGCCGCTGCGAGCTCCCGCCTCAAAAGCTCCCCCCGAACGAAAACAGGAACCGCGGCTCGTACTTCTCGTCCTTGCTCATGGAGAAGGGCAGCCCGACCCCCGCGGTGATGGGACCCAGCGGTGACAGCCACCGCACGCCGAGCACGCCGGTGCCCATGTTGCTGAAGTCGGGGCCCCCCACGTCCGGGTGGTACAGCGCCCCGGCCTCGACCCCGGCGAAGCCGTACAGCATGCCCTTGACCATGGGCGCGTACAGCGCCAGCGAGCCGTGGACCATGCCCACGCCCCCGAGAGAGAGCCGGGCGCCGTTGGCGCTCCATGCGGGGCCGAACATGGGCAGGGCCGTCTCGCCCGCCAGGGGCCCGCTGAGGCGATACCTCGACAGCAGGGGGATCTCCCCGTGCCGCCCAAGCATCACGCCGCCGCGCAGGGAGGCCTGCAGCAACATGCCGGCGGGCAGGCGCAGGCCGTACCTCGCCTTCGCCTCGAGCCGGGTCAGGTCAGCGGCGGAGCCGGCCCAGCGCGCCGAGTGCTCCACGGTGGCCTCGAGCCCGAGGCCCACGAGGAGCCCGGTGTCGCGGTCCACGCCGCCGCCCGCGTCGTAGGCGATGCGCAGAAACGGCGCGGCGTACAGGCGCGTCTCATCCCAGTGGTCCGGCGGCATGACCAGGCCAGAGCCTGCCAGCTGCGCCGCGTTCTGCGCCGAGTGCCCCTCCAGCCGCAGCCCCCCGGAGAGGGACCACCCCGGCGCGAAGCGCCATCCCACTGACAACGCGCCGCCCACCCTGTGAAGCTTCAGCGCCTCGTCATCGCGCATCAGGCCCACCGCGTGGGCGTAGATATTCAGCTCCACGAAGTGGTGGCCCATCCTGGCGGTGGCCACGGCCAGCCGGTAGTCCAGCTGCTGTTGGTGCGCGGTGATCTTCGCCTCGAGGGAGGTCTCCAGGCCGCTGACGCCGAACAGGCGGCGCTGGCCCAGCCCGGCGCTGGCCAGAAACCCCTCGTTGTTCATGTAGCCCACGCCGAGGCGGAAGTACCCGCCGGGCTCCTCCTTGTTCGGGCCGGCCACGGCAGGCAGGGTCCACAGGCACAGCACAAGCGTCACGGCGAACCGGTACACGGCCACCTCCCGTTGCCAGGGTGATTTTCTTGATGGCGGAGGCCTCCGCCGGGTGAAGACTCACAAGGACAACGCCCCGGCAGGCGGGAAGGTTCCGCGGCTCAGCGCGGGCGACGAAACGGCAGCAGACCCGCGCCTGCGGTTTGGCGCTACAGCCCGCCCTTGCCGCCGGGCAGCTTGACCTTCAGGTAGCCGCGCCGCGCGCCCTTCTTGCGCATGAACAGCCCATGTATGAGGGTGTCGCCGTACTGGGTTTGGTGCAGCACCAGCAGCGCGCGCTTGCCCTTGCTCCGGGCCACGATGATCGCGCCCTCGGCGTCGACCTTGCGCTGCTTGCGCGCGCCCTCCGCCCTGATGGTCCCCCTGTCCAGGAAGAACTCCAGGTGCGGGCTGACATACACCCGCCGCCCCCTGAGCTGCCCCGATCCCGCCGCCTTGCGCGCTGCATCGCTCACCCGGACCATGCCGCCCCGCAGCTCGCCGTCGCAACCCGCTGGCCGCACCTGTATCCCCTTGAACCGCGCCTTCTTGATGGCCGCGGCCAGGGCCGTGACCGCCGAGCGGCAGCCCGACGGAGACACCGTCTGCGGCGTGGACCCGTCCCCCGGGCTGAAGTCGGAGGAGACCACCGCCCGCACCACCCCCGGCGGCTTCGCCCTGACCAGCAAGTAGGTCCGGGACCCGCCCCCCTCGGGGCCATGCCGGTGCTGCATCAGGAGCGCGGCCTCGCCGTCCACTGACCAGGCGAGCAGGCTCACATTGGTGGTGATGCGCAGGGCGCTGGCAGACGAGGGGGCGAGGGTGACGAGCAGCGCGCAGACGATGAGCAATGAACGTTTCATGGCAGGTCTGGCCTCCAGGATGTTGCTTGCATTCTACCCGGGTTCGGGACCCGATTCCCCTGCGGGTCCCGCGGACTCCCCGGGCGCCTCCAGGCCGGTATGCTTGCCGCAGTGCGGGCAGGGCTGCCCCTTGCCCAAGTCCTCCAGCCTCTTCCGTTCGCGCCGCTCGTCCATGGCCTCCACCAGCCCCGAGCTGATGATGCCCGTGGGGATGGCCAGTACGCCCAGGCCGACCATGCAGATCACCGAGGTGAACAGCTTGCCCAGCAAGGTCACCGGGTAGGTGTCACCGTACCCCACGGTGGTCAGGGTCACCATGGCCCACCACAGGCTGGCCGGGATGCTGGGGAACGCCTTGGGCTGGGCCGTACCCTCGGTGTAGTAGATCCCGGTGGCGGCCACGAACATCACGATGCTCGAGACCAGCAAACACACCCCGAGCTGATCGGCCCTGCTCAGCATCACCCTGATCAGCAGGCCGAGCGAGTCGTTGTACCGGGTGATCTTGAACAGCCGCAGCAGGCGCAGCACCCGCAACGACCGCAGCGCCAGCAAGCCAGTGGCCTCCAGGTAGAAGGGCAAGATGGCGAGCAGATCCACGATTCCGTAGAAGGAGATCGCGTAAGCCAGCGCCGCCTTGCCGCTGCCCTTGGCCCCCTTTCTGCCCCCTGCGGCCACCAGCCTAAGCAGGTACTCCACGGTGAAGAGGTACACCAGCCAGCGCTGGATCTGTTCGAAGGTGGCGCCGTACTGCCTGTTCAGTTCGGCGTCCGTGTCCAGCGCGAACAGGGTGATGGAGATCAGGATCATCACCAGGATGGACAGGTCGATGGCCTTGGCGGTCCAGCCATCCGTCTTCTCCATCAGCTCGTACAAGCGCCTCTGCAATGTCTCCTCCGTCTACTTGCCGTCTCCAGAGAATACCCCGCGCTGGACACGCACCCCGCCTTCATCCAACTCCTCCAGCGCTGCCTCCACCGAGGACCGCCCGCCGAACTCTGCCGAGGGCTCGTGGTTGCTGGCCCGCGCGCCGCACAGGTCCGGGTCCACCACCACCCGCAAACCCCGCGCTCCCATGAGCGCCTGCACCTCCAGGGCGGTGACCCGCACGCAGGAGTTGAGGGTACAGCCCGCCAGCACCAGGGTATCCCGCCCGGCCGGCAGCAGCCGCTCCAGCCAGCGCCGGAAGCCGTTGCTCGGCGGGAAGAGCGCGCTGTTGCCTGGCTTGACGAAGTACGGCTGGTCAGCAGGGAGCGCGGCCGCGACCCCCGCATCCCACGGGTAGCTGTCCGGCGGAAAGGGGCAGCGGGTGAGCATCACCTCCAGGCCGTCCGGGGCGCGAGCCAGCAGGGCGGCGCAGGCGGCGAAGGCCCGGCGTAGGGGGACCACGTCCGCCTCCCGCCCCGGGCCGATGGAGCGCATCCAGCAGCCCTCGGTGAACGCGCGCTGGGGATCGATGATCAGCAGCGCCCGGCGCTCGCCGCCCTCCCCCGCCGGCCGGGGCTCGGGTCCTGGCGCCCGGGTCAGCGCGGCCCCGTAGGGCCCCAGCCGGTCCCGCGCGATCTGCTCGAGGCAAGCGGTGAAGGTCTCCCGGTCCAGCGGCCCGTCCAGGGTCAGCCGATCCAGCAGGGCAAGCAGGGGTGCCTCGGGCCAGGACCAGTGGAGGTCGGCTGCCGCGCGAGCCAGCTCTTCGCGGGTGAGCGTTCCGTCCTGGTCCAGGTCCAGCCTGCTGAACAGCGCCGTCGCCACGGTGGCCATGATGCAGCCCATTGTATAGGATGACCGGCCCATGAGTCCCTCGCGCCGCCCCGACTTCCTCTTCGCCAGCACCTACCCCATCCGGTTCGACGAGCGCCGGCTGGCGGACGCGCCGCTGGGGGGATCCGAGACGGCCCTGGTGGAGGTGAGCCGGCGCCTGGCCGCGCGCGGGCTGGCGGTGGAGGTGTACGCCCCCGATCCGGCGCAGGGGACCCGCCGCGGGATCCGCTGGGGCCGGGTGAGCCAGCTGGAGCAGGACCTGGCGTCCGGCGCCACGCGACCGCGGGTGCTGGTCATTTGCCGGGACGCCGCGCTGGCGCCGCTGGCGCGCCGCGCCGACATGACCTGGATCTGGCTGCAGGACATGCCCATGGAGGGGCACCGCAAGCTGTTTCGCCGGGCGCTGCCCCTGGTGGACCGGATCCTCTGCATCTCGGATTATCAGCTGCAGCGGTTCGCGCGCGTGTTCCATATCCCGGCGGCCGAGGTGGACGAGAAATTCTGCCGCACCCGCAACGGACTGGACCTGACGAACCATGCCTGGCTCCGCTCCGGGGACCTGGCCGGGGGCAGGATCCCGGGGCGCTGCGTGTACGCCTCGGCCCCCTTTCGCGGGCTGGAGTATCTGCTGGACGCCTGGCCTCGCATCCGGGCCGGGGCGCCCGGGGCCACCCTGGAGATCCTCGGCGGCATGGTGACCTACGACCAGCCCGACGATCCCTTCGCCCACCTGTACGCGCGCGCCCGCGACCTGGACGGGGTCACGGTGACCGGCGCGGTGCCCCAGCGCGCGCTGCTGGAGAGCCTGCGGCGCGCGGAGCTGCTGCTCTACCCGTGCTGCTTCAGGGAGGCGGGCTGCATCGTGCTGCAGATGGCCCTGGCCTGCGGGACTGTCCCGGTGACCAGCGACATCGCCTGCCTGCCCGAGTATGTGGGCGACCAGGGCGTGGTGGTGCCGGGCAACCCACGCGGGGGCGGAGATGCAGCCAAGACATTTGTTGAACTATTTGTATCCAAATCTCTTGAATTGCTCAACAATAAAGAAGAACAGCAGACACTTCGAGCCCGATGTGAAGCCCACGAGACCGACTGGGGGCCGGTGCTCGACGACTGGATCCGCCGGGCCGGGCTCTACTCGTAGATCAGCGAGCGCTTGAAGTCGTTGGGGCTCGAGGCGTTGCGCATGGCCGTCTCCAGGCTGATGCGCCCCTGCTGAAACAGCGCCATGATGTGCTTGTCGAAGGTCATCATGCCGTACGGGTGCTCGCCCTCGTCGATGAGCTCGTCCAGGGATCCTGTGGGGCGGTCCTCATAGATGAACGCGGAGATGGTGGAGGTGACGATCATCACCTCCATGGCCACGCACTGGCCCTTGCCGTCCGCCGTGGGCAGCAGCCGCTGGGCCACGCACGCCTTGAGGTTCTCGGCGATTCGGTGCCGCACCGACAGCTGCTCCTCGGCCGGGAAGTAAGAGATAAGCCGGTTGATGGTGCGGGTGGCATCGCTGGTGTGAACCGTGGAGAGCACCAGGTGCCCGGTCTCCGCCGCCTTGAGCGCGATGTCGATGGACTCATTGTCGCGCATCTCGCCCACCAGGATGACGTCCGGATCCTGGCGAAGGGCCGACCGCAGCCCGCTGACATAGTTGTGGGTGTCGATGCCGATCTCACGCTGGGAGATGGAGGAGCGCTTGTTCGGGTGCAGGTACTCCAGCGGATCCTCGATGGTGATGATGTGCGAGCTGCGGCTGAGGTTGATCTCGTTGACCATGGCCGCCAGGGAGGTGGTCTTGCCCGCGCCCGTGGCGCCGGTCACCAGCACCAGCCCGCGCTGATTGGCCGCGATCTCCTTGAGCACCGCAGGCAGCTTCAGCGAGTCGATGGAGGGTATGTCCCTGGGGATGATGCGCATGATGATGCCCAGAGATCCGCGCTGACGATAGACGTTGGCGCGGAAGCGGGAGATGCCGGGCAAGGAGTAGCTGGTGTCGAACTCCTGCAGGTTGGTCAGGACGCTGGTGTCCTTGGACCGTTCCATCAACGCCGTGGCGATGAGGCTCGTGTCCGCGGGCTGCAGGGGGTCCATGTCCGCGGGGTGCAGCTCACCGTTGATGCGAAACAGCGGCGGCGCTCCGGGGCGGAAGTGGAGGTCGCTGGCGCCCTGCTTCACGCCGACCTCCAGCACCTTGTTCAGCATCTGCATGTCCATGGCGGCTCCTGGGTCGAGCGGTGGTTGTTAGAAAAAGCCAACCACACATATTCGCGATTTACAAGATTTGAAAGTTATCCTTCGATGCAGACGACCTGGTGCCCGTCCACCTGCGGCACCGTGAAGCGCACGTATGGCGGCTCGTGCTCGAAGGAGAGCGGCTTGCGATCCGGGCAGAGGTAAACCCGGGCCGGCGGGGTGTCTCCCCAGCGCGCTCCCACGCCCACCCGGCCCAGCTTGGTGGCCTCCTCGATGGTGGCGAACGCCTCCCCGATCTGGCGCGGCTGGTAGCAGGTGAAGTGCAGCAGCGCCCGCCGGGCAGCGGGCTGCGATAGCCGGGTCACCTGGCACGCGCGGGGGGCGTCGGTGGTGACCAGCGGCTCCGGCAGCAGCAGGTTCAGCCCGTTGAGGAACAGGTCCCGCGCCCAGGGCCAGGCCTGCTGGCGGTACATGGAGAGCAGCGGGTGGGCGAAATAGATCACCGAGCCGCTGCGCACCGCCGCGGGGTAGCTCGCCTCCTGCGCGGGGGACGCGTGCTGGTGCCCGGAGAAATGACGCCAGGTGCGGTCGAAGTGAGGCAGCCGCACCCTGGCCAGCACCTCGGCGCCGTCCCGGGGCTCCACCCGCATGGCGCGCCACTTCATCACCAGCGGCCCCGGCGGCAGGTTCGGGCTCAGGTCGGGGCCCGCCTCGACATAGTCAGGTTCCCGGTCCGAGACGCCCAGGCACCGCGCCCCCACCTGGGTCACGGTGAACCGGTCGCCGTCCGGGGCGAGGCCACCCAGGTGCAGAAGGATCAACCCCCCGCCGGCCTCCACGTACTGGCCCAGGGTGGCCGCCAGGTCCTCACCCACGCGGATGCGATCCGGCACCACGATGACCTTGTAGCGCCCGAAGTCCACGCCGCCGTCGATGAACCGGAACTGGTGGTGCCCCTCGGTCAGCGCCAGCAAGGCCCCCGCTGCGGAGCTGTCCATGGGGCCGTCGCTGGCGCCGAACGCCTCGGGGAACAGCACGCCCACCTCCACCTCCGGTTCCGCCCCGGCGCACCACGGCTCCAGCGCCTCCACCCGGCCGAAGACCTGCTTGACCGTGGGCAGACTGGCCGGGTGAAACCGCCCCGTCGGCAGCAGCTGATCGCCCACCGAGCAGCGCGCCCCCACCGAGAGCATCTGGGCGCACTCGTAGGTCAGGGCGGGCTCGGGTTTGGGCGCGCCCAGGTCGCCCCAGGTGCCGTGGAAGTTGGCGGTCATGCCCACCAGCGGCAGCCCCATGGTGGCCGCGTAGCGCGCGGTCATGGGGAAGTGCAGGTAGCCCCAGTGTCCGGTGGCCAGGCTCTCGATCTCCAGGTGGGTCACCTGGTCCAGGGTGCGCGCGGTCTCCGGGCCGATGTGGCCCGCGTTGTAGAAGATGGTGGCCTCGGGGCAGCGCTCTCGCACCAGAGCGGTCATGCGCAGCTTGAACGCGTCGAGCACCTCGGCCGCGTTCTGCTCCCGGTGGGCCGGCTCCGCCGGATCGAGGCCGGCGGCCTGCATGCGGGCCAGGCAGGCGGTGCAGCAGCACGGGCCCTGGTACACGATGTCGAAGAAGAGGCCGTCCACCGGGGCGAAGCGGTCCAGCAGTTCCTCGGTCTGGGCGGCCACGAAGTCGACGTAGTCGCTGTTCAGGCAGAGCTTCTGGGTGAAGCCGGGCTCCAGCGGGCCAGGGCCGGAGGTCTGGCCCTCGACGTCTCGCTCCAGCCACTCGGGGTGCAGCCGGCGCTGGGTGTCGTCCCAGCCCACCGTGACGTAGATCGGCGCGCGAATGCCCCGGGCGCGGCACGCCTCGAGCTGCAAGGCCAGCAGATCGCAGGTCAGGTTCGGGTGGCGCAGCTCGGAGAAGCGCTCGGAGTCGTGATACAGCAGCCCGTGGTGGCAGCGCGAAAAGAGCGTCACCGACGCCACGTGGGCCAGCTCCAGGCTCTCGGCGAAGTCCTCCGGGTCGAACCCGGCGCCCACGTCAGGGATATCGGGGCCGTTGTGAAAGTCGAGGTGCAACTGGCGGAAGGGGTGGTCGGTCATGTGAGTGAAGGGTAGCGCATTGTGGGGTGCGCGCCCAAAGGGCGCGAAGGATGAAACGACGGAACGACGAAGCGACGAAGCGACGAAGCGACGAAATGATGAATTGCAGCGGCCGCTGCCCTCACTGGCCCAGCTTGATCACGAACGCGTCGTACCAGCCCTTGCCCGTGTGCTTGGCGCCGCCGAAGCTCACCGTCCCCGAGTGGTAGCCGGGTACGACCACGCTGCCGTCCTTGCCCCCGGCGAGCCTGCCGCTCTCGTCCACGCCGGCCGTGCCGTGCATCCGTGACCAGCGGTGAACTCCGCCCGACGTGAAGCCGGCCGCGAACATGTCCAGCTTGCCGGCGTTGGCCAGGATCCCGCCGCCCATGTTCACGCCGGCGTTGGCCTCTCCTGACAGCAGGACGTTGCCCTGGCCGTCCACGGCAAGGCCGTAGCCGTAATCATGCCCGGAGCCGCCGAACCGCTTGGACCAGCGGTGGGTCCCGCCGGAGGAGTAGCTGGCCAGGAAGATGTCGAAGCCGCCCACGGACTTGAGCTTGCCGCCGCCGAAGTCGACCCCCGGGTAGTAGGGGCCCGGGTTGCTGCCGAAGAAGCCGGTGATGTAGACGTTGCCGAGGCCATCCACGGCCACGCCGTTGGCCTTGTCCCAGCTGTAATCGCCGAACACCTTGGACCAGCGATGCTTGCCCGCGCTGGTGTAACTGGCCAGGATGACGTCCCCGTACATGTTGCAGGGGATGGCCCCTCCGCCGAGGTTCACCGAGTACTTCTGGCCGCCCCCGCAAGCATCCCCCACCAGGTAGATGTTGCCGCCGGCGTCCGCCGCCACGTCCATGCCCTCGTCGAGCCCGCCGCTGCCGTACCCCTTGGTCCAGCGGTGCACCCCCGTCGAGGTGAAGCTGGCCAGGAAGATATCGTCGCTCCCCTTGGTCTTGAGGGTGGTGCCGCCGATGGTGATCCAGTCGCCGTAGTAGGTGTCGCCATACACGCCGGTGATGTAGACGTTGCCCGCGGAGTCCAGGTCCAGCCCGCGGCCGTAGTCGAGCCAGCCCCCATCGAAGCTCTTGGACCAGCGGTGCTTGCCCGCGGAGGTGAAGCTGGCCAGGTACACGTCGAGGCTCTTGGAGCTGGTCAGCGTTCCCCCGCCGAAGCTGATGGTGGTGGCGGAGTAGTTGCCGTACTGGCCCAGCAGGTAGATGTTGCCGTGCGCGTCCACCGCCAGATCTCCCACCCCGTCGTCGCTGGAGGCACCGAAGGTCTTGGACCAGCGCAGCACGCCCGAGGGCGAGAAGCTGACCAGGAAGATGTCCGCCTTGCCCGCGCTGGTGTGGACCTTGCCGCCGAAGGCGATGGAGGCGCTGCTGAAGGTCCCGGCCATGTAGACGTTCCCGCCGGGGTCCACCGCGGCGGCGAGACCAAACTCTTTGGAGACGCCGCCGACGGTCCTGGACCAGACCAGGGCCGCCCGGCAAGCGGCCGGGCGGGTCCAGGCGGTCTTGCTCTTGGCGGGGACGCAGGTGCCGCAGCCCCCCGGCTCCTTGGCGTTGGCCGCGAAGCAGGTGGAGTCGATGCGGCAGCCGCTGGTGGAGACCGTCCACGAGGTGGCGCTGGTCCCGGGGGCGCAGACGCCGCAGCCGTCGGCGGTCTTGGCGCCGCTGGCGTGGCACTCGCCGCCCACGAGGCACTTGCCGGCCGTCACGGTCCACGCGGTCTTGGACGCCGCAGGAGCGCAGGCTCCGCAGCCCGCGGGGTGCTTGGCTCCCTTGGCGTGGCACGCCCCGTCGATGAAGCACTTGCCGGGCACATCGGACCAGGCGGTCTTGCTCGCCGAGGGGGTGCAGACCTTGCACCCGGTGGCGTCCATCTCCCCGGCCTTGCGGCAGACACCGTCGAGGAGACAGGCGCTGGTGGCCCCGAGGGTCCAGGCGGTCTGGCTCTTGGAGGGGTCGCAGGAGGCGCACTTGCCCGGGTGCTGCGCCCCGGACTTGTAGCAGACTCCGGCGATCTTGCAGAGACCCGGCCCGGGGGTCCAGCCGTAGCTGTTCTTGCCCGGGGAGCAGAGCCCGCAGCTGATGCTGTCCTTGGCGCCCGCCTTGCGGCAGGTGTTGTCGATGAGGCAGGCGGTGGTCCCCTTGACCGTCCAGCCGGTCTTGCTCACCGACGGGGCGCACTCGGCGCAGCCGCCGCTGTTTTTGGCGCCCGACGCGTAGCACTTGCCGTCGATCTGGCAGCTTGTGGCGGACGGGGAGTAGCCGTACTTGTCCTTGGTGGGCGCGCACTCCTTGCAGCCGGTGGAGTCCTTGTCCCCCGGCTTCTTGCAGACGCCGCCGATGAGGCAGCTGCTGGTGCCCTTGACCGTCCAGCCGGTGGCGTTCGCCGATGGATCGCACTCGGCGCAGCCGCCGCTGTTCTTGTCGCCCTTGGCGCGGCAGATGCCGCTGATCTTGCACAGGCCCTGGACCGGCGTGAGCTTGGTCTGGCTCGTGGCAGGATCACACTGGTCGCAGCCGAGGAGGTCCTTGAAGCCCGCCTTGACGCACAGCCCGTAGTACAGGCAGTGGGTCGAGCCCTTGGGGGTCCAGGCGGTCTTGCTCTTGGCGGGGTCGCACTCGGCGCAGCCGCCGGCCAGCTTGTCCCCCTTGGCAAAGCAGGCCCCGCCGATGGTGCAGTCCACCTTGGCCGCGGTCCAGCCCTTGGCGTTCTTGGCCGGGTCGCACTCATTGCAGCCGGTGAGGTCCCGGGCGCCCGCCTTGTAGCATGTGTTGTTGATCAGGCAGTGTCCGGCCTTCACCACCGCGGGCAAGCATCCGCCCTTGCCGTCGCAGGCGCCGGTGGTGCAGGCGAGGCCGTCGTCGCAGGTGGCGCTGTAGTCCGTGCCCTTGCACACCCCGCCCTGGCAGGTGTCATCGCGGGTGCATGCCGCGCCATCGTCACAGCTCGCTCCTGTCAGCGCGGTCCAGGTGGTCGCGCCGGTGAGGCCGCCGTCCCCCCCTGCCGAGACGCAGCCCGAGCAGGGGAGCGCGGGGTTCTTGTCGCCATGCTTGAAGCATGTGATCTGCGGCCCGGGCGCGCCGGCATCGCTGGCCCTGGTGGCGACGGGGATGGCGCACCACCCCGGCTTGGGGGAGTTGACGCAGGCGCCCGAGGTGGCGCAGGTATCGGCCGTGCAGGAGACCCCATCGCTGCAGTCCTTGATGGAGACGGGCCAGCACTTTTTGTCCTTGCCGCACATCGGCTTCACCGCGCAGGTGTCGCCGGCGTCACATGGCTGGCCGACCTTGGTGCAAGGTCGCGGCTTGTAACCGGCAGGGAGCTTGCTGCCCTGATCCGGGGCAGGCGCGCTGTCCGGCGTGGCGGCGCCGTCGACCCCGGGCGCGCTGTCCGGAGCGAGGGGCGCATCCGCCGCGATGCTCCGGTCCGGCGGGCGTGGGCAATCCAGCGCCACCTCGTCATCGCCGCAGGCGATGGCAGCCAGCAAGGTCAGCGTGCAGATCCAGGAGACGCTGTTCGAGGGCGCGGCCGTCATTTCAAGCACCTCACCTTGTGTGCGTCTTCGGTGGTGTAATCGGAGTACGAATAGTTGGCGCAATACTGGGAGTACATGTAGTGGTTCCTGGTCGTGCGGCGGCCGTAGGCCAGGTGGAGCCTGGCCCCGTGGACCTTCATCTGCGAGATGATGGTGGTGCTGTAGAAGGTCCAGGTCTTCTCGCAGGCCATGTCCCAGTCATGGAGCTCGTCGTCTGACTCCACGAGCATGGTCGGGCTGGCCGCCCAGCTGCCCGAGGCGTTGGTGTAGATGGCAGGCGCCTGGGCCTTGCAGGTCCCCCAGTAGTCGAAGGCGTAGCCGTAGACGCCCACCCGCGACATGCAGTTGAATGCCTTGTTGGTGCCGGGGGCGGTGCCGGCCAGGTAGGCGTGGCCCGCGGCGTCCACGGCGATGGCCGCGGTGTACACGTTGACGACCAGCGGCGTGGACACCCAGGCGCCCGACCGGTTGGTGACATACTGTCTGCTGCCCGCGGAGATGATCAGGTGCAGGGCCCCCTTGCTGTCCAGGGTGGCCGCGCCCGGGTCGGGGAAGTTGCCCGCATATGAGGCGAGGATCTTCCAGCCCGTGGGCTGCTTCTTGATCACCCGCACCAGGCCGGGAAAGGAGACCGCGAGGTAGGTCCCGCCCTTGCCGTCCCTCACCAGGTTGGAGATGGCCTTGGCCCCCGCGGTCACGGGCGCCTTGGTCCACTTGCCCTTGCTCAGGCTGGCGTGGCGCACCAGGTCGCCCGACGCGCCCGTGACGGTGTAGGCCACGCCCACATCGCCGGGGCCGGCCGCGGCCACGCTGAAGCCGCAGCCCACGCCCTTGTCCAGCAGCTGGGCGGCCCAGCTGCCGCCTGCGTTGGACAGGGTCCACAACACCTTGGCGCTGTCACGGTAGGCGACATGCACCTTGCCCGCGCTGTCCACGGCCAGGGCGTGACAGTCGGCGGTTGTGCCCGACTTCAACTTGGTCGACTTCCAGCTGCCCGACAGATCGGTGACGTAGGTCAGGTCCTTGCGGAACAGCAGGTGAACCTTGCCCTGCCCGTCCAGGGCCATGGACGGGCTGCCGTTGGCCGTTGGATAGGTGGACCCGCTGGTGGTCACCTTGTAGCTCCCGCCGGCGACCGCCGCGGAGGTGCACCCCTTGCTGGTGCACTGGTCGCTGGACAGGGCGCAGGTCACGGCGCAGCCGAGGATCCCGCCGGTGAAACCCAGATCCTTGCAAGTCTTGCCGTTGAGGTTGGTCTTGTCGCACTGCTCTCCGCTGTGGATCTTGCCGTCCCCACACTTCTCGCACTTGGCCGTGTCGTACTTGCAGTAGGAATCGCACGCCACCGTTCCGCCCATGAAGCCAAGGGAGGTGCAGGTGACCTTCTTGGAGACGCTGCCGTCGCACTGCTCGCCGGGATCCACCTGGCCGTTGCCGCAGCTGGCCGGCGGCTTGCCCTTGTCCAGGGTGACGGCGGCGCTGTCCGGCGTGGCGGGCGCGCTGTCCGGCGTGGCGGGCGCGCTGTCCGGCGCCACCTTCGCATCCGGGGCGGCGGCAGCGTCCGGGGGGAGAGCGCTGTCAGGCGGCGTCGAGGCGTCTGCAGGCGCCTGTGAATCAGCGGGCGCACCGACATCGGCCGGGGGCGCCTTGGCGTCGGGCGAGGCCAGATCCACAGCAGGCGAGCCCTCCGCCGCTCGCATGTCCGCGGCCACGATCTGATCCACAGGGGCAGCGTCTGCGCAGCGTCGCGCCGGGCCCTCGCCGCACCCCCCTACAAGCAAGATTCCGCCCAGCAGGGCGTGAGATAAACGCATCGGTTCCCTCCTGAGCGCCCAATGTCCAGGGGGGCTCAAAAAAAGGCAAGAGGAGAGCGCTAAGGGCTTCCGGGCCCTGGCCATGCGCAGCCAGGTTGGTGCTGGCTACTGGCTATAAAGCGGCGACGAACCGCCCTGGTCCTGCGGCCTCAGCCCGACAGCACGATGGAACCCCAACAGGTGACCGCCCCGCCCTTGGTCATGGCGCAGGAGAAGTCGGTGCCAGGGTAGAACCTGTGGAAGGTGCCGCTGATGGGGGAGGTGAGCTTCTTGGGGTCGCTGCCCCAGCAGAGGACCTTGCCCGCCGTGGTCACGCCGCAGCTCCTGGTGTATTCGGCGCGCACCTGGATGAACTTGCCCGCCGGGGATGAAGCGAAGGCGCTGCCCCAGCACTTGACCGCGCCGCTGGTACTGAGCGCGCACATGTGCCCCGGGCCGCCATGGATCTGAGCGAAGGTCCCGACTGGCGTCGGCGTCTTTCCACCCCAGCAGAGGATCTTGCCCGCGGTGGTGAGCCCGCAGGAGTACTTGTAGCCGGCGGCCACCTGCTTGAAGTTGCCGGCCGGCGGGACGATGGAGGCGTTCTTTTCGCCCCAGCACTTGATGGCGCCGGCGGTGGACACGGCGCAGCCATGCCTGGCCCCTGCGGCCACCCTGGTGAAGGTGCCTTTCGCCCCGGCGCTCCGGCTGTACTTGTTGTCGCCCCAGCAGGTCACCACGCCGGAGGTGCGCACGCCGCATGTGTGGTGGTAGCTGGCGCTGACATCCTTGAAGGTGCCGGTGGGCGAGTTGCCCTGACCGTAGACGTTGTGGGCGTAGACTCCGCCGAGCCAGCACCTGACCTGGCCCGCGGTGGTGAGCCCGCAGCCATGCCCGTTGCCGGGGCTGATGTGGGTGAACTTCACCTGAGGCGTGGTGGCCTGGGCGTACTTGTCCGAGCCCCAGCAGGCGAGGTCGCCGGCCGTGGTGAGCGCGCAGGCGTGGCCGTGACCCGCGCTGACCCTGGCGTAAGCGCCGGCGGTGGGCGTGGCCTTGACCAGCGCGGCGCTGCCCCAGCACTTGACCTTGCCGGTGCTCTTGATGAGGCCACAGCTGAAGCCGTCGCCCGCGCTGATCTGGGAGAAGCTGTCAGCGGGCGCGGTCTTGAGGCTGCCCCAGCAGGTGGCCTTGCCCGCCTGGTCCAGGGCGCAGGCGTGGCTGTTGCCACAGGTGACCGTGGTGAAGGTGCCTGACGGCGCGGTCTTCAGGTCGCCCCAGCACAGGACCTTGCCGCCGGTGGTGACGGCGCAGGAGTGGTCCTTGCCGGCGCTCACATGCTTGAAGGTGCCGGCCGGGACCGTGGTCTTGCCCTTGAAGCTGTAGCCCCAGCACTTGATGGCGCCGGACGCGTTGACAGCGCAGGCGTGGCCCACGCCCCAGCGCGCGTCGCCGTTGGCGCTGAGCTGTACGAAGGCACCGGACGGGGGCGCGGTCATGCCGCCGCGCGACTCGCCCCAGCACTTGATGGCGCCGGCCTTGTCCATGGCGCAGATCTGGGTGCCGCCGGCGGCGAGCCGGGTGAACACCCCCTTGGGGACCTTGTTTATATCGTAGTGGTTTTCGCCCCAGCACTTGATGGCGCCGGCCTTGGTGATGGCGCAGGAGAGCAGCCCCCCGGCCGCCACGTCGATGTACGGGCCGGTGGGCGGGGGCGCGGAGTCCGGTGGGGAGACGAGGTCGGGCGGAGCCAGATCGGGCAGCGGCAGGTCAGGCGTGGCCGCCAGATCGGGCGTGGCCAGATCGGGCAGCGGCTGATCTGGCGTGGCCGCCAGATCGAGCGGCGCCAGGTCCGGCGTCAACGCCAGGTCGGGAATCGACAGGTCCGACGTCAGCAGCAGGTCCGGCGGCGTCAGGTCATGCGTCAGCGTCTGGTCGAGTGGCGCCAGGTCTGCCGGGGCAAGATCTGGACGCACAGTCGCGTCGAGCGAAGCTGCATCCGCCGGGCCGCCGCCGTCCAGCCACATCACCTGAACCGGCTCGCGCTGGCAGCTCGCCAGGATCCAACACAGCACAACAAGGACAGTCGCCGACCCCTTCATCCCAGGACCTCTCCGCCGCGGATGGACCGCCATTGTACCACCGCGCCCGGACCACCCGACCGCACGCCACGAGGCCAGCTCCGAGGCCGGGGGTGGGGCTGTGGAGCTTCCACAAGACGGTGCCCTGGCTGCTGCTTGGAGCGCCACCTCCCCGGGGCCCACTAGGGCGCGACGCCGGCCAGGAAGTAGGTCTGGCTCACCTTGGTGGCGGTGGTCTGCGCGCCGGTGAGGACGTTCCACGAAAAGAGCTTCATCGGCAATACGTTGTTGGGGTCCGCGCTCTGCTTGCCGAAGGTGAACAGGTGGTCGCTGTCCATGAGCCTGATGTTGGTGGTGGTCACCAGACCGGTGGTGCCGATGGGGGTGAACTTGCCCGTGCTGGCGTCGAGCACGCCGAACTCATGCTTGCCGGGGGACCAGCGCCAGGCGATGAGCCGCCCCTTGCTGTCCACGCCGGCCAGGGTGATGCCGGCGCTCACGCCGAGGTTGCCCGTTGCCACAAGCTTGCCGTTGGACAGGTTCCAGGAGTAGACGAAGTCCGGCAGGGTGCCGTTGGGGTTCGGCGACATCCTGCCCCAGCCGTGCAGGGTGGCGCCGTTGACCACGAAGTTGTTGGAGTGGGAGTACAGGCCGGTGGCGCCGATGGAGGCGTAGCCGGCCGAGGCGGCGGTGACGACCCCGAAGTCCATCTTGTTGTTCAGGTACCGCATGGCGATGAGCCGCCCCTTGTTATCAGGGCTCAGCAGGTTGTGGCTACCCCCGGAGAAGGTGGAGGTGCCGGTGAGCTTCCCCCCTGGCAGGCTGACGGTGTACAGCTTCTGGGGAGCTGTGCCCGAGGTGGAACTACGGCCGGTGACATACAGGTTCTTGCCCACCACGACAGCGTCGCCGGACCAGACCTGCAGGTCGCCAGCATAGCCCATGACCGAGAAGGCACCTGACTTGCTGTTCAGCAGGCCCACCTCCTCCTTCTTGATGCCGTCGTTCCAGCGCAGGGCCACCAGGTCTTTGTTGACTGGCGAGGTGGGGCCGTCCCTTTCGGTCAGGTCGCCCGTCGTAGGCCCGTCGGTGGTGCTGGCGTCGCGGACGCCCATGTCGCTGGACGGGCCCAGGCCCTTGCAGGTCCGGGCGCACACTGCCGGCGCCGGGCAGCCGCTCTTGCCGATGGCCATGGCGCAGGCCAGGAACATCTTGGTGCTCAGGGTGCAGCCGGAGACGTTCTTGGTCTCGCAGCTGGTGAGCAGGGCGTGCAGAGCCGGCGCGCACTTGGCGGTGACCTTGTCCTGCGAGACCTGCTTCAGCAGCTTGCAGAAGCCCTTGAGGTCCGCCGCCACGAGAGTGTTGAGCAGCTCATCCTTGTTGGCGCGGGACAGCTCACACGTGGTCAGGTGCTTGAACTTCTTCTTGCACGCCTTGAGGCACTCCTCACCCCTGGGAGTTGGCTTGCACCAGCACTCGCCATCCTTCGCCACGAATTCCGCCTTGGCCAGCTTGCAGCAGTTCCGCTCGCAGGCGGTGCAGCCGCCGAACTCGTAGCCGGCGTTGTTCTCGTAGCACTCGAAAAGTCGATACGAGTCGGCGTTGGCGCAACCGCAGCGGCCTGGTGACAGCTCGGTGGTCCAGGAGTTGAAGAGCTTCGGGTTCTTGGGCCCGCTCTGGAGGCAGCAGATCTTCCAGATGTTGGTCTCGCACAGACAGGGGTGCTTCTTTCCGGAGGCGTCTCCGCCGAAGGCAGCCATCAGCTTGTACAGCTTGTACATCAGCAGGGAGTAGACGGAGAAGCTCGAGACCTCGGCCGCCACCTCCCGCTTCTTGGTGTCCACCGAGCTTGCCATCAGCGGCATCCACTCGCCCTGCTGCGCAACGGCCACCCACAGCTCCTTCGGGTCGGCGCCGGCCGGCAGCGCCTCGTCGTAGGACATGATCAGCTTGAGCGGGTACTTGAAGGTGCGGCCCGACGGGCCCAGGGCGTAGGCGCGGCCCAGGTTGCCGGCGGGGTCGTCCCTGGACGTGGCGATGGTGAAGGTGGTCGGGCTAGCGAGCGCCCCCTCCGGCACCTGCAAAGTAACCTTGCCGTCACTGGACACCAGGCTCCCGCCCTCGGCGCCGATGGTGGCGCTGACGGTGTCGTCCTCCTCGCAGCCCAGGAGCGCCAGGCACAGGGCGCTGACCAGCCAAACTCTGTTCATGCTCTATCCTCCCTCGCGCGCTTGCGTGGCGTTGACCCGGGTCCTGCTGCCCCCCGCGCGTGGCGCCATGATACAGGAAATCTGGTAATCGGAGCCGGGGCAGGGGGCGGCAAAGCGACCGCAGCGTCACCCCGGTTCGCCGGGCGGGCGGATCTCGATGCGCAGGTTGTAGCGGTCCCTTGCACCGCAACCGCCGGAGGTGGGCACCGTCCACGACTTGAACTTGTTGCGGATGCACCGGTCGAACCGCTGGTTGCCCGTGGGGTGAGTTAGCGCGACGGTCTGGACCCGACAGCGGGGACCGGTGAGGAAGATCGTCAGGCGCATGAGCGAGGGCCCCTTGGATGCAATGTCGAAGTACTTCAGGCACCCCTCCAACTCGGTTTGCCTCTTGTTGATGCTAATCAGCAGCGGGCGGACAATGCTCCCGGTCACAGAGCCCCCAACGCCGACGGACAACCTGGAGGGGGCTCCTCCCGGGGCAGGAGGCGATGGCGGCGAACCTGAGACCTGATCAGGCTCTCCACTGGAGGATGTCGGCTTAGGTGGTTGTGGCGAAAGATGGCTCACGGCTGCCTTCGCTGCAGCCTGGACCTCGACGTTGGCGCTCCGGGTCGCCTCCCGGATCCGGGGCAAGTATCGCGCCCTGTTTTTTGCCATATGGACGAATTCGGGGTCCCTGGCGCGCTCCAGCGCTGCTCGCTGCACCCGGGCAGAAGGTGAGGTCAATCCGGTCTGGAGCACCCGGTCCACCTGCTGGGAGCTCATTGTATTGAGTACCGGCTCGATCCGCCGGGGGTCCCCTGCCGATAGCGCCCGCAAAGAGAAGGTAGCCGTCAGCAGCGCCATCAGCACAGGTTCGTCCAGATGAGAGGTGGCCAGCAGCGCGGCCTCCTCGCTGCAGTCATGAAGATCTTCAATCTTCTGAAGGATCGTCACGGCGGCCAGGGCCGCGGCCTGCCGTCGCGGAGGCTCGAAGCCATCCAGATCTTTCAGCGCGCTCCTCGTCCCTTCGCACTTTCTCTGCATGTCAGCGCCGAGCATCTGCTCAACGGGATCAAACCGAGAACTGATGGCCCCGGTGATGGCCGTCACCCCGTAGTACCCACCGACGCCTATCCCGCCCAGAAGGAGGAGCCCCACGCAAAAGACGATGATTGTTCCTGCGTGACCTGCCATGGGTGAGCGCCGGGGTGGGTCCGGGGCAGGTGCCTGCCTGGCCAAGTTTGGATCGCGGCCAAACGCCCGGAGCATGTGGCGAGTGAGGGCCTCCTGGATGTCCTCGCCTTCTGGATGCGAACGGGGCGCCTCCCTGGTCCCCGGCTTGCTCTCGCTCACCGGCGAATCGTGGCTCTCCGGAGGCGCCTGCCGTGGAGGGTCACCTCGCCGGAAGGCCTCGAACCACAGGTCGCATTCATCCTTGACCTGCTGCTGCTGGCCCGGGGTCAGGTTGGCGTTGAGGTCGTCCAGCAGAGGCCTGGCCTCCTCCTCCCCCAGGGCCCACCCGATGGAGACCCAGCGCGCGGCTTGTATGGGATCCGGCTCACCCCCCTGGCCATTGGCGAGGAGGATTCCGAGCTCGATGCACGCCACGGCGTTCCCCTGCTGCGCCGCCTGTCGAAACAATTGCCTGGCTCGCGGCAGGTCCACATCCGCGCCCTCTCCCTCCCGCAGCATGGTCGCCAGGTTTGCCTGTGACGCGGGGTCCCCGCTGTCCGCGAGCTCCCCGAAAAGCGCCAGCGCTTCCGCGAATTCCCCTCGCTCATGGGCTCTGGTGGCATCATCGAATTTGCCCAAGGCTCGTCTCCGTGAGCAGCAACCGCAAATGGGTGGATGCTTCAGATTCTATGCTCCTTTCGGCCCCACTGGGGAAGGAATGAGCGAAGCTGGACTCCGGTTTTCAACGATGGAGGTCTGCCGTAACAGGCGACCGCGGTGGCCTCCCCTCCCCCTAACATGCTGAAATCAAAGGAAACAGATCTGGTATCATGCTTGCACCACTTCGCAGCATGCGATACAAGTCTGCCCTGTTCGTCCTCTCCGGCCTGCTCCTGGCTTCCATGGTGGCCAGCGCGGGTCCTGCCAGAATTCCCAAGCGCCCGGTACGCGGCGCCAACCTCGCCAGGCTCCTGCACAGCGCCCGCACCAGCAGGTCGCCGTCGTACATGGACCGGTACCTCAAGCTCACCGCCCGGGAGAAGGATCCCCTGCTGTACAAGTTCGCCCTGGGCGCGGTGCTCAAGAAGAAGCCGCACATGACCCCGGCGCAGAAAAAGACCTTCAGCCGGCTGGTCTCCGACTCCGGCCGCGGCCTGCTGCCCAAGCGCCCCCTCATCCCGCGCAAGGGCCCCATCGAGGTGCGCTACTTCATCGGTCCGGAGTTCTTCAAGGAGGAGGTCCGGATGCTGACCCAGCAGGGGTTCAAGGTCAAGGACCACCCCGGGGGCAAGGAGGCCACCCGCGGGCGGGTGCGCGTGCTGGTGCGCAAGGGCGGCAAGGAGGTGTTCCGCGACCTGAAGGATTCCAAGGTGCACGCGGTGATCTACTCGGGCCACTCCAACCTCGGCGGCGTGGTGGAGCGCGGCCTGCGGCAGAAAAACCTCGGCCTAGGGCGCGGCTCCAAGCTGGTGGCGCTGCTGCAGTGCACCGGCACCCAGACGTTGCCGCTGCTGGCGGCGCGTATGCCCCGGGCGCAGATCGTCACCACCTTCAGCTACTCGCACGCGGGCGCTGACCAGGCGGTGATCAGGACCCTGCTCGACGGGCTGGACGGGCGCTGGACTTACAACAAGATGCGCAATCGGGTGCTGCGGCACTACGAGGGCACCAACTACCTGTTCCCGAACCAGGTGGAGCTGCTCAAGCACACCGACTACGACAAGAACGGCATGCTCGACGGCGTGCAATACAAGGCGAAGATCCCGAAGTTCTCGTCCCTGGACAGCAAGGCGATGAAGCGGGCCCAGCGGCTGGTCTCGGGGGTCAACTACTTGCGAACCATGAACCCCTACTACGCCTCGGAGGAGCGCTCCGCGGTGTTCTCGCGCTCACAGGCGGACTCGCCCCTGATCCCCTCGGGCGTGGTCAAGGGCAACGGCAAGTCGGCGCTGCACATTCAGGAGACCCGCGTCAACGGGGCCCGCGCCTTCAAGGTCGCCCTGGACAGCAAGATGGCCAGAGCGCCCAGGGCCCTGGTGGGGGCGTCCACGGTCTACGAGCTCCAGCTCCACATGCAGAAGTCGCTGCTCGGCAGGAGCGACCAGCGGAGCAAGGTACGCGCCCTGGCCTTCGCCGGCGAGTACCTCAAGCGGATGTTCCCGGGCAAGAAGGGCGAAAAGGCGCTGGGCAAGCTGACCCGGCGCTACGGGTTCCCGTCGCTCAGGATGTGGGATATGCCCTCGGGCGTACACGGACTGTCCGAGAAGTCCATCGATCGCCTGGCCGCCAAGGTCGCGCCTCCGCGGCCCGTCACCCCCTCGCCGGCGCCCACTCCCAACTAGCTCAGCTTCCATTGCCCTGGCCGTCGCCGTATCCGAATCCGTAGCCGGTAATGGATGCTCGGCGCGAGATCCGCGCCCGCTGCTGAAATCACCGGGCAACGCCGCGGATCTTTCCAGGAAAGTTCCGGGGGCGTAGTTCGTGAAATTGGTAGCGACCATGGAGGCTCGGATGAGAAGACTCACTATTCTGGCAGCGCTCTTGATGCTGCCCGGCTGTGGAGACGACGAGAAGGTCACCCCCGGCGATGCCGGCAAGAGCGCGGCAGACATCCCAGGCGTGGACCTCGGGGTGGCCCTGTACAAGTGCTCGAACCCGGGCAAGCCGTGCAACGCGCACAACCCGTGCGCCATCGACCCCATCTGCGGCCAGGACGGCTGGTGCCGGCCGACCTCGGTGCAGAGCTGCGACGACGGGCTGGCCTGCACCGTGGACACCTGCAAGGGCCAGGGGCTGTGCAGCAACATCGTCAAGGCGGGCTCGTGCAAGCTGGCCGTGCGGGTGCCCAAGGGGACCACCTGCGCCGGGCTGACGGCAGACGCGGGGCTGGCCGCTGACGCGGGGCTGGTGGGAGACGCCGGCGAGGGTGATGGCGGCGCGGCGAGCGGCGGCAAGGAGACCATCTTCTGCTGCTTCACCGTGGGAGATCCCAGCCCGGTGGATCCGTGCAAGCGCTGCTCGCCCCCATCGGGTGCTGCGGACGGCGGCTCGGCCACCTCGTGGTCACCGTCCAGCGGCAGCGCCTGCGACGACGGCGACGCCTGCACCATGAACGACAAGTGCAGCGACGGCGTCTGCCAGGGGACCAGCTACGCCAGCAAGTGCGCCGACAGCTTCGCCTGCACCAGCGACCTGTGCGACGGCAAGGGCGGCTGCCTGGGCAACCCCCTGAAGATCGGCCAGTGCCTCATCGACAAGAAGTGTTACAAGGCCGGCGATGGGAACCCCTCCGGCTCCTGCTCCACCTGCGCGCCGGCCACCAGCCAGACCGCCTGGACGCCCCTGGCCAGCTCCTGTGCCATCGGCAACAAGTGTTACGCCAAGGGCGCCAAGCACCCGGGCGGCTGCGCCGAGTGCGACCCGGCGTCGAGCCAGAGCAGCTGGACCGTCAAGGGGACGACCCACTGCCTCATCGCCGACAAGTGCGTGGCCGCCGGCACCAAGGACCCCACGCCGGGGAGCTGCTCGACCTGCCAGCCGGCCAAGGACCCCGCCGCCTACTCCGCCGACGCCGGGTACTGCAAGATCCAGGGCGTGTGCCTCAAGGACGGCGCCGCCCACCCGGGCGGCTGTGCCACGTGCAAGGCCAAGACCAGCGCCACCGGCTGGACGGTCACCACCCCCGCCACCGACTGCCTGCTCAACGGCAAGTGCGCCAGCTGGTGCGGCGCCCAGTGCGTGGACCTCGCCAGCGACACCAAGCACTGCGGCAAGTGCAACAACCCCTGCACCAGCGGCCAGATCTGCCTGTCGAGCAAGTGCAGCGCCTTCACCCCGGCCCAGGTCTCTCCGGGCGACATGGTGCTGTGGCTCTCGGCGGACAAGGGGATCACCGCCGCCGCGGGCAAGGTCACCAAGTGGGCCGACCAGTCGGGCAGCGGCCTGGACGCGGTGGCCTCGCCGGGCTACGAGCCGAGCCTGGTGGCCTCCTCGGCCACCCTCGGCAAGCAGCCCGCGCTGCAGATGAAGACCAGCTTCTTCTCCTGCGGGGCCTCAAAGAAGTTCGACATCGCCACGCCCAGCCTGTTCGCCGTGACCGCGGGCTCGTCCACCGGCATCACCTTCACCAAGGCCTTCGGCACCCCGGGCACCGGGTGGCGTCGGCTGGAGCTGAACAAGCTGTCCTATCGGGCGGGCAACGACAAGCACGCCATCCCGCACAACGCGGTGGTGGCCAACCCCAACGTCTTCGCCATGGTCAGCAGCTCCAACAAGAGCCACACGGTGTCGGTCAACGGCGTGGCCAAGACCTCCACGGCGCAGCTTTACCACACGCCGTTTACCAAGGCGGAGTTCAAGATCGGCGGCTCAAAGCCGGGCCTCTCGTCCCACGACGGCCAGATCGCCGAGATCATCATCTACAGGGCGGCCCTGTCTGCTTCTGACCGCAAGAAGGTGGAGTGCTACCTGGGCAGCAAGTACGGCATCACCGTGGCCGGCTGCCCCTGAGGAGGACGAGCCATGAGGATCAGGAGCCGCGGATACCCGGGTCTACTGCTCGCCCTGCCGCTGGCCCCGGGGCCAGGCTGCTCGGATGCCACGCCCGGGGCAGTGGATGGCGGCAGGCGGAAAGCAGCGCTTCAAGTGGGAGCGGGAGCGTTCAGCAGTCGACTGTCGACTCCCTTTCACGCTGACGGCAGGTGCACCCAGAAAGTCGTATCAGCCCCCTCGGCGCTCTCCACTCCCACCTCACCCTGCATGGTCTCCACCAGGTGCTTGACGATGGCCAGGCCGAGGCCGGTGCCGCCCATGTCCCTGGAGCGCCCGGGGTCGATGCGGTAGAAGCGCTCGAAGATGCGCGCCTGGTGGTGCTCGGCGATGGGCGGGCCGTCGTTGCTCACGGCCAGGCGGATCACCCGCCCGCGGTGCTCGGCCGCCACGCGGATGTTGCCCTTCTCCGGCGTGTACTTGGCCGCGTTGTCCAGCAGGTTCTGCATCACCTGCTCCAGCGCCGAGGCGTCCACCAGCACCTTCAGCCGCTCCGGCACCTGGACCTTCATGCGCAGCTCATGGTCCTCCATCTTGAGCGCCAGGGAGTCGAGCATGCGCGCCACCACCGGGGCCAGGGCCACCGGCTCGATGTTCACCGGGAAGCGGCGGGCCTCGATGCGGGACAGGTCGAGCAGGTCGGAGATGATGCTGGAGAGGCGCTCGGAGTTGCGCAGCATCGCCTCCACGAAGCCGTGGGCGATGGCCGGGTCCTCCAGGGCGCCGTCGAGCAGGGTCTCGGCGTTGGCCTGGATCACGCTGATTGGCGTGCGCAGCTCGTGGGAGACGTTGGCCACGAAGTCGCGCCGGATGGTCTCCAGCCGGCGCATCTCGGTGACGTCGCTGAGCACCACCAGCACGCCGCCCGGGTCCTTCAGCGGAGAGCGGCGGGCGAGCACCGTCTTGGCCGGCAGCCCGGGCAGCTCGAACTCCACGCTGCCGAGGATCTCGTCGCCGGAGGCCACCAGGTCGAGCAGCGGCGCGAACGGGATCGCCTCGTCCAGGGGACGCTTGAGGTCCTCTTCGGACAGCCCGAGCATGCGCCTGGCCTGGGGGTTGTACATGCGCAGCCGGCCCATGCCGTCCACGGTGAAGATGCCGTCGCTCATGCCCTCGAGCACGGTCTCCAGGCGGTCGCACTCCTCCCGCAGCTTCTCGATCACTCGCCGCGCGGCGCCGTCCCTCCCCCCGGGCTCGGTGGGTCCTGCCACCGCCTCACCCCTCCTCGGCGAGCTTCGGGTTGAAGCGGTAGCCGATGCCGCGCCGGGTCTCGATGTAAGCCCCGGCCGCGCCCAGCTTCTGGCGCAGCCGCTTGACATGGGTGTCCACCGTGCGCGTGGTCACGTCAGCGCGGATGCCCCACACCACGTCGAGCAGTTGGTCCCGGGTCTGCACCCTGCCCCGGCTGGAGATCAGCGCGTTGAGCAGCTTGAACTCCAGGGCCGTCAGCGCCACCTCCTCGTCCTCCACCCACGCCTGGTGACCCTCGCGGTCCAGGCGCAGCTTGCCGATGGAGACAAGCTCCGACGCGGGCTCCCCCGACTGAACCCTGCGCAGGATGGCCCGCACGCGCAGCATCAGCTCGCGCACCGAAAACGGCTTGGTGACGTAGTCGTCCGCGCCCACCTCGAAGCCCACCACCCGGTCGATCTCCTCGCTCTTGGCGGTGAGCATCAGCACCGGCACCTTGGCGGTGCGCTTGTCAGCCTTGATCTTTCGGCACACCTCCACCCCGGGCAGATCCGGCAGCATCAGGTCCAGCAGCACCAGGTCCGGCACCGGCTCGGTGAAGGCGAGCCGCACGGCGTCCTCCCCCAGGTGCGCGGAGCGGGTCTGGTACCCCTCACGCTGCAGGTTGTATTCCAGGGTCTGTACGAGGTCTTTTTCGTCCTCGACGATGAGAATCAATCCGGACATGCAACCACCCTCCAGCTATCCCGGGCTCATCCCCGCCAGGCCTGCTCGAGGTCACCCACCGGCATGTCTACCACGGACGCACCGTCCAGGCCCACCACCTGTAGCGTGGCCTCGTCGATAACCCGCCCTACCCGGGCAGCAGTGACCCCCGCCAGCTTCGCCTCCACCTGGGCGGCGTTCTGTGCTGGAACCGTCAGCAGGAACCGCCCGAGCGACTCGCCGAAGCAGAGCGCGGCCAGCCCGAGTCCGTCGGAGCGGGGTACGCGCTCCAGCTCCAGGTGCAGCCCGAGCCCGCCGGCGAAGGCCATCTCCGCGGCGGCCAGCAGCAGGCCCCCCTCGGAGCAGTCATGGCACGCGCTGGCCAGCCCGGCGTCGAGTATGTCAAAGATGGCGCGGCACGCGGCCGGGCTCTCGGGGCATGGCTCCGGCGCCCCATCGCCCACCTGCCCCAGGCTGCGACAGAGGGCCGAGCCGCCCAGCTCTCCCAGGGTCTCGCCCACGATGTAGAGCACATCGCCCGCCGCCTTGAGGTCCGCTCCCACCACCCGCCGCACGTCCGGCACGATGCCGAGGGAGGAGACCAGCAGGGTGCCGGGGATCGCCACCTTGCCGCCGTCGGGCCCGGAGAACTCGTTGTTCAGGCTGTCCTTGCCCGAGACGTAGGGCGCGCGATGGGCCACCGCGGCCTCGTAGGCGCCGCGGCAGGCGCGCACCAGCCCGGCCAGGCGGTCCGGCTTGGCCGGGTTGCCCCAGCAGAAATTGTCCAGCAGGCAGAGCTGCTCCGGGTCGGCGCCGAGGCACACGGCGTTGCGCACCGCCTCGTCCACCGCGGCCCAGGCCATGCGGTAGGGATCAATGGCGCTGTACGCCGGGTTGATGCCCACACCCAGAGCGAAGCCTCGCCGGGGACCGTCCAGGTTGGCGCCGTCCCGCCGCAGCGTCTCCAGCGGCACCATCACCGCGCCGTCGCCGGGGCCGCGGTTGTTCGTGCCCACCAGCGGTCGCGCGACAGTCCCGCCCTGCACCTCGTGGTCGTAGCGCCGGATCACCTCCTCCTTGCTGCGGGTGTCGGGCTGACCGAGCAGCCGCAGCAGGGTGGCGGACAGATCCAGGTCGTCGGGAATGTCGGGCGCGCCGTGGGCCGGCGCATCCCAGCGCGCGATCATCTCCCGCGGCGGGATGCCGTTCATCAAGAAGTCAGCCTGCAGCCGGCCCACTATCTCGCCGTGGTGCTTGACCGTGATCACGCCGTCGCCGGTGAAGGTTCCCAGCGCGGTGACCTCCACCTCCTCGTGGGCGCAGATCTCCTGGACCCGCGGCCACTTGTCCGGCGGCACCGCCAGCACCATGCGCTCCTGGGCCTCGCTGAGCCAGATCTCCCACGGGCTGAGCCCCGGGTACTTCAGCGGCGCCCGCTCCAGGTGGACCTCCGCCCCCAGGACGGCGCCCATCTCCCCCACCGCCGACGAGAAGCCGCCCGCGCCGCAGTCGGTCACCGCGGTGTACAGCCCCTCGTCACGACAGACCAGCAGCGCGTCGAGGGTCTGCTTCTCGGTGATCGGGTTGCCGATCTGCACCGCCGTGCCGGCCACCTGCCCGGTCTCGTGGGTCATCTCCATGGAAGAGAAGGTCGCCCCGCGCAGGCCGTCCCGGCCGGTGCGCCCGCCCATGGAGACCACCAGGTCGCCGGGACGCGGCTCGGTGGGGTGGGCCCCGGTGGGCAGGATGCCCACGCACCCGCAATAGACCAGCGGGTTGGCCGTGTAGCCGGGGTCGTAGACCATGGCGCCGGCCACTGTAGGGATGCCCATCTTGTTGCCGTAGTCCTCGATGCCGGCCACGACCCCCTGGGCGATGGAGCGCGGGTGGCGCACCCCCTGGTCCAGCGCTTCGTGAGGCAGGTCCTGGGGGCCGAAGCAGAGCACGTCGGTGTTGGCGATGGGGCGGGCGCTGACCCCCATGACATCGCGCACCACGCCGCCGATGCCGGTGTTGGCGCCGCCGAACGGCTCCAGGGCTGAGGGGTGGTTATGAGTCTCCAGCTTGAACGCCAGGTCGTACTCGTGGTCAAAGGCCACGATGCCCGCGTTGTCCACGAAGGCGGAGTGGACCCACGGCCTGTCCGCCTCCTCGGTGGCGCCCTTGATATAGGTCTTGAGCAGCGAGCGGATGGTCTGCGCGCCGCCCTCGTCGCCCTCCTCGCTGTAGCTGATGGTCGCCCGGAAGGTCTTGTGCACGCAGTGCTCGGACCAGGTCTGGGCCAGCATCTCCAGCTCCAGGTCTGTGGGCTCCCTGGCCTCGGTCCGGTAGTAGTCGCGGATCGCCTGCATCTCCTGCAGGTTCAGCGCGAGCCGACGCTCCTGGCTGATGGCCTCCAGCCCGGCGTCGTCGGCGTCGGTGATGCTCACCACCTCCACGCCGGTGGCCTCGGCCTCCTGGCCCAGCAGCGGCGGCGACACCGGGGCGTCGACGCTGAAGGTGTGGATCACCTCGTTGGCCAGCACCTCGCGGGCCACCCGGTGGAGCGTCCCCCGGTCCAGCTCGCCGCGGACGGTGTAGCGCTGGCCGCTGGCCGCGCGCTGCAGCTCCCCGAAGCCCATCATGCCGGACACCTTGAGCAGGCTGCTGGCCACGTTGTCCGTCACCCCGGGCAGCATCACCACCTCCACCGCGCCGGGCACGCCCTGCTCCTGCCCCAGCGGCATCCACTGCGCCCGCTGGATCACCGGGTCCACCAGCAGCTGCTGCGTGATCCGCTCCACGGCCTCGGGGCTCAACTCCCCCTCGAGGAAGAACAGATCCGTCACCGCGACGGACAGGACGCCCGGGATGCCGAGCGCCCCGATCTCCGCCACCAGCGCCTCCCCCCGAGGGTCATGCCCCGGCTCCAGAGGTGAAACCTCAACGCGATAGATCATCTGTTCTCCAGAACCGGCCGCAAACGCCGTTCATTTTTTATTTCTTGTTCCTTGTTCCTTATTTCTTGTTTCTTGTTTCTCAATGCCTGAAGTGCCGCTCCCCCGTAAACACCATCACCAGCCCCAGCCGGTTGCACGCCTCGATCACCTCGTCATCCCGAACCGACCCGCCCGGCTGGATCACCGCCGTTGCCCCCGCGGCGTGGGCGGCCTCCACCCCATCGGGGAAGGGGAAGAACGCGTCCGAGCCGAGCACCGATCCTGGCGCGCGGTCCCCTGCCCGCTCGGCGGCAATGCGCACCGAGTCGACGCGGTTCGGCTGCCCGGGCCCCACGCCAACGGTGGCGGTGCCCTTGACCAGCACGATGGCGTTGGACCGCACATGCTTGGTCACCAGCCAGGCGAAGGCCAGCGCGTCGCGCTCCTCGTCGGTGGGCTGCCGCTCGGTCACCACCTTCCAGCTGTCACGATCCACGCCGTGGTCGTCAGCGGTCTGGGCCAGGATGCCGCCCGGCACGGTGCGCATGGTGACCGGGTCCAGGGGCTGCCCGTGGTCCACCATCACCCGGCAGTTCTTCTTGAACTTGGCCAGCCGCTTGAGCGCGGCCTCGGTGTAGCTCGGCGCCAGCAGCACCTCCACGAACAGCTTGCCCACCGTCTTGAGGAACGGAACGTCCACCTCGCGGTTGACCGAGATGACCGAGCCGAAGGCGCTCACCGGATCGCTCTCCAGCGCCGCCCCGTAGGCGTCGATGAGGTCTGCCCCCGACGCCAGGCCGCACGGGTTGGTGTGCTTGATGATGCAGACGGTGGGGTCGGAGAACTCGCGGATCATCTGGTACGCGGCGTCCAGGTCCACCAGGTTGTTGTAGCTCAGCTCCTTGATGCCACCCACCTGCTCGAAGGGGGCAGGCTGGCCGGCGAAGCGGTAGTAGGCCCCTTGCTGGTGCGGGTTCTCGCCGTAGCGCAGGGTCTGCACCCGCGCCGCGTCCAGCTCCAGGCGGGCAGGCAGCGCCTCGTCCGCGGGCTCCACCACATCGCCGAGCCAGGCGGAGATGGCCGCGTCGTAAGCCGCCGTGTGCCGGAACGCCTTGAGCGCCAGCGCGCGCCGGCGCCCCTCGGTGAGCCGATCCTCCTTCAGCTCCGTCAGCACCGGGCCGTAGTCCGCCGGGTCGCACACCACCACCACCGAGGCGAAGTTCTTGGCCGCGGCGCGCAGCAGGGTCACGCCGCCGATGTCGATCTGCTCCACCGCGTCGGCCTCGGTCACGTCCGGGGCCGCCACGGTCTCGGAGAAGGGGTACAGGTTGCACACCACCAGATCGATGGGCGCGTACCCCTGGGCCGCCAGCTCCTCCAGGTGCTCGGCGGTGCGGCGCGCCAGGATGCCGCCGTGGACCGCGGGGTGCAGCGTCTTGACCCGGCCGCCCAGGATCTCCGGGGCGCCGGTGGCCTGCTCAACCGGCGTCACCGCCAGGTTCGCCTCCTGCAGCGCGCGGGCGGTGCCGCCCGAGGCGAGCAGCTCGAATCCGAGGGCGCTGAGGCCCTCGCCGAGGGTCAGCAACTCATGCTTGTCGTGGACGCTGATCAGCGCCCGGCGTTTGTCACTCACGGCTCTCCTCCGTCACTTCTCTTGCAGCTCCCGGGCGCCTTCACAGCGTCGGGAGCACCTTGTGAATGGCCTGGACCAGCAGCTCGTGCTCCGTGCGGTGAACTCGCTGCTCCAGGTCGTCAACGCTCTCTCCGTCCTTGATCTCCACCTCTGCCACCGCCACCGTGGGGCCGGCGTCCACCTCCGGCACCACCCAGTGCACCATCACGCCGGTGTGCGGGATCTCGCCCCGCTGATGGGCGGCGTGGGCGCGCTCGATGGCGTGGGTGCCGGCGAACTGGCCCGGCAGCGCGGGGTGCAGGTTGAGCACCCGCTGCGGGAACCGGTCCAGGAACGCGGGGCTCAGGATCAACATCCAGCCGGCCAGCACCACCAGATCCGGGGCGTACTCTTCGCTGATCCGGGCGGCCAGGGCGGCGTCGTACCCGTCGCGGGTGCCGCCGCCGCGCAGGAACTTCTTCAGGCCCATGACGAAGGTGGGCACCCCCGCCTCCCGGGCACGGGTAAGCCCGTACGCCTTGCGCTTGTTGGACACCACAACCGCCACCTCGGCGTCCAGCGCGCCGCTGGCGCACGCGTCGAGGATGGCCTGCAGGTTGGTGCCGCTGCCCGAGACCAGCACCGCGAGCTTCTTCTTTCCCATCACGCCTCCAGCACCACGGCGGGGCCGTCGCCGCGCGCCTCCATGGTGCCCACCTGCGCCCCCTCGCCCAGCAGCTGCATGGCCCGGGGCGCGTCCTCTTCGGGCAGCACAACCAGCAGGCCGAGGCCCATGTTGAACACCCGGCACATCTCCTCGTCGCTCACCGCCCCCTCCCGCTGGATCAGATCGAACAGCGGCGGGACCTTCCAGGCGCTGCGCCGGATGCGCATGGCCACGCCCTCGGGGATCACGCGCACCGGGTTGTCCACCAGCCCGCCGCCGGTGACATGCACCAGGCCGCTGGGCCACAGCCCGTCCTCCTGCAGCCGGCGCATGTGAGGGGCGTAGCACCGGTGCGGCTCCAGCAGCGCCTCGCCCAGGGGCCGGCTCAGCCCTGGCGCCGGGGCGGTGAGGTCCCACCCCTCGAACACCTTGCGCGCCAGGGAGAAGCCGTTGGTGTGCAGGCCGCTGGACGGCAGGCCGATGACCACGTGCCCCTCGCGCATGTCCTCGCCCGTGATGATGCGCTCGCGCTCCACCACGCCGACCACCGTGCCCACCAGGTCCATCTCGCCCTCGACATACACGCCGGGCATCTCGGCCGTCTCACCGCCCAGCAGCGCGCAGCCCGCCTCGGCGCAGGCGCGCGCAGCGCCGCCGATCACCTCGGCGGCCACCGCCGGCTCCAGCTTGCTGGTGGCGAAGTAGTCCAGGAAGAACAGCGGCCGCGCCCCCTGCACCAGGATGTCGTCCACGCAGTGGTTGACGATGTCCTGGCCGATGGTGTCGTAGCGCTCCAGGGCGGTGGCGATCTTGGTCTTGGTGCCCACGCCGTCGGTGGAGGCCACCAGCACCGGGCCGCCCATGCGCGCCAGGGCGGCGCCGTCGAACAGTCCGCCGAAGGCGCCCACGCCGGCCAGCACCTCCGGCCCGTGGGTGGCGCTCACCGCCGCCTTGATGCGGGAAACCACCGCGTCACCCGCGTCGATGTCAACTCCGGCTGCTGCGTACTTGCTCTCTGTCACGAGTCCACCTCAGGCCTCAAGCCTCAAGTCTCAAGCCCGGACGCGAAGCGCCCGCGCCCCGATGTCGGTGCGATGGTGCAGCCCCTCGAAGTTGATCCTGCCCAGCCCCTCGTAGGCCCGGGCCAGGGCGCCGGCCAGGTCGTCCCCCAGCCCGGTCACCGCCAGCACCCTGCCGCCGCTGGTGACGAGCTCGCCCGCCTCGCTCCGGGCGGTGCCCGCGTGGAATACGGTGACCCCGTCCAGGGCTTCAGCGTCGGCCACCCCCGCGATGGGGGCGCCCTTGGGGTAGCTGCCCGGGTAGCCGCCCATGGCCGCCACCACCGTGGCCGCGGCGCCGGGGCGCCAGGCCACCTCCAGGTCCCCGAGGGTGCCGTCGATACACGCCTCGGCCACGTCCACCAGGTCGGTCTCCAGCAGCGGCAAGATCACCTGGGTCTCCGGGTCGCCGAAGCGCACGTTGAACTCCAGCACCTTCAGCCCGTCGTCGGTGAGCATCAGCCCCGCGTACAGGATGCCGACGAAGGGCGACCCCTGCTCGCGCATGCCGGCCAGGGCCGGCGCCATCACCTCTCTCTCTGCCTGCGCGATGATCTCGGGCGGCGCCGCCGGCACCGGGGAGTAGGCCCCCATGCCCCCGGTGTTGGGGCCGCTGTCGCCGTCGCCCACCCGCTTGTGATCCTGGGACGCGGGCATGGTGCAGAACCTGCTCCCGTCGCAGAAGGCCATCACCGAGGTCTCCTGCCCCTCCAGCCGCTCCTCGACCACCACCTCGTCGCCCGCCGCCCCGAGGGAGCGGTCCACCATGATGGCGCGCAGGGCGTCCGCGGCCCCGGCCCTGTCATCGGGCACGATGACGCCCTTGCCAGCGGCCAGCCCGGAGGCCTTGATCACCACCGGGTAGGTCACCGCCTCCAGGTGCGCCAGCGCCTCGTCCACGTCAGTGAACACCCCGTAGCGCGCCGTGGGGATTCCGCACCGGTCCATGAACGCCTTGGCGAACGCCTTGGACCCCTCCAGCCGCGCGGCGGCCTGCACCGGACCGAAGCAGCGGAGCCCGGCCGCGGCGAAGGCGTCCACCACGCCGCCGCACAGCGGGTCCTCCGGCCCGACGAAGGTCAGGTCCACCGCCTCCTCCTTGCACAGCCGGATCAGCCCGTCCGTGTCACCCGGGCTCAGCGGGACGTTGCGCATGGGCGCCGCCCCCTTCCCCTCCGCGGTGCCGCCGTTGCCCGGCGCCACCAGCACCTCGGTGACCCGCGGCGACCGGCTCAGCCGCCACGCCATGGTGTGCTCGCGCCCACCGCTTCCAATGACCAGGACCTTCATCGTCGCTCCCTTGGGCGAGTCGCCTCGCTACTCCTCGGAGATCCCCTCGAACGCCAGCTTGTCGGCGTCCTCGCCGCTCTCCAGGTGGTCCACCTCCACCGGGTACCGCCCGCTGAAGCAGGCGTGGCAGTGGCCGGGGTCCGCCTGCTGCAGCTCGAGCACAACCTTCATCATCCCCTCCAGCGAGAGGTAGGCCAGCGAGTCGGCGCCCACGTGGCGGTGGATCTCCTCCACGCTCTTGCGCCCGGCGATGAGCTCACCGCGGGTGGGCATATCCACGCCCATGTAGCAGGGGTGGGCCACCGGCGGCGAGCTGATGCGCAGGTGCACCTCGCGCGCGCCGCCCTCGCGCAGCAAGCGCACCAGCGGGCCGGCCGTGTTGCCCCGCACGATGCTGTCGTCCACCAGCACCACCCGCTTGCCCGCCAGCGTGGTGGGCACCGGGTTGTACTTGAGCGAGACGCCGAACTTTCGCAGGCGCTCGTCGGGCTGGATGAAGGTGCGCCCGATGTAGCGGTTCTTGATCAGCCCCTCGCTCACGGGCAGCCCAGCCGCCTCGGCGTAGCCGTTGGCCGCCGGGCGCGCCGAGTCGGGCACCCCGATCACCACGTCCGCCTCCACTGGCGACTCCTCCCACAGCTGCTCGCCCAGGCGGTGCCGCACCCGCAGCACGGTCTGCTCGTCGAACAGCGAGTCGGGGCGGGCGAAGTAGACATACTCGAACACGCACAGGGCGCGCTTGCGCTGCGGCGCGCGGCCCACGCTGGAGTGCAGCCCGTCCCGGTCCAGCCGCACGATCTCCCCGGGCTCCACCTCGCGCAGGTACCTGGCGCCGATGGTGCCGAGGGCGCAGGACTCCGACGCCACCACGAACCCGGAGGCGCCGTTGTTCCCGGTGATCTCGCCCACGCACAGCGGCCGCAGCCCCAGGGGATCTCGCACCCCGAACACCGCGTCCCGGGTGAGCACCACCAGGGAGTAGGCCGCCTCTGACTGGGCCATGAACGCCGAGATGCGCGCCTCCCAGTCCGGGCCCGACGACTCGTCAACCCCGGGGGGCGGCGCGGCGAGCATCTGAGTGATCACCTCGCTGTCCGACGAGGAGATCAGCCCCACCCCGCGCTTCAGCAGGTCCCGGCGCAGCGCCTGGGCGTTGACCAGGTTGCCGTTGTGCCCCACGCCCAGGGGCCCGTGCATGGTCTCGATCAGGTAGGGCTGGCAGTTGCGCAGGAACGAGGCGCCGGTGGTGGAGTAGCGAGTGTGGCCGATGGCCAGCTCGCCCACCAGGGGGGTCAGGTTCTGCTCGTTGAACACCTGCATCACCAGGCCCATGCCGCGGTGCAGGTAGGCCATCTTGCGATCGCAGGTGGCGATGCCCGCGCTCTCCTGGCCGCGATGCTGTAGGGCGTACAGCCCGAAGTAAGTGGCCCGCGCCGCGTCCATGCCGGTGGCGCAGATGCCGAAGACACCGCATGCCTCTTTCAGCCCCTGGTCAGGCTCTCTCATTCCCGCCTACAGTTCCCGGATGCGGGCGTCGTCTGTGGTGATCAGGTCCAGCGCCCCTTGCTGCTTCTCCGCGATACGCGCCTTCAGGTCCGGGTTCCCCACCGCCAGGATCTTGGCCGCCAGCAGCGCCGCTGACTTGGGCTCCAGGGCGATGGCCACCCCGATGCCCGAGGGCATGCGCAGCGACGAGAAGATGTCCGCGCCGCCGAACTTGCTGGAGTACGGCGGGCAGGCGATGACCGGCGCCGTGACGTTGGCGTCCACCACGCCCGACAGGGCGTTGGAGCGCCCGGCCACGGTGATGTAGACCTTCGGCTCTGGATCGGCCTCGTACTGCTCCAGCAGCGAGAGGCAGTAGCGGGTCGCCTTGTGGGCCGACGCCACCCGGATCACCGACGGCACGCCGAACCCCTCGAGCGCCTTCGCGATGGACTGACCGTGCTCCAGGTCGGAGCCGGATCCCATGATGATCGGTACGAGCATGCTTCCTCTCCTATCTCGGGCCCACCAGGTGGGACAGGTTGTTCAGGATGCGCGGCCCGGCGGGCTGATCGCCGGCCACGAAGGTCTTGCCGGTGAGGCGCTCGTAAGTGTCGATGTAGCGCCGCGCCACCAGGCAGACGAAGTCGTCCGGCATGGCCGGCGCCTCGCCGTCGCCGCGGTACCCCCGCTCCACGAAGTGCTTGCGCAGCACCTCCTTGTCCATCTGCTCCGGCTCGGCGCCGGTGCCGTGTACCGCCTCGTAGCTCTCGGTGATCCAGTACCGGCTCGAGTCTGGGGTGTGCACCTCGTCGATGAGGCACAGCTTGCCGTCGATCATGCCGAACTCGTACTTGGTATCCACCAGGATCAGCCCGGCGTTGCGCGCCACCTCCTGCCCCTTCTTGAACACCGCCAGCGCGGCGTCCTGCACCTGCCGCCACAGGCCCGGCTCCACCAGCCCGTGCTCCACCACCTCGTCGCAGGTGAGGCGCTCGTCGTGGGCGCCGCCCGTGGCCTTGGTCGTGGGGGTGATCACCGGCTCGGGCAGCGGGTCGTTCTTCCGCAGGCCGGCGGGCAGCTCCAGGCCGTAAGGCCGGTCCACGCCCTGCTCGTACAGGGTCCACAGCGCCGTGGAGGTCACGCCGGTGATGAACCCGCGCACGATGACCTCCACCTGCAGCGCCTCGGCGTCCGCCGCCACCGACACGTTGGGGTCGGGCACCTCGATGATGTGGTTGCCCACCACGTCGGAGGTCTGCTCGAACCACCAGGCGGCGAGCTGGTTGAGCACCTGGCCCTTGAAGGGCACCGTACCCACCACCCGGTCGAAGGCCGACACGCGGTCGGTGGTCACCAAGATGCGCTGGCCGCCCACCACGTAGGCGTCGCGCACCTTGCCTTTCTGGCAGGCGCCCATGTTGGGCAGGTCGGCGTCGAGCAGCCGGTGCGGCAGGGCTGCGCGGATCTGGTCGTCAGTCAGCATCTGTCAGGCTCCTTTGGAAGGTTGCAGTTCCTGGCGCACGGCGGCGGCCAGGGCGGCGGCCCGCTGCGCGGCGTCGCCCAGGTGGCCCGACGGGTCGAGCAGGCCTCTGGCCTCCTGCTCCGGGACCCACCGGGTGATCCGCGGGTCGCCACACAGGGTGTCGCCCAGCGGGTTGTCTTTCCCTTCACGGATGGCGTCCCACGCGGCCATGGCGTGCTCGCGGATCACCTCGTGCAGCTCCTGCCGGTCGCCCCCCCGGCGGGCGGCGGTGAGCATCAGCGGCTCGGTGGCGGCGAAGGTGCCGAAGGTGGCGAGCACCCGCTCGGCGGCGCCGCGGTCCACGCGCAGGCCGGCCACGATGCCCGTCGCCCGGGTCAAGATCTCGTCGGTGATCAGGAACGCCTCGGGCAGCACCGAGCGGCGGTTGCCCGAGTCGTCCAGGGTGCGCTCGAGCAGGTTGTGCGCGGCGTTGTCCCACATGACGCGCGGCATCCCGGCCAGGATGCGGGCCAGGCTGCAGATGTTCTCGGCGCCGATGGGGTTGCGCTTGAACGGCATGGCGCTCGAGCCCACCTGCCGCGCGCCGAACGGCTCACCCCACTCGCCGAAGGGCGGCGACTGCAGCAGGCGCAGGTCGAAGGCGAGCTTGTAGCAGGACTGCCCGATGCCGGCCAGGGCCGACAGCACGAAGTAGTCCTGCTTGCGCGGGTAGGTCTGGGTCGCCACCTCGGCCGGGCGAAGCTGCAGGCTGTCCATCACCGCGCGCTCCAGCTCGGCGGGGGTCAGGTCGGTGCCCTCCAGCAGCAGCCCGTAGGAGGCGCTGGTGCCCACGGCGCCCTTGATCCCCTTGCCCACCAGGCCCGCGCGGGCATGGGCCAGCTGCTCCCGGTCCCAGCGCAGGTCCTGAAGCACCTGCGCCATGCGGTACCCCATGGTGGTGGGCTCGGCGGGCTGCAAGTGAGTGAAGCCGAGGGTCGGCACGTCGGCCAGGGCCGCAACCTGGTCGGCCACCACCGCCAGCAGGGCGTCCAGCCGGGCGGCGACGAGCTCCAGGGCCTCGCGCAGGCGCAGGGCGTCGGCGTTGTCCACCACGTCCATGGATGTCGCCCCGAGGTGGATGATCCCGCCGCCCACCGGGCACTGTTCGGCGAAGGTGCGCACCTCGCTCATCAGGTCATGGTGGATCTCGGCCTCGATCTCCCGGGCGCGCTCCAGGTCCACCTCCTCGGCGTGGGCCTCGAGGTCCGCAACCTGCTCGGCGCTCACCAGCCCGGCGCCCTGCTGGGCCTCGGCCAGGGCGATCCAGATCCGGCGCCATATGCGACGCTTGCGCGCCTCGCCCCAGACCCCGCGCATCTCCGCCGTTCCGTAGCGCCAGGAAAAGGGAGACTGGTACGCCTCGTGGGAGCTATCGCTGCTCATGGCTCTGTTCCTCGCTCGCGTGTCCGACGGTCTGGCGGCTACATCTCCACCATCTGTGAACGCTCCGGCCCCACCGAGACATAGGCTATGGGGGCGCCGGTGATCTCCGTGATCCGATGCAGGTAAGCGCGGGCCTTCTTGGGCAGATCCTTCCAGGAGCGCACGTGGGTCGTGGGCTCCATCCAGCCGGGCCAGGTCTCGTAGATCGGCCGGGCCCGGTCCAGGTCCGGGGTCAGCGGCATGGAGTTCGTCACCTCGCCGTCCACCTCGTAGCCGGTGCAGATCTTGACCTGCTCGAAGTCGTCGAGCACGTCGAGCTTGGTCACCGCGATGCCCGTGAAGCCGTCGAGCCAGGACGCGTACTGGATCGCCACGCCGTCGAACCAGCCGCAGCGGCGCGGGCGCCCGGTGGTGGTGCCGTACTCCTTGCCCACGTCGCGCAGCTGCTGGCCGTCCGCGTCGTGCAGCTCGCACGGGAACGGGCCAGCGCCCACCGCGGTGGAGTAGGCCTTGACCACGCCGATGACGCTGCCGATGTAGCGCGGCGGGATGCCGGCGCCGTGGGAGATGCCGCCGCTGAGCGGGTTGGACGAGGTGACATAGGGATAGATGCCCCAGTCGAGGTCACGCATCACCCCGAGCTGCCCCTCCAGCAGCACCTTGTCCCCTGCCAACACCGCGTCGCGGATGATGGGCAGCGTGTCAGCGATATAGGGCTTCAGCTGCTCGCCCCACCCGAGGCAGCGCTCCAGCAGCGGCTCCAGCTCCAGCGCCTCGCGGCCCATGACCTGCAAGGTGCGGTTGGTGCGCGGCAGGGCGTTCTCCAGCCGCTCGCGCAGGAAGTCGGGCCGCACCAGGTCGCCCACCCGCAGGTTGTGGCGCGCCGCCTTGTCCGTGTAGGCCGGCCCCACGCCGCGCTTGGTGGTGCCGATCTTGGCGTCCCCCTTGCGCTGGGCCTCTTCCAGGCCGTCGAGCAGCCGGTGGTACGGCATGATCAGATGGGCCCGCTCGCTGATGCGCAGGTTGTCCACCGAGATGTCGGCGGCGGTGATCTTCTCCATCTCCTCCAGCAGCGTCTCCGGGTTGATCACGGTGCCGGTGCCCACGATGCAGATGGCGTCGGAGAAGATGCCCGAGGGCATGATGTGGTTGTGGAAGGTGCCGTGCTCGTTGACCACCATGTGGCCGGCGTTGTCGCCGCCCTGGTAGCGCACCACCACCTTCGCGTCGCTGGCCAGGTAGTCCACCACCCGGCCCTTGCCCTCGTCGCCCCACTGGGCGCCGACGACGGCCACTACATTAGAGTTGTCCGGCATGGATCACTCCGTTCCGGATCAGGGCGAGCCCGAGCTCGCCGCCTTCGCCCCGACTCGAGCGCGGGTGCTGCTCCGGGATGAGATGGTCCTCGGGGTGAGGCATCAAGCCGAGGACGTTGCCCGACGGGTTGCAGAGGCCAGCGATGTCAGCGTCTGATCCGTTGGGGTTGGCCGGGTAGCCGGCGCGCTCGCCGTCGCGATCCACGTAGCGCAGGGCCACCAGCCCGCGGCGCTCCAGATCGGCCAGGTGCTCCGCGTCTCGCGCCACGAGGCGGCCCTCGCCGTGGGCCACGGGGCAGTAGACCAGCTCGTCGAGGCCGCGCGTGAAGATGCACGGGCTCTGTGGCTCCGGCCGCAGGTGGACCCAGCGGCACTCGAAGGCGCCATGGCTGTTGCGCGTCAGCGTCACCGACTGGCGCGGCGGCGCGGCGGCGGCCTGGAGCCCGGGAAGCAGCCCGGTCTTGACCAGCACCTGGAAGCCGTTGCAGATGCCGAGCACCGGTCGCCCGGCCGCGATGAACGCCGTCAACTGGTCGCCCACGCGGTGGCGCAGGAGCGTGGCCCACAGCTTACCGGCGCCCAGGTCATCCCCGAAGGAGAACCCACCAGGCAGCACCAGCATGCGGTAGTCGTTCAGGGCGACGGCGCCCTCGATGAGTTGGCCGACATGGACAACCTGCGCATCGCCGCCGGCGAGTTCGCAGGCCCACGCGGCCTCTCCTTCACGATTGGTTCCTGCGGCTCGCAGAATGAGGATCGGAGGTTTCATCCGACTCCAGAAGGGTATTGGGAACGGGACCCATCAAGGTGCTAGCAGCGCCATTGCAGCACCGTCAACCCATGAAAAGACGGCCCCTGAAGGTGTCACATCAATGCCACATTGTTGGTTCATTGAGGCCACCAGGGTGGGGCTCTCAGGCCAAGGTGGCAGAGCCAATGCTCTTTTCGAGACAAACTGGCAACGCGCTGGGGGCCTCTGTGCCGGGAATGTGGCATCAGGGGCCGGAATTCCTGCGGAAGTTCGGATTGGACATGCCTGGCACATGGGGTGCAAAGAGATCTAACCGTGAGCACGGAGCGGAAAATCTCCTGGAGGTGTCTGATGCTGAGAATCCTGTGTACCGTGGCCCTGGCGACCCTTTTTCTGGTGGGCTCCTTCGGGCTGCTCACGGCGCTGTCCGAAGAACCGGGGGGGAGCCAGGTGGTGGCCCGTGGGCCGGCCGGAATTTGCCAGGACGCCATGCGGTGAGTCCCCGATGGTGCTAAACAGGTGGTCATGGACTCGACCTACCTGACCAACCTGTGCGAAGCCTCCAACAGCGTCCTGCTCGTCATCGACCTGCAGGGCAAGATCTTCAACCTCGCGTTCAACCATGACGCGGTCAAGGCGCGGGCGGGCCAGCTGCTGCGGCTGGCCGATCTGTTCAAGGTGCCGGTGATCTTGACCGAGCAGTACCCGGAAGGGCTTGGTGGCACCGATCCGGATCTGCTGGACCGGTTCGAGCACCTCGAGACTGACACTCACCTGATCAAGAAGACGAGCTTCGGCTGCTGCGGCGACGGCGGCTTCGTCCAGGCGCTGACCACCCTGTCGGATCGGGTGGGGTCCACGCGCGGCCCCGGCGAGCCGGACCGCCCCCTCGATGTGGTGATCTGCGGCATCGAGACCCACATCTGCGTGCAGCAGACAGCCCTCGAGCTGCTGCGCCGCGGCTACCGCGTGGTGGTGCTTCAGGACGCCACAGGCGGGCGCATCCCCGAGTACCACGAGGCGGCGCTGGAGCGCTTCCGCCAGTGCGGCGCCATCATCACCAACTTCGAGAGCCTGGCGTTCGAGTGGGCGCGCACCAAGGACCACGCGCACTTCAAGGCCATCAGCAAGCTGGTCAAAGACGGGGGGTAGCGGCGGCCTGCGGCCGCCGAATGCCAGATTGCCAGGATGCCAGAATGCCAGAATGCCAGAATGCCGGGACTTGGCTTTGAGGACGTTTGTCTTGAACCTCTGAGGTTGTGAACTTCTGAAAAGCGTCCCCTCAATTTGGGGGCTTCAGGTCTCGCTTGAAGCGGCGCCAGGCGGCCAGGGTCAGCTGCTCCAGGTCGAGCACGGTTTGCTTGATGCGCGGCTCCAGCTGCTTGACCAGCTCCAGCTGGCGACGCCGCAGCTGCGGGCCCAGGGGCGCCGCCACCTGGTTGGTGTGCCCACGTCCGAGCTGCTGGCCCACGTCCCGCGCCACCGCCACCAGGTCGTCGGCGCTGGCCAGGTACTTGGGCTTGTGCAGGGCGAGCTGCTTGTACAGCTCCATCCATTCGTGCACCCACAGCATGCGACCACCGCGGCGCATGTAGCCGAGGTACCTGTAGGGCCGGTAGGCCAGCCGCGCTTGCACCACCATGATGCGGAACGGGTCCTGATCGCTGCGCTCCACGCATGAGGCGCCGCTGGGCGGGCGCACCTCCTTGGCCTCGAGCACCACGTCGTCGTCCGCCGCCGCCGTGGGCCCCTCCACGCGCAGCAGGTACTTCTCGTCCAGGGCGCTGCCCACGCCCTGCTGCAGGCTGCCCAGCTTCTTGACCGTGAAGAACCCCTCGGGCAGCTCCGGCTGCTGGCGGTGCACCTCGGCGGCGTACTGCCCCATGGCCTGCACCAGCGCGGCGCGGTCCACGGTCAGGGGCTTCATCAGCGACTCGACCCAGCGGTAGAACCCCTGCTGGTCCCGCCTGAACGCAGCCCGGATACGCGCCGCCATGGGCGGCTCGGCGCTCTGCTTGTCCGGGTCTCGCAGGCCCGCCCGGTACCCTTCCAGGAACGCGTCCATCGCGCGCTCCGTCTCCGCCTGCCAGCCGCGCTGCCGGCAAGCCAGCCGCACCGACACGCCGAAGCGCACCAGGTCCACGATGCCCGGCCCCGAGGTGGAGTCGTCGAAGTCTGTGAGCCCCCTGCCCAGGCTCGTCACGGCGTACTGCTCGAGGTGCGGGTCGCCGTGCAGATTGAGCGCCGGCATGGTGCGCACCGCGTCCTTGAACCGGCGGCACACCTCGCGGCAGAAGCGCGGGTTGACGAAGCGGAAGTAGCCGTGGGCGCTCCCCGTGAGCCGCTTCACCAGGGCCGCGTTGGCCTTGAAGTCCACGCTCTCCGGCGGCACGTACAGCGCGTTGGCCGCAGGGGTCGGCGCCACCCGCGGCTTCGCGGTGCTGCCCTCCCGCTTTGTGCCCCCGCCGGGGCAGCCGCTGGCCAGGACCAGCCCAAGCGCCATGGCCACGAGCCGACGCCCCGTCAAGGCCGGTCCTCCTGGGAGGGGAACTGGATCTCCACCCGGGTGCCCTGCTCTGCGTCCGACTGCAGGGTGAGGTTGCCGTTGTACTGGTCCACGATGCGGTGCACCACGTACAGCCCGAGCCCGGTCCCCTTGCCCACCTCCTTGGTTGTAAAGAACGGATCGAACGCCTGCTCCATCACTTCCTCCGGCATGCCGGGCCCGTCGTCCTCCACCGCCAACATGCTCCAGCCAGGTGAGCTCCAGCTCCTGATTTTGATGTTCCCAGAATTGCTCTGCCCGGCGGCCACCAGGGCATCCCGGGCGTTGGTCAGCAGGTTCTGCACCACGCTCTGAAGGTGGCCCGGGTCGGCCAGCACGGGCGGCAAGCCCTGCTCGAGGTCGAGGGTGACCGCCACGCGCTGCCGCTTCAGCACAGGCCCCAACAGCTCCATCACCCGCTCCACCGCCTCGTTGAGATCCGTGGGCGTCACCGCCACCGCATCGCTCTCCCGGCTGTACTCCCCGAGCTTGCTCACCACGCCCGACATGCGCCGCGCCGCCCGCTCGATCACCGCCGCGAACTTCCTCGACTTCTCCTCCTGGCTCACCTCCTGGATGCGCTGGGCGAAGCCGAGCACCGCGGTGAGCGGGTTGTTCAGCTCGTGCGCGAAGCCCGCCGCCAGGGTGCCGAGGGACGCCACCTTGGCCGCCCGGTAGACTCGCGCCTGCATCTCCTCTCGCTCCTTCACCATGGCGTCGAAGTCATGCTTGATCACCGCCACCGCCTCGTAGAGCCCGTGCAGCGGGTGCTCCGGTCCGCAGGGCGGCTGCTCCAGCCCCGGCAGGTCCCAGTTGATGGCCCCGACATAGTCGAGCAGGTCATCCGACTGCTTCCGCACCTGCTCCTCGGAGAACACCCTCGGGACCCGCCACCCGTCCCGCTCGCGCCGCCGGGCCATGGCGCTGTTGACCCGGTGGTCCAGGATCAGCTCCAGGGCGTGGTCCATGTCCACGGCCAGCGCAACGGGACCGGTGAAGATGGGCCGGCTCATGCGCGCCGCCGCCCCCAGGATGCGGCTGGCGCCCACCATCACCACCAGCGGGCATGACACGCGCGCCTGCTGCTCCCGCACCAGCGCGAGCCACCGCCGCCGCGCCCGCCAGCTCACCCCCTCCAGCTGCGCCAGGTTGAAGACGCGGTACGCCTGCCCGTCGGGGAACCGCCCCGGCTCGGTCAGGGCCAGCTGCCCCAGCCGGTGGACCCGGTCCACCTGCCGCACCTGCAGCTTTCCCCGCAGCTCGGCGTACAGGATGTCCCGCCCGATGACGCCGGCGCGCGCGTACAGGCCGTGCAGGTCGAGGCTCCAGGCGTCCCGGGACAGCAGCTCATGCTGCCACGCGCTGGACACGCGCAAGTCCAGCTGCCCCAGCCGGTCCACGGCGTGCAGCACCGCCGCCTCGTAGTCGGGCACGAAATCCGCAGGGATCCCGCGGTGACGCACCAGCCGCTTGGCCACGCGCAGGATCCTGCCGAAGCTGGCCGGGCCGTTAAACGCGTAGAAGCCCTTGAGGTGCCCGCGGCGATCCTCGGCGGCCATGGCCAGGGTGAACTGAACCCGCCCGAACCGCGGGTGGTCCTCTGGCACCTCGCCGTAGTCCTTGATCTCCACGTGAGGCTCGCGCCACAGCCCGGCCTCGCGCAGGACCTTCTCCCGCATCTCCATGAACCGCGGCACGCCCCAGTTGCCCGCGTTGCCCCGGGGCGCGCTGTACAGGATCCGGCCACCGATGACGGCGAAGCTGGCGCTGTACCGCGACCCGAGCGGCATGTCCTGCCAGTGGGGCTCGCGGACAATGGAGAGCCCGGTCACCGGGCAGGAGCCGCCGGGTGCTGGGCCGGGAGCCCTCGCGTCACTGAGGTCGTGGCGTTGCATGGTTCACCGAGGGTCCGAGGGTACTGTGAAGGTCGCCCCGCTCACAATAACTTCAGCCCTCGAGCGCCTCCTCCAGGCGGGACACCACCGTCTCCAGGGCCTGCACCCGGGCGAAGTACTTGTCGTCGCCGGCGATGATGGTCCACGGCGCGTAGGTGGTGCTGGTGCGCTGGATCATCTCCACCACCGCCTCCCTGTAGGCCGGGTACTTCTCCCGGTTGCGCCAGTCCTCGTCGGTGAGCTTCCAGCGCTTGTGCGAGGTGACCTCCCGCTCCTTGAACCGCCGCAGCTGCTCGTCCTGGCTGATGTGAATCCAGAACTTGACCATCACCGTGCCGTAGGCCGCCACCAGCCGCTCGAACTCGTTGATCTCCTGGTACGCCCGCCGCCACTCCTGCTCGCTGCAGAACCCCTCCACCCGCTCCACCATCACCCGCCCGTACCACGAGCGGTCGAAGATGGTCAGGTGACCCGCCTTGGGGATCTGTCGCCAGAACCGCCACAGGTAGTGGTGCGCCAGCTCCTCCTTGCTCGGGGCGGCGATGGGGATCACCTCGTAGCCGCGCGGGTCGAGCCGGCTCACCAGGCGCTTGATGTTGCCGCCCTTGCCTGCGGCGTCCCAGCCCTCGTAGAGCGCCACCGCCGGCAGGCGCTTGAGGAACATCTCGTGCTCCAGCTGACGCAGGCGGCGCTGCAGAGGCTTGAGCCGCGCGCGATACTCCTCGCGATCCAGCTTTTGGCTCAGGTCCACGCGGTCGAGAAGGGTGTCGGCGCGGGTGACCCGCTCTGCGGCGGAGGCCTCGCTCTCGGCTTCCGCCGATTCGCCGCCAGCGACCACGGCCACCTTGCTGCTGCGCGCCCGGTCCAGCCCCTGGCGCAGGGCGTCGATGATGGTCTCGAGCACCTTGACCCGGGCGTACCGGCCGCAGGTGGCCTCCACCACCGTCCAGGGCGCGAACGCCGTGGAGGTGCGCTCAAGCATCTCCTCCACCGCCGCTGCGTACTTGTCATACTTGCGGTGCTCGCGCTCCTCGGCCTTGCCCACCTTCCACGCCAGCGAGGGGTCCTTGCGGATCTTCTTGAAGCGCCGCTTCTGCTCCTTCTTGTGAATGTGGAGCCAGAACTTGACGATCACCGCCCCGTCGTCGGCGTGCTGCCGCTCGAACTGCAGGATCTGGTCGTACGCTCGCCGCCAGGCAGCCTCGGGCTCCAGCCCCTCCACCCGCTTGACCAGCACCCGGCCGTACCAGGAGCGGTCGAAGATGGCCATGCGCCCGCGGGCCGGCATGCGGATGGCGAAGCGCCACGGGTAAGGGCGCAGCCGCTCGTCCTCGGTTGGCTCCGAGATCGGGTGCACCTTGAACCCGCGCGGATCGAGCCGCTGCACCAGCCTGTTGATGCAGGTCCCCTTGCCCGCCGCCTCCCAGCCCTCGAAGACCACCACCAGCGGGATGCCGGCCTCCTTGGTCTCCCGCTGCAGGCGGTTCAGCTCCAGCTGCAGCTCCTTGAAGATCTCTTTGTATTTCGCCCTGGGCAGGGCAAGGTCCAGGTCCACCTTTTCCAGCATGCGTTCCTCCTCGGCGTTGAACGGGACCACTGAAAATAACATGTGGTACCCTCGGCGACACCATGCCGAAGAACGATATCCAGGCCGCAGCCAAGCCCGTCTACGTCAACGTCAAGGACTTGCGCCCCGCCGAGGACGAAGACACCTGCCTGCGCCCCCTGGGCCTGTGCGATCTGGGCGGCTGCTGCGATGTCTGCTTCTACAACCCGGAGAAGCAGGCGGCGCGGGCCAAAAAGCAGGACGGCGAGGGCTGAAAAGGCGGCTGGTTTCAGCCGCGATCTGTTCACAGTTGACCGCTGATGGTTGAGGGTTGCGGCCCCACCGCACCGGTGTTTCGTCTCGCTTTCATTCGCGTTCTCGACGGCTGTGGGCTCAACCGGCAACTCGACTTGCCGCCCAGGGACTCCAAAAACCCAAATGATTTCAAAACTCCGCCAAAAGGCATGGAGTTTGCAAAACTGCAGGCCATGCGCACCGCGGTCATGCTCCTGGTCCTCACAGCCCTGCTGCTCCCGGCAGCGGCGCTGGCCGGGGACCGGGGCTTCTCCCAGGCCGCTGCGGGCCGGGCGCTGGCGGCCCAGCGCTACAAGCAGCTGCCCCGGGGACAGCGGCTCAAGCGCATCATCCGCCACCCGATCCAGGCCACCCGCCGCACCTACAGAAAGACCAAGGAGCAGGTCAAGCTCATCAGCAAGCAGGCCAAGAAGATCCGCCTGGCCCGGACCCAGCTGCAGACCCTCTCGACCTCCGGCCTGCTGGTGGGCAGTTCCGGCGGCATCTTCAACCTGTACCGGGCCGCGGGTCCCCTCGGCGGGCCGTTCATCGGCATCGGCTCCATCGGGCTGGGCTATGTCTCGGTGCAGAACTTCCGCCACGCCGAGAACGCCAAGAAGAAGGCCGAGGCGCTGCACGGCGTGGCCTGGAGCATGCAGGGCGTGACCACCATGGGCATGGCCCTGCAAGGCAAGTACGGCTGGCTCGCCCCGGCCTCCAAGGCGCTGGGCGTGGCAGGCGGCGCGCTGCAGGCCGGCGTGGGCGTCTGGCGGCTGGGCCAGGGCATCAAGGGCAGGGTCAAGGAGCGCATCATCCTGGGCAGCCTGGACATCGGCGGCGGCGCCTGCTGGGCCGCGTCGGCCTGCGCCATCGCCACCCCCTGGACCCTGGGCGGCTTCGTGGCCCTGACCACCGCCCGCATGGCCTTCGAGCACCGCGACTTCCTCTACGTGGCGGGCGGCAGGATCAAGAAGAAGGTGGCCCACAAGACCCGCAGGGCCCGGCGCAAGATCAAAGTCAAGGTGGGCCGCATGCGCCAGCGGTTGCGCCGCTTCATGGGACGTGACAGGGGAATGAAGCAGGCCCGCGGCTCCCGGCTGGCCGCAGCTGCCAGCCCCTGAACCGATTGAGAAGAGGAGCGTCACCATGGCCGTCGAGATCTACGCCAACGCCATCTGCCGCCGCCTGCGCGACGTCGCCATGGCCCTGCCCGAGGCGACCGAGGGCACATCCTGCGTGAACCGGGCCTTTCGAGCAGGCAAGAAGGCCTTCTTCTACCTGGGCGAAAAGCCGGACCACATCTACGGCATGCTCAAGCTGACCGACTCCTACGCCGACGCCGCGGCCATGGATGATCCGCAGGTGTCCCCGGGCAAGCATGGCTGGGTCACCCTGCGCTTCCAGCCAGACGACCACCCCGACGCCGCGACACTGGAGCAGTGGATAATTGAGAGCTACAAAGCCCTGATGCCAAAGAAGCTCGTCAAGCTCCTCGACTGAGGGCCCCAACCCCGACCCCGACCCCGACCCCGATCCCGATCCCGATCCCGATCCCGATCCCGCCCCCGCC
>CAZEFW010000058.1:0-48356 GCA_964511535.1 uncultured Myxococcales bacterium | reverse complement strand
GGAGCTGGCTGGAGGCCAGTGAAAGACGAGCAACGCAGCAAGGGGCCGCAGGGGCCATGCCGGGCGACGGAAAAAAACCGGTTCGCTCGGGCCCAGGCGCAAGCACGAGAGATTCGCCTTTTCGGACCGAGCCGCGCGAGAGGAGAAGGGGGGTCCTGCGGCGCAGGCGCAAGCACGAGAGATTCGCCTTTTCGGACCGAGCCACGCGAAGCAACTCAGGAGAAGGGGGGTCCTGCGGCGCAGGCGCAAGCACGAGAGATTCGCCTTTTCGGACCGAGCCGCGCGAAGCAACTGGAGTCCCGGGCAAGGCGCGAGAAGGGAGCTGGCTGGAGGCCAGCGACCAACGAGCAACGCAGCCCGGGGCTTCAGGGGCGAGCGCGGCGACGGGAGAAAAGCGAATCTCTCGTGCTAAGCCTTGGCCAGTGACCAACGAGCAACGCAGCCCGGGGCTTCAGGGGCGAGCGCGGCGACGGGAGAAAAGCGAATCTCTCGTGCTAAGCCTGATCCCAGCCCAGGCCGAATGCCTTGAGGTTCAGGTCCTCGGTGCCCCTGGGCACGTTTTCGGTGATGGTCTTCTCCAGGCTCTCCCGGTCCACCACCTGGCTCTTGGCGCAGAAGTAGCCCAGCACCACCATGTTGGTGACGATGCGCCGGCCCAGGTCCTTGGCCGCGATGCTGGTGGCGGCGATCTCGTTGACCACGCCGTCGAAGTCGGTGGGCGGCTCCACCAGCTCGGCCTCGGTGATGAGCAGGCCGCCCGGCTTGAGCATGGAGCGGTAGGCGTTGAAGCTGTCCTGGCTCAGGGCCACCAGCACGTCCACCTGCTCCGGTTCGATGTCGAGGATCTCGCCCTCGGCCACCGTCACGTCGGCGGTGCACAGCCCGCCCCGTGCGGACGACCCGTACGACTGGTTCTGCAGCGCGTTCTTGCCGGCGGTGACCGCGGCGGCGCCGTAGATCTCTCCCAGCTTGACGATGCCCTGACCGCCGAAGCCGGCGAAGCGGATGGCAGTGGTCGCGCTCATCGGGCACCTCCCTTGCGCAGCGCCTCGGCGCCCACGCGGTCGGCCTGGGCGTAGAGCCGCTCGCAGAACTCCGGCTCCTCGGTGTCTCGCAGCGTGCCCACCACGATCCTGTCCTTCAGCTCCTCCTCGGTCATGTCCTTCGCCTTGCTCAGGCGCACCGACTTGGCCTTGTACTCGGCCAGGAAGTCCGACGCGTTGCGCTTGCCCACCGCCTTGCCGTACGAGGTGGTGCACTGGCCGATGATCTCAACAAAGGAGAAGCCCTTGTGGTTCAGCGCCGCCTTGAACGACTTGACCAGGTTGAACACCTGGTAGGTGGTCCAGCGTGCCACGAAGGTGCCGCCCGCCGCCTTGACCAGATCCGCCACGTTGAACGCCGGCTCGGCGTTGCCGTGGGGCGTGGTGGTGGTGCGCACGTCAGGGGGCGTGGTGGGGGCCACCTGCCCGCCGGTCATGCCGTAGATGGAGTTGTTGACCATCAGCACGGTCAGGTCGATGTTGCGCCGCGCGGCGTGGATCAGGTGGTTGCCGCCGATGCCGCTGATGTCGCCGTCGCCGGCGATGACCACTACCTTGCGATCGGGGCGCATCACGCGCACGCCCGAGGCGAAGGCGATGGCCCGGCCGTGGGTGGTGTGCAGGGTGTCGGCCAGAAAGTACGGCGACGGGATCCACGACGAGCAGCCGATGCCGGTGACCATCACCATCTCCTTGGGAGACAGCTCCAGCTCGTCAACCGCCCGGCAGAAACAGTTGAGCACCGTGCCGCCGCCGCAGCCGGTGCAGAAGATCGTCGGCATCAACCCGGGGCGCACGAAGCGGCGCAGCGGGTTTTGCACGGGGGTCTTTCCCATGGCGTCGCTCATGCCATCACCTCCATCACCCTGGCGTGGATCTCGTCCACGGAGTGGGCCACGCCGCCGATCTTGGACAGCGGGATCACCGGGCAGCTGACGAAGCGCTCGATCTCGCGGTTCAGCTGGCCCAGGTTCATCTCGGGCACCAGCACCATGTCCACGTCGGCGAGCAGCTCCTTGATGGTGGGCCCCGGGAAGGGCCAGCACCCGACGAGCCGGATGAAGCCCACCGGCTTGCCAGCGGCCCGGGCCGCCTCCACCGCGCCCAGCGCCGGGCGCGCCGCGCAGCCGAAGGAGACCACCGCCACGCGCGCGCCGTCCATGTGGCGCACGTCGAGGTTGGTCAGCTCCTGGCGGGCTGACTCGATCTTGTCCACCAGGCGCAGCACCAGCTCCTCGTGCACCGCCTTGGTCTCCACGTCGCGGATGCCGTTGGGCTTGTGTGTCGAGCCGGTGATGTGCACGTCCAGCTTGTCGCCGAGCTGGGCCATGGGCGGCACCGTGGAGCCGCCGAACGAGAGGTCGCCCTCGGCCGCCCGGGGGCGCGGGGCGATCATCTCCTCGCTGAACTCCGGGTACCTGAGCGGCTCGCGGATGTGACCGATGGCGCCGTCGGTGAGCAGGATCACCGGGGTGCGGTACTGCTCGGCCAGCCGGAAGGCGTCCACGGTCAGGTCGAAGCACTCCTGCACCGACCAGGGCGCCAGGGCGATGATCTCGTGGTCGCCGTGGGTGCCCCAGCGCGCCTGCATCAGGTCGCCCTGGGCAGGCTTGGTGGCCTGCCCCGTGGACGGGCCGGAGCGCTGCACGTCCACGATGACGCACGGCGTCTCGGTCATGCAGCCGTAGCCGATGGCCTCCTGCATCAGGGAGAAGCCCGGGCCCGACGTCGCGGTCATGCCCCTGGCGCCGCCCCACACCGCGCCCACCACCGCCGAGATGCTGGCGATCTCGTCCTCGAACTGGACGTAGTAGCCGCCCACCTTGGGCAGCTCGTTGGCCATCACCTCGGCCACCTCGGAGGCGGGGGTGATGGGGTAGCCGCCGAAAAAGTCGCAGCCGGCGTACACGGCGCCCATGGCCGAAGCCACGTCGCCCAGCACGAAGGCCGTGGTGCCGTCGAACCGCTTGAGGTACTTCGCGCGCTGGCTCATGCCTCACCTCCCTCGGCCGCGTCGTCTTCGTCGGGGACGATGGCGATGGCCAGCTGGGGGCAGCCCAGCTCGCAGAGGCGGCAGTTGTTGCACGCCGTCATGTTCTCGGGGATGGCGGGGAAGACCCCGCGGCGGCTCAGCTCCGGACTCAGCCGAAACACCTCGGGCTTGCAGAAGAAGATGCAAACGCCGCAGCCGTCGCACAGATCGGAGTCGACCCAGACCTGAAAGTTCTTTGGTCGCTTTTTGGCAGTCAAGTTTCCACCCGGGTCATGCTGTTTAAGGCGCGCAATATAACACAGGCACTCCTTGTGACAGCCCCTGCCCGGCGCTATCGTTGGAGCCAACGATCAGGGAGATTCGCATGGCATCACCCCTCGAGGGAAAGCGCGTCACGGTGACCGGCGGGGCCGGTTTTCTGGGGCGCTTCGTGGTTGAACGGTTCGAGCGCGTCGGGGCCGAGGTGTTCGTGCCGCTCATCGAGGAGTTCGACCTGGTGCAGCCGGGGGATGTCGCGCGCATGTACGACGAGGGGCGCCCTGACCTGGTTGTGCACCTGGCGGCCAAGGTGGGCGGCATCGGCGCCAACCGGGAGAACCCGGGCTCCTTCTTCTACGACAACCTGATGATGGGTGTGCAGCTGATGCACGAGGGCTGGCGCCGGGGGCTGGCCAAGTTCGTGGCCCTGGGCACCATCTGCGCCTACCCGAAGTTCGCGAAGATCCCCTTCGCCGAGGACGACATCTGGGACGGCTACCCCGAGGAGACCAACGCGCCATACGGCCTGGCGAAGAAGATGCTGCTGGTGCAGTCCCAGGCCTACCGGCAGCAGTACGGGTACAACTCGGTGGTGCTCTTCCCGGTCAACCTTTACGGCCCGTGGGACAACTTCGACCCCGGCTCGTCCCATGTCATCCCGGCGGTGATCCGCAAGTGCGTGGAGGCCAGGGAGGCGGGGGCCGACCACATCACCCTGTGGGGCGACGGCAGCCCCACCCGCGAGTTCCTCTACGTGGAGGACTGCGCCGAGGGGATCTTCATGGCCGCCGAGCGCTACGACGACAGCGATCCGGTCAACCTCGGCACCGGCGGCGAGATCACCATCAAGGACCTGGCGGGGTTGATCAAGGACGCCTGCGGCTACGACGGCGACATCGTCTGGGACACCTCCAAGCCCAACGGCCAGCCCCGCCGCTGCCTCGACACCACCCGGGCGCGCGAAAGCTTCGGCTTCGTGGCCCCTACCCCCTTCGAGCAGGGCCTGCGCAAGACCGTCGATTGGTACCTGTCCCACCGCGACATCGCCGACACCAAGCGCCCCGATCTGCCCTGACCAGCCCCAAAAATAAAATGTCAAGTGTAGGGGTCTGACCCCCCTATATGACATTTTGTTGTTCGGGATTTTGACAATGTTTCCGCGAAATAAAATGTCAAGTGTAGGGGTCTGACCCCCCTATATGACATTTTAGATGCCGGAGCGGCGGCGGGCTCGGTAGGAGGAGGAGAGGGTGCGCAGGTTGTAGACCACGCCGTAGGAGCAGCCGCGGGCCTCGTAGGTCCAGGCTTTTCCCCAGGTGCTCCCGCCGGCGTAGATGACGATGTGGCCGCCGGATCCGGAGCGGTAGACCATGGCGTCGGCCTCCTTTGCCGAGCTGCGGGAGATGTGCGACCAGTACGACTTGTTATTGTAGAAGTGGTAGGTGGAGTAGGGGTGCTTGTTGGACTCGAAGGGCATGGCGTTGGGCAGCTGCCACACCTTGGCCGCGAACCCGGAGCAGTCAGCGCCCCAGGAGCCGGAGTGGCCGCCGTAGGTCGGGCTGTGGCACTTGCCGTGGTCCTTGCCGTACGGCTTGAGCTTCGCGCCGCCCCACCAGTAAGAGAAGCCCACGAAGGACTTGCTCGCCGCGATGATCCCCGACCGGCTGACGTTGATCTTGCCGCTGCCGCCCGGCGAGGGCTGCGACGGCTTGGGCGGCTTGGGCGGCGAGGATGAGGGCTTCATGCAGACGTCTACGGTGTTGGTCACGCCGTAGCTGGCGCCCACGTTGTGCGCGCACTTGAGCCCGGGCTTGCACTCGCTGTCGGTGTCGCAGTCGCCCTCGCCCACGTCGCAGCGGCAGGAATTGCTGCAGTAGGACCAGCCGAACTTGCTCCCCTTGTGGCAGCTGCTGCTGCCGCCGCCACCCGGGCTCGGTGAGGACGAGCTGGTTTTGCACAGGTACTTGCCGTAGGACCAGCCCACCTTGCCCTGGGTCTCCACGCGGTACCAGTTGCCGCTCTTCTTGATGGTGCGCACCATGGTGCCCTTCTGCAGCACGCGCAGCACCATGTAGCCGGTGCCGGGACCGGAGCGGTTGTTCAGGCCGTAGTTGACGTTGCACACCTTGACCCACGCGCCCATGGGCAGGTTGTAGTAAGTGAACGCTGAAAACTCCTCGCCCTCCCCCTCTTCCGGATCCGCCTGCGGCACCTGCGGACGCTCATCCTCGTAGCCTCCGATGTCTGACGAGCAGGCGGCCACCACGAGACAGAGCAGGCTTGCGGCAACTGGGCTGAGGATTCTGGCGCGGCGCGTCATGGTTTCTCCTGGCTGGTGTTGCTTCCAGGAAAATGCAATGGCCGGGCCGGATCCAGAGGGGGCTATTTGTCAGGAAATCATTGGCATTTCACCCCAGACAGGTGGGGGGAAACACCCCGACTGCAACCGGTTGTGTGCAGCCCCGGACCCGGGATGGGTCAGCCGGCGCCGAGCCAGCCCTTCTTGCGCGCGGCCATCAGCGCCAGCATGGCCAGGCCGATGAGCATGATCTCGTGAGGCTCGGGGGTGGAGCCGAAGGAGGTGGAGGGCAGATCGTCGCCGAAGCCAGGGGTCTGCCGCTGCCACTTGCGGCCCGAGGTGGGGTTGTTGTACTGGGCGTCGGTCTCGGTGGCCAGCAGCGCGGTGTACTCCGACAGCACCATGTGGTCCTTGGACAGCTTGACGATGGATTCCCGCAGGGCCGGCTCCTCGCCCACCAGCTTGATCTTGCGCATCAGCGCGGAGATGGACGCCGAGGCCACCAGCGCCCCGGCCCCGCGAACGCCGGTGGTGGCGCGCCGCAGATCCAGGGGCAGATCCCACGGCTGCTCCGCGTGGAGCCGCACGGTGGCGGTGGCGGACGCCAGCGGCAGGCGCAGGGCCAGCAGCAGCCGGCCCGCGTCCCGGGACAGCACCTGCACCTCGCCGGTGTCATCGGGCAGAGTGGCGGCCACCCGCCGGGGCACCCCCACCAGGCGGTCGGCCAGAGAGACCAGATCGCTCTCGCTGCCCAGCGCGTGGAACAGCCCGCCCGAGGAGCGAGCCAGGTCCTGGGCCGCGTCGGCGTTGTGGCCCTGGGCGCTCACCGCGCCCCTGGTCGCGGGCGCCGCGGCGACCTCCGCCTGGACCATGCCCTCCGGCCGGATCATCGACACGGTGACATGGGGCGAGTCCCACAGCAGCCTCAGCAGCGCCTCCAGCTCGGCCTGATGGTAGCGGCTGCCCCCGTCGGTGATGCAGATGATGTGGCGCGCGCCGGCGTCCAGCGCCGCGCGAAACGCCGGCACGAAGGCGGTGCCCCGGTCGCCGCTCAGCCCGTCCAGGGCGCTGGCCAGCCGCGCCCGGGTCTGCAGCCCCAGCGGCGCCAGCCTGGCCGACCCGCGCGGCAGCAGATCGAAGGGCACCACCGCGGCCCGGTCGCCGTCGTCCAGGCTGTCCAGCAGGTGCCGCGTCAGCTTCCGCGCCGCCGGCAGGTGCGGCCGCATGGTCTTCGAGACGTCCACCAGCACGGCCACCCGCCGGACCCCGGCCTGCCGCGGCCGCGACGGGATCTCGGCCACCACCAGCTGCTCGCCGCCCTTGCGCACCGCCGCCATGGCCGCGGTCCGTTTTCCGCCGCTGGCCCCGTAGGACAGGGTGATGTCGCGGGTAAAGGAGCGCACCGACGCCCGCCGCGCCATGGCCAGCCCCTGGCCCTGCTGCCGGAAGCCGGCCGGGTAACCGCTGAGTCGCACGCCCGACAGCGCGAAGGGCGCGTTGAGCTGCACCCCCAGCCGCAGGGCATGGATGGTGGCGCCGGGGGGCTTGCGCAGGGTCAGGCTGTAGCGCCCGTTGGCGCCGCCGGCCACCGGCTGCACGAAGCGCACCTCCACCCGGGTGCGCGTGCGCGCCAGCACCGGGAAGATGCGGATCTTGAACATGTTGCCGTCCACGCGCTCCAGCAGGGCCGGGTCGCGGTTCTTGCGCACGATGCCGTCGTAGATCTCCCGGGCTTTCTGTCGCTCCAGCATGCGCGCCTCGCGGCGCTCGCCCTTGACCCACAGGGCCATGCCCGCCACCGTGGCGCCGGCCGGCACCGGGTAGTAGAAGGTGGCCTCCAGGTCGAAGGTGTGGGTGTTGTCGAACTCCTGGGTCACCACGGTCTCGGCCACGGGGTGGTTGATGTTGACCTGCACGTCGTGGCGCACCAGCGGCAGGGCGGTGCCGCCGTCGGGCCACAGGCCGAGCCGCTGGGCCGCGGCGTCGGCCGGCGCCAGCAGCGCGTAGAGGGCCAGCAGCGGCCAGATGAGACGGAGGGTGGTTTTATTGAAGATCATCAGAACCTCCAGAACCCGCGGCCCTGCAGGGGATCGTCCCCGTCCAGGAACCACCAGGGTCGAATGAGCGCGCGTTTGCCCCGGCTGTAACGGGCCCGCACGGCGCCGTGGATCGGCTCGTCGGTCAGGCGCAGGTGGGCCTCTGCCAGCAGGGCCTGCTCCTCGAGGGTGTCGCTGAGCAGGTAGCGGTCCACGATGTGCCCCTCCAGCCCGCGCAGGCCGGCGAACGCCTGCATGCGCGCCACGCTGTTGGGCGCCAGCTTGCCCACCGCGTCGATGCGCCGGTTCAGGCTCTGGCGCGCCAGGTGGTTGTGGATCCCCGCCGAGGCCAGGGCCGCCGGCGGCAGCAGCAGGCAGCAGAGCATCAGCGCCACCACCGGCCGCCGCGGCAGACGCGCCCGCAGGCCGCGGTAACCCCGCACCACCTGGATCACGTGGATCGCCAGGGCGCCGTAGGGGCACAGCCCGCACAGGCCGAGGCCCATGAAGATGATGGCGATGAACGAGATCGGCATCAGGGGCAGAAAGAGCAGCGCCAGGTAGCCCCAGGTGAGGCAGCCCAGCAGCGCGGCGATGAAGAGCGCGGCCCGGGCCCAGGTGCGCTGCGGTGGGCAGTACACCGGCCGCCCGGTCTGCAGGTCACGCCGCACGGGCGACCAGATCAAGTGGGCCAGGGTGGTGAGGATCGACACCGCGATGGCCACGGTCCCCGCGACCCCGAGCTGCACCACATGCTCTCCGTCCATGCCGAGGGCGTGGTTGGTCACCACCGAGGCGATGGGCAGCAGCACGCCGCCGCACACCACCAGCGCGGTCTTCGCGGTGAGCTTCCACGGCCGGGTCTGACGCTGCCGCTTGGCCTCGCACTCGGGGCAGGCGCAGGGCTGGTGCTCCAGGGTCGGGTCGTACCAGGGCGATGCGCGGAACGGGTGGTCCGGCATGTCGCCTTGTCTGGGCGCCGGGGGCGCCGCCTGGTCTGCGTTCATCGGTTCCTCCTGATCAGCTCGTGAAGCGCGGCCCTCGCCTGGCCCGCGTCCCGGTCCATGACCTGCAAGGTGCTCCAGGCGCCGGGGCGCCCGGTGAGCCGGCGCCACGCCGCCGAGGCCACCTGCCGCCAGAAATCGCAGCTGCCGGCCGACACAGCCCCGTCAGCGCCGTGGGCGAGGTAGGTATAGAAGTGATGGCTGCGGGTCCCCCCCTTGCGCACCTCCAGGTGGACCACGCAGTGGCCCTGCCCATGCTCCTCGGTGCGCTCCACCAGCTCGAAGCCGCCCGCCTTGAGGCACACGGCGGGCGGGTGGTTCTCGCGCAGCCCCCGGGCCGTGACCAGGGCCGCGGCCGTCTCGCCGTAAGCCCGGCGCTCCAGCCGCACCCCCGGCACCATGGCCAGCAGCGCCTCCGAGGCGTCGCGCTCCAGCGCGCGCCCGGGGCGGCCCAGCAGCGTCGCCGGCAGCGCGGGCCCTGCCCGGTCCGCCGCCACGACCGCCGAGGCCGCCGAAGATCGCGCGGCCGGCCGCGCCGCGGCGCAGAGCAAGATCGCGCCCACAAGCAGCCAGCGCCCATGCCTCGAGAGTTGCCGCCTCATGCGCCCACCTCAGCAGTGCAGAGAGCGGGCCGCCGGCGCGTGCGGGACAGCAACGCCAGCATCACCCCGCACACCATGGCGAAGATCACCAGCCCGATGGCCTGGTGCGGGACATCCCCCACCGGCCGGCCCAGGGCCAGGTGCCCCATGGCCAGGCTGAGCACCCGGGCCACGTTGGCCGCCAGCAGCAGCGGCAGCAGCGCCCCCCAGAACAGCAGCACCGCCCACAGGCCGCGCCGCGGCCCGGGCGTGGCCATCACGCCGAACAGCACCCCGCTGTACAGCAGCTTCAGCCCGGAGCAGCTGGTGTCCACCGCCAGCACCGCGCCGGGGGTGGTGATCACCGTGCCCTGGACCCTGGCCGGGATGCCGTAGAGCCACATCCCACGAGCCGCCAGTTCGCTGGCCATGCCTTGCAAGTGGTAGCCGAACAGCACGTTGGCCCAGTACACCGCTGGCAGGCAGAGCAGGGCCAGCCACAGCTGCCGCTGCAGCAGCCAGCTGCCCTCGTAGCGCCGGAACGCCACCACGCACAGGTGCAGGCTCAGCAACGCCAGCAGCGCAGAGAGCATGTTGAGCGACAGCGGCGTCAGGGCCAGGTCCAGCAGGCAGAGCCCGGCGGCGCCAGTCAGGTGCGGCACCGACGGCGCCTCCCGCCGCGCGGGCAGCCGCAGCAGAAGCGGCACCATCATCAGCAGGGCCAGCACGCCCCACGACTCGTAGGTCGCCTCCTGCCAGGTGCGGCCGATCCAGCGCAACGCCCCGTGGAAGTGCGCCCCCAGCGCCAGCAGCGCCGCCGCCTCCATCAGCCTGATGTTCGTCCTGATCGCCATAACCCCACAGTGACGGCCCGGGGTGGCGCGCCCGTCGCCATGCAGAGGCGGATCAGCGGAGAACTTGTGACGGTTTTATGACAGCCCCCTTGAACCGATCTGGCTTTGCGCGTAACTAACCCGGTAAGACTCGCAAATCAGGAGGTGTTCAGGTGTCCAAACGCGCGCTCATTACAGGGACCACTGGCCAGGACGGGGCCTATCTCGCCGATCTGCTGCTGGAGAAGGGGTACGAGGTGTACGGCATCATCCGCCGGGCGAGCACCTTCAACACCGAGCGGGTCAATCACATCTACCAGGATCCCCACGAGCAGGACTACCGCTTCCGGCTGGTCTACGGCGACCTGTCCGACGCCTCCTCGCTCAACAAGATCCTGCGCGACGTGCAGCCCGACGAGATCTACAACCTGGGCGCCCAGTCCCACGTGCGCGTCTCGTTCGACATCCCGGAGTACACCGCCGACGTGGTGGGCCTCGGCACCCTGCGCCTGCTGGAGGCGATCAGGGACACCGGGCTGAAGACCCGCTTTTACCAGGCCTCCTCCTCGGAGATGTACGGCATGGTGCGCGAGGTGCCCCAGCGCGAGACCACCCCGTTCTACCCGCGCTCGCCCTACGCCTGCGCCAAGGTGTTCGGATTCTGGATCACGGTGAACTACCGCGAGTCCTACGGCATCCACGCGTCCAACGGCATCCTGTTCAACCACGAGTCGCCGCGCCGGGGCGAGACCTTCGTCACGCGCAAGATCACCCGCGCGGTGGCGCGCATCAAGCGCGGCCTGCAGGACAAGCTCTACCTGGGCAACCTGGACGCTCAGCGCGACTGGGGCCACGCCAAGGACTACGTGGAGGCCATGTGGCTCATGCTGCAGCAGGACGAGCCCGACGACTACTGCGTGGCCACCGGCGAGATGCACTCGGTGCGCGAGTTCCTGCAGGAGGCCTTCACCTACCTCGACCTCGACTGGGAGAAGTACGTGGAGATCGACCAGCGCTACTTCCGCCCGGCAGAGGTGGACGAGCTCAAGGGCGACCCCACCAAGGCCAGGGAGAAGCTGGGCTGGGTGCCGAAGGTCTCATTCAAGGAGCTGGTGCACGACATGGTCGACGCCGACCTCGCCGCCCTGGACAAGACCGTGCAGGACGAACACCACGAGGTATAGGGCGTCTTCGCCTCGACCGCCGCACACCTCGACTACTTCGCCCTGATACTCTGCGAGCATGTTCTTCCTGATCTCCAAGACCGTCGGGCTGCTCATCGAGCCGTTCTACCTGGGCATGTTCCTTCTGGTGGTGGCCGGGCTGCTGCGGCTGGTCCGCCGGGCGCCCCGCCTGCGCCGCGCGCTGGTCATCGCCGCCGCGTGCTGGGTCGCCCTGTTCGCCTTCGGCCCCACGGCCAACCTGTTGCTCTACCCGCTGGAGACGGCGCACGAGCGCCCGGCCGCCCTGCCCGAACGCGTGGGGGCGGTGATCATGCTCGGCGGCGTGGCGAGCCGCGTCGAGAAAGGGCAAGGCCGCATGGAGATGGCCGCCTCGGCCGACCGCTACGTGGAGGCCCTGCGGCTGGCGAGCCGGCGCCCCGGGGCCCTGCTGCTCATCACCGCCGGCTCCAGCGCGCTGCTGTCCAGCCAGTTCCGCGAGGCCGACGCCCTGGGCGACCTGACCAAGGAGCTCGGCTTCCCGCAGCAGCGCCTGCGGGTGGATCGAGACGCCCGCAACACTCACGAAAACGCGGTGAACAGCAAGCGCATCCTGGCCGGCGTACCCGGGCCTTACCTGTTGGTCACCTCCGCGGCCCACATGCCCCGCTCGGTGGCCTGCTTCCGCAAGCAGGGCCTCGAGGTGATCCCCTGGCCCGTTGACTTCCTGCGCACCGGCAGCGGCCCCGGCGCCTGGGTGCCCAAGCCCCAGACGCTGCTGCGCTCAAACGCGGCGCTGCACGAGTACGCGGGCTGGGTGGCCTACTGGCTGGCGGGGTACATCTGAGCCGGCTCAGACCTCGCCATCGTCGGCCGGCGCGTCCACGCCGAAGTCCTTGGGCGCGTCCACCCCGCCCGAGTCCTTCTTGCGACAGACACACTCGTTGCGCTTGCGGGCCTGCACCCACTGGCAGCCCAGGGGCGTCTGGTTGAAGTTCTCGCACCAGCCCTTGCACGCCCGCTGGTAGATGGTGCCGTCCTCGCAGAACTGCAGCACGTTGTTGGGCGCACACTTGGTCCAGTTCTTCTGGCACTGTCCGCCGCCGCCGTCGAGGTAGGTCGCCCCCCTGTCCTTCTTGCCGCCGCCCCCGTCGCCGCGCACCACGCATGTGCCGTAGCGGCACACCTTGCCCTCGCCGCACGGCTCGGCGCAGCGGTACGGATCGTCCGGGTGGTCCAGCGGCCAGGGGCAGCCGCCGGCCCCGAAGGCGCACAGACAGAGCAAGATGCACAACCACCTCGCCATCACGGCCTCCTCCCAAAGGGGATCCCCAGGCTCACGCCGCCCCCGGACGGTGTCGGGGCGATGCCCACCTGCACCGGCGCAGGCTGCTCGTCGGTGAGCAGCAGGTAGGTCGCCACGCCGCCGGCCACCAGCGCGGCCCCGAGCAGCACATGCCCCGCGGCCAGCATGTCCCGCGCGTCGAGCACCGCCTCGCGCTGCTTCTTGAACTCCTCGGCGTCGGCGGCCTGCTGGTAGCGATCGTGGGCCGCGCTCCCCTTGCTGCCGCCCACGCCGTACAGGATCAGCGAGGTGAGCAGCACGGCGCCCCCGGCCCCGGCCGTGGTGTAGGCCCAGTGCCGACGCCCCCACCCCTCGGTGGCCAGGTGCTGGCGGCTCGCGGGCTGCAGCTGCACGTCCACCACCTCGCTGCGCCCTGGCCGGATCTGCATGTCCAGGACGAAGTCACGGTATCCCTCAAGCGTCACCGAGAGCCGGCGCGGGCCTGGCCGGGCGAAGATCCGCTGCGACAGCGGCGTGACCCCCTGGCGGCGGCCGTCCAGGGCCACCTCGGCGCCCGGCAGAGAACAGCGCACCTCCACCGCGCCCAGCCGTCGCCACAGGCGCCTGCGCAGGCTCGTGGCGCGCTTCAAGATCTTGGCGGGGGTGCTGCCCCCGGCCCGCGCCAGGAAGCGCTCGATGCTGCGCGCCGCCTGCACATGGAGGCCCATGGCCTCGTAGGTCAGCGCGCAGTTGTAGTGCAGCTTGTGGCTCGGATACAGGGCGTAAGCCTCGCGGTAGGTCGCGAGGGCCTCGGCGTAGCGGCCGCTGTCGTGAAGCTCGTTGCCCTTGCGCAGCAGCCTCGAGGCGCGCTGCCGGTCACCCCCCGCAGAGGCGTGGCCAGGCCAGCCCATGAGCAGGGCCAGCAACAGCAGGCTACAGACTCTCGTACCGATCCCGGGCATTGTCCTTTGACCCGCCGCCGCGCGGCTTGCTGCGCCGCTGGAAGCTGGGCCGCTTCCTCCTCGCCGGCCGCCGCATCGGCCTGGGCCTGAGCTGCCGGTCTGGCTTGCCCCTGTCTAGTCCAGCGTCGGGCGCGCTGTCAACGCGGGCGATGTCCGGCGGCGCCTCCATCAGCCCCGCGTCAGTCGGCGCCTCCGCGACCGGCTCGTCCTGCATCAGCGCCGCCGCGGCGGCCACCGGGTCGGGCGCCGGGGGCTCCTCCCCGCCGGCTGCGAAGAGCGCCCAGCCCGCCGCCGCCAGCACCAGCGCCAGGGCCGCGGCGCCGGCGATCTTCACCGGCCCCACGCCCCGCCTCGGCGCGGCGGCCAGCTGCTCGCCTGCCGAGCGTGACAGGGTGGTGGCCTCGCGGGTGGCCGCAGGGGCCGGGGCCGGGGCCGGGGCCGGGATGTCCCCCAGCCCTCGCGCCGTGATGGGCGCCGGCCTTTGCACCGCCGCGCCCTGCAGCGCCTCGGCCAGGGCCGAGACGAAGGCCTGCACCGTGGGCCACCGGTCCGCCTTCTTCTTGGCCAGCGCCCGGGCGATGACCGCGTCCACCTCCGCCGGCAGCCCCGGGATCAACTCGCTGGGCGGCTGCGGCTCGTGGTGGCAGATCTTGTAGATCACCCCGGGCATGGTGGGCGCGTCGAATGGCAGCCGCCCGGTGAGGCTGTAGTAGCAGATGGTACCCAGCGCGAAGATGTCGGTGGCGGCGTCGATGTCCCCCACCGACCCCTCGGCCTGCTCGGGCGACATGTAGTACGGCGTGCCGAGCACGGCCCGGTCCATGGTCACCACGCTGCGGGAGTCGCGGATCTTGGAGATGCCGAAGTCGAGCACCTTGGCCCGCCAGGGCATGTCACCCTGCTGCGCCGGCACCATGTAGATGTTCTCCGGCTTCATGTCCCGGTGCACCACGCCCCGGGCGTGGGCGGCAGCCAGAGCGTCGCCCACCTGCTGCGCCAGGGCCACCACCTCGGGGGGCTGGAGCCGTCCTTGCCGCTCCAGCAGGCAGGCCAGGTCCTCCCCCTGCAGGTACTCCATCACCATGAACGGGCGCCCGTCGTCGGTCTCGTAAAAGTCGAGCACCTCCACGATGTTGTCGTGCCCCAGTGCAGAGGTGATCTCCGCCTCGCGCCGGAACCGGGCGTACATGTCGGGAAGGTCCGCCACCTCGCCCAGCAACAGCTTGACCGCGTAGCGCTTGCCGGACAGCCGCGCGTGCTCGGCCTCGTACAGCTCACCCATGCCGCCCTGCGCCATCTTGCGCACGAGGCGGTAGGTGTCGTGCAGCACGGCGCCGCTGAGGTCCTTGCGCTTTTCCACCAAAATACCCGCTGCTCATAATAGGGCTGCCGGGGCGCAGGGGACAAGCCGCCGCCATTACTTGCCTCACCCTATATGTCCGGTAATATCGTCACACCAAACCAGAGGTGAATTCATGAGCAAAATCGCTGTCGGCATCGACCTTGGCACGTCCAACACCGTGGTCTCGGTGGTGCATGGCAACAAGGCTCACGTCATCCCGGACCGCGAGGGCCGCAAAGTCCACCCCTCGGTGGTCTCCATCCACCCCAAGGGAGACATCCTCGTGGGGCAGGAGGCGGTGCGCCGCCGCGTGATCGACCCGTCCAACACAATCTACTCGGTCAAGCGACTCATCGGACGCACCTTCCGCCACGAGTCGGTGCAGGCCGCCATCCGGCGCGCGCCCTACCGCATCGAGGAGGGAGAGCACCAGCAGCCGATGGTGCGCTCACGCGGCAAGCTGTACACCATCTCCGAGATGTCGGCCTTCATCCTGCGCCACGTCAAGAAGCTGGCCGAGCAGTACCTGGGCCAGCCGGTGGAGCACGCGGTGATCACGGTGCCTGCCAACTTCAACGACGCCCAGCGCGAGGCCACCAAGGCCGCCGGCCGCATCGCGGGCCTCAACGTGCTGCGCATCCTCAACGAGCCCACCGCCGCGGCGCTGGCCTACGGCTACGGCCAGGGGCTCAACACCACCCTGGCGATCTACGACTTCGGCGGCGGCACCTTCGACACCACCATCCTGAAGCTGGCCGACCGCGTGTTCGAGGTGCTGAGCACGGCGGGCGACTCCTTCCTCGGCGGCGACGACATCGACGAGAAGCTGGTGGACTACATGGCCCAGCTCTTCCTGCGCCAGACGCGCATCGACCTGAGCGGCAACGTGTCGGCCCTGGCGCGCCTGCGCCAGGTGGGCGAGCAGGTCAAGCGCCAGCTCTCCCAGCGCCCCAAGGCCCAGGTGCAGGTGCAGCAGGTGGCGTTCGGCCCGGGGGGCCAGCCGCTGGATCTGGCCTTCTCGCTCACCCGCGATCGCCTCAACAGCATGGCCAAGGAGCTGGTGCAGAACTCGTTTCTGATCTGCGACGAGGCCCTCGGCCTGGCCAACATCGACGTGACCCTGGTGGACGAGGTGGTGCTGGTGGGCGGCACCACCAAGATGCCCCTGGTGCGCGAGAGCGTGGAGGGGTACTTCGGCAAGGCGGCCCGCGCGGACATCAACCCGGACGAGGTGGTGTCGGTGGGCGCCGCCATCCAGGCCGCCGCGCTGCTGCGCATGCCCGGCATGGAGGCGGGGGTCGACTCGGTGCTGCTGGACGTCACCCCGCGCGCCCTGGGCATCGCGGTGGTGGGCGGCTACACCGAGGTGATCATCGATCGCAACGCCCAGATCCCGGTGGAGCAGACCCGCCGCTTCGTCACCAGCCAGGACCACCAGACCCAGGTGCGCATCCAGGTCTGCCAGGGGGAGTCGCGCCGCTTCGACGAGAACCAGGCCCTCGGTGAGCTGGTGCTCGACAACCTGCCCCCCGCCCCCCGCGGCGAGGTGCAGGTGGAGGTGACTTTCGAGATCGACACCGACGGCATCCTGCAGGTGAGCGCCATGGACATGGAGACCGAGCAGGAGCAGTCGGCCGAGATCCACGTGCTCGGCGCGCCGAGCCAGGAGGAGACCGAGGCCCTGATCGAGAAGCACGCTTCGGACCTGCCGGCCACCGAATAGGCGACGACGACGATGGAGACGATCCTCCAGTTCGCCGCCGCGCTGCCGGTGCTGGTGATCCTGTTCTGGGTCATCCCGGCCCGGGCGCGCAGCGGCTTCCTGCTGCTGGCCAGCCTCGCCTTCGCCGCGTTCTTCTCGTGGCAGGCGGTGATCTTCTTCCTGCTGAACCTGGCGCTGGTGCACCGCGCGGGCCGCTACCTGGCGGGCGACGGGGACCAGCGCCCGCAGGTGTTCCGGCTGATGCTGATCTGGCTGGTGGGCAGCCTTTGCACGTTCAAGTACTTCAACCAGCTGGTGGACTTCGGGACATCCATGTGGGCCCGGATGGACATGGCGCCGATCATAGAGGGCACCATCCCCCGGCTGGCCATGCCCCTGGGGCTGAGCTACGTGGTGTTCCGCATGATCCACTACACCGTGGAGCGCTACCGCGGCCGCGCGCCTGACAGCGGCTTCGTGGACTTCGGCAGCTACGTGCTGTTCTTCCCCACCTTCCTCTCCGGGCCGGTGGAGCGCTTCCCCGCGTTCCACAAGCAGACCGAGGCGCAGAAGCGCTTCGACGTCAACGACATCAACTACGGCCTGTTCCGCATCGTCTCCGGGCTGCTCAAGAAGTTCCTCGCCGCCGACCCGCTGGGCAAGCTGGTGTTGCCGGTGCTCAAGAGCCCGCTGACCCACGGCATAAGCACCACCTGGGCCGCGCTGTACGGCCTGGCGTGGCAGGTGTACATGGACTTCTCCGGCTACACCGACCTGGCCCTCGGCGTCTCGCGGCTGTTCGGCTACAAGGTCATGGAGAACTTCAACCTCCCCTACTTCAAGCCGAACCTGGCCGAGATGTGGCGCAACTGGCACATCTCGGTCTACAGCTTCATCCGCGACTACTTCTTCTTCCCCTTCTTCGCCGTGCGGGCCAGCAAGCTGAAGATGTACACCGGCGTGCTGCTCACCTTCGTGGTGTTCATGGTGTGGCACGAGGGGTCGTGGCGGTTCTTCACGCTGGGCTGCTACCACGGCGTCGGCATGATGGTCTGGACCTATTTCCAGGACCTGAAGAAAAAGAACAAGGGGCTGAGCCAGATGATGGCCGAGAAGGAGGTCCGCCCCATCAGCACCTTCCTGTCGGCGAGCTACTTCGGCTTCGGCTTCGTCTTCTTCGTGCTAGAGATGAAGGAGGTGGGGGACCTGGCGCTGCACCTGATCGGGTTGAAATAGCTGAGCGGGTGGCGGTGCTGCGACAATTGAAGGCAAGCTGCTAACCGTCAACAGTTAACAGTTAACAGTTAACTGTTGACGGTTGAGCGTTGACTGGCTCGTTTGCAGCGGGCGGTCAAGGAATGCCCCATGGACTTTGGCTTCACGGATCAACAACAGGAGCTGTTCGACGCGGCGGTGAAGTTCGCCTCGGAGCGGCTGCGCGACGGGGTGATCGAGCGAGACCGGGACCATGCCTTTTCCCGTGAGCTGTGGCAGGCGTGCGCGGACTTCGGGCTGCAGGGGCTGATGACCCCCGCGGAGCTGGGCGGCGGCGGGCACGGTCCGCTGGAGGTGGCGGCCATCCTCGAGGGCGTGGGCTACGGCGGCCGCGACAACGGGCTCGTCTTTTCGGTGGGAGCCCACCTGTGGGCCTGCACCGTGCCGCTGCTGCGGTTCGGCACCGACGCGCAGAAGGCGCGCTGGCTGCGCGGCATGGCCTCGGGCGAGCTCATCGCGGCCAACGGCATGACCGAGCCGGACACCGGCTCCGACGCCTACGCCCTGCGCACCGCCGCGGTCAAGGAGCAGGACCGGTACGTGCTCGACGGCCAGAAGACCTTCGTGACCAACGCCCCGGTGGCCGACCTGTTCATCGTCTACGCCCGCACCGGCGGCAAGGCCGGCTTCGCGGGCATCAGCTGCTTCGTGGTGGAGAAGGACACCCCCGGGCTGACCGTGAGCAAGCCGCTGGAGAAGATGGGCCTGCGCACCAGCCCCATGGCCGAGATCTTCTTCGACGGGTGCGAGGTCCCCGCCGAGAACCTGGTGGGCCGGGAGGGCTCGGGCTCCATGGTGTTCAACATGAGCATGGAGTTCGAGCGCCTGTTCATCATGGCGCCGCCCCTGGGCGCCACCCGGCGGCTGGTGGAGCGCTGCGTGGAGCACGCACGCACGCGCAAGACGGGTGACACCCCCCTTGGCAAGCACCAGAGCGTGGCCCACAAGGTGGTGGAGATGGACCTGCGCCATGAGCAAGCGCGGCTGGCGCTGTACCACGCCGCGTGGCTCAAGGGGAAGCGCGGCATGGCCATGGCCGAGTCGGCGCGGGCCAAGCTGGCGGTCTCCGAGGCGTACCTGCGCTGCTGCCGCGATGCGGTGCAGGTGCACGGCGGCTACGGCTACATGGTGGAGTACGAGCTGGAACGCGAGCTGAGGGACGCCACGGCGGCCACCCTCTACTCCGGCACCTCCGAGGTGCAGCGGAACATCGTGGCCGCCCTCAAGGGGCTTTGAGCCGATGGCCGAACAGAAAAAGAAAAAGCAGACCGCGCTGATGATCGTCCTGGTGGTGGTGGTGTTCCTGTTGTTGTTCGGTTTCTACTTCTTTCAGCTCAATCCGGTGGCCTTCAAATACCAGGGATATTGATCTGTTAGGCGCTATCTGTTGATTGAAGCGGTCGCCTTGGATAATCTCGATTTGTGGATCAAGAACAGTTCAAGGCCCGCATCGAGCAGATTCATCGGGACCTAAACCAGTACAGCTACTACGAGCTGCTCAACCTGCAGCCCAACGCCACCGCTGATCAGATCCGGGCCATGTTCCATCGCATGGCGCTGTCCATGCACCCGGACCGCCACCACACCAGCGAGGACAGCGACCTGCGCAAGAAGCTGTACGTGATCTACAAGCGCGTCAGCGAGGGGTACCGGGTGCTGATGGATCCGGACAACCGCCAGGAGTATGACGCCATGCTCCAGGAGGGCGAGCTGCGGCTGGTGCGCAAGGAGAAGAAGGCGGCCGGGGGACCGCTGCCGGAGAACCAGATCAAGGATCACAACGCGCGCCGCTTCTTCGTCATCGGCCTCAAGGCGGAGCGGGAGGGCGATCTCGCCTCGGCCTCGCTGAACTACAAGTTCGCCCTGGACATGGAACCGGACAGCTCGGTGATCCAGGAGCGCATGCGCCGGGTCACCCAGTGGATGGGGGGCTCCAAGAAGAAGAAGAAGAAATGGTAAAGCCCTCCGGGCGCGACGACGCCCAACAGTCCCTGCTCTTCCCCACCGAAGAAGATCCCGCCCCGCCGCAGCGTGGCGAGCCGCCGCTCATCGACGAGGCCGACGACCCGGTGTTCACGCAGGACTACATGAAGTTCTGCGACGAGGAGCGGGAGGACGGCGAGGGGTAAGGCGGGGGTCGGCGATTTCGCCTATCAACCGTCAACCGTCAACTGTTAACAGCTAACCGTCGCCAGTTGACGGCTGTGGAGGCTACAGCCCCTTGCCGCCGAACAGGGCCTCGGCGGGCAGGCCGCCGGACTTCATCAGCATCTCCAGCATCGGCTTGAAGGTCAGGAAGTGCGAGGCCGGCAGGTGGAAGGCCATGTCGAAGCTGGTGCGGTCGTCGTCCACGCCCCAGTCGAGGGACGGTGAGGCGGGCGGGTCCTTGAGATCGCCGCGCATCATGGGCGGCATCATCTTCTCCACCTCGGTGCCCTTGAACCAGCGCAGCAGGTCCACCAGCGACAGGTAGACCAGGCCCACGCGGTTGCTGCCGGTCTTGGTGGCCTGGACGAAGTCCTTCTTCTTGGCCAGGCTCGCCCCCTCGACCTTGCCCTCCACCAGCAGCTTGAGCTGCGCCTCGGCGCTCTTGCCCGCCGAGAAGTACATCTCCTCCTTGCTGAACGCCCAGCCCATGGACAGCGGCACACCGGCCAGGCTCTTGAGCATGGCCATCTCCTTGGCCTTGCCCGGGATGTCGGGGATGGAGAGCTTGAGCATGGTGCCGGTGGCGCCCTTGTGGGAGAAGTCATCCTGCTTGAGGGAGAGGCCCTTGGGCAGCTCCTCGCCCTGCTTCTTCATCTCGGCCTTGATCCAGACCCCGATGGCGGCGATGGCCTCGTCCACCGCCTCCTTGGCCTTGGACGAGTCCTTCATGGTGCCCACTGCGGAGATCAGCAGCCCGGCGCCGGAGGGGGCCCGGTGAAAGGCGGTGGTGAAGTCGCCGGTGGACATGGTGGCCAGCTTGGTGAACAACGCGGCCATCTTCTTGCCCACCTCTCCCGGAGCGTCCTTGAACATGGCGTCGATGATCGGCTTAGACGTCCCCGCGTTCTCCTCCACTGCCTCGGGGTTGCCGTGGTCAGCCATGACCAGCCAGCTGCTGGCGGGCAGGCGGTCGAGAGCGACGAAGTCCCCGGTGCGCTGGCGCTTGACCACCTTGGCCAGCGCGCCGCCGGGGATCGCCTCGGCCATGCCCCGCACGCTGATCTGCTCGCCGCTGATGTCCACGGCCAGCACCAGGTCGCGGGTGCTCTTGAGGTACTCCACCCAGCGCCCGACGGTCTTCTCGGTGGCCGCGGTCATGTGCTTCTGATCGATGATCGACTTCTTGCCCTGCTGCGCCTTCGCCACGTTGCTCTTCATCTCCGCCATGGCCTTGGCGATCTCCTGGTCCAGCTTGTCGCCCTGGGCCTTGATGATCTGCTCCATCAGGACATGGACCTCGATGTCGTGGGCCGGCTTCATGTTCGCCAGCCCGCCCTCGATGAAGGCGCGGGTCACCTCCAGCGCCTTCTTGCTGGAGGGGAAGTAGGCCACCTTCTCCTTGATCACCAGGGCCACCTTCTGCATGCCGAGCTGCCCCGGCTTCGGCTCGTAGGTCACCAGGTCGCCGTCGGCCTTGCCCTTCTTCATGCGCTTGTCCAGCGCCGCCTCGAACTGCTTCTTCGACTTGATGGGCAGCACAACCACCGACGGGTCGCCGCTGTCGAGCTGGTTCTCGTCCAGGCCGAGCAGCCAGAACGTGCCCTCGACGTCCACCGCCGCCATGATGCCCCGCGGCAGCTGGACCTGCTGGGCCAGCATGTCGAGCAGCGAGTCCCGGGTGAAGGGGAGCGCGGCGAACTTCTGGGTGTAGGCCAGGCCCTGGTCGATGGTCTTGCCCGGGCTGCGCAGCCCGACGTAGCCCACCAGCTCCTTGGGCAGCGGCACCTTCTTGGCCGCCTTGCGCGCGGCAGCCACCGCCGCGGCCTTCTTGTCATTCTTCTTGCAGCCGGCGCCCAATGAAAGGGCCAGGACGGCAATACACACAGCACTCAGGCGAACAAATCCACGCATTGGATATCTCCTCGTCAACCGATTACGAGCCTTAGGTCTAACTTCTGCCCTCCCAAAGCACAACCATTACGCGACCATCCAATTCTGGCATTCCGGCGCCTTGGCAATCTGGCATTCTGGCATTTCCATGTCCCGCATCATCCAAGAGATCCTAGGCCCCGACGGCGCCGTCGCCCGTGGCCTGCCTGGCTACGAGCCCCGGGTCGCCCAGCTGGAGATGGCCCTCGCCGTGGACCGGGCCATGGCCGACGGGGCGCGCCTGGTGGTGGAGGCGGGCACCGGCACGGGCAAGACCCTGGCCTACCTGGTGCCGGCGCTGCTGGCCGAGGTGCCGGTGGTGATCTCCACGGGCACCCGGACCCTGCAGGACCAGATCGTCCAGAAGGACCTGCCCCAGCTGCTGGAGCTCATGGGGCTCGAGGTGCCGGTGGCCGTGATGAAGGGGATCGGCAACTACCTGTGCCTGCGCAAGCTGCAGCAGGTGCGGCGCACGGGCAGCCTCGTGCAGGACGAGCTGCTGGAGCGGCTGCTCGCATGGGCAGAGGCCACCGAAACCGGCGACCGCGCCGAGCTGCCGGGGCTGCCCGACCGAGATCCCCTGTGGTCCGACGTGAGCCCCACCGTGGACTCCAGGCTGGGCGGGCGGTGCCCCTTCTACGAGGATTGCTTCGTCACCGGCATGCGCCGCCGCGCCGCCGAGGCGCGCATCATCGTGGTCAACCACCACCTGCTGTTCGCCGACCTCGCGCTGCGCGATGCCTACCCCGACGCGGCCGTGATCCCGCCCTACGAGGCGCTGATCATCGACGAGGCGCACCAGGTGGAGGCGGTGGCCACCTCCTTCTTCGGCAGCCACGCCTCCAGCGCCATGGTGGCCGCCATGTGCCGGGACGTGCTGCGCCCCGCTGCCCTGAGCAGCGACGGTGACGCCCGCCGCCTGATGGACGCCGTCGAGGAGCGGGGGCAGGACCTGTTCCACCTGCTGCGGGCTCAGCTTCACGCCGCCGGCGGCGCGGAGGCTGCAGGTCAGGGGGTGCCGGGACGCCGCCTGCGCCTGATGGAGCCGCCCCTGGCCAGCCCGGGCCTGGTGCGGGCGTACCACGGCCTCGACGCGGCCCTCGAGGCGGCCGCCTCCTTCCTCAAGCGCAAGGCGGGCGCCGACGAGGAGATCGCCCACCTCGGCCGCCGCGTGGCCCGGCTGCGCGACACCTTCACCAGCTTCGCCGAGCCCCTGGACGAGCGCACCATCCTGTGGATGGAGCGGCACCCGCGCAGCATGAGCCTGCACGCCGCCCCGGTGGAGGTGGGCCCCGCCCTGGCCCGCACCCTGCTGGCCCAGCCGATGCCGCAGATCTTCACCTCCGCCACCCTGGCCGTGGATGGCAGCGACCGCGCCGACAGCGCCCTCGGCTTCTTCCGCCAACGCGTCGGGCTCTCGCCGCCGTCCCGTGAGCAGGAGCCGGACATGGCCTGGTCCGAGGTGGAGGTACGGGAGCAGCTGCTCGCCTCCCCCTTCGACTTCGAGCGCCAGTCGCTGCTCTACCTGCCCACCGACCTGCCCATGCCCGCGGAGGACGGGTTCATCGTCCAGGCCACGGCGCGGATCCGCGAGCTGCTCCACATCGCCGGCGGCCGCGCCCTGGTGCTGTTCACCTCCTACCGCAACCTGGAGGCGGCCCGCCGGCTGCTGCAGGCCTCACCCCTGCCCTTCCCGCTGCTCTGCCAGGGGGAGCAGCCGCGGTTCGCCCTGCTGGAGCAGTTCCGCGACAGCGTCGAGAGCGTCCTGCTGGCAACGGCCTCGTTCTGGGAAGGGGTGGACGTGGTGGGCGAGGCGTTGTCGCTCGTGGTAATGGACAAGCTGCCCTTCGCCGTTCCGGACGAGCCGCTAACCGAGGCGCGCATCGAGCTGCTGCGCCAGCGCGGAGGCTCCCCCTTCGCCGATTTTCAGCTGCCCACCGCGGCGCTCGCGCTCAAGCAGGGCTTCGGGCGGCTGATCCGGCACCGCGAGGACATGGGCGTGGTGGCGATCCTGGACCGGCGCATCGTCCAGCGCGGCTACGGCAAGCGCTTGCTGCGGTGCCTGCCCCCGGCCCCCACCACATCGGAGCTGGACATGGTGCGGGTGTTTTTCGGCGACCTCGACCCGCCGATGTAAGAAAACCACCGTTAATCCGCTAACGATGTCAGGGTTCGGCTGGCCACGTACGCCCCTGACAAATGGGTATTTGCCCTTTACAATCAGCAGGTTAATCGAATTCGTCCAGAGTGGCACATCACATGCAGATTACAAAGGCCACAAGGTAAACGGACGAGGCCAAGCCGTCCCCCCGATTGTACCCGTTGCCCCTAAACCAATGCTGCTGCCTTCAGGGTTGGGCGTCGGGGGGACCAGGCTGGCCGGATCCGATGACTGGAGAACATACCCCCTAACCGTTCATTGCTACCCACCTCACATCCCCGGAAGTACAACGGGCCCGTGTTACCGGCCGTCGAGATCAGGCGAAGGCAAGGGACACGGGCTCGCCACTTTTCTGACCTCTTGCTCCTGTAGCAGGTCCTCCAGCCGCGGCGCCAGCGGCGCGCCGTTTCGCGGATCCACCAGCCCTGGATCCAGCTCCAGCAGCGGGGCCAATACGAAGGCACGGTTCGACAGCTCCGGGTGCGGCAACTCCAGCGCCTCGGATCGCAGCACCTTCCCCCCCATCAGCAGCAGATCGAGATCGATGATCCGCGGCCCCTTGTCCACGGGCCGGTCATCCGGGCGTCCAAGCTGGCGCTCCACGGCCTGGCAGCGCAGCAGCAGCTCATGGGGCTGCAGCCCGGTCTCCAGGTGCGCGGCCATGTTGAGGAAAGGCGGCTGATGGAGCACCGGCCCCACCGGCGCCGTCTCATAGATTGAGGAGGCGGCGACGACCTGTACCTCGCGGCTGGCCAACGCTTGAAGGGCCTGGCCCAGCAGGACCCGGCGGTGACCCAGGTTGCTACCGAGGCCCAGAAAACATGCCGTCACTGCCCGGTCCGGCTGAAGAACATCACGTACGGGGTCTTGAACAGGATCCCCACGTCGGTGCGGAAAAACTCCCAGAAGCTCTCGAGGTAGGCGGAGTAGACGAAGTCGTAGAGCATCTTGGTGCGCATGTCGTCTGCCACCGAATCTTCCACGCCTTCCAGATCGAAGGGATTGAGCAGGGTGTCCTTCACCCGCGCCAGGCGATCCCCCTTGCGCATGCGCCCGGTGTAGGAGAGCTCCACCTGGGCCAAACCCGTGATGCCGGGCTTGATCAGCCGCATCCGCTCCTCGAAGAAAGGGATCGCCATGGCCAGGGTTCGGATCATCTCCGGGCGCTCGGGGCGGGGCCCCACCAGGCTCATATCTCCCTTGAGTACATTGACAAGCTGGGGTAGCTCGTCCAGGCGCGTTCGCCGCAGGAAGTGGCCCACCTCCGTCACCCGTGGGTCGTCCTCCTCGGCCAGCACAGCGCCGGTCATGGACTCGGCGCCGTCCACCATGGTGCGGAACTTGTAAACCTCGAACTCATCGAAATTAACGCCGTTTTCGCCGTCTATCATGCCAGCGCGGCGCTGCGAGTAGATGACGGGTCCCCGGGAGGTCGCCTTGATGGCCGCCGCGATGGCCCCCATGAAAGGCGCGCCGAGCGCCAGCCCGGTGGCTGCGCCGATGACGTCCATCATCCGCTTGACGATCCTGATTGAATCCTGCACGGGACCTCTGCTCGCGTCAGCGCTGGCTGCCATTATGAAAACCGCACCACCGGTGGTCAACCCCTGGACCGGCAAGCCGGCTGGGTGCTGTCTTATAGCAAACTTACCAACAGGTTGCGCGCGTGATAACTTATTGTCGTCTTATGGGCGATCAGATCACCATCTGCGTACCCTGCGAGCTGCGGTTCCGTAACGTCACGGCGGACTTGGTACGCCAGTACTGTGAGCGACGCGAACTGCTGGGCGCCACTCCGGAGCAGTGCATGCAGGTGCACTCCGCGTTTATCGAGGCGTTCAACAACGTGGCGCTGCACGGCATCAGTCAGCGCAGCGAACAGCGCGAGACGCTGCAGGTAGATCTGGCCCATCAGGGCGGCAAGCTGGTCATTCAGATGCGTGACCGGGGCAAGAGTTTCGACTTCGAGGGCGTGGAAGATCCCGACCTTTCAGGGCTGCCAGAGAGCGGGATCGGTATCTTTATCATCAAGCGCTTCATGACCCAGGTTGAGTACAGTCCGGGGCAGGACGGCGGCGACAACGTCCTGCGGATGGTCAAGGAGTTGCACGCCAACGCCGGCCCACTCGATGAGGGGTCAGGCTCGAGGACCCTGGATTATGCTTGAGTTCACCAAGGAGGAGCAGGGCGACATCGTCCTGCTCACGCTGAAGGGAAACCTGGACGCCCTGACGGCGTCAGACCTTCGCCCCACCATCGACGAGCTGGTGACGAACCGCAAGACGAAGGTGATCTTCGATCTGCACGAGCTGACCCTCATCGACAGCTCCGGGGTCGGGGCCATCGTGTCACTGTTCAAGCGGGTCCGAACCCTCGGCGGCGACGTGAAGATCGCCCGGCTCTCAAACCAGCCGAAGGAGATCTTCCGCTTGCTGCGGCTGGACCGGGCGTTCGATCTGTTTGAGACCCTGGAGGAGGCGCGGAGCAAGTTCGGGTAGCCTTCCTCATGAGCGCGAGCTGACATGCCCAGATTGGTCTTCACCTCGGGCCCGAACAAGGGCCAGATATTTGAGCTGGGCGAGCGCTCCGTGCTCGGGCGCAGCGCTGACTGCCAGATCTACATCAGCGACCTGTCGGTGTCCCGCGAGCACGCCTGCGTGGTGCACACCGACGACGGGTACGTGGTGGAAGACCTGGGCAGCGGCAACGGCACCCGGGTCAACGGCACGCGGGTGATCCACCAGGTCCTGCGCAGCGGCGACGAGCTCAAGATCGGCGACTGCCAGCTGCGCTACCTGGCCGAGGGCGAGGAGCCGAAGCAGTGGGTCAGCCTGGCCACCGTGGTGGCCGAGCAGGAAGAGGAGCTGATGCGGGGCGGCACGGCCACCCCTCTCGGGCCGTTCAAGGCGCCGGCCGAGGCCTCCAGGGACGAGCTGCTGGAGCACCTCAACCGGGTCCAGCGCATGCTCGAGGCCCTGCTGGCGGTGGCCAGCGCCACCGGCTCGGTGCTGGAACCATCGCGGCTGTTCACCAAGATCCTGGACTACCTGTTCGACCTCTTCCCCGACGCGGACCGCGGCTTCTTGATGCTGCTGGACGAGGAGGGGCAGCTTGTGCCCGGCGCCATCCGGCGGCGGGAGGGCGAGGGCTTCTCCGGCTCGCTCACCGTGGACCAGGAGGTGGTCACGCGGGTGCTGGACGAGGGGGAGGGGCGGCTTAGCCTGGCGGGCGGAAGCGAGCAGCCCGGCGAGGGAGGCGTCTCGGCCATGAGCGCCCCGCTGGTGGTGCAGGGGCGCTCCATCGGCGTGCTGCACATAGAGGGGCGGGAGCAGGGCGTCCCCTTCACCCTGGAGGAGCTGGCGCTGCTCAGCGGGGTGGCCCTGCAGGCGGGGGTGGCCTACCACAACGCCTTCATGCACCAGCGGCTGCTGCGCCAGCAGCGCCTGGAGCAGGACCTGCGCTTCGCGCGCCAGGTGCAGCGCTCCTTCATGCCCACCGAGGCGCCGTCGCCCCAGGGATATCGCTTCGGACGCTCCTACAACCCGGTGTTCCAGGTGGGAGGCGACTTCTACGACTTCATCCCGCTGCCGGGCGAGCAGATCGGCGTGCTCATCGGGGACGTGGCGGGAAAGGGCGTCAGCGCCGCGCTGCTCATGGCGAGGCTCACCTCGGACATGCGCTACTACGCCATCAGCGAGCGGGGCCCGGCCCGGGTGCTGGCCCGCACCAACACGGCGCTGATCAACCGCATGCAGGACAACATGTTCGCCACGGTGCTCTACCTGGTGCTCGACCTGAAAGAGCAGTGCATCACGCTGAGCAACGCGGGCCACATCCCGCCGCTGCTGCTGCGCGCGGACAGCGGCGAGGTCGAGGAGCTGGACGAGGCGACCAACCTGGCCCTCGGCGTGCTGCCCGACGCCATCTACGAGGAGGTGACGCTGCCCCTGGCCGCGGGGGACAGCGTCCTGCTATGCACCGACGGCGTGGTGGAGGCCCGCAGCAAGACCGGCGACGAGTACGGCTTCGAGCGGCTGGCCGACACCATGAAGTCTACCGCCGGCGTGCGCATGCTGGAGGTGGTGCTCAAGGACATCCACCGCTTCACCCAGGCGGCGCCCCAGTACGACGACATCACCATGGTGTACTTCACCCGTTCGAGCTAAGAACAGGCTACAAACACTGGCGACTGGCCGCGGGCTTTGGTGCCCGGGCCGAGGGGATCCGATGAGCACGAAGTTCGTCCGTTACATGTTCGAGGGCCAGGAGGGCGGCGCGCAGCTGCTGCCCGGGGGAGCGCTTGATGTGCTCGAGGGGCCGCCAGGCGCGGCGCACCTGGATCAAGTGGAGCTGCTGCCGCCGATGGCGCCCACCAAGGTGATGGGGATCGGGCTCAACTACCGGGAGCACGCCCGCGAGATGGGCAAGCCGCTGCCCGCCGAGCCGATGATGTTCCTGATGCCCTCCACGGCGGTCATCGGCCCGGGGCAGGCCATCGTGAGGCCCGCCGGCTTCGAGCGGGTCGACTTCGAGGGTGAGCTGGCGCTGGTGTTCGGCGAGCGCTGCCGCAACGTGCCGGCGGAGCGCGCGTTGGAGGTGCTCGCCGGGGTCACCTGCTTCATCGACGTGACGGTGCGCGATCTGCAGAAGCGGGACATCCAGTACTCCCGGGCCAAGGGGTTCGACACCTTCGCGCCGCTCGGCCCGTGCCTGGCGCGGGACCTGGACCCCCGGGCGCTGCGCATCCAGACCCGCATCAACGGCAAAAAGCGGCAGGACTCGAGCACCGCTGACATGATCTTCTCCATCCCCCGCCTGATCCAGGACGTGACCCGGGTGATGACCATGCTGCCGGGCGACGTCATCGCAACGGGCACGCCGCCCGGCGTCGGCCCGCTGGAGCCCGGCGACGTGGTGGAGGTGGAGATCGAAGATATTGGCACCCTGACTTGCCCCGTGGTGGGCGAGGAGAGCGAGGACGAGCAATGAAGATAGAGCCCGCAGATCGAGTGAAGGACCTGCCGCCGTACCTGTTCGCGGCCATCGACAAGATGAAGGCCGAGGCGCGCGCCAGCGGCATGGACGTCATCGACCTGGGCGTCGGCGACCCCGACCTGCCCACGCCCCAGCACATCATCGACACGCTGCAGAAGGCGGCTGTGGACCCGGTGCACCACCAGTACCCGAGCTACCAGGGCATGCCGAGCAGCCGCCAGGCGGCGTGCGACTTCTACGCCGAGCGGTTCGGCGTGAAGCTGGACGCCGACACCCAGGCGTTGACCCTCATCGGCAGCAAGGAGGGCATCGCGCACTTCCCGCTGGCCATGATCAACCCCGGCGACCTGGTGCTGAGCCCCGACCCTGCCTACCCGGTCTACGAGACCGCCACCCACTTCGTGGGAGGAGAGGTGTTCCGCTACGGCCTGCTGGCCGACGACCAGTTCCTGCCCGACCTGGACGGGATCCCGGCGGACATCGCGGACCGGGCCAAGCTGCTCATCATCAACTACCCGAACAACCCCACCGGCGGCGTGGCCACCCTGGAGGATTACCAGCGCATCCTGGCCTTCGCGCAGCGGCATAACCTGATCGTGCTGAGCGACCTGGCCTACTCGGAGATGTTCTACGAGGAGCCGCGCCCGCCCAGCTTCCTGGAGCTCGACGGGGCGCTGGAGCGCTCCATCGAGTTCTACAGCCTGTCGAAGACCTACAACATGACCGGCTGGCGCATCGCCTACGCCATGGGCAACGAGGTGCTGGTGGGCGCCCTGGGCAAGATCAAGACCAACGTGGACTCCGGCGTCTTCGGCGCGGTGCAGGAGGCGGGGATCACGGCGCTGACCGGGGACCAGGGCTGCGTGGACGAGATGCGCGAGACTTACCGCCGGCGGCGCGACCTGATGATGCAGGGGCTGGCAGGCATGGGGCTGGACGTGCCGCCGCCGCTGGCCACGTTCTATGTCTTCGCGCGCATCCCCGAGGGCTTCTCATCCGTGGAGTTCGCCGGGCGGCTGCTCAAGGAGCAGGGCATCGTGGCCACACCGGGCGTCGGCTTCGGCGCGCGCGGCGAGGGGTTCATCCGCTTCGCTCTGACCGTGAACCAGGAGCGCATCGCCGAGGTGGTGCGACGGATGAAAGAAATAAAGTTGTAGCCAGCGGGAACCTTTCTCCCCTGCCCTCTGTCTAAGCCCCTGTAACGAAACGGCAGCAACCACCGCCACCCCATAAGGTCCAGGCGACAAGTCGGAGACCGTCCACCCGCGCCGCGGGAGCGATGGGCGACAGGGGTGGTCTGCGCGGAGGGAGAGAAGATGAAGAACAGAGCGGGTCAGCGAGAGCAACAGCTGGTGAGCGTCACAGCGCTCCTGGGTGAGTCGACCATCAAGACCGTGACCCTCGGCGGCGGCGCGTCGCCCATGAGCAGGAACATCAACCTGGCCGTGGGCGCCGTGGGCCTGTGCCTGGCGGCGGTGGGCCTGGTGCAGGTGCTGCTGGGCCAGGGCGGGCTGGCGGCCATGCTGCTCACCGTGGGGCTGGGGCAGGTGGTGTTCGCCGTGTCCCGGGCCCAGCAGCACAGCCGCGCCACGGGCTTCACCCTGGGCAGCGCCCAGGGGGCGGACCTGCACATGGAGCTGCCGGAGCTGCCGCCAGGCAGCGCCCACCCGCTGGTGCAGCTGCAGGACGGCGGGCCGGTGCTCCAGCTGCCGGGTGGCCCCGCGGAGCCGATCCCGCCCCACAGCCACCAGGTGGTGTCCCTGGGAGACCTGCGGTTCTTCGTGCAGAGCACCGAGCCGAGCAAGGTCGGCAAGGGGCTGGCGGTGGACTGGGAGGCCAACGTCTACCACGGCGCGAGCTTCACGGCCCACGCGGCGCTGCTGTTTCTGGTGCTCGCCATGCCGCCGGCGGATGAGCAGCCGAAGTTCGACACCCGGCACCGCAAGGTGACCCTCAGCCTGCCCCAGGTGGAGCAGCGGCAGGACATGCTCGACATCCTGCGCCGGCCGCAGCAGGAGGATGCGGAGCAGACCGAGGTGGATCGCAAGCGCCCCCGGCGGCCGCGAGACCGGGCGGGCACGCCGAGCGTCACGCGGGACCGTCGCCCGGGCGGCGGCGGCCCGATCAACGCCAAGCACCTGGCCCTGGTGACGGCCAAGAAGGCGGGCGTGCTGGCCGCCCTGGACCAGGCGGGCGGCGCCTACATGAACAGCATCTTTTCAGCCGACTCGGCGCTGTCCGACGACGCCACCGAGGCCCTGGCCGGGCTGCAGGGCAACTCCATCGGCGAGGGCATGCAGATCGGCGGCCTGAGCGTCACCGACGGCAGCCACGGCTACGGACCCGGCTCTGGCATCCACCACGGCCCCCTCGGGACCATCGGCAAGCGGTCCGGCGGGCCGGGCGGCGGCCCGGGCTACGGCGGCGGCGTCAGGCTGCCCAAGCGCAAGAAGCGCAACCAGAAGATCGTGAGCCCGGGCAGGGCCACGGTGTCGCGCGGCTCACTGAGCAAGTCGATCATCCGGCGCGTCATCCGGCGCCACCTCAACGAGGTGCGCTACTGCTACCAGAAAGAGCTGCAGCTGGACCGCACCCTGTACGGTCGCCTGGTGGTCAAGTTCACCATCGCCCCCAACGGCTCGGTGATCACCTCCGGCATCAAGCAGAGCACCGTGGGCAACCGCGCCGTGGAGACCTGCATCACCCAGGCGGTGCGCCGCTGGCTGTTCCCCAAGCCGAGAGACGGCGGCATCGTGATGGTGAGCTACCCGTTCGTGCTGAAGAACGCGGGCGAGCAGTAGGCGCGGCCCCTACGGGCCCGCGCGGCCTCAGACTTCGGGCCTCAGGCCTCAGGCTCAATGGCCCTGCTATCTACCCTGAAGTCTGAAGCCTGAAGTCTGAAGCCGGCAGCGCGCAGCGCTGCCTACTTGCAGACCTTGTCCTTGTAGCTGTTGTTGCAGCAGCTGGCGCAGCGGTCCTTGGAGAACGTCCCCTTGCTGCCGCTGCCGAACAGGCACCAGGACCAGCCGTCGGGGAAGTAGTGGCACTTGGTGCAGAACACGCAGCTCCAGCTGCTGAACTTGACCACGCTCGAGCCGGACTTGCTCCCGCACCAGGGCGTGCCGCAGCCGGTGGGGGAGCCGGAGCCGGCGTAGGTCAGCCCGCTCTTGCTGCAGCCGTTGGCCACCCCCTCGGGCAGCTCACAGCCGGTGGAGTATTTCCTGTCGCAGTCCTTGTACGGCGCGTTGCACGAGCCGATGACGCACTTGCCGCCGCTGCACTTGGGCTTGCCGTGGGCCACGTTGCCGCACTTGTTTTTGCACTTGCCGCAGTGGGCGGTGCTGTCGAGCTTCGTCTCGCAGCCGTCGGTCCAGGTGCTGTTGCAGTTGCCGTACCCGCTGGTGCACTGGTAGCCCTGGCACGCCCCCTTGACGCAGGTGCCGCCGGTGGTGTTTGGCCGCTTGCAGTCCATCTTGGTGCCGAGGCACTTGCCCGCGCCGTCGCAGGTGGCCGTGGTGTAGCACTTGTCCTTCACCCCGCAGGCCGTTCCCTTGTTCTGCGGCGCGTAGCTGCACTTGCCCGCGGCGCAGGTGCCGGGGCTCTTGTAGCACTCGCCCGGCGGGTTGTCGCACTTGACCCCCGTGCAGGGTGAGCCCTCGCACTTGCCGCCGGAGCACTTGGCCGGGCACTTGACCGTGCTGTGGCTGTAGGAGCAGATCCCCTTGGAGCACTTGCCCTTGCTGGCGAACACCTTGAGCGTCGCCCCGTCGAGGCAGGTCTTGCCGGGCGGCTTGTTGCACTCCAGCTCGGTGCCCCAGCAGATGCCGCCGGAGCAGATATCGTTGGTGGTGCACGGGTTGTTGTCGTCGCACGGCGCGGCGGTGCGCAGCCAGGCGTAGTTGCCCGAGTCGTCCACGCCGCAGATCCACCCCACCCCCTCGCACACCCGCTCGGTGCACACCTGGTTCGGCCCGCAGATCACGTTGGTGTCCCCCTCGCAGCCGGGCACCGTGGGGCAGTCCCCGCCGGAGCAAGGCCCCACGCTCCCCTCGCACCCGTGCAGCCACAGGCCCGCGGCTCCAAGCAGCACGCACAGGAAGAAGGCCGAGCCTTTGAGCCGGGAGAGCATCTGTATCAGGTTATCAGGCAGGAGAATTCAGGAGCAACTAGCAGAGACTTCAGACTTCAGGCTTCAGGCTTCAGGGGAAAGTGCCACGACCATCAAACCTGAAGTCTGAAGCCCGAAGCCTGAAGCCGGCGACGCGGACCGGAGAGAGCGCCGACCGGTCAGGCCGGACCGAGCCAGGCGAAGAGATCTGAATTGCTGGCAAGGCGCGAGGAGGGAGCTTGCTGGAGGCAAGCGACCGACGAGCAACACCGCCAGCGATTCAGAGATCAAGCCTGGCGACGGGAGGTCTGCCGGGGAGGTGCTCTCTACGGGCCTACGTGGACGGCGTGCCGCAGATGGTGGCGCCGGACTGGGTCTTGAGGCACTTGAGCCCCACCGGGCAGTTCGTGTCCTTCTTGCAGCCGCACACCTTGCCGGTCTTGGCGGTGTTGGCGCACACGTAGCCCAGCTGCTTGTCCTTGCAGTCGGCGTCGGCCTTGCAGTAGCAGGTGTTGTAGCTGGTGTTGCACTTGTTGCCGTAGGAGCTCTTGTTGGGCACGCAGTCGGCGTCCTTGAGGCAGTGCACGCACTTGTGGCTCTTCCAGCTGGTGCTCGACTTCTTGCACACCACCTTGAGGCTGTCGTAGCAGTCGCTGTCCTTGAGGCAGTAGTCCGCCGGGGCCGCGCTGGCCTTGATGGTGGCGGTCTTGGCCACGTCGAAGGCCAGGTTGGTCTCGTCGGTGTCGGTGTAGTAGTACTCGCCGAACTGGCCGTACCCCTTGGGGTCGTAGCTGAAGCGGTAGGTCACGCAGTAGGTCAGCGCCAGGCCCACCTTCGGGTTGGCGGTGTAGTGGTGGTAACCGGTGGTGCTGTCCGCCTTGCTCCAGGTGGCGGGGAACCACATCCAGCCCGGCTCCACCGACGGGTCGGGGCACTTGAGGGTCTTGGCGTCCTGCTTGCCGTAGCCGATGTCCACCTTCAGCTTGGCCGACTTCTTGGTCTCCGTGTCGGTCACGCCCTTGATGTAGATCTTGCCCTCGTAGGCCGTTGGCGACGGGTAGTCGGCGTACGCCTCGCCCGTCTTGGTGACGATGGCCCCCTTGATGTCGGTGGTCATGGCCTTGGTCACCGTGTAGGTGAAGGTCTTGGTGTTGGAGAACTCGCCGTTGACGAAGATCATGAGGTCCGCCATGCGCGTCTTGTTGCCGTACTCGTTCTTCGGCATGATGAAGGTCATGGACACCGTGGAGGCCACGGAGACCACCAGCGCCTGGGGCTGGCCGTCGATGTAGATGGTGGCGCCCTGCTTGAAGTTCTTGCCCGTCAGCAGCACGGGCGTGCCCTTGGCCGACTTGCCGCCGTTGGCCAGCCCGTCCGAGGGGATCATCTGCGAGATGTAAGGCGCGGTGCTGGCAGCGTCGCCCGCCTTGCCGTCGGTGGCCGAGCCATCGCTGCCCCCGTCCGTGGCACCCATGTCTGGCGTACCCTTGTCCACGGGGGTGTTATTTCCCGTGTCGTCATCGCTGCAGGAGAAAGTCAGGAGCGCGGCCAGGGCCCCAAGTGCCAGGATTCTACTGATTTTCATCATGCTACCTCGCTGAAGGATATGATTTCGGGCGTTATTGTATCAGTGGTCCCGTTTAAAAACAAAGTCCCACCCCTATATATGCCCCCAATCTGGATCCAGTGATCCCCGGCGAATCCTTGCCACCTGGACGGCCGCTCAGGTATTCTTTCCCAGGACTTATCGGCGGATGACAACGACAGATGCTTAAAGGCAAAGCACCCCTGATCATCGCTGTAGTGCTCGGGGTCGTGGCCGTGTTGGTGGCCTGGCGGGCCATCCGCATGCGCGAAATGGAGGTGACGCGCGGCTGGGAGCTGGAGGACGTCATCGTCGCGGCCTCCGACATCCAGCCGGGCACCGCCCTGTCCAACGACACCGTGGTCGTGGACAAGATGCCACGCAAATTCGTCTACGAGAGCGTGCTCGTACCGGCGGACATGGAGGTGGCCCTGGGCCGGGAGGTGATCGTCCCGATCAAGCGAGGCGAGCCGGTCCACTGGTACCAGCTGCAGGGGATCCGCTCGCTGGAGCGGCTCTCCAAGGCGGTGCGCAAGACCGGCCGCGCCATCAGCATCGACGTCAACGAGCGCTCCGCTGTCGGCCTCTGGGTGCGCCCCAACGATCACGTGGACGTGCTCGGCACCTTCCGCGATCCCAACGCCAACCAGATGGTGGCGGTGACCCTGCTGCAGAACGTCATCGTGCTGGCCACGGGCCAGACCACCGCCACCACCGAGAGCGCCCGCAGCGACAAGTCCTACGGCACCGCCACCCTGCTGGTCTTGCCCGAGGAGGCGGAGATCCTGGTGCTGGCGCAGGAGATGGGCTCGCTGTACCTGTCGCTGCGCAACGCCGAGGACATCGGCATCTTCGAGGAGCGCGCGCGCACCACCATCTCCACGCTGCTCACCGGCGAGCGGGTCAAGAAGCTGCAGCAGAAGCGCTACAACACCATCCAGATCATCCGCGGCCTGAACACCTCCAAGTTCGGGAAGTAAGCGGAGGGCCCGGGTGCTCGGCGTCATCATCCTGTTCGTCTTCGGGTCGGTGTTCATCTTCGCCCTGGTGGTGTTGAGCATCGTCTCCCGCGGCCTCGAGGAGTACGAGGACCGCTACCTCACCGAGGGCTCCCGGGATCTGACGGAGATGTTCTACTTCATCAACCCGCGCCAGCTGCTGCTGCTCACGGTGGCGGCCTCGGCCCTGCTCGGGTTGCTCGGCTTCGTGGCCTTCAACTGGTTCGTGGCGCTGGGCCTGGCCATCTGCGGCTTCGTGGTGCCGTTCTACGGCATCAAGAAGCTGCGCGAAAAACGGATCCTGACCTTCGAAAAGCAGCTGGTGGACTCTCTGGTGCAGATGTCCTCCGCCTTCCGCGCCGGCCTCACCCTGGCCCAGGCGTCCGAGAGCATCAGCCAGGAGATGCCGGCGCCGCTGAGCCAGGAGTTCGGCCTGTTCGTCAAGGAGATCAAGCTCGGCGTCAAGCAGGAGGAGGCGCTGCAGAACATGGCCGACCGGGTGGGCTCCGAGGATCTGCAGCTGGTGGTGACCGCCACCAACATCTCCAAGCAGCTCGGCGGCAACATGGCCGAGATGTACGACATCATCTCGAGCACCATCCGCGAGCGGTTCCGCCTCGAGGGGCGCATCCGCGCGCTCACCTCTCAGGGCAAGATGCAGGGCTGGGTCGTTGGCTCCATGCCCCTGGCCCTGGGGCTGATCCTGAACTACATGCGCCCGGACCTGATGCAGCCGATGCTGCACAGCTGGTTCGGCTATGGACTCATCGCCACGGTCATCGTGCTGGAGGTCATCGGCATGTGGATGATCCGCAAGATCGTGGCCATCGACATCTGATGCCAGACGCCGCCGCCATAGGAGTCATCGACATGCTGCTCATGGGCAGCGTGGTGCTGTTCGGGGTCACGGCGTTCCTGCTGGTGCGGCACCTGTACCCGGAGAAGCTGCTGGCCGAGGTGGCCGAGAAGGCCGAGGAGAACGAGCGCGCCAGGGAGGAGGCGCGCAACCGGGGGTACATCCCGCCGCCGCCGCCGGGCAAGGTCAAGGCCCTGGGCGGCGCCTTCATCGAGAAGCTGGGCAACTACAACGCGCGGCTGGTCAAGCCGTCGTTCGCCGAGAAGATGAAGCTCCGGTTCACCTCCATGGGCCGGCCCGAGTTCCGCCCGCAGGACTTCATCGCGCACCAGGAGGTGTGGGCCATCCTGTTCGGCCTGCTGGGCCTGCTGCTGATGAACATGCTCAAGCGCCCGCTGTGGAACGCCATCCCCTTCGTGGTGTTCGGCTGGGTCTTCCCCTACATCTGGCTCTCGGATCAGATCAAGAAGCGCCAGAAAGCGATCCAGCGCGCGCTGCCCTACAACATCGACCTGCTCACCCTGTCGGTGGAGGCGGGGCTCGACTTCCAGGCCGCGCTGGGCACCGTCTGCGAGAAGGGCATGCCCGGGCCGCTGCTGGAGGAGTTCAACATCGTCCTGAGCGAGATTCGCCTGGGCAAGACGCGCTCCGAGGGGCTGCGAAACATGGCTGACCGGATCCAGCTCACGGAGGTGTCGGCCTTCGTGGCCAACCTGGTCCAGGCAGACAAGATGGGCACCAGCCTGGGCAAGGTGCTGCGGATCCAGAGCACCCAGATGCGGGTGGCGCGCACCCACCGGGCCGAGAAGCTGGCCAACGAGGCGCCGCTAAAGATGCTGCTGCCTCTCATCGGGTGCATCTTTCCCACGGTCTTTCTGGTGCTGTTCGGACCCATCGTCTACCGGCTGATGCACGGGGGTTACTGACCAAGATGACCTCGACGCAAACAATGATGCGGGCTGGTCGAGCAACTGGCGTCGAGGTCAAGGCGCGACGACGAAGGCGTACCAGAGGTACGTCGAGAAGGAGCAACGCTGAGAACGGCGTCAGGGGCCGGCCAGACCGCGTTGTTGCTTCAGTCGAGGTTATCTAGATGGCGCGACGATCCAAGCGAGGTTCCCGGGGTCGAGGCGGCGCCCAGCGCAAGGGCTTCGTGCTCACCGTGGTGGAGGGGGCGAGCCCCGGCAAGGAGCACTTCTTCGAGGACACCATCACCATCGGGCGGGTGGAGGGGTGCGGCATCATCCTGGTGGAGCCGGGCATCTCCCGGGAGCACGCCCGGGTGGTCAACGACCAGGGCGTCTATATCCTCGAGGACCTCAAGAGCGCCAACGGCACCCGGCTCAACGGCGAGCAGATCAGCGAGGGGGAGGTGCTGCGCGATGGCGACTACATCACCCTGAGCGGCACCACCCTGCAGTTCTCCGCGCTGGAGGGCTCCCGGGGGGAGATCACGGCCAAGACTTCGCTGGCAGATCTGGAGGCCCAGGCCAAGGGGGACCGGGATGTCACCGACGCCGAGGCCGTGCCCCTGGCCGAGCGGGTGGCCTGGCTCTGGACCAGCAAGCCGGGCAGGATGATCATCGCGGCGGTGGTGCTGGCTGCCCTGGGCTATGGGGGCTACAAGCTGTTCGGCGAGCGCACGCGGGAGCTCATCTCCGACCAGTCGGAGACCCCGCTGACCTACTCCGAGGAGGACGCCTTCTTCAACGCCGTTTACGGCTACGGCAAGTACGACAAGACCCACCTGAGCCAGGTGATGATCGACTTCGAGTACCTGGGCGGCCGGGCCACGCTGCGCTACGGCGCATGGGGCGTGGACAAGGTGGGCGAGGTGGAGATCCAGCTCAACGACAAGAAGATCGGCCAGGCGCCGGTGAACAAGACCGCCTGGGAGTACGGCCTGAAGCTGGTGTTGCCGCGAGAAGGGCTCAAGAAGGGCAAGACCAACCGTATAACGTTCAAGAACACCCGCAACCCGGAGCACAAGGACCCGTGGGAGCTTTGTTACATCCAGATCGATCAGGAGGCGATGCCGCCGCCGGACGCCAAGGAGGCGCGGCTGCAGTTCGAGCTGGCCAACAAGCGCTGGGTCGACCGGGAGATCGAGCCAAACAACCGTTACAACGCCCTGGTGGGGTTCAAAAAGGCCCGCAACCTGCTGGAAGGATTGCCAAGCCGGCCGGAGCTGTACCAGGAGTCTGCGGACATGATCGAGAAGGTGGACAGGGAGCTGACCAAGATCTTCAACGACGGGCTCTTCTCCGCCCGGCGCGCAGAGAAGCTGGACCGGGATCCGACCACTGCGCGCCAGCTGTTGATCAAGACCCGAAGGTTCTTTCGCAGAGATGACTTCAGGTACCGGGAAATCCAACGTTATCTTGACGCTCTGTCCGAGCTCTGAGGTGGAGACCGGGCGGCGCGCTTTCTTGCTTGTGGCTCAATGCACGGATAACATCCTGAAAGATGTCTAAGCGCCCAAACCAGCCGGGCCAGGGGGCCCCGTACCCGCCCCAACAGCAGGGCGGCGGATACCAGGACCAGTCCACCGAGGAGGAGATCCTCGACGGGTCTGACCTGGAGTTCATCGACGACGCGGGTCCCTCGACGGACCCGGCCGTATCTGGCGCCCTCGACCCGGGGGACACGGACCCGGCGCCAGGATACGCCCAGCCCCAGCAGGACTACGCGCCGCCAGCGGCCCAGGGGCAACCGCACCAGGCCGCGCCCCAGGCGGCCCAGCAGGGCTACGCGCAGCAACAGCAGCCCCAGCAGGGATACCAGCAGCAGCAGCCTCAACAGGGCTATCAGCAGCAAGGGCAGCAGCAGCCCCAGCAGCCATACCAGCAACAGCAGCCCCAGCAACCTTACCAGCAGCAGCAGCCCCAGGCGCCGGCCGGCTATCCTGCCCAGCCTGGCCCCAACATGGCCACCCTGCCGCCCGACGGTGGGCTGAGCTACGATCAGCAGCAGGGCTACCAGCAGGGCCAGCCCCAGGCGGCGGCCCCCCACGTGGAAGAGGATCCCACCTCCCAGCAGAACCAGGAGGCGATCCAGGCGGCCATCGACGGCAAGCCGTACACCGAGGGGCCCAAGCTGCTGATCATCGGCGGCAACAACCGCGGCAAGGAGTTTCCGCTCAACCAGAGCGGCGACACCACCATCGGCCGCGGCGTGGACAACCATGTCATCCTGGCCGACATCGCGGTGTCGCGGAAGCACACCCTGATCTGCTTCGAGGGTGGCCACTTCGTGGTGCGCGACCTGGGCAGCGGTAACGGGACGCTGCTCAACAGCCGCCGGGTGGACAGCCAGGCGCTCAAGGACGGCGACCAGCTGGAGCTGGGCAACACCCTGATGCGCTACGTCAACCCCATGGCGGCGGCGGCGCCCGCGCCCATCGCCCAGCAGGCCACCGACGTACTGAGCGAGGCGGCGCTGGCGAGCGAGGCGGCGCCTCCGGTCCAGGTGGCCCCCACCCCGGGGGGCATCCCGATGGTGGGCGGCGACCCGCGCCAGGCCACCTCCATGGCAGTGCCCGTGGCCGACCCGGTCAAGGTGGCCCCTGCGGGAGCGACCAACCGCCGCAAGAAGCTGCTCATCTTCGGCGGCATCGGGCTCATCGTCTTCTTCGGGGCCATGATCGGCCTCAAGGCGGTGATCGGCGGCAAGAAGGCCGAGCAGGCGGCGGCCCAGGGGCCCTCGGATGATCAGGTGGCAGCCCAGGAGTTTCAGGAGGGGACGACCCAGTTCAGGGCCAAGGAGTGGGAGAAGGCCCAGACCCACTTCCTCAAGGTGCTGAAGCTGGCGCCCAAGTTCGAGGACGCCCGGCGCTACGCGGACCAGGCCGCGGCCGAGCTCAAGGCGCGCGACGCCCTGGCCGCGGCCGACACCAGCCTCAAGGCCAAGAACTACAAGGCCTCCAGGGTGGAGCTGTCCAAGGTGCCGTCCACCTCGGTCTACGCGGGCGATGCGCGCAAGGCGAAGCAGAAGGTGGACGACGCCCAGCTGTCGGATCTGCTGACGCAGACCAAGAAGCTCAAGGAGGAGGGGCAGCTGGACAAGGCGCTGGCCCGGATCACAGAGGCCCGGGACCTGGCGCCCACCAACGAGGCGGTCAAGACGCTGTATACCGAGCTCTCTGCGGCGGCGCCCGGGGAGTCGGGAGGCAGCAAGCCGGTCGCCGTGGCCTCGCGTAAGCCGTCGGGCGGCTCGTCGGCGCGGCGCCCGTCAGGGGGCTCGTCGGCGCGGCGCCCGTCGGGGGGCTCGACAGCGCGCAAACCGTCGGGGGGCTCGTCGGCGTCTTCCCGGCAGCCCAAGGTCAAGGCGATCCGGGTGGGCGGCGGGGCCAAGCAGGCCCTCGGCCTGTACAAGCAGCAGCAGTGGGCCCAGGCGTTCCAGTCGATCAAGTCCTACGCCGCGGCCCAGAGCGGCAGCCGCAAGCGCAAGGCCGAGTCTCTGGCCGACGCCATCCGCAAGGTGGGCCAGAACTGGATCCGGGCCTCCAAGTCGAGCAAGCCGGCCCAGGCGCTCAAGTACTACCAGCAAGCCATGGTCTACGACCGCAAGGTCAGCCGCGGCGGCATGCACCAGGCCAAGCTCAAGGAGCTGATCTTCAAGCAGGCCCGCAAGGAGGCATCCACCGCCCTGGCCCGGGGCCGCTACACCACCGCCTTCGCGGCCTACAAGCTGGCCAGGCGCTACGGCCCGGAGGACGCCACCCTGCGCAAGGTGTCCGGGGACCTGGAGAAGAAGGCCCAGGCCCTGTTCACCAAGGGATACACCAAGCGCAGCTCGAACATCGCCTTCGCGCGCAAGTGCTGGCAGCAGGTGCTCAAGATGGTGCCGCCCAGCTCCAGCGCGTATCAGAAGGCGTACAAGTGGCTCAACGAGTCCACGCCGGCGTACGAGGACGAGGACGAGGACTGATGGGCGCCTTCGGCGCCCGGCTTCAGGCTTCGGGCTTCAGGCTCGAGGGTAAATGGCCCTGCTGTCGGGCAGGCCGGTTTCCAGGATGAGATACGAACTGTTCCTCAGGTCGGCAGCGCCCGTGGCGGACGAGGTGGAGGCGCAGGTGCGGGCGGACTGCCCGGACCTCGAGGTGTCGAGTTTCGAGGCGGAGGGGCAGGTCATGGGGGTGGATCTTGGCGCGGACGTGGAGGATCCGGCGGCGGCGCGGCTGCTGGTCAAGGCCGCGTTCTCTTCGGCCACGCGACATGGCTTTCAGGTCTACGACCCGCAGCTGGGCCGCCCGGTCACCGAGGCGGATCGGGAGCTGATCACCACCCAGGTGGAGCGCACCGCGGCCTTCATGCAGTCGATGCCCGTATCCACCGCCGGCATGGCGCCGGACGAGAGCGAGGGCATGTCGCCCACCACGAGGCTCTGGGTCATCATCGGTGCCGCCGTGCTGGGCGCGATGGTGGTTAGTCAGGGGCTTACTTGTTTGTTTTCAGGTTCTTAGAAAACGGCTGAGAAGGCTTGGGGCTTGGGGCTTGAGACTAAATAGTCCGGCCAATTTCCCCTCAAGCCTCACAGCCTCAAGTCTCAAGTCTGGCGAGCGTTAGCGAGCCCTGGCGTTAGCGAGCCCTACGGAGTCTTGATCTTACAGGTGGTCGCGGTGAAGCCCACGCCGGCGCTCAGCTCTTCGGCTTTGCCGTCGCCGTCGGCGTCCACGTCACCGGCGATGATCGCCTTGACCGCGGCGTTCGCCATCACCTCGTCCGCGGTGATCTTGCCGTCGCTGTTGGTGTCGAACGCCTTGGCGATGGCCGCCTTGTTGGCCGGGGTGGTGGTGACGTCCTTCATCTCGCCCTCGAGCACCTTGGCCACCTGGGGCATCACCTGGTTCTGCAGGTCGTTCTGGGAGATGGCGCCCATCAGCTTGCCCTCGACGATACCGTTGGCGTTGACCTTGCCCTCGACCTTGGCCGCCAGCAGCTTGACCCGCGCCGACCAGTGGCCGATGGGCAGCTGCACCTCCACGGTGCCCGGGCCGAATGTGCCAGCGCCAGCTGACAGCGCGCCGGTCAGGGTGGAGCCGGCCGGAGAGTTGGCCTCGGGCTCCAGCTCGTTGGTGCCGCCGAAGCAGTTGGTCTTGGCCGAGGCCTCGGTGCACGGCTTCTGGGCGCAGCAGAGCAGCTCCTTGCCGGCCCAGGTCTGCACCTTGGCCCCGGTGTCGTTGGTGAAGTCGCTGGCGAACAGGCGGAACAGCGTGATCACGTTGCCGTTGTAGGTGTTCTGGTCCATGTCCTTCTGCAGGGACATGCCAGGAGCAGCGGCGGTCAGCGCCATGAGCACGGCGCCCAGGGCGTTGTCCACCGTACCGGAGTTGTCGATGTCGTAGCCGTACTTCTTGGCGTCCGCGTCGGTCACGGGCAGGAAATACTTGTTGGCCACGAAGTCGCGGTAGTTACCTGCCCCACCGCCATCGCCGCCGCCGCCGCCACCGTCACCGACTCTCGCGTCTCCCCCGACGCCGGTGGTGTCCTCGTCACAAGCGGGGACCATCAGGAAGAGGGAGAGAGCGGCCACGGTCAGGATTTTTGCTTTCATTACAAACCTCACAGTAATAGTTATTTGTTCTGTCAGCCTTATCTGCGCGGGATCTAGAACGTAAGGATAACTGTTTTAATTCATCCTTCAACTTCGGCGCCGTGACGCAGCCCACATGCGCCGTTGCCTTGACACAGGTCGCATGGCAGCCATAGCCTGGGTTGACCGATAACGGAGTCGAAACTGATGGAAGAAAAGAGCTCACCTGTTGTGCTCGTCGCGGATGACGCGCCCGAGATCCGCTCACTGCTCACCATGCGTCTGGGCGCCAAGGGCTACACGGTGCTGGAGGCGGCAGACGGAATCCAGACCATGGACATGATCCGGGAGCACCACCCCGACCTGGTGGTCCTGGACGTGATGATGCCGGGCAAAAACGGCTGGGAGGTGGCCAAGGAGATGCGCCACGACGCCCGGTTCCAGGACATCGGCATCGTGGTCCTCACCGCCATCGGCGAGAAGATCAACGAGATGACCTCGCCGCTTTATGGCGCCGACGCCTTCATCGACAAGCCGTTCGACTTCAAGCACCTGGAGAAGATGATCCAGGAGGTGCTGGAGAAGCGGAAGGCCGCCGCCGAGTAGCCCCCCGGGAAGGGGCGAGCCCCACTCCCAGGAGCCTGCCGCGCATAGATCAACACTTCGCCAGGCTCCTACTCCTCGAGGAGCGCCTCAGCCCTCACCTCATCAAACCGGTCCTTGCCGCAGGCCAGCATCAGGGTCAACGGGATCGCCTCGCGCGCGGCGGCCACCATCTGGTGGGCCAGCTCGCGGATGTCCCACTGGGCGTGGCCGTCCTGGCGCAGGCGCGCCACGTGGTACATCTCTCGCGCGTTGCAGGAGAAGATCACCCTGCGGCGATGGGCCTGGGTCAGCGCGTAGGGCGCCGCGGCGGGGCATCGTTCCAGCAGCTCGCGATACAGCGCCTCGCTGGCCTTCACCACCCGCTCGAACGGGCCGGTGAGCCCGGCGTCCAGCACCAGCGGAGGCACGGTGACGCCGAGCTCCGGCGCGTAGGGCTGGGGGATAACGGTGGCGATGCGGTGGCGCTTGAGCTGCCCGAAGCAGGCGGCGGACATGGTCAGGGCGAACCGCATCTGCACCAGCTCCAGGGCGCGCGGCGGACGATCGTGCATGGACATCGGCCCCAGGGCGCGGCGGAACAGGTCACACAGCGCCGCCGGCTCCATGGCGTCCACCCGCCGCTGCCACAGGTCCATGGCCTCGGGCGAGTGGGTGGCCAGCAGCCCGGCGGCCACCAGGGCATCGCCACGATCGGTACAGGAGAGCAGCTCCACCGGCTCGCTGGCTGGCTCCGGCGCGGCGCCCAGGCTGGCCGACAGGGCGGCCACGGCCCGGGCGGCGGCCAGCTCCCCCTCCGACGGCCCGGAGAAGATCATCAGCGACGGCGCCACGCGCTCTCCCTCCTGGCGCAGGGCTGCGGCCAGGCGGCGCACCTCGGCCAGCGGGTGGGCGCCGAGGCGGCGGCAGATATGCTCCAGGTTGCGCGCGTTGGCGGTCAGGCCGAGCTGCCCGGCCATGGCCAGGGACGTGACGTAGCGCGCGTCCTCCTTGGCCTGCCCCTCCAGCAGCGCCCTGCCGCGCTTCTTTTTGGCCTTCTTCGGGTAGCGCTCCGTCAGGTGCGTCATCAGCCCGTCGTACAGCTCGGAGTAGACCTCGAACTGCAGGCGCGCCAGGTCCGAAAGCGCATCGCCCAGGCCAGCCTCGCGCACCTCCTCGGGGATGACGGCGTCCTGGTCCAGGCGGATGTAGCGCTGGGACTTCTCGGTGTAGGAGCAGAGCCGGAACTGCTCCAGCGCCTCGATGGCCAGGCGGGACAGCCCGAGCACGTCGAAGTTGAACGCCGCGTGCTCCGCCACTGATCCGTGGCCGTACTTGAAGATGATCTGCTCGTTGCTGGCCCGGGCGCGGGCCACCTCGGCCAGGGCCTCGGCGCGCAGCTCGTTGACCGGCCTGGGCGAGCGGCTGATGCGGGCGTAGGCCGCGCTGAGGGTCTCGGGGCTCAGGGTGTCGGGGTCCACCCCCAGCTCCCGCGCCTGATTGAGCACCTCGATGTCCACGTTGTACCCGGCGAGGATGACGCGCATCCGGCCCTCCTATGAGTCGACTTGTGACCTGGGGCAAAGTATCGTCTACCTCAAGCGTAGGACCTGTTACAAGTGCGACCTCGGGAGGGAGAGACCCGATGAGAGAGATAAGCTTCGACTTTCAGAAGTACATCCGGGCGCGAAAGGGCCTGGACGCGGCCATGGCACGCAGCGGGGCGGCGTACGCCTACCCGGGGGATCAGAAGGTGCTCAGGGCGCTGGCCCACGTGACCCCGGTGACCCTGGCGGTGGAGGCGACGGTGCGGCTGTGGAAGCGGCTGACCCAGAGCGAGATCCTCGGCACCGCGGTGAAGGTGAGCGACCGGCAGTTCCCCGAGCTGCACCAGATCACCGCGGAGTGCGCCGAGCGGCTGCACATCCCGGCGCCGGACGTGTACGTGGTGCCCAACGTGGGCGCGCTCAACGCGTCCACCTTCGGCACCAACGAGGACAGCTTCATCGCGCTCAACGGGGTGCTGGTGGACCACCTGAGCGACGAGGAGCTGCGGTTCGTCATCGGCCACGAGTGCGGGCACATCCAGAACAACCACGTGGTCTACATGACCGCGCTGTACTACCTGATGTACTCGGCCAACCTGTTCGTGCGCTGGATCGTCACGCCGGCGGTGATGGCCCTGCAGTCCTGGACCCGGCGGGCGGAGATCACCTGCGATCGCGCCGGGCTCATCTGCTGCGGAGACCTGACCGCGGCGTCCTCGGCGCTGGCGCGGCTGGCCCTGGGCTCGGCGAGACTGGCCGAGAGCCTGGACATGGAGGAGTACCTCAAGCAGCTGGACGAGAGCCAGGAGGACGCGGGGCGGCTGATGGAGCTGTTCCACAGCCACCCCTACCTGCCCAAGCGCATCGCGGCGCTGCGACTTTTCGCCAGGACCCACTACTACTACAAGATCACCGGGCGGGACCCGGCCGAGGGCGAGGGCAGGAGCCTGAGCTGGTGCGACAGCCGGGTGAAGAACATCGTTTCGGTGTTTTCCAGCGACGAGGACCAGGCCGAGGAAGAAGGGGACGGGGAAAGGGCTGAGGAGGACCAGGACCAGGGCCAGGGCCAGGGCCAGGGGAATGAGGAGGACCGTGATGCTTGAGCGCTACCGAGAGCAGAAGGAGCAGGTGCGGTCGACCCTGAGCGGCATCGCCACGCTGGCCGGCGAGCTGGGCATGCGCTCGCTGCAGAGCGACATCGAGGGTGTGCGGCTGCCGAAGCTGGCCGAGGAGCGGTTCAACCTGGTGGTGCTGGGCGAGTTCAACCACGGCAAGACCACCTTCGTCAACGCGCTGCTCGGCGAGGCGCTGCTGCCGGTGGGGATCACCCCCACCACCGCCACCATCAACCACATCGTGCACGGCGACGAGCCGCGGGCGCGAGCGATCAAGCGCGACGGCAGCGTCGAGGAGCTGAGCCCGGCGGACATCGCGGACTACGTCACATTGGAGGGGGAGCGCTCCGAGGGGATCCGCTTCGTGGAGCTGCGCTACCCGGCCGAGCTGCTGCGGGACAAGGTGACCCTGGTGGACACCCCGGGGGTCAACGACATCAACGAGGCCCGGGCGGAGATCACCTACAGCTACATCCCGCGGGCCGACGCGGTGATCTTCCTGCTGGACTCCACGCAGGTGCTCAAGCAGAGCGAGCGGGCGTTCATCACCCAGCGGCTGATGCGGCGCAACCGGGACAAGCTGATCTTCGTGCTCGGCAAGGCGGACCTGCTGGACGCGGAGGAGCTGGCCCAGGCGCGGGCCTTCGCCGAGGAGCACCTGGCGGAGCTGGTGGAGGACCCGGTGCTGTTTACCCTGAGCGCCCGGCGCTACCTGGCGGGGCAGCACGACGAGAGCGGGCTGCCGCCGTTCATGGACTTCCTGCGGCGCTACCTGGACGAGCAGCGCGGCCGGGTGCTCATCGACAACGCGGTGGGCGACGGGCTGCGCACGGTGTCGTACCTGCAGAGCAGCCTCGGCATCCGGCGGGCGAGCCAGGACCTGAGCCTGGAGCAGCTGAGCCAGCGCATCGAGGAGGTCAAGGCGCGGCTCAACGGCAGCCAGCAGAACCTGCGCGACACCCTGCAGCGGCTGCGCAACGAGACGGCGGCGGTCAAGGCCACGGTGCGCCATGACCTGCGTCAGTTCCGCGATGCGTTCTGTGAGGCGCTGCCCGGAGAGATCGACAAGGCCGACGCCGCGGACGTCAAGCGGTACCTGACCTTCTTCATCCAGGACAAGTTCAAGGAGTGGGCCGAGGAGGAGGGGGACAAGGTGGCCCTGCTGCTGCAGGAGCTGGCCGAGCAGATCATCCAGGTCATGAGCGAGAACGTGGAGGAGGTGCTCGACGCGGTGGCCTCCCGGTTCGGTCCGTCGGACGCCAGGGTGGAGCTGGACGTGGACACCCTGCGTTACGACGTGGGCGTGTTCGCCCTGGGGGCCCTGGGCACCACCATCTTCCTGTTCGTCAACACCTTCGTGGGCGGCCTGCTGACCCTGGCGGCGCCGATCCTGGCGGTGGTGCTGCGGGAGAAGATCGGCGCCCAGATCAAGAAGCAGGCGCGCGAGAAAGGGCCCGAGGCGGTGCGGCGCGCGGCGGACACCATCGCCCCGCGCTTCGAGGAGATCGTCGACCAGTTCGAGGAGCGGCTCGAGGGATTCATCACCGACGCGGGCGAGGCGCTGCACCGGGGCATCGGCGAGGTGCTGGACAAGGCCCTGGCCGAGCGGAGCGAGACCGAGGCCGACGCCGAGGTGATCAAGGAGGAGCTGGTGGAGAAGGAGGCGCGGCTCGGCGAGTTGGCGGGTGAGTTGACGGCGCTGCGGGCTTCGCTGTGGGTCGAGGAGGAGGAGCCGGCGGCGAGGGAAGAGGTGGAAGCAGGAGGAGGGGAGGAATAGCCGGCGGTTCGTGCAACAGCGCGACCCCAGGACTTTCGCTGTGCTCGGCCGCCTGCGGCGGCCTGCGCGCCACGGTTCCTGGGGGCCCCCGCCTGTTGCACGATACCGCCTCGCCGTCGGAATGGGGTATGGGGGAATGGGGAGGCAGTGCCCGCCTCGCCGTCGGTGGGGGTTAGGGGGTTAGGGGGAGGCGGTGGTGGGAGCGGCTGATTTGGTTGGCTGGTGTGCGGCATCTGCGCCGCGGGCGC
>CAZEFW010000057.1:0-48615 GCA_964511535.1 uncultured Myxococcales bacterium | reverse complement strand
CTTCAGCTTCAGCTTCAGCTTCAGCTTCAGCTTCAGCCTCAGCCTCAGCTTCAGCCGATCATTCTGGCATTCTGGCACTCTGGCATTCAGCGGCACCTGCCGCTGCCATGGCTTCAACCTGGCGGCGCGAGCGGCAGGTACACCCGGAAGGTGGCGCCCTGTCCGGGGTCGCTCTGCACGTCGATGCGCCCGCCGTGCTCCTGCACGATCTGGTGCGAGATGCTCAGCCCGAGGCCCGTGCCGACGCCCACGCCCTTGGTGGTGAAGCCCGGGTCGAACAGGCGGGGCAGGTGCTCTGGCGCGATGCCCTGGCCCGTGTCCTGCACCTCCACCGCGACGCCGTCGTCGGCGGGCTCCACGCGCAGGTGCAGCTCGCCCGGGCGATCCATGGCCTGCGCGGCGTTGACCAGCAGGTTCATGAACACCTGGTTGATCTGATCTGCGCGGCAGGTCACCCTCGGCACCTCGGCGAAGTGCCGGTGCACGGTGTGGGGTCTGAGGCCGTGGGCCGCCAGGGTCAGCGTGTCCTCCAGGCCCTGGCGCAGGTCGAACCCCTCCAGCTCCGCGCGATCGAGCCGGGCGAAGTTGCGCAGGCTCACCACGATGCGGTCCAGCTGATCCGCCGCGCGCCGGGTGACCTCGTTCATCTCACGGGCCGCCGCCACCAGCTTCTGCAGCGCCGCGTCGTCGCTCAGCGCCGCCAGGCGGTCCAGGCCCCGGACCATGGTGTCGGCGTTGCTCTTGATGGCGCCCAGCGGGGTGTTCACCTCGTGTGCCACCCCCGCAACCAGCTGCCCCAGGGCCGCCATCTTCTCCGACTGCACCAGCTGGGCCTGCTTCTGGCGCAGCTCCTTCGTGCGCTGCTGCACCTTGTCCTCCAGCTCGTCGTGGGCCGCCCGCAGCTCGAGCTGCGCCCTGGCGCGGGCCAGCGCGCCGCCGAACACGTAGCCGATCATCCGCAGCAGCCGCACCGTCTCTTCCTGCCACTGGTCCTCGGGGCAGTAGGCGTCGAAGCCGGCGAAGCCGAGCAGCTCGTCCTCCACCATCATCGGCACGCACACGCTGGAGCGCCGGGGATCCGGTGGGCCCTCTTCGCCCGGCGCGAGCAGGCGCGCCACCGACTCGCGGGTCTCCCAGAGCACCGTCTCATCGGCTGAAAGGCGGTCCAGGGCCCAGGCGAAGGAGTCGAGGTCCACCTCCTCGTACACGCCGTCGCGGTACGGCACCCCTGGCGCGCCCCACACCAGCAGCCGCGCGCGCCGCGGGCCGGTCAGGATGTAGACATAAGCCCGCGCCACCTCGGCGAAGGAGCCGAGCCGCGCCAGGGCCTCGCCGAGCCGCTCGTCCACGGTCCCGGGGTCCGTGTGGATGAAGTCGGCGGAGATGGTCAGCAGCAGGTCCTCGAGGCGGCGGTGGTAGCGCAGGTTCTTGTCCCGCCGCTTGCGCTCGGTGATGTCGCGGCACACCCGCTGGATCACCTCGATGTCACCCAGCTGGATCACCGAGGCGCTGATGGCCACCGCGACCTCAGCGCCGTCGGGACGGCGGAAGTGCAGGCTGTCGTGGAAGCCTGCGCCGTCACGTCGCACCCGCTGCCACAGCTCGCGCGCGTGGGCGTGCTCGTGCTCCGGGTGCAGGTCCCAGACCTCCATGCCCGCCAGCTTTCTGACCGGCAGGCAGGTCATGGTGGCGGCCTGCGGGTTGGCCTCGAGGATGCGCCCGGTCTCGGTGGAGATGACGAAGATGGCGTCGCTGGCGCGCAGAAACATCTCCCTGTACTTGGCCTGCATCAGGTCCCGCGAATTGCCGCTGGCGTCCATGGGGATCTGGTATAGCGCATCGCCCGCGCCAGGGCCGGTTCATTGCTGGCGCCCTCGCCGGATGAACGTCCGGCGGCGCGCGAGCAACGAATTATATGAAGGCGGCGAGGACAGGCTGCTAAAGGAGGTTGGCGCCATGCACATGACGATCAGGACCCTCCCCGGTCCCATCGGGGATATCGAGTTCATCCGAGCCCGGCTGCAGGAGGCCATGCTCGGCTACGAGGATCGAATCAAGAACGTGGACTTCAGCCTCTGGGCGGTATGGGACGAGGACCTGGCCCGGTTTCACTGCCGCATCGTCACCACCGCCGCCTGGTGGGGCCCCTTCTCCGTGGAGCGGCACGGCCGCAACTCGTACCTGGTGGTGGAGGAGGCCATGGAGAAGCTTGAGGAGCTGCTGCTGGAGTTCGTCAGCGACCTGCCGAGAGGGGAGGACAGCGCGGCGTAATCGATCCCACCTGCTGAATCCACCTCATTCTGGCATTCTGGCATTTCGGCGCCCTGGCACTTTGGCATTCGCGCCCACCGGGCGCGCTTCCGCCCGGCACGCCAGGTTGTGGTGGCCGTAGTTGGCGTCGACATAGTCGTACCAGCTCACCGGCTCGAAGCCGGCCCGCGTCAGGGCCAGCTCCAGCGCCGCGGCCGAGAAGTAGTAAAGGTGATCGATGTTGCGGAAGTCGGAGTTGAGCGGGGTCTCGAGCACCAGGCTGCCGCCGGCCGCTGTGACCGCGCGCGCGCTGCTCAGGGCGCGCTGCGGGGCGCGCAGGTGCTCGACGATATGGTTCATCAGCACCAGCTCAAACGGGCCGCCGAGGGTCGCCGGCGGCGCGGGGTCCTCCAGGGAGCCCTCCAGCGCCCGGTGACCGCGGGCGCGCGCCTGACGGGCCATCACCGGGTTCAGCTCCAGCCCGGTGGCGTCCCAGCCGCGGTCGCGAAGCAGGCCGAGCAGCGCCCCCTCGCCGCAGCCGAGGTCCAGGGCAGGGCGCCCGCGCCCGTCGGCCTCCACCCCCAGCCGGTCGAGGGTGTCGGCCTTGTGGGCTACAAAGGGCGCCCAGTCGCGCTTGTGCTCCACCTGAAAGTCGCTGTCATGCACCCGCTGGTAGGCGGCGGTCAGGTCCCGGGCGGACGGCAGGTCCGCCACGTAGGTCAGGCCGCAGGACCGGCAGCGCAGGTGAGCGTGCATGTGCGACGCGCCAGCCGGCATGGCGCCCCCCGCGCACAGGGGGCACGGGCGCGCGCCGGTCAGGCTGAACAGCGCCGCCTTGAGCCAGTTCCGCCGCCTGCGCCGCTGCTGAGGCATCAGACGCCGCCCGCCTCCGTGGCCCGCCACAGGTACCAGGTGGCGATGGAGCGGAACGGTCGCCACGGCTCGGCCAGCTCTCTCAGGGCGGCCTTCCCCGGGCGCTGATCCAGCCCGAACACCCGCTGTGCTCCGTTCTGCAGCCCGAGGTCGTCCACCGGCAGCACGTCGAGGCGGCCGAGGTGGAACATCAGAAACATCTGCGCCGACCAGACGCCGATGCCGCGCACCTGCACCAGGGCGTCGATGACCGCTGCGTCGTCCATGTGCGACAGCCGCCTGGCCGGGGGTAGCGCGCCGCTCTTCAGCTTGAGGGCCAGGTCCTGCACGTAGCTCACCTTCTGGCCCGACAGCCCGGCGCCGCGCAGGGCTTCGTGTGAGGCGGCCAGGGTGCGCTTGATCGACATCTTGGATCCCCGGCCGCCCACCTTCAGCAGCCGGCCGTAGATGGTGGCGCCCGCCTTCATGGAGACCTGCTGGTGCACGATGGAGCGGCAGAGCAGGGTGAACATGTCCTGCCCCTGCATGGTGCTCAGCCGGTACGGCGTGGCGCCGCGGATGACGGCGGCCAGGCGCGGGTCCTGTCGGCGCAACCGCGCCACGCCTGCCCGGGCCACCGGCTCCAGGTCCGCGCCCTCCATGGAGAGCAGCCGCAGCTTGGTGCTGACGCCGCCGTGAGACGAGAAGCCGCCCAGCGCGCCCCCCGCGGCGAGCACCCGGTGGCACGGCACGATGAGCGGCGCCGGGTTGTTGGCCATGGCGGCGCCCACGGCCCGGCTGCCGCCCGCGCCGCGTCCGCAGCGCCGGGACAGCTCGCCGTAGGTGGTGACCTGCCCCGGGCCCACCTGGCGCAGGGCCTCGCTCACCTGCCGGCGAAACGGGGTCAGGCCAGACAGGTCGAGCGCCAGGTTGACCATGTCCGCGGGCCGGCCGTCCAGGTGCCGCTGGATGCGTGTCACCGCCTGGCCAACCTTGCGTGGCCGGCGCTCCGCCCGCGCTGCCCCGGTGGCCTGCATGCGCGCCAGCAGCGCCGCGTCGTCCGCCATGGGGAGCTGCACGTCGGTGACGCCGTCAGCGCTCCACGCGATGCCGCAGGCGCCGATGGCGGTGTCGAAGGTGTCGAACTCCCTGGCGCTCATTTGACCTTGTACTTGGCCAGCTTCTTGTGCAGCCCCTCGCGGGTGATGCCCAGGGTCTTGGCGGTCTGGGTCTTGTTGTTGCCGTGCTCCTCGAGGGCGCGGGTCAGCAGCCAGCGCTCCACATGCTCCATCATCTCCTTGAGCGTGCCCTTGGGCGGCGCCACGCGCTCCACCAGGCTCTCCACCTGGCGGATGCGCGGCGACAGGTGCTCCGGCGTGACGATGGCCCCCTCGTCCACCTGGATCACCAGCCGCTGCACCTCGTTCTCCAGCTCGCGGATGTTGCCGGGCCAGTTATAGGCGCTCAGCTGGTTGATGGTCTCCTGGCTCACCCCCCCCACCGACTTGCGGATCTCGGCGCAGTACTTCTCGAGGAAGTGCTGCACCAACAGCGGGATGTCCTCCCGCCGCTCCCGCAGCGGCGGCATGGTGATGGGGAACACCATCAGCCGGTAGAACAGGTCCTGGCGGAAGCGGCCCGCCTCCACCTCGGCCGACAGGTCGCGGTTGGTGGCGCAGATGATGCGCACGTCCACCGGCTTGGGCCGCGAGGCGCCCACCGGCCGCACCTCGCCCTCCTGCAGCACGCGCAGCAGCTTGGCCTGCAGCGGCAGGCTCATCTCCCCCACCTCGTCCAGGAACAACGAGCCCTTGTCAGCGATGTGGAACAGGCCCTTCTTGTCCTGGTCCGCGCCGGTGAACGCGCCCTTCTTGTGGCCGAACAGCTCGCTCTCCAGCAGGTTCTCCGGCAGGGCGGCGCAGTTCTGGGCCACGAACATCTTCTCCCGCCGCTTGCCCTGGTGGTGGATGGCGCTGGCGATGAGCTCCTTGCCGGTGCCGGTCTCGCCGCTGATGCACACCGTGGCGCGGGTATCGATCACCTTCTCCAGCTGGCTGAAGATGTCCTTCATGGCCGCCGACTCGCCGATGATGTTGTCGAACCGCGCGCCACCCTGGCGCGTGCGCAGGTAGCGGTTCTCTCCCTGCAGCTTCTCGTCGGCCACCTTCAGCTCGTGGTAGAGCATGGCGTTGGAGATGGCGAGCCCCGCCTGGCTGGCCAGCACCATCAGCACGTCCAGGTCCCGCGCCTTGAACACGCCGGAGCTGCCGCGGTTGTCGCACTCGAGCACGCCGAGGATCTGCTCCTCCTGCCACAGGGGCACGCCGATGGTGGAGCGGATGCGCGCGCCCATGATGCTCTCGCTGTCGCCCATCTCGTCCATGGCGTCGGCCGCCAGCACCGCGGCGCGCTCCTTGAGCACCCGGCGCAGCACCGCGCGGCTCATCATCACCGGGTCGGCGTCCCTGCCCTTGTCCCGGGCGCGGGCCAGCATCGGCACGAACCGGTCCTCGTCCTCGCCCTCCCGCAGGGAGATGGCCACGTGGGTCGCCCGGGGCACCAGGTCCATGACCCCGGCGGCCACCGCCTCGAGGGTGTCCATCAGGTCCAGGCGCTGGCCCAGGTTCTTGGCCGCCTGGTAGATCTTGTTCAGCTCCGGCCCCTGCTCCACCTCCCCGGCCACCGCGGGCAGCTCGTTGAGCGACCGGCTGGCGATGATCCGGTGGTCCTTCTCCTCCGGGGCGCCGCTCTCGAGCAGCTTCAGGTGCAGGATCACCGGCGAGGTGGCGTCCCCCAGCAGCAGCCGGTCGCCGTCGCGCAGGGTGGTCTCCCACCGGTCGCTGCCGTCGAGCACCATGCGCTTGGCGCCGCGCAGCAGCATGGAGCCGTTGGTGGAGCGCAGGTCACGGTAGATGTACTGATCCTCCTCGCGGAAGATCAGCCCGTGCTCGGCCGAGAGGTGGTAATCCTCCAGCCTGAAGGTGGTGTTCGGAGCGCGGCCGATGGTGACGCGCTCCTCGTCGGACTCGAGCACCCGACCCTCGTCTTCCCCCTGGACAACCTCCAGCCGTATCATCGCTTCTCCGTGGTCTTCGAGTTCGTCTTGTTCGTCTTCGCGGCGCCGCCGGCTGTCCGGCCCAGCCGCTCGCGCAGGCAGAGCAGGCGCGACCGGAGGGCTGGCGAGGGGGCCATGCCCGTCGCCTCCCCGGCCGCCTTGCCAGCATCCACAAGCGGCTTGAGCCCGGGCAAGGCCGCCTTCAGTTCCTCGTCCGCGCCGCCAACCTTGGCCAGCCGCTCCAGCCCGATCAGGAGCGCCAGCTTGACCTGATCATGCTCTCCCTCGAGGCGGGAGGCCAGCGCCTTGACCGTGGCGGCGTCCCGCTCCATGCGGCCCAGGTCCAGGGCCGCGCGCTCTCTCACCCGCCACTCCTGATCTCCCATCAGCCCCAGCAGGCAGGCCCGGGCGCCCTTGCATTGCTCGGGGACCTTGAGCCGCCGGCGGTAGCGGGCGACATACTGCGTGGTGGTCTCATCGCTGGTGGCGGCGAGCAGCGCGTCCAGGCGCGCGCCGCCGTCGGGGCCGTCCGTCCGCGTGTGCGCCAGGGCGAGGCGCCAGCACAGCACCTGCGCCTCCGGGCCGCCCTGCGCGCCGCACTCCCGCTCCAGCCGCTCGCCGAGGTCCCCGGCGCCCCCGTACAGGCCGAGCAGCCGGGCCGCATCGCCGCGGGCGGTCAGCGGCGCGCTGGCCAGATCGATCACCTCTTGCAGCGCCTGCTTGCCGCGCAGGTCTCCCAGGCGAAGCATGGCCCTGCCCAGGGAGACCCGGGTGTCAGCGTCGAGCTTCGAACGATCCAGCGCCGCCAGGCGGGGCAGGGCATCGCGAGCCCCCAGGTCGCCCAGCAGCAGCAACGCGCCGCGGGCGTTCTTGCCGGGGGCGCCCAGCCGGTCCCTGGCCAGTGCCGCCCGCAGCACCTCGACCGTGGCCTCACCGCCGATGCGGCAGATGGCCCGCCGGCTCTCTTCCAGCAGCAGCAGGCCGTGGCTGGTCTGCCCCAGCGAACGCACCAGGGAGGGCACGGCGGACAGGTCCCCGAGCTTGCCCAGCGCTCTGGCCGCCATCCTGTTGAGGTAGAAGTCCTGTGTGGCCGGATCGCCGTCGAGGGTCTTGACCAGCGCCGGCACCGCCCGCCGGTCGGCCAGCCGGTCGAGCGCCAGGATCAGGCTCCGCTCCAGCCAGGTGTTGCGGTCGGGGCGCGGCGCGGCCAGGCACCCCTCGAGGGTGGTGATGAGCGCCGGCGCCCGCGCGCGCAGCCCAAGCTCACCGATCAGCCGGGCCGAGCGGATGGCGGCCTCGAAGTATTCGCCGCCGCGGGCGTGGTCCGCCAGCGCCGCGGTGAATACCTGCTCCCCCTCCGGAGCTCGCAGCAGGGCCAGCGCCGAGACGATGGCCCCCCTGTGGCGGTCGGTGCGGTACGCCTCGGACAGGGCGTGGGCGACCCGCGTGCGCAGGGCCGCTCGCCGCTGCTCGGGCGCCTCCTTGATCAGCACCAGCAGGCCGTCGATGGCGCGCTCACGGCTGCCCGCTTGATCAAGCTGTGAGGTGAGCTGCTGCAGTCGGTCGCCGCCCCGGCAGCCGCCGAGGCTCAGCAGCAGCAGCGCGCTCGCGGTCAGCAGGAGGGTCGCGCGCCGCAACATGGGCAAAGGCTATCGCAGGCGCCAGGTGAGCTCGGACTTGCCGAGGGGGCCGGCGAAGCGCAGCACCAACCTCCGGGTCTTGGGGCCCACCAGCGGCCGCCCGTCCACCTGCAGCCGCGGGAACCGGAAGGTGTACATCAGGTAGAACGGCTCCACGTGGGGGTAGAGGTCGCGGGTGGTCTCGGTGATCCGCCGCTCCTTGCGCACCTCGACCGGCGCGACCTGCTGCTCCATGTCGTTGACCAGCGCGATGCGCCAGATGGAGTCCTTGCGCTCCAGATCGTTCCACTTGCGGTCGGTGGTCGCGGCGAAGATGACGAGGGTGAAGTGCGTCTTGAACCCCTCGTTCAGCTTCTTGAGCAGCGCGTCCCGCTCCCGCCCCGGGATCTTGAACAGGTCCTCGTACTTGGCCACGTGGGCAGCGATGAACTCGGGGCTGAACAGGGTGGCGCGGACCCTCAGCGGGGTGTCCAGCCGGGTCAGGTTGATGATCTTCGACTCCCGCGTCCAGCGCCCCAGCGCGTCACTGTAGTCGCCAGCGCGGAAGCGCTGGTTCGGCTTGCCGAGGGAGACCCTGGGCGAGCCCCCACCGCACCCGACGGCCACGATGGCCAGCAGCAACAGCGTCGCGGTGATTCCTCGCCGGTGTGCCTTCAAGCACTGACCTCCCTGATGCTCTACTTGCGCTTCGTCCGGACCTTCTTGCCAGCCGCGGTGCGAGGCCTGGGCGGGCGCTTGGCCGCGGCCTTCTTCTTGGCTGGAGCCTTCTTCTTGGCCGGCGGCGCCTTCTTCTTGGCCGGCGGGGCCTTCTTCTTGGCCGGCGGCGCCTTCTTCCTGGGCGGCGGGGCCTTCTTCAGGGCCGGCGCCTTCTTGCGCGCGGGAGCGGCGGCCTTGCGGGGCGGCCTGTCCTGAGCTGGCTCTTCCGGCTCCTGCTCCACCGGGGCCGCGGGCGTCTGCCCCGAGCCCATGTCCAGCTTGCCGCTGAGCTGGGCGCCCTCCTGCACGGCGAAGCTGGCCGCGGCGATATCGCCGCTAACCCGCGCCTCACTCTCCAGGCTCACCAGCCCCGAGCAGCTGATGTCGCCGATGACGGCTCCACGCACGGTGACCTGCTGGGCCGCGATGGTGGCCGCGACAACGGCGCCCCGGTCCACCACCAGCGCGCCGGCGATGGTGATGGAGCCCTCCACACGACCGAGGACCTGCAGGTCCTCCTCTCCGCGCAGATCGCCCGTCAGCACGGCCTCGGCGCCAATGACAGTGGTCTCGTTGCTCATCGGTCTCCTCCATCCCACCGGCGCGGGGCGCGCCAGGGAGCCCTACAGATCCATGTCCACGTTGCCCTTGAAGGTGGACCCCTCGGCGAACGAGATGCGCGCCGCCTTGACGTCGCCAACAAGGCGCCCATCGGCGGTGAGCTCCAGCCGGCCGCTGGCCTTGACGGTGCCGGTGACCTGACCGCTGATGGTCACGTCGGCGCCTTCAACCTCGGCCTCGACGACGGCCCCCTCCTCAACCTGGACGTCCTCGCTGGTGGTGACGCTGCCCTTGACGGTGCCCTGGATCAGCATCTCCTCGGTGCCGGAAACATCTCCCTCGATGACGATGGACTTGCCAATAATCGTGCTGGCCATTTGGTGACCTCCGTTCCTTGCGAGCTCAAGCTTCGTTGGTTGTTGTAATGGGATTCAGGGGCGCGGGCTACTCCGGTAGCTCCACGTCCATGCTCACCCGGCCCTCCAGCCGGGCGCCTTCCTCCACCACGAGCCGTGGCGTCGCCACCTCTCCGATGATGGTCCCGGTCGAGGCGAGCAGCACGCCTGCGGCGGCGGTGACCGCCCCCTCCACGCGCCCACGCACCACGAGCTCCTCCACATCTACCCCCTGGGTGACCCCGCCTGTCTCTTCAACGGTCAGGTTCCCGCTGAGCCGGATCTGTCCTTCCACGCGACCCGCGAGCAGCAAATCTTCGTCCCCGGTGACAGTGCCGGTGATGGTCACGTCTTCAAGGATGATGCATGTTTCCTCGGCCATTGGACCTCTCCCACGGCTGCGCTTCGCAGCATCAAACTATACGTTTTTTCGACCAAAACGACGGAAAGGCAACCTAACAATCCCCCCCCAAACTGTCAACCGTCAACTGCCGGCGCGGGCCCTACTTTTTGGTGAACAGCCGCTTGAAGAACCCCTCGCGGGCCGGCTTCTCCTCGGGCGGCTCCATCTCCTCGAGCGGCTGCACCACGGGGGTCTGGTCGGTGCGCTCCGCGGCGCCGTCCAGGGCCGCCGTGGGGATGGGAGGCGGGGCGGCGTCCGGCGCCGGGGCCGCGCGCTGCAGCTCCGCCAGCTCCTCAACCGAGGCCTCCTCGATGGCATCCAGGTCGAGCACCATCAGGTCCTCTTCCTCTTCTGCCTCCGCCTGCGGCGGCGGGGCCAGGACCTCGGCAGCGGCTTGCCGCAGCTCCGGTGTGACCTCCAGCGGGGCCGTGGTGGCGGCGTCCGAGATGGTGTCGTCCTCCAGCTCGTCGAGGTAGTTGCGCCGCCGGGTCCCGGCCTCCCGGGGCTCCGGGAGCTCCGAGGCCCAGGCGCCCGGCAGGTCTGGCTCCTGGATGGTGTCCTGCAGGGGCGGCGCGGGCGCAGGCTCGGGCTCCACCACCAGCTCGGGCTCTGGCTCGGGTTCGGGCTGGAGAGGAGCCTCGGCCCCGAACAGGTCGTCTCCTGGCGGCGGATCCTCTGGCGGAGGGCGCTCGAACAGGTCGGCGGCAGCCACCCTGGTGGCCGCCTCGTCCATCTCGTCGTCGTCGTCCTCGTCGAGGTTGATGTCGACGCCCTCGGGCATCAGCGGCTCACCGGGGAGGTCCTCGTCCTGCAGCGACGCCCGGGGCACGGTGTCGGCCGAGGCCACCTGCTCCTCCACCTCCTCCTCGATGGCCGCGGCCTCCTCGAGCAGGGAGGAGAAGACCGATCGCTCCTCATGCGGGGCGTCGTCTTCTTGTTGCTTCTCAAACGGCTGGGTGTCCGCCTCGGGGACCTGCACGGCCTCGCCGGCCTCGACATCCGGACCCACCTGCACCACGCCGGGGAACGGCGGCGGCGGCTCCTCAGCCTCAATCAGGATCTCCTCGCCTTCGTCGGCGGGGGGCTCCGCGGGCGGCGGGATCGGCGTGAACGGCTCGACGCCGGGGCCCGGGTCCAGGTCCTCGTTCGGCCGGGCCCGCGGCTCGGGCAGCGGCGCCACCGCATCCAGGATCTCCCTGGCGTGGCGCAGCTTGAGCGGCTCGGGGTCCTCGTCCAGCAGCTCCAGTTCGGCCAGGTCCTCATCCGAGACCGGCTGGCTTAGGGCGCCGGCCAGCACCTCGTCCACCAGCGCCTGGCTGATGCCGGCCTCTTGCATCAGCGCGTCGAGCATGATGTCGGCGGTTGCCAGGATCTCTTCCAGGCCGTCGTACCCTTCCTCGGCGGCTCGCACCAGGGTCTCGTCCAGGGTTGGCTCCGGGGAGACCAGGGTCGGCTCGGCGGTCGCTGCAGCATCGGCGTCAGCTTCAGCTTCAGTTGCAGCCGCAGCCACGGCATCAGCTTCAGCATCAGCGTCAGCTTCAGCATCAGCTTCAGCATCAGCGTCAGCATCAGCATCAGCATCAGCTTCAGCTTCAGCATCGGCATCGGCATCGGCTTCGGCTTCGGCATCAGCGGCTTCTGCGGGCGCGGGCGGAGGTTCGGGATCTGGTATTGGATCCGCCTCGCCGTCTTCACCCACAGCGGGATCCACCGGGGGTGGTGTCTTTTCGTCGGTGTCCAGAGCCTCGAACTCGCCCGAGAGCAGGGCAGGACGTTGCTCGGCCGGCTCACCGGGCTGATCCGGAGCGTTCTGGCGTGGGATCATTACCGGGGTGACCGCGGGCGCGAACGCCTGCTCCTGGGTCGACGCGCCGCTGCCGGCCACTTGATGGGCCAGCGCCTCGGCGGGCGGCTCGGCCAGCTCGGTGGGCGCCTCTTCCACGGTTCGGGTCGCCTGGGACTCGGACGGGGTCTCGTCCGCCTGCTCCGCGTCGGGCTCCTCACTGGGCTCGCGCAGGTCCATCACCTTCTCGATGAGCTTGCGGCTGCGCTCGTCCAGCGCCAGAAACCGCACCCCCATGCCGTGGGCGCGGGTGGGGTTGGCAGCGTCGTACTCCTTGATCCAGACCACGCGCCCCTTGCCGTGCAGCAGCACCTCGCCGTCCTTGAGCACGAGCTGAAATCGCAAAACAGTGCCCACTTCGGGCGGCACCCGGCTCTGGATGAACATGCCGTTGCGGTTGATATTGGGGGCGTACTTGCGGATAAAGGTGTCCACATCCGGATACTTGAGGCGTATCCGCATCGACAGCAGTGTTTGGTCAGACCTCGTCACCCTGGTCCCTTCTTCTCCGGAATCCGGCCACTATAATACCATCTGGCCCGCCGGGCCAGGCGGCGCCCGTTCCCACTATATGAGGTCGAAAAAACCCTCCAGCACCTGGTCCAGCAGATCGACCCTCGGTCCGCCGCCCTGGGCCATGTCTGGCCGGCCGCCGCCGCGCCCCTCCAGGGCCGCGGCCAGCTTGCCCATGAGCTTGCCGGCGTGGAACCGATCCGTCAGGTCCTTGGTCACCATCACCAGCAGCGCGGCCTTGCCCTTGTGCTCGCCCGCCAGCACGATGACGCCGCTCTTGAGCCAGTTGCGCAGGGTGTCCCCCGCGTCGCGCAGGGTCCTGGGGTCAGCCGCGTCCACCCGGCTGATCAGGAACTTGATGCCGTCGCGCTCCTGCACCTTCTCCTGCAAGTTGGTGGCCCCGCCGCCGGTGGCCAGCTTGCGGCGCAGCTCCGCCACCTGGCGGTCCTGCTCCTTGAGCTGGCCCTGCAGCTTCGCCACCCGCTCCGCCACCTGCTCGGGGGTGCACTTGAGCGCCGCGGCCGCAGCCTTGAGCCGCGCCTCCTCGTCCTGAATCCGGGTCACCGCCTCGGCGCCGGTCACCGCCACCACCCGGCGCACCCCCATGGCCAGGGCCTCCTCGCTGACGATCTTGAACAGCCCGATCTCGCCCGCGCGCTCCACGTGGGTGCCGCCGCACAGCTCCATGGAGGCCTCGCCGATGTGCACCACGCGCACCTCGTCGGCATACTTCTCGCCGAACAGGGCCATGGCGCCGGACGACTTGGCCTCCTCGAATGACTTGATCTCGGTGCGGCTCTCGGCGTCGCGGCGGATCTCGTCGTTGACATGCGCCTCCACCGCCCGCACCTCCTCGGTGGTCATGGCGCGGAAGTGAGAAAAGTCGAACCGCAGGTAGCCGGGCGCCACCTCCGAACCCTTCTGCGCCACATGCTCGCCCAGGATGGTGCGCAGGGCGTGGTGCAGCAGGTGCGTGGCGCTGTGGTTGAGCATGATCTGCTGCCGGCGCGCTGGGTCCACGGCGACCTTCACCGCCTGGCCCGCGATGAGCCGCCCCTCGCGGATCACCGCCCTGTGCACGATGAGCGCCCCGCCCAGCTTCAGGGTGTCGATCACGTCGGCGCGGCCGCCGTCCCAGGTCAGCTCGCCGGTGTCGCCCACCTGCCCGCCGGCGCGCCCGTACATCGGGGTGGCCGCCATGACCAAGTCCACCTGCTGGTCGACGCCGGCGCCCGGCACCTCGGCGCCGTCCATCACCATGGCGCGCACCTCGCTGCGCCGCCAGACCCGGTCGTAGCCGGAGAACTTGGAGGGCCCGAGCCGCTCCAGCAGCGCCTTGTACACGGCGTCCACCGCGGCGTCGCCCACGCGGGTGTCCGACGCGCCGTGGGTCTTGACCACCCACTGGTGGGCCGCGGCCTCGTCCACGGTCAGGTCGTTCTCCTCGGCCATGAGCCGGGTCAGGTCGATGGGGAAGCCGTCGGTGGCGTACAGGTCGCCCACGAAGGCGGGCTCCAGGGCCGCCGCTCCGTCGGCCGAGGCCTTCGCCACAGCCTTCTCCAGCTTGCGGATGCCGCGCCCCAGGGTGCGGCGGAAGCTCTCCTCCTCGGCCCGGGTCAACGCGTCGATGAGCTGGGCCCGCTCCTGCAGCTCCGGGAAGGCCGCGCCCATCTCCTGCACCACCCTGGCCGCCGCCTCGTGGAAGAACGGCTGGTCGAAGCCGAGCAGCTTGCCGTGGCGGATGGCCCGCCGCATGATCCGGCGCAGCACATACTCCCGCCGCCCCTTCTCGGGGAACACGCCGTCTGCGATGCAGAACGCGGTGGCCCGGGCGTGGTCAGCCACCACGCGCAGGCTGGTGTCGGTGTCCAGGTCATCGCCGTACTTCACGCTGGCCAGCTCGGCCACGCGCTGGATGATCGGCTGCAGCAGGTCGGTGTCGAAGGTGGACAGCACGCCCTGGCTCACCGCGGCCAGGCGCTCGAGGCCCATGCCGGTGTCCACGCCGGTGGCCGCCAGCGGGGTCAGGATGCCGTCGGCGCCGCGGTTGTACTGCATGAACACCAGGTTCCACACCTCCACCCAGCGGTCGCACTCACAGGCCACGCCGAGGCAGGTCTCCTCGGGGCAAGGCAGGTCCGCGCCCTGGAGGTAGTGCAGCTCCGAGCAGGGGCCGCACGGCCCGGTGTCGCCCATGGACCAGAAGTTGTCCTCCACGCCGAGGCGGATGATGCGCTCCTCGGGCAGGCCGATCTCCTTGCTCCAGATGGCGTGCGCCTCGTCGTCCGCCGGCAGCTCGTCGTTCCCCTCGAACACGGTGCCCACCAGGCGGTCGCCGTCCAGGCCCATGGTGTCGGTGAGGAACTCCCAGCCGTAGCGGATGGCGTCCTGCTTGAAGTAGTCGCCGAAGGAGAAGTTGCCCAGCATCTCGAAGAAGGTGTGGTGTCGCGACGTGCGGCCCACGCTCTCCAGGTCGTTGTGCTTGCCGCTGACGCGCAGACACTTCTGGGAGCTGGTGGCCCGCCTGTAGGAGCGCGTCTCCTCGCCGGTGAACACGTCCTTGAACTGCACCATGCCGGCGTTGACGAAATAGAGCGTCGGATCGCCCTGGGGCACCAGGGAGGCAGAGCGCACCACCCGGTGGTCGTGGGCGGCGAAGTAGTCGAGGAATTTCTGTCTGATGGTGTGCGCGTCCATCGGCCTTCTTCCTTGTATGCGGACGATCCCGCCGTTTAGGGGAATGCCTTATAGCATGGAAAGGGGAAGAGATCTCAGCGGAGGCCAGGGCAGGCAGCGGTGCACGCAGAGCAGACTGTGCAGGCGTGGGTGGGGAAGGTGAACCCGCCGGCGCGGCGGGCCAGGGCGCAGGCCTCCACGCAGCGGCGGCAGTCGGGGCAGGGGTCCTGCAGTGGGGGCTCCCGCGCGGGCGGCAGCGCGGCGGTGGTGAGCAGGCCGCCGAGCCAGACCCGGGGCCCGTGGCGGGGGACCATCAGCTGATGGTGCTCCCCCAGCCGCCCCAGCCCGGCCATGGCGGCCGCGTGCTTGAGGCTGACGAAGTTGCTCAGCGGGAAGTAGTGGCGCTTGCACGAGTCCACCGGCAGCACGCGGTGGCCCTGCCGCTCCAGCGCGGCCCCGAGCACGTAGGTGAGCTGGTCCGCCCGGCGGTTGATGTGCTCCAGGTGCTCGGCGTAGTGGAAGCGGTGGTTGTAGTCGGTGAGCGCGCCCTTGATCAGCTGCTTGGCCAGGTTGGCCGGGTGGCGCGCCACCCGCCACAGGTCCCGGGCCGTGACGTTGGCCCAGTAGTCGCGGATGAACTTCGGCGGCGGCAGGCGCAGCGAGTCCACCGCGCCGTGCAACATGGGCAGCCCCAGCACCACCACCGCGCGCGCCCCCGGCAGGTAGCTCTGCAGGTCCGCGTCAGGGAAGTCCTGCTCATAGCGCTCCACGCTGGTCCAGCCCAGCATGTCCAGCCCCTGGGCGACTGCGGCATCGCTCAGGGTTGCGGCGGCCTCCGCCGCCCTGTCATCCCGTCGTTCTGTCATTCCACCACCAGCGGCTCGCCCACCGGCAGCTGGCAGTCCGGGCGGTCGTTGCGGGGGCTGTTGACCAGGGTGCTCACGGGCACGGCCATCATCTGCTCGGCAGGGAAGGCGCGCAGCAGCGGCTCGAGGCGCGCCCGGTCCTGCAGCTCGGGGTCGAGCCAGAGGTCGTAGTCATCCGGCTCCAGGATAACCGGCATCCGGTTGTGCACCTGCTCCACCAGCGGGTTGGGCGTGGTGGTCAGCAGCGTGCAGGTCTCCACCGGCCCCTCCTCCCCTTTGTCCCAGCGCTCCCACAGCCCAGCGATGGCGAAGGGGCCGCCGTGCTCCAGGGTGATGTAGTACGGCTGCTTGCCGTCCGGGGTGCGGCGCCACTCGTAGAACCCGTCGGCCAGCACCAGGCAGCGCCGCCGCTTGAACGCGGCCCTGAACGCCGGCTTGCTGGCCACGGTCTCGGACCGGGCGTTGATCATGCGGCTGCCGATCTTGATGTCCTTGGCCCAGAACGGCACCAGGCCCCAGCGCAGCAGCTCGAGTTGACGGTCGCCGCCCTGGGTCAGGACGCGCACGGCGGCCACCTGCTGCGTCGGGGCCACGTTGAACCGCGGAGGAAAGTCGGGGACGTTCGCCAGCCCGAGCAACTCGGCGAGCTGCTCTGGCGTGGCGGTCAATGTATATCGGCCACACATGCCGTTTATTATTTACCGCCGAACAGCGCGCGCCAGGCCTCGGCGCGGATGCCGGCGTGGCCCGCCTTGTTGGGGTGGATGCAGTCGGTCTGGAACCAGAGGGTCGGATCGCTCGCGTCGTGGTGCACCGAGCTCTTGTCCGCGTGGTTGAACCCGTGGCCCAGGAAGGCCGCGGCCATGTCCCCGAGCACCAGCCCCTTGTCCCTGGCGAACTTGAGCATCTCCTGGTTATAGACCGCCATGTTGCCGATGGCCTTCTTGCCCGCGATGGGACCGAGCAGCTTGATCATGCCGCAATACTTGTCCACCGGTGCGTTGGACGGCATGGTGCCCGATCCGTCAGTGAACTCGTAGACGTTGAACATCAGCACGGTGGTCTTGTTCGGGTAGCGGCTCTTGTCGGCGAAGTGGGCCAGCACCTTCTTGACGTTGGCCTGCACCGTGGCCGCCACCTTCTTGGCCTCGTTCGGGTCGAGCAGCGCCATGTAGTTGAGCATCATGTCGTTGCCGCCGATGGAGATCACCACCAGGGTGTCGCCGGTCTTGTTGGCCGGCGCGGAGGCGACCTGGCCCGGCAGGTTGGGGCTGGTGGCGCCGCCGTATGACCGATCCGACAGCTTCGCCCCGGGGAACTTGTCGCCGAGGTCCTTGCCCTTGTATGTCGGGTGGGCGGCGTCGTCGTTCTTCATCAGCAGGTCGATGTATCCGCTGCCCGACGGCACGCCGTAGGCGGCGGCGATGGAGTCGCCCAGGTTCACCACCAGGGTGACGTTGCCCAGCGCCGGCGCGGGCTGGACATACAGGTCGGGGTGCACGCCCCGGTCCGGCTGCGCCTGGTCGGGCCCGGCGGAGAGGTCGCCGCCATCGGGCCCGCCGCCGTCGCTGGCGACGGTCCCGTCTGCCGGCGCGAGGTCAGGCAGCGCGCCGCTGTCGTCGTCGCTGCAGCCCCAGAGCGCCAGGGCCAGGACCAGGGTGAGGATTCGATGTCGGGTCATGGATGCCATGCTCCTGCGTTGGGCCCGGATTATACTCCAGCATGCCGACCTCACCCCCGCTGCCCTCCGAGCTCCAACACCGGAACATCCAGCTGGACGACGTGGACCTGCACCTGGTCCTCGCCGGCCCGGAGCAGGGGCCTCCCGTGCTCCTGCTCCACGGCTTCCCGGAGTTCTGGTTCGGCTGGCGCAACCAGCTCGGCCCGCTGGCGGACGCCGGCTTCCGGGTCATCGTGCCGGACCAGCGCGGCTACAACCTGAGCGGCAAGCCGCGCCCGGTCAGCGCCTACAGCCGCTGCCGCCTGGCCGCCGACATGACCGGCCTGCTGGATCGGCTCGGGTACGCCTCGGCCGCCGTGGTGGGCCATGACTGGGGCGGCGCCGTGGCCTGGTGGATGGCCCTGCAACACCCGGCGCGGGTGCAGCGGCTCGCGGCGCTCAACCTGCCCCACCCGGTGGTGATGGCGCGGGCGCTGCGCTTCACCCGTCAGACCCTGCGCAGCTGGTACATGCTCGCCTTCCAGGCGCCGCGGCTGCCGGAGCTGCTGCTCGGGCGGGAGCGCAGCCAGCCCCTGATCGATCTGCTGGTCAACAGCGCGCGGCCCGGCGCCTTCTCCGACGACGACCTCGAGCGCTACCGCGAAGCGTTCGAGCAGCCCGGCGCGCTCACCGGCATGCTCGCCTGGTACCGCGCCCTGCTGCGCACGGTCCCGGCGCGGTTGAAGCACAAGCGCGCCGGCATGCCGGTGCAGCTCATCTGGGGCGCGCGGGATCGGGCCCTCGGGGTGGAGATGGCGGCGCCGTCGCTGGACTTCTGCGACCGGGGCGCGCTGCAGGTCATCCAACACGCCGGACACTTCGTGCAGCACGACGCCTGGCCCGAGGTGAACACGCTGCTGCTGGAGTTCCTGAAAAAGTGACGCGGGGCGCGATTCTGCGGTTGACTTCTCCTCGATGCACCGTCAGAAGGGAGTGAAGGACGAGACCATGATTGCCACCCACAACAGCACCGTCGCCCAGACCCCGAAGCGGGATCCGCTGGCGACCGTGTTTGTACGCCACGCGGCGGGTGCCCGAGGAGGCCGACCCCGAGTCTGAGTCTCCTCGAGCGATAGCAACACCACCTGCCGCGGGCTCCCAAGAGGGACCCGCGGTTTTGTTTTTGGTACTGAACAATGTCGACGCGCGATCATCAAAGCAGAGAGCAACTGGACTGGGCGGCGAGGCCCCTGGCAGAGCTGTTGCGGCTGGCGTGGCCCATCGTGGTGTCCATGGTCTCCTACTCCACCATGACCCTGGCCGACACCCTGTTCGTCGGCACCCTCGGCTCGTCGGCGCTGGCAGGCGTCGGCCTGGGCGGGCTGGTGATGTGGGGGGTGATCTGCTTCCCATACGGGCTGCTCCAGGGAGCCAAGGTGCTGGTGTCCCAGGCGGCAGGAGCGGGCAAGGAGCATCGCTTCGGCCCCCTGCTGGCCGCGGCCCTGGTCTGGGCGCTGCTGCTGGGAGCGCTGGCTTCAGGGGCCGGTCTGCTCCTCGTTCACACAGCGGAGGCCCTGACGGCCACCGCCGGCGCGGCGACGGCCATGGGGGAGTACCTCACCATCCGCGCCCTGGGCACGACGCTGGTGCTGCTGTTCTGTGCCGAGCGCGAGGTGCGCCAGGGGCTGGGTGACTCGCGCAGCCCCATGGTGGCGTCGGTGGCCGCGAACATCCTGAACGTGGGCCTGGACTTCCTGCTCATCATCGTGCTCGGGCTCGGCGTGTCCGGCGCGGCGTGGGCCACGGTGGTGGCCAACGCGGTGGAGCTGGCCGTGCTGGTGTGGCTCAAGCGCAGGACCCGCCCCGCGGTGGGGCGCGTGCGCTGGCGGGACGTGGTGGCCGTGTGGACCATGGGCTGGCCCACCGGGGTGCAGTTCTTCATCGAGATGGGATCCTTCCTGCTCCTGTCGGTGATGATCTCGCGCTTCGGCGAGCTGGACATGGCCGCGCACCAGATCACGATCCAGGTGATCCACTTCGGGTTCATGCCCGCGGTGGCGCTGGGGGAGGCGTGCGCGGTGATGGCTGGGCAGGCGGTGGGCGCCGGGCGGCTGGAGCTGGTGCGGCAGTCCGCGCGGCTCGCCCTGTGGGCCGGCGGCGTCTACACCGGCGTCTGCGGGCTGCTGTTCGCCTTCGGCGGCGAGGCGCTGGCCGGGCTGTTCACCCAGGATCCCGCCCTGGTGTCCAAGGCCCGGGCGCTGCTGCTGGTGGCGGCCCTGTTCCAGGTGCTCGACGCGGCGAGCATCATCGGCCGGGGCGCCCTGCGCGGCACCGGGGACGTGCGGTTCACCGCCGTGGTGGGCACCGTCATCGCGTGGGTCGTGCTGCCCCCCTCGATGTGGCTGCTCGGCTACCAGCTGGGCATGGGCGCCCTGGGCGGCTGGATCGGCCTGTTCGTGGAGATCTCCATGGGCGCGGCCATCTTCTGGTGGCGGCTGGAGCGCTGGGGCTGGCGGCAGGCCGCGGATCGCGCTCGGGCAATCGGTATGGCGGCGCTATGAAAGCGCGCTAACATAATTAATGGACAGAGAAGGAGGCACCGCCCCGTGACGGACGACGGGATCCTGTTGAAGATCGTCGACACCTGCCGGGAGATCGACAGCATCGCGGCCGAGGCGTACCGCACCCTGGCCGCGTCCAACGAGGGGGAGCTGGCCTCGTTCTGGCGACGTATGGCCGCGGAGGAGGACTCCCACCTCGCTTTCTGGGACCGCATGGTCTCCATGGTGGAGGTCGGCTTCATCCCACAAGTCTTCGACGCGCCCCACAGCACCTTGCGTGAGCTGCAGGAGGTGCTCGATCGCTCCCAGGAGATCCTGGTGAGCACACGCCAGCCTCCGGATCTCAACGCCAGCTTCCTGCTGGCCTTCCGCATGGAGTTCTACCTGCTGCACCCGGCCTTCGAGGTGCTGTTCCACTACATGCGCACCATCTCCGGCGCGCCCAACCCGGAGGACGAATACGAGTCGCACATCGCCCACTTCGTCGACGCCTTCCGCCAGTACGCCGACGCCTCGCCCGAGATGCTGCTGGTGGGCGAGACCCTCTCGCGGCTGTGGTACGAAAACCGCCGCCTGTCGCGGCAGACCATGCACGACGAGCTCACCGGCATCCTCAACCGGCGCGGGTTCCTGCGCGCGGTCAAGCCGATGCTGCACCTGCTGCACCGCAACGAGCTGGTGGCGTGCCTGATCATGGCGGACATCGACAACTTCAAGGCGGTCAACGACGGGCACGGCCACCTGGTGGGGGACAGGGTGCTCGGCGGCGTCGCCCAGGCGCTGCGGGAGACCGTGCGCGGGTCCGACATCGTGGGCCGCTACGGCGGCGAGGAGTTCATCATCTTCTTCTCCTCGCGGGACTGGCGCTCCGCCGCGGCGGTGGCCGAGAAGGTGCGCGCCGCGGTGGCGGCCATGTCGGTGGAGGGCCACCAGGTGACCATCAGCCTCGGCGTGGCGTGCGGCCACCCGGGGCGCGAGGTGGACGAGGATCTGGCCGACCTCATCGCGGACGCCGACGCGGCGCTGCTGCAGGCCAAGGGATCAGGCAAGGACAGGGTGGTGATGGCGCCCCGGTGAGCCGCGTCCAGCGGCGACGGGGCCCCGGGCCAGATCAGATCAACTCGGCGTCGGCGCGGATGTCCACCAGGGCGGGCCCGTCGAAGTCGAGGGCGGCGCGCAGGGCTCGCTCCAGCTCCTCGATCCGCTCCACCCGCACGCCGAGGCCGCCGCAGCTGCGGGCGTACTCTGCGAAGTCCGGGTTGCGCAGAGAGGTCTGCCACACCTCCCAGTTGGCGGCGCGCTGCTCCTTGGAGATCTTGCCCAGCTCGCCGTTGTTGAGCAGCACGTGGGTGATGCCCATGCCGTACTTCACCGCCGTGGTGAACTCGGCCAGGTACTGCCCGAACCCGCCGTCGCCGCTGACGGACACCACCTGGCGGCCTCGGTGTTCGGCCGCAGCCTGGGTGGCCGCCCACGCGCCCATGGCAGCCGGGAAGGCGAAGCCGATGGACCCGAGGTAGCCGGACATGAGCACCGCCTGGCGTTTGCACTCGAAGTAGCGGCCGAAGGAGTAGGTGTTGTTGCCCACGTCCACGGCGATGACGGCGTCGGCGTCCACCTGGTCGCCGAGAGCGGCGAAGATGCTGGCGGAGTTCAGCCCGCGGCCGCGGTCCCGGGCCGCCCGGCGCCGTTTCTCCTCCCGCCACAGCTCGTGGCGCGCCACCAGCTCCTGGCGCTGGACCCGGGTGGCGGGCCGATCCCTCAGCCTGGAGCGCAGCACCCGGGCGGTGACCTCGATCTCCCCCCAGATGGGCGCCTGCACCGGGTGGAACTTGCCCAGGGCCATGCGGTCGAAGTCGACCTGGATGATCTTCTTCTTCGGGTCCACGCCGGTGTGGTTGGAGAATGAGGCCCCGAACACCAGCAGCAGGTCCGCCTCGTTCATCACCCAGCTCGCCACCGGCGTGCCGCTGCGGCCCAGCACGCCGGCCGCCAGGGGGTGGTCGTCCGGGAGCTGCCCCTTGGCCTTGAACGTGGTCAGCACCGGGGCCTCGAGGGCCTCGGCCAGGGTCATGACCTCCGCCATGGCGTCCCGCGCGCCGTAGCCCACGATGATGGCCGGCCGCGCGGCGTCTCCCAGCAGCGCCACGGCGTCGTCCACCGAGGCGGGGGAGGGCGCCATCACGCCCCGAGCCAGGCGCCCCTCCGGACCCGACGGCTGCGCGTCATCACCCGCCGGGATCACCTGCACCTCGTCAGGGAAGATCAGGTGCGACACATCGCGCTGGATCGTGGCGTGCTTCAGCGCGAGGTTGACCAGCTCGGCGTGGTTGCTGTTGGGCAGCACCGTCTGGCTGAAGGTGGTGACCGCCTCGAACGCCGAGGCCAGGTCGATCTCCTGGAACGCGCCGGGGCCGAAGACCTGGGTATTGACCTGGCCCGTGAGCGCCAGCACCGGCGCCCGATCCACCCGGGCGTCCCACAGGCCGGTCAGCAGGTTGGTCGCGCCAGGGCCGGCGATGGTCAGGCACGCCGCGGGGCGCCCCGTGAGCTTGGCGTAGCCCGAGCAGGCGAACGCGGCCGCGCCCTCGTGGCGGACCCCGATGAAGGTCAGCTCGCCCGCCGCCTCCTGCGTCCGGATGGCGTCGGCCAGGCCGAGGTTGGAGTGCCCCACCATGCCGAACACATGGGTCAATCCCCAGCTGACCATGGTCTCCACCATCACATTGGAGACGGTCCGGACCTGCGCGCCCGGCCGCGCGACCTGGACGTACACGCCGTCCTCGCGCAGCTCCACGGGGTATGTCTGCACGCCGTCGTCGTGGCCGTCAGGCGACCCGCCGGTGAGGGGGTGGAAGTCCCAGCCGTGCCAGGGACACCGCAGCCACCGGTCCTCGATGGAGGCCTCGCCCAGGGGGCCGCCCTGGTGCGGGCAGGCGTTGTCCAGGGCGCCGATCTTGCCCTCGAAGCAGGTCAGGGCGATGGACCTGTCGCCGGCCTGCACCGGGCGCACCTCTCCCTCCTTCAGCTCCCCGGGGCCGGCCACCCGGTGCCATTCGAGCGTCTCACTGTCCGCGCCGCCCGCGTCTTCTGCCTCGAGCGCGTTGTGGCTCCCGTCGCAGTGGGGCGGCGTCGCGGTGTGCTTGCACTGGCACAGGTACTCGGTGCTGTCCTTGTCCGGCGTGAACGGCACCGGCGACAGATCGGTCCCCTGGTGAGAGCCGTCGCAGAACGGCTGGACGTTGGAGAGCCCGCAGGCGCACCAGTAGTAGGTCTTGCCTGCCTCGAGCTTCACCCCCACAGGGACACGGGCGACGATTTTTGGTTCCGACATTGGGCCTCCTCAAGGTCCAAGCCCCCTCCGATGCAGCAGCAGATCTGGATGTCACGTGGTCGGCCACGGCGCAAGGCGCCTCGGGACCGCCGCCCGATCGCTGTGGTAGCCTTCGGGCGGATCCGGGCACATGCTTTCAACCAGTTGACCAACTCACCTCTCACGCGAGTGAGGAAAAAAAATGATGAAGCGAACCGCAGTCCTGGCTGCTGTCATCGCCCTGGCGTCGGCGTCGGCGTCGCCAGCCCTGGCCCGCAAGACCGTGCGCGTCGGCGTGCTGGTGGACGGCCCCTCCGCGCGGATGAACCAGACCCTGGACAGGATCAAGAAGGAAGTGCTGGCCCTGACCGAGGGGGAGTTCGATGTCACCTTCCCCGCGGACCTGGCGCTCACCGGGGACTACACCCACGCCGGCATCAAGGGCATGGCGGATCGGCTGTTCGACACCCTGCCGGCGGATCTGGTCATCGCCTTCGGCCCCTTCGCGTCCCACGTGGTGGCCCGGCGGGGCGTGTTCCCCAGGCCGACCATAGCGGTGACGGTGTTCGACGCAGAGGCCCAGGGGGTGCCGATCAAGGCGGGCAAGAGCGGGGTGAAGAACCTGACCTACATCACCAAGCCGGGGCACTTCCGCCGCAGCGTGCTCGACTTCCGCAAGATGGTCCCGTTCAAGAAGCTGGCGGTGTTCGTCTACCAGGAGATTTACACCGCGTTCCCCAAGATCGGCGAGAAGGTGGCCGGGGAGCTGAAGGCCGAGGGGATAGAGCTGGTGTTCGTGCCGGTGCCCGAGGCCGCCGGCGGCCCGGCGGTGAAGATCCCCGGGGGCGTGGACGCGGCGTGCCTGATGCTCACGCCGCGGGACGATGCGTCCAGCGCCCGGGCGCTGATCAAGCAGCTGAACCGGCGCAAGCTGCCCAGCCTCAGCCCCCTGGGTCGGCACCTGGTGGAGCGCGGCGTGCTGGTGGGCATCTCGGCCAGGGAGAACATGGCGCGGCGGTCCCGGCGCGTGGCCCTGAGCGTGCAGCGCATCCTGCTGGGGGAGGACCCCGCCGGGTTCAACGTGCTGCTGTCGGACGGGCCGCCCGCCTTCACCGTCAACATGGAGACCGCCCGCGCCATCGGCTTCCGCCCGGGCTGGGACACGCTGACCGAGGCGGAGCTGCTGGGCCGCAAGCGGTCGGCGCCGACGGTGAAGCTCACGGTGCGCGACGCGGTGAAGCAGGCGGTGGCGGCGAACCTCTCGCTGCTGGCGGGCAAGCAGAGCGTGGCGGCGGGCGTCTACGAGCGGCGCAAGGCCATCGCGAAGTACCTGCCCAGCGTGGGCGCGTCATTCGCCGCGGCCTTCATCGACGAGGACCGGGCCAACCCGCTCTTCGGCGGCTACGAGCGCAGCCTCATGGCCAGGGTGAAGGCCACCCAGCTGCTGTTCAATGAGGGGGCCCTGGCCAACATCTCGATCCAGAAGAGCGCGCAGCAGGGCCGGGAGCAGCAGCTGGCCGAGCTGGAGCTGGACATCATGGCCGCCACGGCCAGCACGTTCCTGAACGTGAGCAAGGCCCGCACCCTGGAGCGCATCCGCAAGGCGGACCTGGCGGTGACCCGCAAGAACCTGGAGCTGGCCCGGGTGCGCGAGGCCATCGGCGCCGCCAGCAAGGCGGACATCTACCGCTGGGAGGCGAAGCTGGCCAACGACAAGGGGGCCGTGATCAAGGCGGTGTCCGGGCGAAACCAGACGGAGATCGCCCTCAACGCCCTGCGCCGCCGCCCCCAGGAGGAACCGGTGGAGATCATGGACGCCGGCCTGCCCGGCTTCGACCCGTCGGGGGGGCAGAGCGCCATCACCGGCCACGTGAAGGACCCGTGGAGCTTCAGGGAGCTGCGGGAGTTCATGGTGCAGGAGGGCCTGGTCGCGGCGCCGGAGCTGAAGCAGCTGGACCGTGCCATCGAGGCCCAGGAGCGGGCGCTGCTGTCGGCCCGGCTGTCCAACGTGGTGCCGACCCTGGCCTTCTCCTTCTCCCTGGATCACTACCTGGCCACCGGCGGCAAGGACGCGCCCGACCTCTCGGGGCTGCCCCAGGGCATGAGCGGCCTGTTCGGCTCCCAGGACGACACCAGCTGGACCGCGGCGTTCTCTCTGTCGTGGGACCTGCTGGAGGGGGGCGCCAAGATCCACGCCATGCTCCAGGCCAACAAGGAGCTGACCCGCCTGCGCACCCAGCGCCAGGCCCTGGCGCTGGAGCTGGAGCGCAAGATCCGCGCGGCCATGCACCAGGCGGGCGCCTCCTTCCCGGGCATCGCCCTGTCCCGGGACGCGGCCGCGGCGGCGGACCGCAGCCTGAAGCTGGTCACCGAGGCGTACTCCCGCGGCGCGGCCAACATCACCGTCCTGCTGGACGCGCAGAACGCGGCCCTCGCCTCGCGCCTGGCCGCCGCGGTGGCCCTGTGCGACTTTCACCTCGACCTGATCAACGCCCAGCGAGCCATGGCCAACCGGACCTTCTTCTTGTTTTCGGACGAGGAGCGGGAGGCGTGGTTCCGCCGGCTCAAGGAATTCAGCAGCAAGCGCGGAGGCGCACGATGAAGAGACGGCACCAACCGAACGACGCGAGCACCCTGTTGTTCCCCCTGGCCCTCCTGCTCGTGGCGAGCGCGGGCGGCTGTGAAAAGGAGCAGGCCCCGGCCACCGCGCCGGCGATCCGGCCGGTGCGCACCCTGGAGATCAAGGCGGGCGGCGGCGGGAAGCTGCGCCGCTTCTCCGGGGTCACGCAGTCGAGCATGGAGTCGAAGCTCAGCTTCAAGGTCAGCGGCAGCATCAAGACCTTGAAGGTGAAGGTGGGGCAGCGGGTCAAGAAGGGCCAGCTCATCGCCGAGGTGGACGACCGGGACCTCAAGCTGCAGGTGCAGCAGGCCCAGGCGGCCTACGCCCAGGCCAGGGCCCAGGTGGTCAACGCCCGGGCCACCTACACCCGGGTCCAGAAACTGTACGAGGCGAGCAGCGCCTCAAGGGCGGACCTGGACAGCGCCCGCGCGGCCCACGCCTCGGCCAGGGCCAGCGCCGGCGCCGCGGCCAAGCAGATCCAGCTGGCCCGGTCCCAGCTGGCCTACACCCGGCTCAAGGCGCCCGGCGCCGGGGCCATCTCCATGGTGACCGCCGAGGTGGGGGAGAACACCAGCCCCGGCCGCACCATCGCGGTGCTCTCCTCTGGCGCGCGGCCCGAGGTCAACGCGTCGGTGCCCGAGGCCTTCATCGGCCAGATCAAGCAGGGGGCAGCGGCGAAGGTCACCCTCTCCGCCCTGCCTGGCAAGACGTTCGACGCCGTGGTGACCGAGGTTGGCGTCACCGCCGCCGGAATGGGCGCCACCTACGCGGTCATCGCCACCATCAAGGATCCGCCCGCGGAGCTCCGCGCCGGCATGGCGGCCGAGCTGGCCTTCGAGCTGGCGGGCAAGGCCGCGGCGAGCAGCTTCTCGGTGCCGCCGGTGGCAGTGGGCCAGGACTCCGCGGGGCGGTTCGTCTACATCGCGGAGCCAGCGGGCGAGGGCAAGGCCACGGTGCGCCGCCGGGCGGTGAAGGTGGGCGAGCTCTCCTCTGCGGGGCTGGAGCTGTTGAGCGGGCTCAAGGTGGGCGACCTGCTCATCACCGCCGGGGTGAGCAAGATCCGCGACGGCCTGGAGGTCAAGCTCATGCCGGGGGTGGGGGGGAAATGAACATCACCAGGATAGCGCTGGACAACAGGACCACCACGGCGGTGGCCCTTGCGGTGATGATCTTCGCCGGCATCAACACCTACCGCGCGATGCCGCGGGACGAGGATCCGGGGTTCATCATCCGCTTCGCCCAGGTGCAGACGCGCTACCCGGGGGCCAACCCGGAGCGCATGGAGATGCTCATCTCGGACAAGCTGGAGAAGGCGATCCAGGAGATGCCGGAGCTGAAGCATGTCACCTCCACCAACCGCACCGGCGTCTCCATCATCATGGTGGAGCTGAAGCCGGAGTACACCGAGCTGCAGCCCATATGGGACAAGCTGCGGCGCAAGGTGGATCGGGTGCGGCCCGACCTGCCCGACGGCGTGATCGGGCCCACCATCAACGACGAGTTCGGCGACGTGTTCGGCATCGTGGCCGCCCTGACGGGGGAGGGGTACTCCTACGCCGAGCTCAAGGAGGTGGCAGACGAGATCCGCGACGAGCTGCTGCTGCTGCCCGACGTGGCCAAGGTGAACATCCACGGCGCCCAGGAGGAGCGGATCTTCGTGGAGTACGACGACGCGAAGCTGGCCCAGCTCGGGCTGTCACCCTACCTGCTGCTCGACATCCTCACCCGGCGCAACATCGTCATCCCGGGCGGGTTCCTCGATACGGCCCAGGAGCACATCGCCCTGGAGCCGAGCGGCAACTTCGAGTCTCTCGAGGAGATCAAGCGAACGGTGGTGGGGATCCCGGGGCGCAAGGAGCTGCTCTACCTCGCCGACATCGTCAAGATCAGCCGCGGCTACATCGACCCGCCGCGGGTGCGCATGCGCTACAACGGCCAGCCCTCCCTCGGCATCGCCATCTCCATGCGGGAGGGGGGCAACATGGTCGCGCTGGGCCAGCAGGTCAAGCCGCTGCTGGAGCGGCTGGAGAACAGCTACCCCCACGGGGTGGACCTGGAGCTGGTGGCGTACCAGCCGGAGGTGGTGACCACCAAGATCGACGAGTTCGTCACCAACCTGCTGCAGGCGGTGGCCATCGTCATCGTGGTGATGTTGCTGTTCCTCGGCCTGCGCACGGGCCTGGTGGTGGCCAGCCTGATCCCCACGGCCATCGTCATGGCCCTGCTGGTGATGGGGGTGTTCAACATCGGCCTGGACCAGATGTCCCTCGCCTCGCTGATCATCGCCCTGGGCCTGCTGGTGGACAACGCCATCGTCATGTCCGAGTCGGTGATGGTGCAGATGTCCCGGGGCAAGCGCGCCGTGGAGGCCGCGCTCCAGTCGGCGGGAGAGCTGAAGGTGCCGCTGCTGGTCTCCTCGCTCACCACCGCCGCCGCGTTCCTTCCCATCTTCCTGGCCGAGTCCGACGTGGGCGAGTACACCGCGCCCCTGTTCAAGGTGGTCACCATCACCCTGCTCTGTTCGTGGCTGCTGGCCCTGACCATGACCCCGCTGCTGTGCGTGCTGTTCATCAAGGTCAAGGGGGAGGCGACGCCCGCCGAGCAGAACGACGGCGCGCTGTACCGGGGGTACCGCGCGCTGCTGGGCGCCATGCTGCGCCGTCGGGCGGTCTCCCTGCTGCTGATCCTCGGCGTCTTCGTCGGGGTGATGTCGCTGATGCGGTACGTGCCCGCCATGTTCTTCCCCTCCATGAAGGCCTCCATCTTCCTGGGGGACCTGCGCATGCCGGCAGGATCCCGCATCGAGCGCACCGAGGCGGCGGTCAAGGCGCTGGACCGGTTCATCAGCCAGGAGCTGGCCGCGGGGCAGGGCAGGGCAGAGGGGATCTCCAACTGGACCGCCTACATCGGCAACGGCGGGCCAAAGTTCCGGCTCGCCTACAACGTCACCTCCCCGGACGCCACCTACGCGGCGGTGATCATCAACACCACCTCGCCGGCCGCCGCCGAGGAGGCGCGGCGCAAGCTGGACGCCTTCTGCCTCGATCGGTTCCCCGACCTGCAGGCAGAGTTCAAGCCGCTGGCCTACGGGCCGCCGGTGAAGCACCCGGTGGCGGTGAAGATCCTGGGCCGAAGCAAGGAGGAGATCTTCGCCCGGGCCGAGCAGGTCAAGGCGAAGCTGCGCGCCATCCCCGGCACGCGCAACATCGACGACGACTGGGGGCTGCCGGTGAAGAAGCTGCTGGTGAAGGTGGACCAGGCCCGGGCGCGCATGGCGGGCATCACCCACCAGGACATCGCGGTGTCGCTGCAGACCATCTTCAGCGGCTTTCAGAACACGGCCTACCGCGAGGACGACAAGGTGATCCCCATCTCCCTGCGCACGGTGAAGGCCGACCGGCGGGACTTCGGCAAGATCGAGACCCTCAACGTCTACTCCCAGCAGACCGGCCGCTCGGTGCCGCTCAAGCAGGTGGCCGATCTGGAGCTGCGCTGGGACCCGGGCAAGATCCTGCGCCGGGACCGGCTCAAGGCGATCACCATCTCGTCGCAGCTGGAGCCGGGGGTCATCGCATCGCAGGTGTTCGCCCAGCTCAAGCCGTGGCTATCCACCCAGAGCGAAAAGTGGGACGCCCGCACCCGGTACGAGCTGGGCGGGGCGGATAAGGCGTCGGAGGAGGCGAACAAGTCGATCAACGACAAGCTCCCCATCGCGGGCTTCCTGATCCTGATGCTGCTGGTGGGGCAGTTCAACGGGCTGCGCAAGCCGCTGATCATCCTCACCACCATCCCCCTGGCTCTCATCGGGGTGGTGCTGGGGCTGCTCATCGCGCGCTCCTACTTCGGCTTCATGACCCTGCTGGGGGTGGTCTCGCTGGCGGGCATCGTGATCAACAACGCCATCGTGCTGCTCGACCGGATCCGCATCGAGCAGGATGAAAACGGCCGCTCGCCCGCCGACGCCGTGCTGGTGGCCGCGCAGGTGCGCCTGCGCCCGATCCTGCTCACCACCGTCACCACCATCGGCGGCATGATCCCGCTCTGGCTCGGGGGCGGGCCCATGTGGGAGCCCATGGCCATCGCCATCATCTTCGGGCTCGCCTTCTCCACGGTGCTGACCCTCGGGTTCATCCCGCTGATCTACGCGCTGCTGTTCCGCATCCGCTACGCCTGAGGAGCCCGGGCTTCAGTTCAGCTCGATCATCTCACCTCGCACCACCACGTCGTCGCTGGCCTCCAGCGTCAGATCGCCGCGGCGGGCCTCCACTTGCAATTCTGCCGCACGCAGGCACAGGCGGCCGGGCACCTCGAGGTCCAGGTCCTGCCCCATGAGCCGCACGCTGGGTCCGCGCTCACCCTGACGGAGCTCCAGCAGCGGAGCGCCGTCCTGGCCGCGCACCACCAGGCTCTCGTCCGCCCGCAGCTCCAACGCGCCGGCCTCGCGGGGCGGCGGCGCCGCGGGGCGATGGAGGCCGTCCACCACGCCGGTGACCAGCAGCTCGGGCCAGTTGGCCGGGCGGCTCAGCAGCACCCGGTCGCCGGCGCGCACCACCAGCCCCTGCAGGCAAGGGAGCCAGGCATGCCCGGGCTCGCCCTCGGCGGAGGCGGCGGGCCAGCGCACCTTCACCCGTCCGGCCAGCACCGGGTGGCGCGCGTCGGTGCACTCGCCCACCAGGAGGCCGCCGGTCTCTGCCGCGGCCCCGGCCTCGGTCTCGGTCTGCTCCAGCACCTGCGCGATGAGCGTCCCTGCCCGACGGGGATCAGCCATGGCTCACCTCCTCGAGCGTCCGGGACAGCCGGTCATGCGCGGGCTCCGGCGCCCTGTACTGGATCGTGGGGCCGCCCTCGAGCTCCACCGAGACGGGGATATGCCGGTGGGTCCCTGGCAGGTACCTGCGTCGCAGCCTGCAGGTCGCGCCGTGCAGCACGCTCACCTGCTCCCAGCTGGGCCGGCAAAGCACGGTGTGCAGCCGCGGGGTCAGCGGGTGGCGGTGGCCCGCCTCCTGCAGCCGGGCCGCAGGGGCGCCGGGCAGGGTGAAGCGCAGGCGCCTGCCGGCCGGGTGCATGCCGCGGATCTCCACCGGGTGGCCCGCGCCGAGGCCGGGCAGGGTCAACCCCGGCGCGGCCTCCTGAAAGAAGCGAGGGTGGGGGCCGAACTCCAGGGGCCTCGCCGACATCAACCCGCGGTAGCCCTCCGGCAAGATGCCGCGCGCCACCTCGGGCAGGCGGCGGTCCTCCGGGCCGGGGTGCCAGGCGTCGCACCCGTCGGCGAAGAAGAGCGCCCGCGGGAACGCCACCGGGGGCAGCGCGTCGAAGCATGCAGGCAGCGGCTGGTGGTACCAACGCTCCGGCGCTCCGGAGATCAGGGTCTCCGGCGTGAGCAGGTGGTCCGGGTCCTCCAGGCCGGGCATCTCGAAGCCGGGGACCTCCTCCGGGCAGACGAGGTACCCCTTGCCGTGAGGATTGCGGGGGTACATGCCCGGGTGATCCGACTCCAGGCGCAGGGCCTCCAGCGCCGAGCGCGCGGCCGGCACCGGCGCCCGCCAGTCGATTCCGCCGTAGGCGTTGTCCCAGGTCACGGGCAGCTCGCACAGGGGCTCCGGCTCGCTGATGGCCACCCGGCCCGGGGCGCGCCAGGTGACCACGCGGCGGCCGAACACGGCGATGCGCTTGAGGGTGTCCCCCGCGCGCACCGAGACCTCCATGCGCCGGGTGGGCCTGCCCACCGGGGCGAAGGCCGAGCCCTGCACGATGAGGTCGGGCGCCTGCTTGGTAGGCCACAGGTCCATGGGCCGGGCGGTGATGCGTGGCTCCTGCCCCCCGGCCAGGGGGTCGCCGCGCAGCGGCTCCGGGTCGCCGGGCGCCAGCGCGCCGTCGGCGGTGATGTGGTAGGTGCGCTTGATCCACACCAGGGCCACGGGCTCGGCGCCGGGGCGAGGGACGAGCTGTACGCGGGCGGTTATGTTGTTCTCCATGATCAGAGCTCCTCTCCGAAGGCCGAGACGTCGCCGTCTTTCCAGCGCACGCCCGGGCCCTTGATCTCCAGGGACGCGTCCAGCTCGCCATCGCGACGACGCAGCTTGAACTTGACCCCGGCCATGTGTTTGCCGCTGGACAGCTGGTAGGTCGGGTCGTCCCGCAGCGACGAGACGGTGAAGCGAGTCGCCGCGGCCAACGCCTGCCTCGCCAGCCACTTCTTCAGGTTGAACTTCGGCCCGGGCAGCAGCTTTCCCAGCCCCTCGAGGACGAGGTCCATGGCGCTGTGGCCGCCGGGCGGCGTGGGGGACCGGAATACGCGCGCCATGATCCCGGCCGAGAGGATGTCGAGCGCCATGTGGACCGCGCCGGACAGCAGGTCCATGGGGGTCAGGCCCACCTTGACCGTGTTGGTGATGGTGCTCACCGGGAACGCCGTGGGTGTGGGGGCCGGAAAACCGCAGGTCAGCATGGGCAGCATGAGCCCCACCAGCCCGGACGCGCCGGCGGGCGTGCCGTCCACCTTCACCGTGCCGGCGCCCACCAGCACCTTGCACGAGGAGCCTGGGATGATGACCGCCAGCCACGGGTTCGGGATGATCGGGTAGGTCAGGTGGGGGATCCCGGGGCCACAATCATGCCCTCGTTGGACCAGGGGCTGCCGCCGGTGGCGCACCGTCCGGGTCAACCGGGCGGCGTGCAGCGCCACGCCGGGAGGGTGCGCCTGCTGGGCAATGGCCACCGCGGCGTTGGGCACCGGCGGCAGGGGCGCGGGGTGAACCGCCGCCTCCACGACGATGTCGGTGCCGATGTTAACGGGGATGCTCGTGCTCATGAGTCGCGCTCCATTCGCAGCCGCAGGGCGCGCGTCTCGCCCGGCGTCTGCCTGTAGGTGAACCGGAAGACGAAGACCAGGCAGAAGCGGGCCTCGTCGGGGAGGAGGACCAGGCGGGCCATGTGCAGCGGCGCGGAGCCGGCGCGCTCGCCCAGCCGGTGGCCGCAGCGCAGGTGAAGCCCGGGCAGCCGGAACGCGGCGTGGCTCCAGGGGGTGAGCCCCTCCATCTTCACGGGGGCGTCCGGCGCAGGCGGCGGGAGCACCCAGGCCGGGTGGGACCGGTGCAGCACCTCCGGGTCCATGGCGCGGGCAGCCAGGGCCTCGCTGTCCGGCGGGGTGGCGCCCGCGCCCGGGTCCACGGCTCCGCCGAGCCGGGCCAGGAACATGGGCGAGTCCAGCGGGGCCGGCGCCCAGCAGGTGGGCACCGGATCGTCGCTCCAGGCCGTGACCGGGGCCGCGGGATCTTCCACGTTGGGCAGCGGCCGGCGGCGGTCCCACCGGGGATAGCCGTCCTGCACGAACAGCCCGCGCTCGAGCCCCTGGACCATGCGCCGGGGATCGAAGCCGCGCCCGGCGGGGTTCAGCGGGTGGCTCACTGTCAGGTCGTCGTGCGCGGTGAGGGCCACGCGCGCCGCGCCGCCGAAGGCTCGCGCCCAGGTCAGGGGCATGCGCGCGAACGGGACCGCCGCGGACGCGCCGCCCTCACCTCGCGCGCCTCGCCAGGCGCGGTCACCGCTCACCAGCAGCTCCCGTCGGTGGTCACCCACGGCGAGTGACACGCCGAGCTGTCGAGCGGGCCGCGGCGGGGTGGCTGTCCCGAGCAGGATCACCTCGGTGTGACGCTGGCAGTAGATCTGATCGTCCCGCGGGATGAGCCCGAGGGGCGTCTGGAGGTCCTCCTCCAGCACGGGCAGCGGGCGCTCCAGGTCCAGGGCCACGCCGTTGTCTGCCGCGTGGCGGTAGGTCGCCTTGACCACCAGGCAGCCGAAGCGCAGGTCGGCCCCGGGCACCTGGCCCAACAAGATCCGGGAGACCAGGGGAGTGGTGTCTTGCAGGTCCATGATCCCCTCCGGTCAGCCGTTGATCTCGACGAGGCTGCCCGAGATGTCCACCTTGCCCGCGGCGTCGAGCTCAATGCTGCCCGAGGCGCCCACCAGGCGGATGGCGCCGCTGCGCTCCAGGCGGAGCTCCGCCGCGCCGCAACGCACCACGAACATGGGGCCGCCCACCTCCACGGTGTACGAGCCGTCCTTCACCCGGGTGAGGGCGGAGCCGGAGACGGTCAACGAGTGGTCGCCGTCGCTCACCAGCACGCGCCGGCTGGCACCCTGCACCTTCACCACGTCGTCGCCGCCGGTGGTGGTGCTGGTCCGCCCGCCACCCGCCGAGGTCATGCGCTCTCCGGCGACGTCCTCGGTCAGGTCGCCCTGGAGCACGCTCACCACCCGGTTGCCCTGCTCCACCACCGCCTCCTGGTTCCGGACCACGGTGGTCTTGTGGTCCCGTCCCGCGCGCGCCACGCGGTCCTGGCCCACGGCCTCGCGCAGCTCGCGCTGCGCCCGCAGCCGCAGCACCTCGGCGCCCCGCCTGTCCTCGAAAGAGAGCTCGTTGTGGCCCTCACCGCCGGGGCAAGAGCTGGTGCGGAATCCCGAGCGCGTCTTGTGCCCCGGCTGCCCGAAGGGGGGCAGGTGGTGGGCGTGGTACAGGCTGCCGGTGATGAGCGGCCGGTCGGGATCGCCCTGCTCGAAGCTCACCACCACCTCCTGTCCCACCCGGGGGATCCACAGGGCCCCCCAGCCCGCGCCGGCCATCAGCTGGCTCACCCGAACCCAGCAGGAGCTCTGGTCGCCGCCGTCGCTGGCGTCGTCCCAGCGGAAGCGCACCTTCACCCGGCCCAGCTTGTCCGTGTAAACCTCCTCGTCGGCGTCCCCGGCCACCACCGCGGTGTGGACCCCCTCCACCACGGGCCGCGGCGTGATCCTCGGTGGGCGGAACCGCGTGGCGCGGGGGACACAGCGGAAGCTGTTTTCGTATGTCAGCCGGTCATCCGCCGTCCTGGCGGCCTCCAGCGGCGCGCCCTTGCGGCCGCGGTGCTCCAGGTGGGTCAGCAGGTGGTCGCCCGAGGTCCCCGCGGCGCCTGCCGCGCCGGCCAGGCTGAACCAGCGCCCGGCCGACAGGCGCGGGCAGTCGCTCTGGCCCGTGCCCTCCTCGGCCGCTGCGCGCTCGGCATGCAGGCGCACCCTGGACAGCGCCTTGCCCTGGCGTGGGCAGGTGTGTCCGCCGGGGTACTCGTGGACCGCTGGCGCGCCGCCCTCCTCCGGGGTGGCCGCCCTCAAGTCCAGCGCCGGGCGCTCGGGGTTGTAGTCGTCGAGGCGCACCCGCCCGGGACGCAGCCGGCTCTGCCGGGCGAAGTCGAACACATGCTCGCCGACGCTCATGGACATGGCCGGCGGCCGGTGGGGGAGCGCGGGATCCCCGGTGATAGCGGGCGCCAGCGCGACGCTGTCCACGATCTGCATCACGTGGCCGTCGGCGCGGTGGGTGAAGTAGTAGAAGAACCCCTCCTCCTCCAGCAGTCGGTTGATGAAGGCCCAGTCCGACTCCCCGTACTGCACGCGGAAGCGATGCGCAGGTGGCTGGCGGTTTCCGCGGGTGCGCACCCGATGCGGGATCCTGGCGCGCCCCAGCAGCGCGCTCACGATCTGCAGCAACGTCTTGCGCTGGAAAACGCGGTGCCGCCGGCCCAGGGTCAGCCGGTAGGCGGCGGGCGCCAGGGTGACCCGGTGCAGGGACCGCGCGCCGTCGGGGGTGCGGCCCAGGTTGGCCGCCTCGCGCACCATCCCGTGCAGCGGGCGGGCGCTGCCAGGCGTCTCGAGCAGCAGGCAGGCCTGCTGGCCGGTCAGGGCGGCGGGCTCCGGCGGCGTCGCGCCGCGGCCGCCTTCCGGGGGCCGTGCGACCGGGGCGGCGAAGAGGACCTTGATCTCGAACAGCGCGCTGATGGACTCGTTCGCCTGGAACTCCAGGACCGTGATGGAGCCGCTGAACCCCTCCACCGAGAGGGTAGCGACCACGCCAGCGTTCTTTTCACTCTTTGCCATACATTGCCTCCCGCAGATGGATCCGTTTTCGGCAGCAGAGGCCCGGTGTTGCTTAAAAAGTTCAGAAACCTGACGCAGGGGAAATACCGTCATGTTTACAGGTGTTTGCGCGAGGAATACCGTGCGCAATGGCCAGGATCGGTCAAGATTTTCGTATGCACGCTGACCGTTTCATCCAGAACCTGGCCGCGGAGCTCGATCTGAGGCAGGTGCCGCCGGGCGATCGCACCGAGCAGCTGCTCCGCGCTTACCGGCGCCTGGCCCCGGAGGATGGCTTCGTCCTGGTGGACCGCCGGGACCCCGCCATCTACCTCAACTTGCTCCAGTCCTTGCACCCGGGAGAGTTCAACTGGATCCCGGTCACCATCCAGCCAGGGCGCTGGCGGATTGGGCTGTCCAGGCGCAGCACGGCCCTGTCAGGGCCCCAGCGGGTGGTGCGGTTCATGACCGAGGACCACCTGCGCCTGTCGCTGCTGCTGCGCCATGTCTGCAAGCTGCTGGAGCAGGGCAACCTCCCCGAGGCGGCGCGCGCCTGCGGGTTCCTGTGCACCATCCTGGCCCGCCATATCAAGATGGAAGAGGAGGTGCTGTTCACCATCTTCTCCAGGGCGCAGCACCAGCTGCCGGAGTGGCACTCCGGCGAGCTGCGCCAGGAACACAGGGAGGTGATGGCCAGGGCGCAGCGCCTGAAGCAGCTGCTGGCGGAGGCCGCGGGCAACGGGCGCCCGCGTGGCGAGCTCGCTCGGGAGGTGCCGGCGCTCGCCGACGCCCTGGAGCATGAGTTCGGAGAACATGCCGCGAGGGAAGAGCGGCTGCTCTACGCCTGGGTCGACATGCTGCTGGAGCCGGTCCAGATCGACCTGCTGGTCAACCGGATTCAGGCCATCACCGCGGCCTCGCCGCCCCTCTGAGCGTCACCCCACAGATGAAGTAGAATGGCCGGCATGAACCGCCGGACCATCGCAGCCCTTGGGCTCTTCCTCGCCGTGGGCCTGGCGCGTTGCAGCCCCCAGGCCGGCGGGGCCGGGGACAGCGCCAGCCCTCCGCTGGACGGGGGCGCGCCTGACAGCGCGTCCGCGGACCTGCGGGAAGGAGGCCTCGACATCACCATGACCCCCGACAGCGGCGCCCGCGCGCCGGGAACCTTCGAGCTGGAGGTGGGCGCGCGCCGCCTGCGCCTGCACCTGCTGGACGATCACACCGTCAGGGTGCGCTACCTGCGCAAGGGCGAGGCGGCGCACCCCGAGCGCGGGTGGACCACCGCGCTGGACGGCGGCATGCCCACCGCCAAGCTCCCCTTCACCGAGGAGAAGGAGGCGTACAGCCTGCGCACCGCCGCCATGGAGATACGCGTGCGCAAGGCGGACGCGTCGCTGGAGTTTCGCGACCTGAAGGGCGCGGTGATCTCGGCGGACCGGGCGGGCAAGGCGAGCCCCTATGGCCTCACCCTGAGCCGCGACATGCCGGCGGACGAGCACTACTTCGGCCTGGGCGAGAAGTCGGGGCCGCTGGACAAGCGCGGCTACCGGCTGGAGATGTGGAACACCGACCCGCTCTACCCCAAGCGCGACTACACCACCACCAAGGACCCGCTGTACCAGGCGATCCCGTTTTTGATCGGGCTGCGAAAGGGCAGGGCGTGGGGCCTGTACCTGAACAACACCTACCGGTCCGTGTTCGACCTGGGCAAGACCACCACCGGGCAGCTGTCGGTGACCGCTGGCGGCGGCGAGCTGGACTACTTCTTCATCTATGGGCCGTCGGTGGCGAGGGTGGTGCGCGGCTTCTCCGGCGTCACCGGGCGGGCGCCACTTCCGGCGCTGTGGAGCCTCGGCTACCACCAGTCGCGCTGGAGCTACTCGCCCGAGGCGAAGCTGCGCAAGATCGCGTCGGAGCTGCGCAAGCGGTCCATCCCGTGCGACGGGCTGTGGCTCGACATCGACTACATGGACGGCTACCGCTCCTTCACCTGGGACAAGACCCGCTTCGCCGACCCGAAGAAGCTGATGTCCGACCTGGCCACGGACGGCTTCAAGGTGACCGCCATCATCGACCCCGGCATCAAGGACGATCCCGGGGGCAGCTACGCGGCGTACAACCAGGGCGTGGCGGGCAAGCACTTCGTGCCGCTGCCGTCGGGGGCGCTGTACAAGGGCAAGGTGTGGCCCGGGGCCGCGGTGTTCCCCGACTTCAGCCGGCCCGCCACCCGCGCCTGGTGGGCCGGGCTGGTCAAGGCCTTCGTCAGCGTCGGGCTGCGCGGGGTGTGGATCGACATGAACGAGCCGGCCACGTGGCAGCCGGGCGGGTTCCCGCTGGACACCGTCTGGGACGGCGAGGGCAAAAAGACAGACCACCGGGAGACCCACAACGTCTTCGCGTCGCTCATGGCCCGGGCCACCCGCGACGGGGTCCAGCAGGCGCTGCCGGGCAAGCGCCCCTTCGTGCTCACGCGGGCAGGGTTCGCGGGGATCCAGCGCCACGCGGCGGTGTGGACCGGCGACATGAACAGCGAGTGGTCCCACCTGGCCATGGCCGTGCCGATGATGCTCAACATGGGCCTGTCGGGGGTGAGCCTGGTGGGCAGCGACGTGGGAGGCTACAGCGGCTCACCCTCGGCGGAGCTCTTCGCGCGCTGGATCCAGCTCGGGGCGCTGTCGCCCTTCTTCCGCACCCACGTTGAGACCGGCACGCCGGACCAGGAGCCGTGGTCCTTCGGGGCCAAGGTGGAGGCCATCAGCAAGGAGTACATCAGCTGGCGCTACCGCATGTTGCCCTACTTCTACGCCCTGGCGCGGCGGGCGAGCGTCGACGGCGCGCCCATGTTGCGGCCGCTGCTCTACGAGTTTCCACAGGACGAGGCAGGCGTGACCGTGGGGGACCAGCTGCTGCTCGGCTCCTGGCTCATGGCGGCGCCGGTGTCCTGGGGCAAGGCCCTGGCTCGCCGGGTATACCTGCCCGCGGGGACCTGGTTCGACTACCACGATGGCCACCTGTTTGAAGGCGGCAAGGCGGTGAGCGTGGGGGCGCCCATGGAGCGGCTGCCCATGCTGGTTCGGCAGGGGGCGATCCTGCCCTCGTGGGACGTGGTGCAGTACGTGGGGCAGAAGAAGCCGTCGGTGCTGTACCTCGACCTCTACCCGGTCAACGGGGCGCCCACGACGGCGCAGACCCTGTACGCGGACGACGGCGAGAGCCTGGCGTACAGCAAGCAGGCCGCTTACCGCGAGGTGACGGCGTCGCTGTCCGCGGACGCCAAGGGGGCGACCCTGAGCCTCGGCGCGCCCAAGGGGAGCTACCCGGCCCAGGAGGCGCAGCTGCACCTGCGGTTTCGCGGCGTGCGCGCGGCGCCCACGGCGGCGCAGCGGGGCGGGGCGGCGCTGACCAAGCGGGCGTCGGCGGCCGAGGTGGAGGCCAAGGGCGGCTGGTTCCATGACGCCGCGGCGGCGGTGGTGCACGCGCGGGTCCCGATGCCCGCTGGCGCCGAGACCGTGCGCTGCGAGTATGACGTGACGGCCACCGCGCCCCGCAAGGTGCAGCTGACGCTGGACGTGACCTTGCCCGCGGGCACGGCCGCCGGGGATGTCTACCTGTCGTCCAACCTGCATCGCTGGTCAGCCAAGGGGATCAAGCTGGCGCGAAAGTCAGCCACGCGGGCGGTGGGCACGGTGACCCTGGAGGAGGGCACGGTGCTGGAGTACAAGTACAACCGCGGCGCGTGGGCCAGCGGGGAGAAGGCCTCCGGCTGCGGGGAGGTCAAAAACCGCCTGTTGCTGGTCAAGGACCCGGGGGGAGGGAAGGCTCAGGTGTCGGACACCGTGGTGGGGTGGGCGGACGCGTGTCCGTGATGGGGTAGGGGAGGGCGCGCGCGCAGCCCCTTCGGCGCCCCACTTGCGTCACGGCCGCGTCGGCCCCATGTTAACCGCTGCAATGGACGAACAGCCTGCATCTGCCCCTGGTGAGCAGGTCACCCTCGGAATCCAGGGTATGACCTGCGCCGCCTGCTCCACCCGGCTCGAGCGGGTGCTGGGCAAGGTCCCCGGCGTGTCCGGGGCCACGGTGAACCTGGCCCTGGAGCGGGCGGCGGTGAGCTTCGATCCTGCCGCGGTGGACCTCGAGCTGATCAAGGAGCGGGTGGCCCAGGCAGGCTTCCAGGCGCTCGATCTGGACGACGGGCCGGACCGTGAGCGGCGAGCCCGCCAGGAGGAGCTGCGCCGGCAGGAGCGCACCTTCCTGCTCTCCGCGGTGCTTTCGGCGCCGTTCCTCATCGGCATGGCGGGCCACATGCTCGGCGCTCAGGGCGCGCTGTTCGCCCTGCTCGGCAACGGGCTGCTGCAGTGGGCCCTGGCCACCCCGGTGCAGTTCGGCGCCGGGCTGCAGTTCTACCGGGACGCCCTGGCGGCCCTGCGCGGTGGCGGGGCGAACATGTCGGTGCTGGTGGTGCTCGGCACCAGCGCCGCGTACCTCTACAGCGTGGCCGGGGTGCTCGCGGGCGAGGCCCTGGGCATCCGCGGGCTCTACTTCGAGACCTCGGCGGTGTTGATCACGCTCATCCTGCTGGGCAAGCTGCTCGAGGCCCGGGCCAAGGGCCGCACTTCGGAGGCGATCCGCCACCTGATGGATCTGGGCGCGCCAACCGCCACGGTGCGGCGCGGCGATGAAGATGTCCAGGTGCCCGCGGCCGAGGTGCAGGTGGGCGACCTGATGCTGGTGCGCCCGGGGGAGAAGATCCCCACCGACGGCGAGGTGGTGGAGGGCCACAGCGGCGTGGACGAGGCGGCCATCACCGGCGAGAGCATGCCCGCAGAAAAGGGCCCTGGAGCGGTGGTCTATGGCGCCACCATCAACGGCCGCGGCAGCCTGGTGGTGCGCGCCACCCGCGTGGGCCGCGACACCGTGCTGGCCCAGATCATCCGGGTGGTGGAGCAGGCCCAGGCGTCCAAGGCGCCGATCCAGCGCCTGGCCGACCTGGTGTCCGCCTGGTTCGTGCCGGGGGTGATCGGCGCGGCCGCGCTCACCTTTGGCATCTGGTGGGCGGTCACCGGCGACTTCACCCGGGCCCTGCTTGCCATGACCGCCGTGCTGGTCATCGCCTGCCCCTGCGCCCTCGGCCTGGCCACGCCCACCGCCGTGATGGTGGGCAGCGGCGTGGGCGCGGCGGCGGGCATCCTGTTCAAGGGAGGCGCCGAGCTGGAGCGCGCCCAGGCGCTGGGCCTGGTGGTGCTGGACAAGACCGGCACCATCACCGCCGGCGAGCCGACCCTCACCGACGTGGTCGCCGTGGGCGCGGATGAGCAGCGGGTCCTCGCCCTGGCGGCCGCGGCGGAGCTCGCCTCGGAGCACCCGCTGGCGGGCGCCGTGGTGCGCGGGGCGCAGGAGCGTGGCGTCGAGGTGGGCGCCGCCGCCAGCGTCACGGCGCACCCCGGCATGGGGGTGGAGGCAGCGGTGGAGGGCGTGCCCGTGCTGGTGGGCACCCGGGACCTGCTGGCGCAGCAGGGCGTGCCGGTGGAGCCGCTGCAGCAGGAGTGGTCCCGCATGGAGCGCGAGGGGCGGACCGTGGTGGGGGTGGCCGCCGCGGGCCAGCCGCTGGGCCTGCTCGCCCTGGCCGACCGGGTCAAGGAGGGCTCGGCCGAGGCGGTGCGGCAGCTCCAGGCCATGGGCATCCATGTCTGGATGATCACCGGCGACAACGAGCGCACCGCCCGGGCTGTGGCCCGCGAGGTCGGCATCCTGGAGCAGCATGTGCTGTCGGGCGTCCTGCCCACGGACAAGGCGGCGGCCGTGCAGCGGCTGCGCGAGGGCCTGGCCCCGGAGGGCAAGCTGGTGGCCATGGCGGGCGACGGCATCAACGACGCCCCGGCCCTGGCCGCCGCTGACCTGGGCCTGGCCATGGGCGGCGGCACGGACATCGCCATGGAGGCCGCCGGCGTGATCCTGATGCGCGGTGACCTGCGCCTGATCCCGGCCGCGGTGCGCCTGAGCCGGGCCACCCTGCGCAAGATCAGGCAGAACCTGTTCTGGGCCCTCTGCTACAACACCCTCGGCATCCCCGTGGCCGCCCTCGGCTTCCTCACGCCGGTGCTGGCGGGCGCGGCCATGGCCATGAGTTCGGTTTCCGTGGTAAGCAACGCTGCGCTGCTAAGGCGCTTTGATCCGATCAAGGAGTAAGGAGCAAACAGATGGACTGGATCCTCAACGTCAAGGGCATGACCTGCGCCCACTGCAAGTCTTCCGTGGAGGGGGCGCTCAAGGCGCTGCCCGGAGTCAACTCGGTGATGGTGGACCTCGACACCGGCGATGTGACCGTCAACGTCCAGCAAAGCAAGGTGGACGAGGCGCGCATGAAGGCCGCGGTGGAGGCGATCGGCTTCGAGGTCACCTGAGGTCGCGCCGCGGCACCCGCCGCCGCCAGAGCAGGACGAGCAGCAGCGCAAGCGTGGGCCAGCTCGCAGGCCTCGCCCATTCATCGCTCACGCTGCACCCGCCGCCGGCGCGCCAACCGGGCGGCACCCGCTCGTAAGTCGAGGCCGCGCCGCGGGAGGTCAGCGCCGCCGCCGCGGGCCCGCCGTACCGCGCCAGGCCCACCTCGGGATCCACATGCCGGGTGGGCGCGAGCAGGTGCATCACCTTGCGCGCCACCATGTCCCGCGCGTCCAGCAGCACCTCCCCGTCCAGGGTCCAGGGCTGATCGTCCGGGCAGTAAAAGTACTTCTTGGAGCAGCTCACCATGAAGAGGTCGCCGAAGCGCCTGTACGCCCGGCGCACCTGCTTGCGCACGAACGCCTCCGCCCCGAGCGCCGCCGCCATGCGGAACAGCTCCCAGTCCTCCAGCCCGTCGCGGATCTGCTTGAGGCGGTAGCTGAGCACCGGGCCGTCCAGCTTGATGCCCTTGGGAGAGCCCTTGCCGCCGGCGGTGCCGTCGTGGTCCCCCGGATAGAACAGGAACCCGTCGCCGTTGCGGGCCATGGTCTTGGTGAAGGTCTTGACGTCGGCCCAGACGTTCCACGGGTCCCGATCCACCCAGTAGTTGGTGCGCCAGAAGAGGAACCCGGTGGCCCGCTCGAACCAGGCGCCCCACTTGACGATGCGCGGCTCGAAGCCGATGGCGGTGTCGATGTCGTAGCCGGCGTAGGGAGGGATGTTGGCGTTGCACACGTAGAACCACAGCTCCTCGCCCTTTTTGAACCGCTCGGTGTACTCCTTCCAGCCCGCCTTGCGCTCCCAGACCCAGAACCAGTCCTCGTACATGGGCGTCACCGGGCACCAGATCCCCACCTTGCCGTCGTCGATCTCCTTGCCGTAGGGGCCAGTGATCAGCACCTTGCCTTTCCACAGCGAGGACGCCGCGAACAGCAGGTCCACGTCCTTGTTGATCTGGGCGTACGCCTTGGCCGCGTCCTTTAGCCACGGCTCGTCCTTGCCGTAGACATAGGCCCGGTCCCACCACCCCTTCGCCTGCAGGTGCTCGGCGAAGGCCTTCGCCGCCTGCTGCCAGCGGGCAACCGTCATGGAGCCCTGGCCATGGCCGGGCCTGAACCGCCCCACGTTGAAGCGGGTCACCGCCAGGCCATCGCCGAACTTTGTGCCGTCCATCCAGGGGGCCACAGCCTTGTCGTAGGCGGTCCAGTCCACGGGCAGCAGCTTGCCCGCCGCGTCGAACTTGAACTCCACCGGTCCGTTGACCGTGGTCGGGTCGATGCGGTGCTCGTGCAGCGCCTGATAATAGCGGTGCACGATCTTGTCGTAGGACGGGTAAGGCGTCTTGCCGGCGCCGCCGTGGTGGTGCCGCACGCCGCTGACGCTGAAGCCGAAGGAGGTGGCGATGTTGCGCTTCTTCGGCATGACCAGATCGTAGACATACAGCTCCACCACCACCGAGGTGGGGCCGCGACCCGTGGCGGATACGGTGGCGGTGCCGGTGTACAGCCCCGCCGCGGCCGTGGCGGGGACGTACAGGTCCACGTAGACCGCGCCGAGCTCGCCGGCAGCCAGGGTAAAAGGAGCGCCGACCTTGACCGCGCCCGCCGCGTAAGGGTCCACGAACGGGACCAGCGGATCGGGGTACAGCCCGGCCGCCCGCTCGTGCCTGGGCACGCCCATCTGCGAGGGCAGCTTGATGTCCAGGTAGAGCTGACGGTAGAGCCGGGCGTTGCTCGACTTGATGCACGCGCCGCTGCTGGCGCACAGGTCGCTCAGCTTGAGGTCCACGCCGGACACGCCCGCCTCGTCCCACACTGCGATCTGAAATCCCTCCCATTCGTTTTTGGCCGCCGAGATGCGGACGGTCTGCGCGGCAGGGAAGGCGCTCGCTGGCAGCAGCTTGCGCGTGGACGGCGCGGCGCCCACCTGCCAGGCCAGGGCCGGGGCGGGGCAGAGCAGCAGCAGAATCACAAGGGTTCGAAGCACGGGGTCCTCCGAGGGTCGCCTGCCAGGATACCATCCGAATCCCGAGGGGGCGGCAAACCCCAGCCTCCGATTTATGGCCAAATCCGTGGCGGTCAGCTGCGCGCTGGTCCGGAATCATTGAAAAAATCGACAACAAGGCCGATGGCCCGCCCCTTGCACATCGTAGCTCGACCCATCAAGGAGGCTCCCCGGATGTCCATCACTCGTACCCTGCCGTTGCTCGTCTTGACCCTGCTTCTCCCCACAGCGCCCGCCCACGCCCGTCAGGGTTATGCGGTGATGCGCGGCGAACTGGGCCGAGACGGGACCTTCACCTTTCACGCCGAAAAGGGGGGCGGAAAGCAGCACTGGGTGCGCGGCCGAAACGGCGTGCGCCGTCACCCCAGGGCCGGGGACATGGGTCGGGTGAAGATCGACTCAAGCTCCCCCATCGTGGTGAGAATGCCCGACGGCAAGACCCGGATTTTGTCCGCAAAGGACCTGCGCCAGAAGCAGCGCTCCTACGCCAGCGCCCACGCCAGCAACCAGGCCAACAAGGCCCGCCGGGTGCGTCCCCCCTCCGGGTTTCGCGCCTGCCGCGCCGCCCTGGGCAAGACCGTGATCACCGGCAAGAAGCTGGCCCAGTCCTGGGACCGGCTGCCGCAGAAGGTCAGCATCAAGCAGATCCAGCTGGACATCCCTGCCAACGCCGTGAAGCTGGACGCGCTGGACGCGGCCATGGGCTCGCGCCGCAAGCTGGACCTCGGCGGCGCCAAGGCCAAGTACCGCAGCCTGTACAACGGCCGGCCCATCAGCGAGTACGTCACCTCGGTCCGGCCCACCAACGAGAAGAACGCCGCCGGCGAGCGCCTCTACTCGGTGGGTCTGTCCGCCTACGCGTCCGAGGGCTCCCTCGGCACCGGCGGCACCCAGTGGTTCCAGGCGAAGCAGACATTCTCCGCCACCCAGCTGGCGGCCGGGGTCAAGGTTTGGGTCACCGACAGCAACGCGCTCCAGGCGGGAATGTAGGAATTGGCAGTTATCGCTCAAGTTTTTTGACCCCGATCCCCGGTCCGGTGAGAATCCGGACATGCCCTGGATCAAAGACCTCTCCGACTACCTCGACGCTCTGGACCACCTGACCCACTGGGGCACCAAGCCTCAGCTTCGGGAGCTGTGGGACGAGATCAAGGACAACGACGTCTACCGCAGCATCTGGATCTCCATGGTGGGGGCCGAGCCTGGGCCCGCGGCGTCGAAGAAGAAGGCCGCGAAGAAGAAGGCGTCGAAGAAGAAGACCGCGAAGAAGAAGGCGACGAAGAAGAAGGCCGCGAAGAAGAAGGCCGCCCCCCGCAAGGCTGCCCGCAAGGCTGCCAAGAAGGCTGCCAAGAAGGCCACCAAGAAGGCCGTGAAGAGGGCGCCCAACAAGAAGGCGGTCCGCAAGGCGGTCAAGAAGGCGGTGAAGAAGGCGGCCAGAAAGGCGGCCAAGAAGGCGGTCAAGAAGTACGCCGGCAAGAAGAAGAAACGCTAGCGGGGAAGAAGTAGACGCGGCGTCTCGCCGCGTGCGTTGCCTGTCCAACCAGCGGCGACCAGCCGCCACCCCGGCGCGTTCCTATCTGCGCCGCCTCCGCTTGCCGCGCTCTCTCCTCCCCTCACCCAGCCCGAACTTGTCATGCTGCCGTCGCCGCTCGGCGTCTGTTCGCGCCACATGAATTGGCCGGCCCTTTTCGTCCACGCCGCCGGCGAACATGGCCGTGGCCACGGTGCCTGGCGTGGGCAAGAAGCACTGCACTTGCCGCGGCCGCCAGCCGCGACGCCTGAACCAGGCGGCCAGGCGATCCATGTCCTGATCCGAGCAGCCCGGGAAGGCGGACAGCAGGTAAGGGACCAGGTACTGCTCCTTGCCCGCCTCGGCGCTGTGGGCCTCGAACCGCTCGATGAAGCGCTCGAACCCCTCCCGGCGGGTCTTGCGCATCAGCCTGAGCACGCCCGGCTCGGTGTGCTCGGGCGCCACCTTGAGCTGGCCGCCGGTGAACTCCTTGACCAGCGCCTCGGCGAACTCCGGATGGTCGCAGGCCAGGTCATGGCGCACCCCGCTGGCCAGGCGGAGGTGCTTGACTCCTTCCGTGGCAGCGGCCGCGCGCAGCAGCTCGAGGAACTCGCCCTGGCGATCCCGCAGGTGCTTGCACCGCCTGGGCGCCAGGCATGATGGGCGGGTGCAGGGCCAGTCTCCCGGGGGCAGCGCGCAGCGCGAGCCCCACAGGTTGGCGGTGGGGCCGCCGATGTCGCTGACCGTGCCGCGGAAGGTCGGGTGCCGGGTCATCTCCTTCACCTCGGCCAGCACCGAGGCCCTGCTCCGGGAGCCCGAGTACCTGCCCTGGTGCAGGGACAGCGAGCAGAAGGTACACCCGCCGCCGCACCCGCGCTGGGCCGTGACCGAGAAGCGGATCATATCCAGCGCCGGGATCTCCTGATCGCCGTATGACGGGTGAGCCTGCCGGCTGAAGGGCAGGCTGTACAGCGCGTCCAGATCCGCGGTCTCCAGCGCCGGCGCGGGCGGGGCCAGCAGGACGCCCCGCTCCCCCACCCGCTGCGTCACCCAGGGGCCGTCCGGCCCCTCGTGCACCTGCTGCTCCAGGGCCAGCGTGGCCTCCATGAGCCTGGTCGGATCCTGCTGGATCGCCTCGAAGGAGGGGAGCTCCTCGGCCCGGGCACTCCGGGACAGCGCGGGCTCGCCGTTGAAGGTACGGACCGACCCCCGGATCCCGTCCAGGCTGTCACCCCGGTCCAGCCGGTCCGCGGCCTCCACCAGGGCCCGCTCGGCCATGCCGTACAACAGCAGATCCGCCTTGGCGTCCAGGCCCAGGGGGCGCCGCATCTGATCCGACCAGAAGTCGAAGTGCGCAGCCCGGCGCATGGATGCCTCCACGCCCCCCAGCACCACTGGCACGCCGGGGAAGGCCTGCCGGCACAGGTTGGCGTACACCAGCGCTGCCCGGTTGGGCCGCCCCCCGGCTTTGCCGCCAGGGGCGTAGGGATCATCCCGGCGCGGCCGCCGGAAGGCGGTGTAGTGCGCCACCATGGAGTCCAGCGCGCCGGCGCTGACCCCCACCAGGAGCCGGGGACGGCCCATGACACGCAGCGGCTCTGGCGACCGCCAATCCGGCTGCGCCACCACTCCCGTTCGGTAGCCGCGGGCCACCAGCAGCCGACCCAGCAAGGCCTCGCCGAAGGCGGGGTGATCACAGTAAGCGCTGCCTGATACCAGCAGGATATCGAGCTTTTTCCACCCCAAATGCTCCATTTCGCGCCGCGTCATCGGCAGGAATTTCGGCTGCGCGAGGCCTCCGGGTGTGGTAGATGGCTGGGTCTGCGGCAGGAGGGACAAGGGGTAAATGTAGCACCCGTAATTGGGCGTTGTCCGAAATTCCCCTCCGATGTATGGTCCGCGCAATTAACGCAAGGATGTGCAGCAAAAGATAGGTAGGGAACGCTGTTTCAATGAAAAGGAGTGGAAAGTGCTAGAGTTCAAGAAAGGCGACGACATTCTGGCTAAACTTGGTGGCATCGACAACCTTGCCGACGCAATGGAGTTGCTCAAGTCCAAGATGGACGCGGACAACCAGGCCAAGCTGGCGAAGATCACCAACGAAGAGGCGCTGATCAAGATCGCCAACGGCATCGCCATCGGCCAGCCCGAAAGCATCTTCATCAACACCGGCTCCGACGCTGACCTGGCCTTCATCCGCCAGGCCTCCATCGAGAAGGGCGAAGAGAAGCCTATCAAGATGAAGGACCACACGATCCACTACGATCTGCCCGAGGAGCAGGGCCGCATCGTGGACCGCACCTTCTACATCGTGAACCCCGATGAGAAGACCAGCTCGCTGGCCAAGAAGATGGTGCGTGACGAGGCCACCGCCTACATCCAGGAGCACTTCGCCGGCATCATGAAGGGCAAGGTCGCCTGGCTCGGCTTCTTCAACCGCGGCCCCTCCGGCGCCCCGGCCACCCTGCCGGCCATCGAGCTGTCGAGCTCCACCTACGTCACCCACAGCGCCAACATCCTGTACCGCAACGCGTACGAGACCTTCGACGCTGACGTGGAGCGGGCCGGCCTGTTCCTGACCAACGTTCACGGCGAGGGCCTCAACCGCGCCGAGGACCTGCCCAACGCCCGCGTGTTCATGGATCGCAGCTGGCTCACCACCTTCTCCATGTTCTGCACCTACGCCGGCAACACCCTGCTGATGAAGAAGGGCAACCATCGCTTCGCCTGCGACCTCGCCACCTACACCAAGCGCGGTGTCGAGCTGTCCGAGCACATGTTCATCACCGGCATGACCGGCCCCGAGGGCCGCAAGACCTACATCATCGGCGCCGCCCCCTCCGGCTGCGGCAAGACCACCACCGCCATGGT
>CAZEFW010000056.1:0-49434 GCA_964511535.1 uncultured Myxococcales bacterium | reverse complement strand
TCAAACCAACCAAGCTGACCACCCAGATCTTCATGTACGTGCTGGCGGTGGCAGCCGAAAATACAGGCGTTTTGCTGCATGCGGTATGCGTCCTGAGCAACCACTGGCACGCCGTCGTCACCGATCCCAAGGGGCGGCTCCCTGATTTCATGTGCTACGTCAACATGTTCGTGGCCAAGGCCGTCAACTCCTCGCTGGGGCGCTGGGAGAACCTCTTCGCCACCGAACAGCCAAGCGCGGTCCGGCTCGAGCGCCCAGAGGATGTCATCGACAAGATGCTGTATACATTGCTCAATCCGGTCGAGTCCTGTCTGGTCATGCACGCAGAGCAGTGGCCCGGCCTGAGGGGCTTCGAGGGGGAGCGGAACGTCGAACGGCCCGTTGGCTACTTCCGGCCGAATGGTCCGATGCCCGGACGCATCAAATTGAAGTTCGAGCCGCCGCCGCACGCTGTTGGCGACCCGGACTTCTATGCTGCTTTCAAAAAGCAGCTGGCCCTCGAAGGCAAGCAGCTCCGCGCGAAGAACGCCAAAAAGGGGCGCAAATACCTGGGCAAGCGCAACATCATGAAACAAAGCGTGTATGACCGCCCGAAGTCGGCAGAGCCTCGGCGCAACCTGTCGCCTCGCGTGGCCTGTCAGCACAAGTGGCTGCGCATCGAGGCCCTTTGCCGCCTCAAGGGGTTCATCGATGCCTACCGCGAAGCGTACGCCAGGTGGAAGGCGGGCATCAGAGATGTCGTGTTTCCATACGGGACCTACGCGCTGAGTCGGCTCGCCGGTGTGAGATGCGCCGCGCCGCCATAGGCGCCCCTTTCGCTCCCCAGTTCAATGCTGATATTGGCAGAGCCCATCGCCTCTGAAGGGGGACTTGTGTTCTGACTGGCCCAATGTGACGCGCCGCCGGCGCGTTGCACTATGATTTCCGGCTGAAACCGCTGCAATACAATCTCACCGCTTCTTTTCAGCAAGCATATCGTTGGCGGATCGCTGGAAGTCAGGAGAATTTGGCCCCGGAGCGGGGAATTAACCCCGGTGCGGGAATGGCGGTGCGGGAATGGCCCTGCGGGAGCGCCCGCTACTCCAGTCGGACCTCCACCAGCTCCAGCCCCAGATGCCGCGCCACCCCGCGCGCCTCGCGCCGGACGCCGGCCAGGTGGTTCGACTTGCGCCAGCCCGACAGGGGCTGAACGGTCACGGTCAGCCGACGCCGCTGTTTGTTCTGTGACCAGGTCGCCACCACCCGGCCCCGGGCCAGCACCGCCGGCGCCACCACCGCGGCCTTGCGCCAGACCCGCGGCCGCTCGGCCTCGCGGGGCACGGTCCAGGTCTTGTCGTGGTGCCCCATGAGCAGGCAGTCCCATCCGGGCAGCAGACGCACGGGCCACTCCTTGAAGCCCGCTGGCGCCGCGCGGTCCAGCGCCTCGCGATCCCGGCTCAACGCCACCAGCCCCTCGCGCGCGCCGCATCGCACCTCCAGCAGGCCCTGCTGCTGGCCGATGGTCTCCAGCCAGCGCCGGGCCGTGGTGACCCGCGCGCCGAAGAAGTGCGCCATGTCCGCGGCCGTGGCCGGACCGTAAGCCCGCAGGTAGCGTGCCGCCATCTCCGCGGCCGCCCCCGCCTCGGTGGGCCGGGTCTTGAGCCACTTCACTCGCGGGAACCAGTGGGCCCGAGTGGCGTAGGTCTGGTCCACGCCGCGCTTCGCCCCGCACACCACCTCCCCCTGGCGAGCCAGGGCCCAGAAGAGCCGCCCGGCGCCCTCGCGCACGGCATCCCCCCCCGGAGCCACGCGGGTGGCCATCCAGGCCACGAACTCCTCGGGCACCAGGTGCATCAGCTCCCGCCGCGTGATGGGACCGTCAGCCTCGAGCGCCACCTCCAGCGCCGCGGCCACCGCCGCATCCGCCGGCATCACGGTGCCCCTGCCCGCCGGCGCCCACTGGCCCCGGGCGGCCACCACCGCGCGCCAGTCCTCGGCGGCATCGTAGATGTGCAACGTATCCCGCTGGCCCCAGGTGCGCACCAGGTCGCGGCCGTCCTGCATCAGCCGCGCCTCCAGCGCGTCGGCCGCGGGACGCCCCGCCGTGCGCTGCGCCAGGGCAAGCAGCCCTGGCCCCAGGATCTGCGCCTGGGCTCCGAGGATCGCTCGCGCCGCGGCCACGGGATCCGGTGCCCCTGGCCCGGCCAGGTGGCAGCGCCGGGCACGAAAGTACAGCGCCTGCTCCTCGTCGAGCGCCAGCCGTCCTTCGGTATCGTTGGGCATGCCGGGAGTTTTTGCCGGGGAGGCCCGCGGGTCAAGGGAGGTAGCAATACAAACCGTTACACGAACCCACCTTGACGCGCCCCGAATATTAAGTAAGTAAGTACTCACTTACCAAACACCGCCTCGCGAGCGCCCCGACCATGCCCAGACCACGAACCATCACCAACGAGGAGATCCTCGACGCCGCGCGGGAGCTGTTCCTGGAGCGCGGCGCCACGGTGACCACCGCGGAGATCGCGACCCACGCCGGGATCTCCGAGGGGACAATCTTCAAGCGGTTCCCCACCAAGAACGCGCTGCTCATGGCCGCCATGGGCCTGGAGCAACGCGAGGATCCAAAGGCGCACCTGGCCGGACTGCTCGGCCGCGGCTCCATGAAGCAGAACCTGGCCCGCATCGCCACCCAGATGATGAAGTTCTACCGCCAGCTGATCCCGAGGGTGATGGTGCTCTGCTCTCGCGACGGGATGGATCCACGCAACCAGCCCCTGCTGCACGGCAAGGACTCGCCCCATCGCCACGCACACCAGGCCCTGGCCGCCCACCTGCAGCTGGAGATGGACGGCGGCCGCCTGGGCCAGGGCGATCCCGAGCTCATGGCCCGTGTGCTGTCCGCCTCGGTGTGGAACTTCGTCTTCTTCGAGAACCTCGGCCACGGGGTGTACAGCCCGGTGGAAGGTGACCAGTACATCGCCGGGCTGGTGGACATGCTATGGGCCGGCCTGGCGCCGCAGGAGGTGAGCTCATGAGTCGCCTGCTCCTGCTCGCAGCCGCCGCCGTGCTGGCCGGCGGCTGCATCCACTCCAGCAAGGTCAAGGAGCGGCCCCTGGAGCCGCCCAAGCAGTTCGCCGGCAAGGCAAAGAAGGACGCCCCGCCCGTGGGCCGGTTCTGGCGGCTGTTCGGCGACGCCACGCTCAACCGGCTGGTGGACCGGGCCCTGGCCCGCAACCTCGACCTGGTGGCCGCGGCTGCCCGGGTGGAGGAGGCGGGCGCCACGCTGGTCACCGCCCGCTCGGGCTGGTTCCCCAGGGTGGTGGGCAAGGGCGACGTGAGCCGCTCGGCGCGCACCCAGGAGCTGCCCAACTTCCTCGACCCCGACGGCCCCAACATCAAGCGCGAGGTGGAGACCAGCTCCTACTCCCTGTCGCTGCAGGTGAGCTACGAGATCGACCTGTGGGGCAAGGTCCGCTACGGACACAAGGCGGCCAAGGCTGCCCTGCGCGCCTCGCAAGAGGACCTGCAGGCGGCGCGCATCAGCGTGGCCGCCACGCTGACCGACGCATACTTCACCGCGGTTGAGCTGCGCGCCCAGGTGGCCCTGACCCGGGAGACCATCGCCGCCCGGCGGAAGAGCCAGACGGTGATGGAGCGCCGCTACCGCGAGGGGATCTCCACGTCCCTGGAGCTGTATCAGGCGCGGGACAGCCTGGCCCTTGTGCGCTCCACCCTGCCCGGCCTGGAGCAGCGCCTGCGTACCACCGAGCACGCCATATCGGTGCTGGTGGGCGACTTCCCCCGCGCCGGCGTGGCGGGTGACCTGGGGCGCCTGCCCGACCCGATCCGCGAGCTGCCGACCGGCGTGCCGAGCCAGCTGCTGCAGCGCCGCCCGGATCTGCGCGCCGCTCACGCCCGGCTCGCCGCCGCCGACGCCCAGGTGGGCAAGGCGTTCGCGGCCCACTTCCCGAGCGTCAACATCGGCGGCTCGGTGGGCGTCAGCTTCGACCCCACCGCCCTGATCTGGAACGTGCTGGCCGGGCTCACCGCGCCCATCTTCAACGGGCTGGCCATCTCGGCAGAGGTGGACCGCCAGGAGGCGCGCTTCAAGCAGGCCCTCGCCTCGTACAAGGTGACCCTGCTTCGCGCGGTGCAGGAGGTGGAGGACGCCCTGGTCAGCGGCGAGAAGCTGCTGCAAAAAACCGAGCGCCTGCAGGAGCGGGTGGCCACGGCCGAGGCGATGCTGCGCCTGGCCGTGGACCAGTACCTCCAGGGATTGACGCCCTATATAAATGTGCTCACCGCCGAGCAGAGCCTGTTCTCGGCCCGGTCGGGCCTGCTGTCCGCCCGGCGCGAGCTGATCTCCGCCAGGGTCAAGCTGGCCAGAGCGCTGGCCGGCGGCTGGAAAGAGCAACCCCGCGTGCGCCGCGGAAAAGGTGGTTCCGATGCAAGCTGAAGCTGCTGCAAGCAAGTGGTTAAGGCGCCTGCTCCCCCTGATGGTGCTGGCCCTCGGGGTGGGCTTGATGGTGACCCTCAAGGCCACGCGCAAGAAGCCGAAGAAGAAGAAGCGCCGCGCCGCGGGGCTGCTGGTGCAGGTGATCCAGGCCGAAAAGGTGGACCGCCGCGTGGTGCTCAAGGGGCACGGGCAGGTGCAGGCGCGCCGGGAGGTGAGCATCGTCCCCCAGGTGTCAGGCAAGATCATCGCCGCGCACCCCCAGCTGGTGGCCGGCGGCCTGATCCGCAGGGGCGAGGTGATGCTGCGCATCGATCCAGCCGACTACCGGCTGGCCACGGAGCGTGCCGGCGCGGCGGTGGCCGCGGCCCAGCAGAAGCTGGCCGTGGAGGAGTCCTCGGCCCGGGTCGCGCGGGAGGAGTGGAAGCTGCTCGGCTCCCAGGTGGCCAAGGGCAAGCCGTCGCCGCTGACCCTGCGCGAGCCCCAGCTCAAGGCCGCGCGCGCCGGGTTGGCCAGCGCCAGGGCCGACCTGAAGGTGACCAGGCTGAACCTGTCGCGCACCACCCTGCGCGCGCCGTTCAACCTGCGGATACGGCGGGAATCAGTGGAGGTGGGGCAGTACGTCGCGGCCACACGCGAGGTGGCCAGCGCCTTCGGAACCGACCGCGCCGAGGTGGTGGTGCCGGTCAAGGCCGGCGACCTGCGCTGGCTCGACATGCCCCGTCGCCAGGGCAAGGGCAAGGGCAAGTCGAGCACCGCGGTCACCGTGCACCAGGACACCGGCACCGGCGCGGTGCAGCGGGAGGCCACCCTCGTGCGCTCTCTCGGGGAGATCGACAGCACCAGCCGGCTGTCACGGGTGGTGGTCTCCGTGACCGATCCTTACAACCTGAAGTCTGCCGGGCAGGATCGCCCGCCCCTGGAGGTGGGCGCCTTCGTCAAGGTCACCCTCACCGGCAAGCAGCTGCGCGACGTGGTGGCCATCCCGTCCGAGGCCCTGCGCATCGGGGCAGTGGTGTACATCGCCACGGCCAAGGACCAGCTGCAGGTGCGCAAGGTGACCGTGGCCCGCCTCACTGACCGCGAGGCCCTGATCTCTGCCGGCCTCGCCGCCGGCGACCGGATCATCGTCACCGCCATCTCCGGCGCGGTGGATGGCATGAAGCTGCGGGTCAAGGCCCAGGGCAGCGCCAAGCAAGAGGGCAAGGTGGCCAGGCAGCCTGGCGCCGCCAGGGCTGACGCGCCGCCGCGAGCGCGGGCCGAGGCCGCGCCCACCGCGCCGACCAAGGCCGGCGGGAGGACCGCCACCCAATGAGCCCCATCAAGTACATGGCCCGCAACCATGTCGCGGCCAACATCGCCATGCTCGTGCTCATCGGCGGCGGACTGTTCGCCGCCTTCACCCTGCAGGTGGAGGTGTTCCCCGAGATCGAGCTCGATCGGGTGACGGTCACCGTGGCCTACCCCGGCGCCGGCCCGGAGGAGGTGGAGGAGGGCATCGTCGAGCCCATCGAGGAGGCGGTGCAGGGGCTCGAGGGGATCAAGCGAATCTCGTCGGTGGCCAGCGAGGGGGTGGGCCAGGTGGCGATCCAGATCATGGAGGGCGAGGACCTCGACCTGTTGACCCAGGACGTCAAGGCCGCGGTGGACCGGATCATCACCTTCCCCCAGCAGGCCGAGCGCCCCGTGGTGCAGAAGCTGATGCGCCGCCGCTCGGTGATGTCCGTGGTGGTGCACGGGGATATGGACACGCGCACCCTGCGCCAGCGCGGCGAGCAGCTGCGCGACGATCTGCTGGCCTTGCCGATGATCACCCAGGCCGAGCTGTCGGGGGTGCCGCCTTATGAGATCTCCATCGAGGTGGGCGAGGCGAACCTGCGCCGGTACGGCCTGACCCTCAGCCAGGTGGCGGCCACCGTCCGCGCCTCGTCGCTGGACATGCCCGCCGGCGTGGTCAAGGCCCGCGGCGGAGAGATCTTGCTGCGCACCAAGGAGCGCCGCGAGACGGGTCGGCAGTTCGAGGAGGTGGTGGTGCTGAGCAAGGCGGACGGCACCCGGGTCAAGCTCGGCGACATCGCCACCGTGCGCGATGGCTTCGCCGAGACCGACCAGCAGGCCACCTATGACGGCAGGCCCGCGGCCATCGTCAACGTCTACCGCGTGGGCGACCAGACGCCCATGGAGATCAGCGAGGCGGTCAAGGCATACATCGCCGAGCAGCGCGGCGCCCTGCCCGCCGGGGTGGGCCTGGACATCTGGTCCGACCGCTCCGAGATCCTCCAGGCCCGCCTGAACCTGCTGGGGCGCAACGCCATCATGGGGTTGATCCTGGTCATCGTGATCCTCGGGCTGTTCTTGCGGGTGCGCCTCGCCTTCTGGGTCACCCTCGGCATCCCCCTGTCGATGCTCGGGTCGCTCATCTTCCTGCCCGCCCTGGGCGTCTCCATCAACATGATCACCCTGTTCGCCTTCATCGTGGTGCTCGGGATCGTGGTGGACGACGCCATCGTGGTGGGAGAGAACGTGGCCACCCATCGCCTCAACGGCATGGCCCCGCAGGCCGCCTCGGAGCGGGGCGCGCAGGAGGTGGCCCGGCCGGTGACCTTCTCCATCCTCACCACGGTGGCGGCGTTCTCCCCGCTGCTTTTCGTCACAGGCATCATGGGCAAGTTCATGAAGGCGATGCCGATCATCGTCATCTCGGTGCTGCTGGTCTCCCTGCTGGAGTCCCTGTTCGTGCTGCCCGCGCACCTGGCCGCCAGCAAAGAGGACCCCGACGGCAAGCGCGGCCTGATGCGGCGGCTCAACGACCGGGTGAGCGCGTTCATGGACTGGTTCATCAACGTTCCGTACCAGCGCACCCTCGACGTGGCGCTGCGGCACCGGTACACCTCTTTGGCCCTGGCGGTGGCGCTGGTGCTCGGCGTGGCCGGCCTGTTCGCAGGCAAGCACATCAAGTTCATCTTCATGCCCGAGCTGGAGGGGGACGTGGTCAAGGGGCAGCTCACCATGCCCTTCGGCACGCCGGCGTCGCAGACCGAGGTGCATGTCAAGCGCCTGCTCGCCGCGGCCCAGGACCTGGTGAAGGAGTTCAACGAAAAGGAGCCGGGCGGACGCAAGGTGCAGCGCGCCATCTACACCATGGTCGGCTCCCAGTCCCGGGGCCGCGGGCCGAATCGGGGCTCCGGTGGCTCCGGCGGCCACGTGGCGGAGGTGGCGGTCTACCTTGTGGACAGCGGCCAGCGCAACGTGGAGTCCCAGGCCTTCGCCCAGGCCTGGCGCAAGCGGGTGGGGGACATCCCGGGGGCCGAGTCCCTCGTGTTCGACGCCCGGCTGATGAACGCCGGCGCGGCCATCGACATCCAGCTGGCGCACCACGACTTCGGCGTCCTGGAGAAGGCCGCCGAGCGGGTCAAGGTCGCCCTGCGCCAGTACCCCGGTGTGTTCGACATCACCGACTCCCAGGAGCAGGGCAAGCAGGAGCTTAAGCTGAAGCTGCGCCCCGGCGCCAGGGCCCTCGGCATCACCGAGCAGGAGTTGGCGCGCCAGGTGCGCTCGGCGTTCTACGGGGCCGAGGCCATGCGGCTGCAGCGCGGGCGCAACGAGGTGAAGGTGATGGTGCGCTTCCCGCGCTCCGAGCGGCGCAGCCTGGCCGACGTGGACGAGCTACGCGTGCGCGCCCCGGCCACCCTGGGGGCGGGGGCCATGCCCGGCCTGTCGGCCACGCCCTCCCCCGGCGCCCGGGAGATCCCGTTCTCCATGGCGGCCCGGGTCAAGGAGGGCAGGGCCTACTCCAAGATCAACCGCTCGGAGCGCAAGCGCGTCATCAGCGTCACCGCGCGGGTGAACTACAAGATCGCCAACCCGGGGGAAATCGTCGAGGAGCTCAAGGGCGCGGCGCTGGCCGACCTCGTGAGCGACTACCAGGGGCTGACCTACGACCTGGAGGGCAAGCAGAAGGAGCGGGCCGAGTCGTTCGCCTCGATGAAGTGGGGTTACCTGGCGGCGCTGTTCGTGATGTTCGCGCTGCTGGCCATCCCTTTCCGCTCCTACTCCCAGCCGTTCATCATCATGAGCGCCATCCCGTTCGGCATCATCGGCGCGGTGATCGGGCACCTGCTGCTGGGCTACGACATGAGCCTGATCTCCATGCAGGGGGTGGTGGCGCTCTCCGGGGTGGTGGTCAACGACTCCCTGGTGCTCATCGACTTCATCAACCGCAACCGCCAGGCCGGCCAGCCGCTGTGGCAGGCGGTGGTGGAGGGGGGCAAGCGGCGCTTCCGCCCCATCCTGCTCACCACCCTGACCACCTTCTTCGCCCTGGTGCCGATGCTGGCGGAGACCTCGGTGCAGGCGAGGTTCCTGGTGCCCATGGCCATCAGCCTCGCCTTCGGCGTGGCCTTCGCCACCCAGATCACCCTGGTGCTGATCCCGGTGATGTACATGATCCTGGAGGATCTGAAGCGAGCCGCCTCCTGGATCTGGAACGGGCCGCAGCACGACGCCGACCACGAGCCGGTCTCCTGATCTGAGTTTGTGTAGCGCGCCTGACCCTTTTTGGGGGCGCTGGTCTGGTATGCTACCCGCCATGGCGGCGACACCTCAGAGCAGGGGGACCCCTTGAGCCCGCCTGGCCGCAAGGGATCGGGGGGCAGCACCGACGGCACCCTGGGCAAGATGGAGCTGCGCAAGGTGCGCGCCGGCCCCGCCCCCGGGACGTTCGACTTCGACGATATCGAGTCCACGCCCGCTCCGCAGGAGCGCCTGTTCGAGGCCGGCGACTCCGATGTCAGCGCCGCCGCGCCGGCCACCACGGCCCTGGTGACATCCCTGGAGACGGCCCTGTACACCCTGGAGAAGGCGCTCAAGATGCAGACCTTCTACGAGGGCAAGGGCGAGAACTACGAGCGGGTTCGGGGCGAGGCCGAGCGGCACCTGATGGCCGTGCTGGATCGGTTCGGCGAGGTGACCCTCGCGGTGACTCCGTTCCAGCTCCTGGTGGACGACGAGCCGGTCTACAGCACCGACGAGGACAAGAGCGGGCTCAGCTTCCCGCTGTTCCGCGATGGGCTGCGCAGGCTCTCCCTCCAGCCCGGCATGGAGAGCGAGGAGTTCGAGGCGCTGATGAAGGTGTTCGCCGCTCGCTCCGAGGGGGAGGCCGAGTACAACGCCGTGACCCTGCTGTGGGAGCTGGACCTGGCCCACGTGAAGTACCGCGCCGTGGACATGTTCATGGAGGGCGTGATGTCCGCTGGCGTGAGCATGCTGAGCGAGCGCGACGCCCGGACCGAGCTGGAGCAGCTGCGCATCAACATGGACCGCCCACCCTTCCCCGACCTCGCGGAGGGCGGCGACAGGGGGGCCATCAAGCGGCCGAACCCGGACGCTCTCGCGGTGGCCAACGTGCAGAAGGAGCGGCGGCTCAAGGACCTTCGCGGCCTGAACACCGCGGAGTGGCGCGGCAACCTCGACGACGAGCTCCTGCAGATGCGCAGCGACACCTGGAAGCGGGCCATGACCCTCATGGCGCGCCTGGGAGGCGGCGCCAACGACGCACAGCTTGCCGATTACGCCGGCCAGTTCGCCCGGGCCCTCGAGGAGCTGTTGCACGGCAAGAACTGGGACATGTTGCAGGCCGCCTGCAGGGCCATGGCCCCGTACCTGGAGATACCGGGGCGCAAGGAGAAGCCGACGCCGGAGCTGGTCAAGACCGGGCGGATCTTCGCCGCCGCGCTGAAGGGTTACGCGGCGGGCGACAAGCTGTATCGGCTGGAGCGGGACCTGCAGCGCTGCACCACCGACGTCATGGAGAAGGTGACGATTTTCTTCGCGCTGCTGCCGGCGGAGGCGGACGGCAAGCTGGTCTCTCTGGCGGCGAGCATGTCGCCCGGCGGGGCCCGCACCCGGCTCATCGATCTGCTGGAGCGGCGCGAGGCGGACCTGAGCGAGCTGCACTCCATCAGCCTCACCAGCGGCTCTCAGGACGAGGCGCTGGAGGCCATCGAGAGCCTCCGGCCGAGCCGCGCCACGTCGGGCGCCCGCTCGGCGCTGATGGAGGCCGCCCGCCACAAGTCGACCCAGGTGCGGCTGGCCGCAGTCAAGGTGCTGGCGGACCAGGTCGACGACGCCATGGTGGCCGTGCTCTCGACCAACCTCGGCTCTGGCCTTAAGGAGCTGCAGGACCTGTCGCTCGAGCTGCTGGAGAGCCTGCCCCGCTGCCGCGAGGGCGCCACCATCCTGCGGGCCATGACCACTGGCGGTGCCAAGGGGTGGACGCCCGAGGTGAGCGATCGGGTGCTCTTCCTGCTGACCCGCTGGGGCGGCGCCAAGGTGGACCAGTACCTGGTGGAGGGCCTCGCGGCGGGCAACCTGTTCCGGCGGCGCGGCATCGAGGAGCACCGTGAAAAGATCCTGGACGCCTTGAAGAAGGTGGGCGGCGTGCGGGCGCGGCTCATTTGCCGGCAGACCCTGGACCGCAGCCCGCCCCGGGCGACGCGGGCCAGCCTGGAGTCGATGCTCGAGGCGCTGGAGAAGGAGCGCCTGGAGGCCCAGCAGAAGAAGTCCAAGGGCGGAGGTGACAAATGAGCGACGCCCCCAGGGACCAGGAGCAGGCCGTCGGGCCGGGCGGAGAGGATCTCTCCAACGAGCGGCTCGAGCAGGCCGTAGGGGTCATCATGGGCTTCTGCGCCCTCGATCAGGTGGGCCGGCTGTACGACATGAACAACGAGCTGGTCCAGCGCGTGCTCAGGGACATGCACGCCAAGGTGGAGGAGCTCGGCGCCGGCGGGGATCAGGTGATCCTCACCCTGTCGGGGTACAGCTTCTTCCTGAACCACCAGCTGGTCCGCATGGACTTCAGCCACTACCAGAAGGCGCAGCAGCTCAAGAAGCTGTGGCACCGCCTGGGCATCGACGAGGTGAGCTTCCCGCCAGACCTGACCCTGGAGGGGTTGACCGAGTTCTCCGGCAAGGTCATGGACCGCCTGAACGACCCGGGCACCGCGGACTCCCTGTTCGAAAACGCCTGGGGCGGCATTACCGTCCGCGAGGTGGTGGGCGACGATGAAGCAGGCAAGGACGCGCTGCCGGTGCACGAGGTGGCGGCCCGGATCTACTGCGTGCTTGTCACCCTCACCGAACAGCTGATCCGGCGGCTCAAGGCCGGGGAGCCGACGCCGGTGCTGCAGATCAAGCAGGCGGTGCAGGCGGCGGTGGATCACATGGAGGTCTACGAGGGCATGCTGATCAGCCTGAGCCGCTGCGGCGCGGTGAGGCCGTCGCTGGCCGCGCACCAGGTGAACACCGCCATGCTGGTCCTGACCCTCGGCATGCGGCTCGGCTTGCAGCGCAGCGACCTGATGGCCCTGGCGGTGGCCGCCATTGTGCACGACCTGCCGAAGGTGGGCCTCAAGGCGGCAACCCTCAACAGCCTCGAGCACCCGGAGCGTGCGACGCCCGAAGACAAGGCCAAGGTGGCTGCCCACTGGCTCAACTCGGTGCGGAACCTCATCAGCACCGGCAACCTGTCCGAGGACGCCATGGGGCGGCTCGTGGTGCTGTTCGAGTCGCAGCTGGAGTTCACGCGCAGGGACCTGTACGGCAAAGACAAGGGCGGAGATCACTCTGCCATCTCCTCGCTCGGGCGCCTCATCTCGGTCTGCGACGCCTTCGACACGCTCACCTGGCAGCGCCCGGAGAAGAAGGCCCTCGCGCCGCACCTGGCCGTGATGCACATGCTGGAGAAGCAGTCGGACCGGTTCGGGCTGCCGATGCTCAAGCTGTTCCTGGAGACGGTAGGGGCCTACCCGAGCGGCTCGGCGGTGCACCTCGAGAGCGGCGAGGTGGCGCTGGTGACGCGGCAGAACCTGGGGCTGCCAGACCGCCCGGTGGTGCGGGTGGTGCTCTCCCCGGAGAATCAGCCGGTGACCGGGCCGGAGGTGGACCTGAAGGAAGAGGCCGACAAGAAGATCCTGGCCCACGCGGATCCCGACAAGATAGGGCTCAACCTGGCGGGGTGCCTGGGGCTCTAGACGACGCCTCGAGGAGGGGAGAGATGACGCTCACGGCGGTGGCCAGGATCCTCGGCAGGCGGCGGGACGTGCGGTTGCACGACACCGGCTCGCCCTGGCGCCTCACCGTGGACCTGCACGTACGATACGAGCTGTTCACCGAGCGCGAAGATGAGGGGCGCTCTTCCGGCGACTCGTTCGTCACCCGGCCGTGGACCCGCCCGGAGCAGAACGACTTCAAGCGTGACTTCGCCCGCGCGGTGGACGCGGGGTGGAGCCACAAGTGGCTGCTGCGGCCACGGGACGGGACCCGCGGGACGCTGTGCGAGTCGGCCAACATCTGCCGCTGGGCGCCGCAGCCCGTGGACGTGACGCTGCGGATAAGAGATGTGGCGCGCCACCCGCCGGTGGGCTCCAGCGTGCACTCGCACCCCGTGCGGGTCGTCGGCATCGCCAGCGACTTCTCCACATATCACAACAACGCCATCATCATCTCCGTCGACGACCTGCAGGCCGATCGAACCGGCGGCAGCGGGCCCCTGCAGGTGGCCGCGGTGCACGAGGTTGGGCACGCTTTGGGGCTTCGCCACCCGGGGCAGGTGCGCGAGGACGCGCGCATACAGCGCTCCGGCAACCCAAATCAGGAGAACGTCTGCGCCCCGCGGGCCACGCCGGATCCGCTGCCCGGCGAGTGCTACGAGGACAGCGGCGGCGACGGGCGGATGGTCATGGGCGCTGGCGGGTACGTGCGCCGCACCGACTACGAGATCTTCCGCGGCGTGATGAACATGACCACCTGGATGCTGCGCGGCAGGACCGCGTCCACCGGAAATTTCAGCTACTATGTATCGGGAGACAGGCCAGCGGCGTTCCGCAGCGACGCCAGGTACCGCGCGCTGCAGGAGCCCGAGGGGCCAAGGGTTCGCGAATACGATCGGGCATGTACGCGGTGACAACTCGAGGAGGGTGTGGATGAGCAACGGTTCGTCGTCGAGCGCCGGGCAGTTTGAAGTGCAGGTCACCTTCACGGTGGAGGGGCTGGAGCAGGAGCTGAACGTGTTGGAGTTTCATGGCTCCGAGCGGCTCTCCACCCTCTTCTCCTACAACATCGATCTGGCGTGCAGGGAGGCTGACCTCGACTTCACGCAGATAGTCGGGCAACCCGCCCTGCTCAGCATCACGCGGCAGGACGACACGCGGTATGTCCACGGGCTGGTGTCACATTTCCAGCAGCAGCGACGGGGCCGCACCTTCACCCTGTACGACGCCATCCTGGAGCCGCGGGCGTTCCGCATGGAGAACCGGATCGACTGCCGCATCTACCAGAACATGACCATGAAGGACGTGGTGACCCGGGTGCTACAGCAGCACCAGGTGACCCACCGCTTCCGCTGCCGCGGCAACCAGGACCCGCCCGAGCGCGAGTATTGCGTGCAGTATCGCGAGACCGACTGGAACTTCGTCAGCCGCCTGCTGGCCGAGGAGGGCTACTTCTTCTTCTTCCAGCACACCGACTCCAGCCACGAGATGGTGATCTCAAACGACCGCACCGTGCACGAGGAGATCCCCGGCGAGGGGACGGTGCCGTTCGGCGCGCCCGACTCCGGCTCCGCCAGCCGTGAGCGGATCCACCAGATGAGCTACGCGGAGCAGGTGGTGCCAGGCAAGGTGGCGCTGCAGGACTACAACTTCCAGATGCCCCAGGTGGACTTCTCGTCCGAGCACGAGAGCGGCGAGGGAGAGGCCGAGCTGGAGGTGTACGACTACCCCGGCGTCTACGCCGCGCCCGAGCAGGGGCAGAACCTGAGCCAGGTCCGCCAGGAGGCCAACGAGGCGCTGCGCCGGGGGGGCCACGCCAGCAGCGACTGCGTGCGGCTGATCCCGGGCTACACCTTCACCCTGAGCGGCCACCACCAGACATCGCTCAACGACCAGGAGTACCTGGTGACCCGCATCACCAGCGACGGCGCCACGGTCACCGACCTGGACGAGGGGCGGGTCAGCGCGGTGTGCGACTACTCCAACAGCTTCACCTACATCCCGGCCGAGGTGCCGTTCCGCCCGCAGCAGGCGCCGGTGCAGACCCGGGTGATGGGTAGCCAGACAGCGGTGGTGGTGGGGCCGGCGGGCCAGGAGATCCACACCAACGAGCAGGGCCAGGTGAAGGTGCAGTTCCACTGGGATCGCCTGGGCCAGAACGATCAGCAGAGCTCTTGCTGGGTGCGCGTGGCCCAGCCATGGGCCGGCGACGGGTACGGCTTCGTCTGGACCCCCCGCATCGGCAACGAGGTGGTGGTGGAGTTCCTCGAGGGCGACCCGGACCGTCCGCTCATCACGGGCAGCGTCTACCACGTGCAGAACCCGCCGCCGCTGGACCTGCCGGCCCAGCAGACCCGCTCCACCATCAAGTCGCGCTCCACCCCGGGGGGCGGCGGCTTCAACGAGATCCGGTTCGAGGACCAGAAGAACGCCGAGGAGATCTACACCCACGCCCAGCGCAACCAGACCGAGGTGGTGCGCAACGACCACTCCACCACGGTGGGGCATGACCAGTCCCGCACCGTTAAGAACGATCGGACGGCCACCATCCAGTCGGGTAATGACGAGGTGACCGTGGAGACCGGCAGCCGCACCACCAAGGTCAAGGCGGGCGCTGGCCTCACCGTGCAGACCAAGAACCGCGCGGTGAAGGTCGAGACCGGCGACTACACCCTCGACACGGACCTGGGCAAGATCACGCAGACGGCCAAGCTCAACGTCAGCGTGCTGGGCAAGACCAAGGGCGTGCAGATCGTGGGCAAGGGCAAGGGGGTCTCCGTCACGGGCAACAGCGGCGACACCACCGGGGTGGATGTCCAGGGGCGGGGCACCGTTGGGGTCAACATCTTCGGCCACCCCAAGGTCAAGGCCAAGGGGGGCGAGTCGGTGTGGGTCAGCGCGCCCAAGATCGAGCTCACCGCCGGCGAGAAGGTGCTGGTGCATGTCAACGACGACAAGGTGGAGATCACCGGCGGAAACATCACCATCAGCAGCGGCACGGTGCGCATCACCGGCAGCACCACGGTGGAGGTGGACGGCGGCGGCAGCACGGCCAACCTCAAGAGCAGCGGGGTTCAGATCAGCGGCACGCTGATCAAGCTGAACACCTGATCGTCCTCAGTAGCAGTACCCCTTCTTGGTGTTGCACTTCCTGTTGTACAGGCAATCATTGCTCGACTTACAGCCGCACCTTCCGCTGATGGTGAAGCACACCAGGCCCATCTTGGAGGACTTGCAGTCCGACGACGAGCCGCACTTGCAGATGCCGGTCTGACACTTGCCCTCGGAGCAGGAGGTCCCGTTCGGGGCCGCGCTTGTGGTGCACCCCTGCTTGTAGCAGACCGCCTTGCGGCACTCCTTGGTAGTCGTGCATTTCTTGCAGGAGTTGCCCCCCTTGCCGCAGTAGGAGGTGGAGGTGCCGGACTGGCATGTGTAGTTGCCCACGCAGCCGCTGCAGCAGGTGCCCTTGTAGCACTTGCCCGTGGAGCAAGTCTTGCCGTTGGGGCTCGTGGAGGCGCCGCAGGAGCCGGAGCTGGAGCAGATGGGATCGTTACACTCGGAGTTGGCCTTGCAGGTCTTGCAGGCCACGCCGCCCTTGCCGCAGCTGCTGATGGCGCTGCCGGTGCTGCACCCGCCCGATGAGGTGATGCACCCCTTGCAGCAGGTGCCGTTGGCGCACTTGCCGCCGCTGCAGGTCGACCCGATCGGCTTGACCATCTGGGTGCACTTGCCGGTTGAGGCGCACTTGGGGCTCATGCAGGGGTTGGAGGTGGTGCAGGTGGAGCAGGTCACGCCCCCCTTGCCGCACGAAGTGGACGACGTGCCAGTGAGGCAGCTCTTGCCCTTTACGCAGCCGGTGCAGCACACCGAGTTGAGGCACTTGCCGTAGGGGCAGGCGGTGCCGTCCGCCTTGCCAACGCAGACCCCGAGCTTCTGGTCCGGCTTCGGCTTGCCCTTGTCCGGCTTCGGCGTGCCCTTGTCCAGCTTCGGCTTGCCCTTGTCCAGCTTCGGCTTGCCCCTGTCCAGCTTCGGCTTGCCCTTGTCCAGCTTCGGCTTGCCCCTGTCCAGCTTCGGCTTGCCCCGATCCGGCCCCGGACCGTCGCTGACAGCGACGTCGGGCTGCGGCGGTCCACCGTCGCCCAGATCCCCGCTGGCCAGGGTAATGTTCACCACGTTGCACGCATCGCCCGCGCCCGCGACGGCGACCCGGGCCGAGGCTGCCACCTTGCCCGCGCTGGTCCTGGCGCGCACCTCCAGGGTGCCGCTGTACCCCTGGCCGGCGAAGCTGCCGAGCACCAGCTCGATGGAGGTCTGCCCGTCGGCCAGCGCGCCGTTGAGCGCCGCCTCCTTGACGCGGGTCTTGCCCCCGGCCTCGAGGCGGATCACGAGCTTGGCCAGGGCGGCGCCGTCCACGCCGCCCGCAAGCTGGACCTCCAGCCGGATGGCCGGCAGCTCGCTGGCGCACTCCTCGCTGCAGCCGCCGCACAGCAGCAGGGCTCCCAGGACCATGGTGTACATGCAGCGCAGCCGCATACTCATCCCCTCCATCATCAGTCGAACCGGATGGCGCCCAGCTCGGGGGCGGGCGCGTCCTGGCTGGCCAGCACGCCGACGGTCACGCCACCTGCCACGGCCGCGACGCCGACGCCGATGGCGGTCCAGAACCACCACTTCTTGTAGATCGGCCGGCCGGTCGGGTCGGTGGTCGCTCTGGCCGGCGCCGCCTTCTTGACCACCCTCGGCGCCAGGGCCCCCCGGGGAACCACCACGGCCACCACCGCCCCGGCGCTCAACTCCACCTCTCTGCGCCAGCGGCCGCGCCCCTTCTTGCGCAGCTCCAGCCGGTGCTTGCCGGGCTTGGCGTAGATCCGTCGGGTGGTGGGGGTCCTGTCTCTCGAGACGCCGTCCAGGTGAACCTCGGCGCCGCTCACCTCACACTTGACCGTCACGCTGCCCAGCTTCTCGCGCAGGGCGGTCAGCTTGGTGTCCACCGTGCGCCGCTGTTGCTCCAGGGCCCCCTTGCCGTCGCCCTCTTTATCCGCCGCTTTCAGGAAGCGCTCGAACTGTTCGGCAGCCCCGGGGGCGTCCCCCATCGCCTCCAGAGTCAGGGCGATGTTCAGGGTGATCTTCGGGCTGGGGAACAGCGCGTACGCCTGGCGAAACGCGGTGATGGCGCAGGGGTAGTCCTTGCGGTCGAAGCAGTCGTTCCCCTTCTTGAACAGCGGCCGCGCCGCCTCACGGTTTTTCTCCCCCGAGGCCGAGGCGTCCGCGCACAGGAGCAGCGTGGCGCTCACGACCCACAGCGGCCAGGACGGCAGTCTGAACACACCCATGACGATCACCCTAGGAATCCGTTCAGAAAATAAACTTGAAGCGGCCCCGATTATATCCCAGCCGGACCACGCTGTCTCAAAGCTCGCGGAAGGGCTGGAGCTTCTTCTTGCGAGGGCGGCGGCGAGGGCGGCGGCGCTTGCGGCGGACCTGCTTGTCAGGCGAGGCCGCGGCCGCCCGGTCCGGCGCGGGGGGCGCGGTGTCGGTCTGGATCGCCCGGTCCGGGGTAGCGGCGTCGGCCGGCAGCGCCCGGTCCGGAGCGGCGGCAGGGGCGAGAGTGTCGGGTGGAGGCCGAGGGGAGGCGTCCGGGGGCAGCGCGGCGCCTGCGTCCGGGGGTGGCGGCGCGGCGGCCGCGCGCACTGGCGGACCAGCGCCGTCGCCAGGCGCGAGCAGCCCCCAGAGGAAGCCCCCGATCACCAGCAGCGCGACCACGCCCACCACCGCGAGCCAGGCGCGCGACCTTCGAGCAACGGGAGTCGCGGCCACCGGAGGCGGCGGAGCCTGCGGCGCCTTGGCGGGCTTGGGCGAGGCCGCCCTGGTGGGCAGGTCTTCCAGGCCGCCGGCAGCTCCCTCGTCGGAGTCCGCGCCCTTCTGACTGCGGACATCGCTCTCGGCGGTCTCCGCGTCCTCGAAGCCGACGCCGGCCCCCTCCCCTGTGTCCGCGCCCTCCAGGCCGCCGGCGCCGCTCTTGGCGGTGTCCGCTTCATCGAAGCCGACGGCGGCCGCCTCGGCGTTGTCAGCGTCCTCCAGCTCGCCAGCGTCCTTCTCGGCGGTGTCCGCGTTCTCCAGGCCGCCAGCATCGCTCTCGGCGGTGTCCGCGGCCTCGAACCGGTCGGCGGTGACCGTGGGAAGATCCTCCAGCGCTTCACCGGCCGCTTCCCGCTTCTCGTCCACCGCGCTGTAAGGCGCGGTCACCGCGTCGTCCGCCCGGCGGCCCCTGGACTGCATCACCCGGGTGGCCTTGAAGTCCAGCTCCCTGGTGGCCAGGTTGTCGGCCTCCTCCGCTGCTCCTGCCTCGCCGGCCGTGTGGTAGTTCACCGTCGAGGGATCCAGGTCCTCCTCGCTGTACGCCGTGGTGGCGCGGGGGGTTGCCGGCGGCGGCGCCGGCTCGTCAGGGTCCTCCCCCTGGACCATCACCGTGGCCTGCTCCATCAGGTCCAGAGCTTGCCCCGCCGGGCGATCCTCCGTCACCTCCTCACCGGCCACCATCGCGGTGGCCTGGTCCAGGACCGCGGCAGGGGGGGGCGTGGCAGGCGCGGGCGCGGGCGCGGGCGCGGCCGGCGGCGGCGTGCTCCGGGCCGGCGGCGCCTCGTCTGCCCCGGCGTCGGGCATGTTGGAGACGGTCATCGGGTTGGGCAGCGACACCTCGGACCACTCCTCGTCCTCGCTGCGCGCCCCGCCGCCGCCCTGCCCCAGCGCCTCGCGGAAGGCCGCGGCCAGCTCCAGCACCTTTTCGTACCGCTCCGACGGCTCCTTGGCCATGGCCCTGGCGATGACCTGATCCAGGGCCGGCGGCAGGCCCGGGATCAGGTCGCTCGGGGCCGGCGGGGTGGTGGTGGAGATCTCCGTCACCAGATCCACCAGCTTCTCCGCCGCGAACGGCATGCGCGCCGTGAGGCATACATAAGCGATGGCCCCGAGCGAGAAGATGTCGGTGGCCCGGTCGATCTCCTCGATGGCCCCCTTGGCCTGCTCGGGGCTCATGAAGTGCGGCGTGCCGAGCACCGTCTTCATCTGGGTCAGCTGCATGTGGCTGGCCTTGATCTTGGAGATGCCGAAGTCGAGCAGCTTGATATGGATGGCGTTGGCCGAGGTATCCACCAGGAAGATGTTCCCCGGCTTCAGGTCGCGGTGCACGATGCCCTGCTCGTGAACCCGGGACAGGGCGTCGGCGGTCTGCTCCAGCAGCAGGGCCACGTGCGCCGGCGGCAGGCGCCCGTCCCGCTTGAGCCGGGCAGACAGCTCCTCCCCCTCCAGGTACTCCATCACCATGTACGGCTGCCCGCTGGCCAGCTCGTTGAAGTCGGTGACCGAGACGATGTGTGGGTGCCCCAGCCCCGAGACGATCTCCGCCTCCATCACGAAGCGCGTGCACGCGGTGGGGTCCTCCACGACCGCCTCGTGCAGCACCTTGATGGCGAGGCGCTTGTTGGCCAGGCGCACGTGCTCGGCCTCGTACACTTCGCCCATGCCGCCCCGAGCCAGCAACTTCCGCACGCGGTAGGTCTCGTGCAGCACCTGTCCCTTGGAGAGGGTCGCCACGAGGTGAGTCTACTGCGAGCGGTTAGAGATCCACAAATGTTCGTCGGCCGGCGCGCCCCCACAGCAGCCACAGCAGCGCCAGCGCGGCCACCGGGGCGCCCCCGGCCAGCCCGCCTGTGGAGGAGCAGGAGCACCCCTCGTCCCCCCCGCCCGGCTCCGGTCCGCTGTCGGGGCCGAGGTCCGGCCCGGGGGGCGGCGGGAGATCCGGCGTGGGCGTCAGGTCAGGCCGCGCGCCGAGGTCCGGCCCGGCGTCGGGCGGCAGCAGCCGGCACTTCTTGGCCTTGCACGCCCCCACCCCCTGCCAGCACGGCGTCCCGTCCGGCTCGAACTTGTCCGCCGGGCAGGCCGCGGCCGCGCCGTCGCACAGCTCCTCGTAGTCGCAGTCCACGTCGGTGAGCGCCCGGCACACGGTGCCCTTGGGCTTGACGGTGTCCGCCGGGCAGGCGCCGCCCGCCCCGTCACAGGTCTCCGCCACATCGCACGCGCCGGCCGCCTTGCGGCACAGGGCCCCCACCGGAGAGACGGTATCCGCCGGGCACGCGGCGCTGGTGCCATCGCAGTTCTCGGCCAAATCGCAGCTCCCGGCGGCCTTGCGGCAGGTGATCCCCACGACCTGCACCTTGTCCGCCGGGCAGGCCGGGCCAGCGCCGTCGCACTGGTCCGCCACATCGCACGCCCCCGCCGCTGCCCGGCAGGTGATCCCCGCGGCCGCGAAGCCGTCGGCAGGGCAGCTGCTCAGCTTGCCGTCGCAGCTCTCCGCCACATCGCACGGCCCCTGGGACGCGCGACAGCTCGCGCCGGCGGGCTGCAACAGGTCGGCGGGACATGCCGTGGCCGCGCCGTCGCAGCCCTCCGCCACATCGCACGGCCCCGTGGCCTTGCGGCAGGTCACGCCCTTGGCCAGCGGCCCGCAGGCGCCGTCCTTGGCGGCCCCCGCCTTGACGCTGCAGGCCTGACAGTCGGTGGTGATGCCATCGCCGCACGCGGTGTCGCAGCAGACCCCGTCCACGCAGTGATCGGTGCGGCACTCGGTGTCCTTGGTGCAAGCGCCGCCCGCCTTGACCGGCCGGAGCTCCAGCCCGGCCCACCAGGTGGCCCACCGGTTGGTGGTGTCGGCGTACTCCTGAATGGTCCACAGGTTGATGTCATCCGCCGGGTCCACCACCGCGGCGCTGTAGTCACCCCAGCGGTTCCGCCCGCTGCCCGACTTGTAGTAGGTGGCGCGCCCCGGGCGGAACACCACCTCGGGCTGCAGGGTCATGCCGCTGTCGCTGCCATGGCGGAATCGGTAGGCGGCGCCCGGGTGCTCGGCGGCCGAGAAGCGCGCGTAGCCGATGAGCAGGTCCTCGTGCTTGTTGACCGCGATGCTCGGGAACGCCCGGAACACCTTGCCCGTGGCGTCGTCGATGCGCCCCACCTGCGCCCCTGCCTTGGTCGGGTCGATCTTCCACCACTGGATGGCGGTCCGGGTGGGCGAGCCGAGGATGATCATGTGCGCCGCCCACAGGTAGCCGTTGCGCCACACCACCCGGTGCATGCGTGCGTCGTTGACCTGCACCTTCTTGCTGGTGCCCTTCTGCGGCGCCAGGTCGGCCCGGCCCTTGGGGCTGGCCGCCCAGCCGGACGCGGCGCAGTATTGCGTCCCGGCGGTGAGCTTCTCCTGCCCCAGGCTGCCGGTGATGGTGAACAGGCGCACGCACCCCTTGGAGCTGTTCCAGACGTTGAGCAGGTACATCGGATCCAGGGTGGCGCTGTGGGTGATGGCCGGCGACTGGGTGTAGCCGAGGGTGGTGGTGGTGAGCACGGTGTGCTTGCCGGCGCCGCCCGCCATCAGGTCGGCCTTGTCCATGACCCAGATCCGGCTGTACGGCTGCGCGCTGCCAGAGTTGGGGAACATGTTGGCCTGCACCACGATCCAGCGCTTGTTGAAGCCGACGTTGGGGTAGTCGACCCAGTGCTTGTTGGCCGGGTCGGCGTCCAGCTTGTAGCGGTTCCACTTGCCCAGGGGATCGCTGGTCTGGGACACCGCCACCAGCATGGCCGAGTTGGCGCTGCGCGAGTCGGCGCAGGCCACGGTGATCCAGCGCTTGGCGAACGGATCGTAGTGGATCCGCGGGTCGAAGGGGCGGTGCTTGTAGTGGCCCTTCCAGAAGGTGCCGAGGCTCGCCTTGTACAGCTGCTTGCCCGACCGGTCATGCACCGCCACCTCGGTGTTCAGGGTGGTCATCAGCCTTGAAGGCCCCACCGCGCCGTGGGTGTCGGGCGGAAAGAGCTTGTTGTTGTCCTTGATGGCCAGGAAGCTGCTGGCTGGCTGGGGCGACCAGGGCACCGGCGGTTCGGGCGAGACGCGCGCCGGCGCAGCGACCACGGTCGGGCCGGACGCGCGGAGCTCGCGGCCCACGGGCAGCTCCATGTCCACGGGCCCGGGCCCGTCCTCGCCCACCATGGGCGGCAGCGAGGGCCGGTCCGGCAGCGCCGTGAAGGTGACCACCGAGCGCGCGGCAGCCATGGCGCGGACGCCGCGCAGCGCCGCCGGGCGCCTGCTCGCCCCGGACGAGGCGCCGTCCAGAGCAGGGCTCGCCCCGCCGCCCGGCGGGTCACCCGGCGCGCAAGAGGCGGCGATGAAGAGGAGCAGGATCGCGGGTACCGCGCGCTTCATGTTTACGCGCCCCGTCGTCGGTGGGCTGCGTACAGCGCGTCCCGCCAGGCGCCGAGGTGGGAGAACTCCTGCACGAGGATCTCGTCGGTGAAGCAGCGTCGGGTGTTGCGCCCGATCTGGATCTCGTGGTCCCCCACGGGCCAGATCAGCTGCAGCGCGGCCGCCATGGCGATGTCCGCGAATGAGAACCCATCGAGCACGGTGGGACCCTCGCCCACGGCGTAGGACAGGGCCTCCAGCGCCTGGCGCGCCTGATCACGGTGGCCTGCCTCATCTCGCTCGTCGAGGTTGTACTTCTGTTGCAAAAAGCGCCCCCCCACCTCTCCCATGGGCCGGCGCAGCGGGCCCGGCACCAGGGGCGGGACCGCCTCCACCAGCGCTGCCTTGTCCTGCATGGTCCGCGTGGTGGCCAGGGCCCGGCCGGCGTGGCACGCCTGCTCGCTCAGCTGGTTCCAGTGAGCGATCTCCTCAGCGGTGCCCTCGGGGAACAGCGTCGGGCCGTCGCCCACGCGCTCGGCGTAGCGGGCGATTTCGAAGGAGTCGCCGATGGCCTGGTCGTCCACCAGCAGCACTGGCACGGTCAGGCGGCCGGTGAGCTTGCGCATGCGCAGCCGCAGCAGCGGCTCGCCGAGCATGGGCAGAAACGGCACCTCCCTGAAGTTGACGCTGTGGTGCTCGAGGGCCCAGCGGGCCTTCTCTGACCAGGGTGAGTAGGACAGGGCGTAGAGTCGTGGCACTTGGGACCTCCCAGGGACGGACTATACCGCAGCGGCGGGACCGGCGGGCAGTTCAGAAGCTGGATCCGGGCTGCTCCAGGAACTCCACCTCTTCCGCCGAGGTCTCCCGGCCCAGCAGCTCGTTGCGGTGGGGGAAGCGACCGAACCGGGCCACGATGTCCCGGTGCATGCCCGCATACTTGAGGTTCTGCCGCACGCGGGAGCGCGCCTCTCGCGGCAGGTCGAGCATCAGCGCCGCGAACAGCTCCACGCATCGCTCCTGGTGCGCCAGCTCCTCGCTGTGCATCAACGGCAGGTAGAAGAAGGCGCGCATATCCGCCGGCAGCTGGCGGTCCATACCCCGCTCCACCGAGCCCAGCGCCACCTCCAGCGCCTGCGCGTCGTGGGCGAACATCTCGCCGCTGCCGCGGAACATGTTGCGTGAGAACTGGTCCAGCACCAGCACGTAGGCCAGCCGCCCCCGGGCGCTCAGCAGCCACGCCTCGCGCTCGCCCTCGACGATGGCCCGGTGCGCCTCGCCGAATCGGTCCCGGATCGCCTCGTCGAACGCTGGATCATTCTTGTACCAGCGCCGGGCGCGGTCGTCCGGCGCCCGGCCCAGATCGGACAGCTCGCCGAACCAGAAGTCGAGCACGGCCTGCACGTCGGGATCCTCTTTGACCACCAGCGGCTCGCCAAACAGCCCCGCGTAGGCCCGCTCCGAGAGGGGCTTTCGGCCGCGGGCAGCGCGCTCGCTGGCGGCCAGCTCCGGTGGCAGCTGGTCCGGATCGCCCTGGTAGCCCACGGCAAGCACGGTCACCGGGGCGTAGCCCGAGGGGATCTCCAGCTCGGCGCGCGCCTGGTCGATGTCGAAGCCTGCCATCGGGTGCACCTGTAGATCGAGGGCCGCCGCCTGCAGCAGGAGCATGCCCGAGGCCAACCCCGCGTCGTGCCAGGCATAGCGGTTCGGCTCACCCGACTCCACGAAGGTCTCGCGCACGATGACGAAGATCAGCGCTGCGGCGCGGCCGGCCCAGATCTGGTTGCCGCGGTTGAGGCACCACACCATGTCTTCGAAGCTGTCGGTGCCGTCGCCGCGCGCGGCCACCACGAACCGCCAGGGCTGGGCGTTGAGGCAAGACGGCGCCCAGCGCGCGGCCTCCAGCAGGGTGGCCAGGACGGTGGGCGGCACCGGCCTGTCAGAGAATGCGCGCGTGCTCCAGCGCTCCCGGATCAGCGGCAATATGTCGTACTGGACTGCAGCGGTTTTCGGCTTCATGGGGTACGGCTCCTGCGAAGATTTACCGTAGCCCAGAAGCGGGGTGCCGCAAGGTTCAGCGAGAGGACGAGTCCATGCCAGGGCTGGCAGGGGTGGTGTTCGCGGCCCCTCCCCTCAGGGGCACTGCGGGCGCGGCGGCACCTCGTTGGCGGGGAGCCACGCGGCGAGCTGCTGCTTGACCGAGGCGAAGGCGCGCTCCTTGGCGAGGTTGCGCCACTCGTTGGGGTCGACGGTGTGGTCGTAAAGCTCCTCGCCGCCGCCGCCGTAGCGGATGTAGCGGTACTTGCCCGCGCGCACGGCGTGGCTGCCGTGGCTGTAGGTGGTCACCGCCGGCCAGGGCCACGGAGACGAGGGGGTGCGCAGCAGCCGCGCCAGGCTGCGGCCGTCGAGGTCACTGCGCGCCGGGACGCCGCACAGCTCCAGCAGCGTCGGGTAGATGTCAACCAGGCTCACCGGGTGGGGGCACCGGCCGCCGGCGCGGGCCACACCAGGGGCGCGGATGACGAAGGGCGTCCGCCCCGACTCCTCCCACAGGGTGAGCTTCTCCAGGTGCTGCTTCTCGCCCAGGTGGAAGCCGTTGTCGCTCCAGAGCACCACCACGGTGTTGTCCCGGTACTCGCTGGCGTCCAGGGCGTCGAGCACCATGCCCACGCAGGCGTCGGTGAACGAGCAGCTGGCCAGATATCCCTGCACCGCGTTGAGCCACTGGCCGCTCTGCCACAGCAGGTCGAAGTCGCGGCCGGCGATGGCCTTGCCAGCCATGGGCACGTCGTCCAGGTCGTCGGCCTTGATGTCCGGGTAGCGGATGCTGCTGATGGGGTGCTTGTCGTAAAAGCGGTACGGCGCGTACCAGGGCAGGTGCGGGCGGAAGAACCCGCACGCCAGGAAGAACGGCCCCTGGCCGCCACGGGAGAGGAAGCTGGCGGCGCGGGCTGCGGTCTGGCCGTCGCCGGTGCCCTCCAGGTCCAGGTCCAGGGGGCCCCAGTCGAACTCCTTGTTCAGGTTGCGCGCCGTGAACTTGCCGCGCAGCCCGTGGGAGAAGCGCACGGACTCTGGCGGCGGGGGCGTGCCGCCGGCGCCGTTGTAGTACTCGTCCCAGGAGGCGGGATCGGACCACTTGCCCGCCCAGCCGTGAAACACCTTGCCGCCGGTGAGCGTGCGGTAGCCGTTGGCGCGCAAGTGCTGGGGCAAGGTTGTGAGCGAGGCCAGCTCCGGCACATCGCGAAACCAGACCTGGTTGCAGTAGACCCCGGTGGTGGTGGGCTGGCGCCCGGTGAGGATGGAGGTCCGGGACGGGCAGCACAGGGGGAGCGGGCAGTAGGCGCGCTCGAAGGCCACCCCCTGGGAGGCCAGCCGGTCCATGTTGGGCGTGCTGGCGTTGGGGTGCCCGCCCAGGTGCCCCACCCAGTCGTTCAGATCGTCCACCGCGATGAAGAGGATGTTGCTCGGCTTGGTGGCCGCCCGCCGCGAGCCAGCCTCCAACGCCAGCGCGGCGCCGTCAGGGCCAGGGATCGCAGATCCGCCGTCTGCCACCAGCCCCGCGTTAGGCGCGCTCCCGGAGGGCGGCAGGGAGCAGCCCAGTCCCCCCACGGCGGCGCCGAGGGCAGCTTTGCTGAGGAAGTCCCTGCGGCTGATCATCTGGGGCGCGCTCCCGGCCGGCGTGAAGATTTATCATGGGGCAAGGGCGCCAGGATGCCAACCGGGGTTTGATCTAAATCAATCCGTCGTACAATGACGGCGTGGCGCTAACCGATGACATGACCGGCGAGGTGATAGGCGGCAACTACCGCGTGATACGCCGGATCGGCAAGGGGGGCATGGCCGAGGTATTCCTGGCCCGCCAGGAGGGGCTGGCCGGGGTCCGGCGCATGGTGGTGATCAAGCGGCTGCTGTCCCAGTACACCGAGGTGCAGGACGTGGCCGAGATGCTGCTGGACGAGGCGCGCATCGCGGCCCAGCTGAGCCACCCAAACGTGGTGCAGATCTTCGAGCTCGGCCGCGACCAGGGGTCGTACTTCATCGCCATGGAGTACGTGGACGGCTGCGACCTGGCCACCCTGGCCCGCATCGAGCGCCACCGCCACAGCCGCATCCCGCTGCGCATCACCTTGCGGGTGCTGGCCGAGGCGGCCCTCGGGCTGGACTACGCACACCGGCAGGTGGGCATCGAGGACAGCCGGCCGCTGAACGTCGTCCACCGCGACGTCAGCCCGCACAACGTGCTCTGCAGCCGCGAGGGGCTGGTAAAGCTCACCGACTTCGGCATCTCCAAGTTCGTGGGCAAGACCCACCTGACCGCGGTGGGGGTGGTCAAGGGCAAGGTGCAGTACATGTCCCCCGAGCAGTACAAGGGCGGGGCCATCGACCACCGGGCCGACATCTTCTCCCTGGGCGTGGTGCTGTACCAGCTGACCACCGGCAAGCTGCCCCGGGTGGACGACGACGGGCAGCTCGACATCCGCCGGGTCACCGAGGGGAACATCCCCAAGCCGAGCGAGGTGCGCGAGGAGTACCCCGAGGACCTGGAGGCCATCGTCATGCGGGCGCTGGCTCACAACCCGGACGAGCGCTACACCGACGCGGCCTCGCTGCGGGACGACCTGCTGGAGTTCGCCCGGGAGCGGGATCTGCTGGCCTTCCCCCGGGAGCTGGGCGACTACATCAACCAGATGGTGCCGCCGGTGCCCGGAGCGCGCGAGGTGCTGGCCGGGGCAGGCACGCCGCTGCCCGGCGCAGAGGCGCGGGGGTCGGACCCCGACGCCTACTCGTCCCCCGAAGGCACCTCGGGCGATGTGCCCGAAGGATCCCCCGAGGTGACAGGCCCGATCTACGTGGGCCTCGAGATGAAGCATGACCTGGAGGAGCTGCACACGCCGCCCACCAGGCCGGGCGGCGAGCTGCATGCCCGCACGGTGGACATCCCCGCAGACAGCGATCGGGAAGCGGATGGCAGCGAGCCCGCCGTGCTGCCCGAGGAGGAGTGGACGCCGCTGCCCGAGGAGTACGCCAGCGACCTGGACGTGCCGGTGGCCAGGCAGGACCTCGTGGGGCCCCTGGCGGGCGGCGGCGCGTCAAAGAAGCCGGAGGAGAACCTGCCGGCCACCGCCAAGATCCCGCGGCCTCCGTTCCGACCGGACGTCACGCCCACCGGCACGGCGCGCACCGCGCCGCCCCGGGAACCGTCGCGCTTCCCGGCCACCATCGTGGCGCTGGGCGCGCTGCTGCTCGCCCTGGGGGCGCTGGCCATGGTGCTCGCGCGGACGGGCTATCTCGGCCGGGGCTCCGGCGCGGCGGATCCGGTCGCAGCGGCTCCCCCTGCACCCACGTCCGCGCCAAAAACCGCGCCCGCTGCCGCGCCCGCACCCGCGCCAAAACCCGCGCCGAAGCCGAAGGTCCGCGGCGTGATGCAGGTGCATACCTCGCCAGCCGAGGCCACGGTGCTGCTGGGTGGCAAGCGACGGTGCGAATCCACGCCGTGCCAGGTGGCGGGCCTGGCGCTGGGCAAGGAGCTGGTCCTGGAGATCTCGGCGCCGGGGTATGACACCTGGCGGCAAAACGTCCTGCTGTCCGAGGAGTCACCCAACCTGACCATGCGGGTGCAGCTGACGCAGACGGCGGTGGCGCAGGTCACGCCGGAGACGCCGCCCCTGTCGCCGGTGCCGAAGCCGAAGACCGGGCCAGCGCCGAAGCCGGCGCCAGCTGCTGCGCCGCCCCCAGCTCCGGCGCCGAAGCCGCAGCCGAAGCCGAAGCAGCCGAAGCCGAAGCAGCCGAAGCCTCGGCCGCAGCCTCAGCCGCAGCCTCAGCCTCAGCCTCAGCCTCAGCCTCAGCCTCAGCCTCAGCCTCAGCCTCAGCCGAAGCAGCCACAGCCTCAGCCGCAGCCGAAGCAGCCTCAGCCCAAGCCGGCACCACAGCCGCAGCCTGCCCCGCCTGCCCAGCCGCAGCCGGTGGCGCCCCAGGGCAAGCCGCCGGTCAAGATCTACAAGGTCAGCACCACCACCGACGGCAAGACCTACATCACCGTGGACGTCCAGCCCTGGGCCGAGGTGCTGCTTGACGGCAAGACCGTGGGCCACACGCCGCTGCAAAAGGTGATCTCCGCAGGGCGCCACACCATCCACCTGCGCAACCCTCAGGTGGGCTACGAAAAGAAGTTCAAGCTGAAGTTCAAGAAGGGCACCAAGAGCAAGCTGATGGACGCGGCGGGGCAATAGCCCGCCGCTTCATCGCGGAGCCTCGCGCAGCGAGGCGAGCACGGCGGGCTCCGCCGGAGGCGCGTGGAACGACCCCAAGCGCCCCGCTGGGGCGCGAATGCCAGATTGCCAGGACGCCGGAATGCCAGAATGCCAGAACGGGTGGTGGCGGCGCGCTGCCGGGCAGCCTTCGCCGGTTCGGGCTAACCTTCCTGGTATGCGTGGGTCATCGGGCAGACATGTGCCAGGGATGCTTCTGCAGGCATTGCTGCTGGTGGCCTGCAGCGAGGGGCCCGGTCAGGTCGGCGACGCGGGGCCGCGCGACGGCGGCGCGGGCGCAGATATCCCCACCGCGCCCATCACGCCCGACGCCACGGACTTCACCTACAAGCTCAGCGAGAGCACCGCTGCGCTTTCGCTGTGGACCACCCCCTGCACACACAAGGTGTTGGCCAGCGAGCGGGCGCCCAAGGCCACCCGCTCCGGTGTGAAGCTGAGCGCGGCGCGTCACGAGTTCGAGCCGGCCCAGGTGATCCTGGGGCCTGGCAGCGGAGCGGTGAAGGTCGCGATCAAGCCCTTTGCGAAGCTGGGCGGCGCCCAGCGGGTGACCCTGGCCCGGGCCAGCTTCGTCTCGGGCTGGGCCGAAAAGCTCACGCCGCTGGCATCCGGCGACAGCGTGACCCTCTCCAGCGGGCACGGGACGCCGGTGTGGCTCACGGTCTATGTGCCGCCCTCGGCCCCGGCCGGCGAGCACAGCACCACCCTTACCCTGACCCCGGCCGGCGGCGCCGCCATCAGCGTGCCGGTGACCCTGTACGTGTTCGACTTCAGCTTGCCCAGGGCCATCGGTTTTCACAGCCAGGTCAACGTCGACATAAAGAAGCTCGCGGGCAGCGCCAGCGCAGAGCAGAAGGCCAAGACCCTGCTGCACGAACACCGCCTGACGCCCAAGGGCGTGACCTGGCCCAGCGGGTTTACCTACAAGATCACCTGGGACAACGCCAAGTCCCCGACGAAGTGCAGCGCGCTGTGGGACGAACCCACCGAGAAGCCGCCCTACAGCATCAAGCACCTGGCGAAGAAGTACATCGTCGGCAGCGGCTGGAACGGCGCAGGGTTCCCCACGGCCATGCTGTTTCAGTTCGTGAACAACTCCACCCCGCGGCCGTCCTCGTTCTGCGGGGTCTCACGGGGGGACCATCACGGCACCACCGCCTACAACCAGAAGTGGTCCCAGTACCTGGCCGGCCTGGCGGCTTACCTGAAGAAGCATGGCTACAGCGAGCGGGCCTACTACTACGTGCAGAACGAGCCGCAGAACGCCGCCGACCACAAGCTGGCTGCGCACCTGTGCCGCCTGATCCGAAAGGCGGCGCCCGGGCTGCGCATCGCCATCAGCGAGGAGCCCAAGAAGCAGATCGCCGAGGAGAGCGGCGGGGCGTGCGGCTACGACATCTGGATCGCCCATGTGCGCGCATATCAACAGGCCTACGCGCAGCAGCGCCAGCAGCTGCACGGCGAGCAGGTCTGGTTCTACAGCCTCGACCATGACCCTGATCCCTACTTCAACCCCACCCGCGTGGACCGTCAGGGCACCCACCTGCGCATCATCCCCTGGGTCTCCTGGCACTACCGCGCCAGCGGCTGGGCCTACTACGACGGCAACCGGTTCTTCGACGGCACGCGCCCCACAATCCGCGCGGAGCTGCTGCGCGAGGGCTTCGAGGACTACGAGTACCTGCTGCTGGCCAACAAGGGGCAGCGGCCGCGGGTCAATGTGGCCGAGGCGGCGGACAGGACCGTGGACTCGGTGGCCTCCAGCCTCACCACCTGGACCAAAGACGCCGACGCGCTCATGGCTCTGCGCCACGAGCTGGGGCGCTACATCGAGGGCAAGCGCGCCACCCTGCCGGTGCTGAAGGCCCAGGGCACCGGCCGCAAGCGCGGGGCCTACTACCTCAACTTCCAGGATCCCGGGGGCAAACCCACGGCCGCCCCCCTGAAGCTGGGCGGCAAGACCTACCTCAAGGTGGGCTGGTCCAGGTACGACAGCAAGGCGCAGCTGGGCTGGTCCGGCCAGTACATCGGCGACCCGAAGATCATGCTGCACGGCTACGACGCGGTGAGCGGCTACAGCGACGAGAAGCGCTCCTTCATCTACGACGACTACGGCCGCGACAACCTGTTCGAGTTCGGACTGGGAAACGGCAAGTACAGGCTGACCCTGGGCGTGGGCCGCCCCGCCAAGGGCTACCCCGGCGACCCCCACAACGTGACCATCGAGGGCGTCAAGGTGGTGGACGACGAGCCGACCACCGCGGCCAGCCCGACCATCAAAAAGAGCGTGGTCGTGGACCTGAAGGACGGCTCCATCTCAATGGTGGTGGGCGGCAAGTCCCAGAAGACCGGCAAGTGGGCCTACACCTTCCTGGCCTACCTGCACATCGAGCCAGTGTGACCGACCCCGACCCCGACCCCGACCCCGATCCCGATCCCGATCCCGACCCCGACCCCGAAACCCGCCCCCCTGCCAACTCCCGAGCTCCTCCGGATCAAGCCTCGGGCTGAGGCCGCAGGGCGCGCTTGTCGTCTGACCTCGCTGGCTGGCGGTCTTCGACCTTCGCGTTCGCATTCGCGTTCGCATTCGCCTGCACCTTCGCCTTCGCCTCCGCCTGGCCCAGCCTCGGGCGCAGGATCTTGAGGGCGGCGGGCAGCATCACCAGGTCCGCCACCAGGGCCAGCAGGATCACCAGCGCCGAGATGAAGCCGAAGTTCACGTTCGGGTTGAAGCTGCCCAGGGTGGCCACCAGGAAGCCGGCGATGAGGATCACGCTGGTCAGGATGATCGGGTGCCCTGCCCTGCGCAGCGCCCCGGCGATGGCTGTGTTCAGGTCGTCGCCGCCCCGTACCCGCCGCTTGAGCTGCACCATGAAGTGCACCGTGTCATCCACCACCAGGCCCAGGGCGATGCTGCCGATCATCACGGTCCCCGGGTCCAGGCCGACGCCGATGAAGGTCATGAAGCCGAGGCCCAGGAAGATGGGCACCAGGTTCGGGATCATGGCCAGGGCCCCCAGCCTGAGCGACCGCAGCAGCAGGAACATCATCAGCGAGATGACCAGGAACGCCAGCAGCATGGATCGAATCTGGCTGCGCACCAGGTAGTGCTCCATGTCCCCCATGAGCTTGACGAAGCCGGTGAGCTTGACCTTCGCCTCGGGCCCGGGGAAGTCCCGGGCCAGCCGCGCCTCCACCTCGGGCAGGCGCTTGGCCAGGGCGCCCGACTCGGAGAAGCTGACCAGGGCGGTGACCCGACCCAGAGAGTAATTGGACTGGACCATGGAGGAGAACTCCTCCTCCCCCTCCAGCAGCATGAAGTACTGCGCCACGGCCTCCCGGCTCTGCGGCAGCGCATAGTGCCGCCGGTCCCCGCCGTGGATCACGCGGTTGAGCTCCTTGAGATAATCCACCACGGACAGCGCGCGGCTGACTCCGGGCAGCGACTCCATGTACGCCTGCAGCGCGTCCACCCGGCCCAGCAGCGCCGGGTCCTTGAGGCCCTCGCCCGGCGCCTCAACCAGCAGCTCGATGGAGGTGCTGCCGCCGAGGCGGCGGTCGATGAACTCGGTGGCGGTTCGCACCGGATCACCGGGCCTGAAGTAGCCCATCGGGTTGGCGCCCACCGTGACGCCGCCGCCCAGCAGGCGCACGGCCACCAGCACCACCAGCACGACCGAGGCGGCCAGCACCTTGACGCTGGCCGGGCGGGAGAGGCCACCCAACCGCAGGGCCGCGGCGCTCACCAGCCTGTCCAGCGGCCCCGCATCGCGCCGGGCGGGGGTGCTCCGGACAAAGGAGAGCAGCGCCGGCAGCAGGGTCATGCTCAGGCCGAAGGCCACCAGCACGCCAACCGCCGAGAGCCAGCCCGCCTCGCGGATCGGCTGCAGGTCGCTGGTCAACAGCGAGAGGAAGCCCACCGCGGTGGTGATGCTTGTGAACAGGCAGGGGATGAACAGGTGGGCAACGGTGCGCCGCAGGGCCGCCTCGCGGCGCGCCCCCCGCTCGACCTGGCGGCGATACTCCGACAGGACATGCACCGCGTCGGCCACGCCCACGGCCAGCACCAGCGCGGCCACCATGGTGGACAGGATGCTCACCTGCAGCCCCAGCGCGCCCATCAGGCCGAAGGTGATCAGGATGCTCAGCAGCACCACCACCGAGGGCATGATCGTGAAGAACGGGCGCCGGAAGATGAGCCACGCCAGCAGCAGCACCACCAGCGCCGAGATGGGCAGGATGAGGTGGAAGTCGCGCTTGTTGTAGTCGTAGAACGCCTTGTCCGTCATGGGCGTGCCGGCCAGGTGTAGGCCCACGCCCGCGCGCTCCCCCTCGCGCTGGATGATCTGCTCCAGGGCCCGAACCTGGGCCATCTTGCGCTGCATCAGGTCCTCGCCGCCGGCCAGCTCCACCACCACCGCGGTGGTCCTGCCGTCGGTGGACACCAGCGTGCCCCGCAGCAGCGGGTTGTCCAGGGCGCCGCGGCGCAGGGCCGCGGCCGCGGCATCGTCCCGGGGGAGCTGGCGCACCAGCGGGCGGATCTCGAGGCCTCCCTCCGGGTCGTTGTCGAAGATCTTCACGTTGGTCAGCGAGCGCACGCGATGCACATGCGGCGCCTGCTCCGCGGCCCGGGTCAGGCGCTGGATGCTGGCCAGCACGGCGGGCTCGAACACGTCGTCCGCCGTGACGCCGATGACCGAGATCTCGTCGCCCACGAAGCGGTCGATGAAGTCGCGATAGACCACCAGGTTCGGATCGTCCTCGAGGAACCAGCCGTCCAGGGTGCTGTCGAACTCCAGCCGGGCGGCGCCGGCGCCGGCGGCCGCGGCCACCGCGCCCGTCAGCAGCAGCACCAGCAGGCGGTGGCGCACGATCCAGGCGGTGTAGCGGGCGCCCTGGTGGGGCCGCTCATCTCTCGCTGCGGGTTTGTCGTTGGTCTTCATGATCGGACCGCTCCTTCCGGTTCATCGTCCGCGCCCCCTCACAGGTAGCCGCGGAACCCCAGGTGGACCTCGTCGTTTCCGTTGAACAGGGCGCCGGGGCCGCGATCCCCGGCGTATATCGTGCCGCCCACGAAGGCGGTCAGGTGGTCGCCGAAGCGGTAGGACAGCTCCGGGGCCGCGATGATGGAGCCGTGGAACAGCTCGCTGTGCAGCAGCAGCCGCGCGGTCAGGTCGACGCGGGGGATGGTGTAGCGCGCCATCAGCGCCACGCCCCCGCGATGGGGGCCGCCCAACAGCAGCTCCCGGCGCTCGCTGCCGTCCTGGCCCAGCGGATCCAGCAGCAGCTCGTGCCACCACTCCAGCTTGATCAGCAGGTCCTCGCCGCGGGAGTAGCGCCCGCCGAGGGTGTAGGCCAGCACCGGCGTATCGGTGCTGGTTGACCAGCTGCTGCCGAGGCGCTCGAGGGGCAGCCCCGGCAACCCCGGCCCGTCGTCGTCCAGGGGCTCGGCACGGCGGGAGAGCAGCGCCAGGTCGCCCTCCACCACGATGCCCAACAGCGCGCCGGAGGCGCTGAGCCCCACCTGGTGCTGGCGCAGGTAGATCGACTCCACGGTGGGCGCCTCGGCGAAGGAGCGGGCCAGCGCCCGCAGCACCTCGGAGGCGGAGATGGTCGGCGGCGACAGCAGGTAGGGCAGCAGGCGCTGGACCAGGTCGCCGTGCATGCGCATCACCGGCAGGCGCTCGAAGGTGTAGGCGTACTGCAGGGCGAGGTCCCAGCCCTTGACGGTGGTCGAGAGCCGGACGCCCACGCTGCTGTCCACGAAGGGCCTGGGCGAGCTGCTCTGGATCAGCGCGCCCTGCCACTGCCCCTCCACGCTGTCGTTGGCCAGGCGGTCGGCCAGGTCGCCCAGCAGGCGCAGGGAGGGCGGCGCCCCCGGGCCCAGCAGGGCGAAGTCGCCGCCGAACAGGTCCACGCGGTGGGGCATGTGCACCGGCTGCCACACCCCGGTCAGCGTGACCGGACCGAGGTAGACGTCGGCCCTCGCCGCCAGCACGGGCAGGCGCCGGGCCGACATGGGGCCAAGGCGCAGGTCCAGGGCGGTGAGCTGGTCGTTGGGGTTGACCAGGTCCGAGGCGCCCCACACGGAGGTGATCATCCCCACCTGCAGCTCCACGTGCTCGGTGCTCAACTCGACGAAGGTGTCATCCGGCAGGGCCTCGAAGTCGGTGCGATGCAGGTCGCCGTTGAACAGGGTATAGGTCTCGCCCTCGCCGGTTGGTCGGCGGGCCGATACATGCAGCCGCAGGCGCCCGGCGGCCTGAAGCCGGAGCGACTCCCGCAGGCGCACCCGGAGCCCCACCGCCACGTCGGTGACCAGCGCCATGACGTCCTCGCGCACGCCGGGCTGGTTGGCGGAGCGCGGGCCGGAGTGCTCGGTGTCCAGGCCCAGGCTCAGGCTGCCGCGGGCCCACCAGGTCAGCACGCCGGGGCCCGGGGCTGCGCGCGCGGCTGCCCGGGAGACCGCGGGGGCCGCACCGGACGCAGGCGCCGCACCGGGCGCGTCGTCGGGCCAGTCGTCGCCGTCGCCGTCCTCGGGGTCAACGATCTCGCCCGCCGCCGGGGCCGGGGCCGCCGCTGGCGCGTCGTCGGGCCAGTCATCGCCGTCGTCGTCCTCGGGATCTACGATCTCGCCCGCCGCCGGGGCCGGGACCGCCGCAGGAGACTCAAAGGCGCCTGGCGCGCCCGGCTCATCCGCCGGCTCGCCCCACGCCGCCTGGCAAAGCAGCAGGATGAGCAACGCGCTGACCACCCCCGCGCCATGTGCCGAACCGTGCATGACCCTACTGCTTCTTCAGCTCGCGCACCGAGAACCGCTCGGCGGACAGGTCGTCGCGCAGCCGGACCTCGCTCACAGCCAGCAGGGTGGCGTCGCCGGTGCGCGCGTTCTTCATCTTCAGCCGCGTGGCCACGAGGCGCCCTCCGATGCGCTCCACCCGCTTGACGAACAGGACCTTCTTCAGCCGCCCCTCCTTGTCGAAGAACTTCATGCGCACCATGGTGAAGTCCCGGGCGCGGATCCAGAGGGTCAGCTTGCTGTAGTCGCTGTCGCCCCGGGGCGTTGCCTGGATGACATGGCACGGCTCGGCGCCCACCGCCTCGTCGGGCAACCGGGCATAGCGGGCGTCCTCGACGGCGCCCCACTCCAGGTCGCCGTAGGTGAACTGGCTGCCCAGGAACCGGGCGCTCTTCTGCTCACCCACGATGCGCTTGACCACCCGCAGGGCGGCCAGATACATGAACTGCTCGTCGGCGCCGCCCTCTTTCTGCTTGAACAGGAAGGCGGTTCCGGCCAGGTCCTGCGGGGCCAGGACCCGCGCCATGGTGTGGCTCAGGCCCCCGCGGCGCAGGGTGGACGCGGCGAGCTTCCGGTGCCGGGTCTCGCCGCCCTTGCTCACCAGGCGCATGGCGATCTTCATCTCGGCCCCCTTGTTGCGGAAGACCTGCTGGTCCAGGGAGCGCTGGATGATCTGGCGCGGGGTCAACTCCGCCGCCGCCGGCGCCGCCGCCAGGATGATCAGCGTCGCGCTGGCCAGGGTGAGAACGGTTCGGGCTGGTCGTTTCATGGTCGCCTCCGTGGCTGGACCTGGTCGCGCGCGCGCCGCTCGCCGGGCGCACCTCGCCGGTCCTTCGCGCCGATGCGCCGGCGCGTGGGTTGTTCAGTGAGTCAGGGGTTCAGGGGTTCGTGGTCAGTCTTCAAACCGCCGCCAGAGGTGGCGGCGATCCTCGTCCTCGGCCGAGACGTCTCCCATCTGTCGCAGGGAGTCGGCCAGCATACGGGAGACCTCGCGCCAGTCGTCCCTGGAGAGCTTGTCGATGCGCTCGATGCACCAGCCGTCCACGGCGTCGCACACCGCCACCAGCAGCCGCACCATCAGCGACCGAGGCAGGTCGGTGCGGATGGCGCCGCACTCCTGTCCGAGCTTCAGCACCATGTCCCACCACTGCTCCCAGGCCGCGCGCAGCACGGCGGCTGTCTCCAGGGTCTCGCCGGACTGGGGCCGGGTGAGCAGGCTCTTGAGCAGGCCTGCGGACGTGGGATGGTCGGCGTAATACTCCATGGCCCTGACGCTCATCTCCTCGGCCTGCTGCCAGAAAGTGGCGGCGTCCGGGTCCAGCTTGAAGCTGCCGATATGAGCCAGAAATGTCTGGCCCAGCCGCATCAGCACCGCTCCGTACAGGTCCTGCTTGCCCTCGAAGTAGTAGTACATCGAGCCCTTGCTCACGCCCGAGTGCTTGATGATCTGGTTGTACGAGGCGCCCTCGTAGCCCCGGGCGGCGAACTCTGCGGCGGCCGCGTCGAGGATTGCGTCCTGCCGCTCCTGGGGGAGCTTGTAAAAACGTGCTGCGGGCATCGCGTATCTCCGTGCTGGAAAGATCCAGGACCGGGGAGACAATACCATGAGTTCTACACCGCATGGTTACACCTCATGGTTTACACCTGGCGGTTTACACCGCCTGTTCTATACCATCTAGTTTAGACTGACTGGTCTAATAGTGGTGAATGCAGCCGACATGTCAACCCATGAAAGTGAGAAGGGTGCATTTTTTGGCGACCTGCTGCCCCAACTCACTCTACAATCCCAGACGTCATGACCTACCAGCACCTCCACCGCCTGGGCCTGCCTCACGAGCTGCTCAAGCGATTCCTGCTGGAGCAGATGAGCCAGAAGATCATCTGCGCCGCGGTGTCGGGCGCCCACGTGGGCGGCTACGCCGCGCCGGATGGGCTGCTGGAGATCAAGGGCGTGCACGTGGAGCCCACCGAGAACCTGGTGGGGCTGAGCTCAGCGCCGCGGTCGGTGAACTGGGTGGGCGAATACGAGGGGTACCGCATCGACTTCGTCTCGGCCGAGATCGGTCTGGTCTGCTCCGCGCTGCTGCGCGGCGACGGCTCCATCCTGGAGCGGATCATGAACCCGCTGCAGCTGATGGACAGCGAGGACCTGCGACGGCTGGCGCGGGTGTGCGACGGGGTGCTCTGCCGCCGCTTCTACAACTACTACAACGACTTCGCCCGGGGGCTGCTCAAGGACCACGAGGCCAACCCGACCCCGTCGGTGAGGCGTGTGCTGCAGGCCTACCGCATCGCCCTGACCGGGCTGCACCTGCTGCAGACCGGTGAGCTGATGTTCGACCTCCCCACCCTGTCCCGCTCCTACGGCCAGGACCGCCTGGAGGAGCTCATGGACCAGGGGCGGCTCGAGCCCGAGTCGCGGCTCAAGGAGGGGAGCCACTGGGTCAACCACCTGGCGCGCCTGCACCCTGCGCTGGAGAACGCGGCAAACGACAGCCCCCTGCCACCCGACCCGCCCGAAGCGGCCGCGGTGGAGGAGTACCTGCTCGACATGCGGCGGCGCTTCTTCGACGCGCACACCATCCAGTTCTGAAGCCCCGGAGAGGCACGTCCATGGAGACCAAGGGCAGGGCCACCCACAAGCTCATCTTCCCGGCCATCTACTTCTTCGTTTTCCTCACGGGCGCCGCCGGGCTGATCTACCAGGTGGTGTGGCAAAAGTACCTGGGGCGGCTGCTCGGCAGCGACACCATCGCCATCGCCATCATCATCGGCACCTTCCTCGGGGGGCTGTCGCTGGGGTACTACCTCATCGGGCGGCTGAGCGCCCGGGTCAAGCAGCACCTGAAGCTGTACGCGCTGCTCGAGGCGCTCATCGGCGCGTGGTGCCTGATCTTTCCCTGGCTGTTCAGCGGGTTCGCGGCGCTCACCACGGGCTGGTCCTTCGACCCGCCGCTGCTGATCATCGCCCAGGGGGTGTTCGCCTCCTTCGTGCTGTTCGGCGTGCCCACCATCTGCATGGGCGCCACGGTGCCGCTGCTGACCCGTGGCATCTCGCGCAACCTTGACGCGGCCACCGGCGTGCACGCCCGGATCTACGGGGTGAACACCGGCGGGGCCTTCCTCGGCACCCTGACCGCCGGTTTCTGGCTGATCCCGGCGTACGGCCTGCCCGCCACGGTGATGGGCACCTCGGCGCTCAACCTGGGCACCGCGGCCTTCTTCCTGCTGCTCTCTCGCGCCCCCCTGTTCGGCGACGACGAGGCAGCGCAGCGCCCGGCGGACCAGGACGACGCGGACGCGCCCGGGACGGAGGCGGCCGCGCTCCCGGCCACCAGCCCCGGCCGCAGGCTCGTGATCTACGCCGTGGGCTTCCTCAGCGGCTTCGCGGTGATGACCCTGGAGAACGTGCTGTTCCGCGTCTCCAACCTGTCGTTCGGATCGTCGTCCTACAGCTTCTCCCTGGTGCTGTCGGTGTTCCTGCTGGCCATCGCCCTGGGCAGCTACGCCGTGGGCAAGCTGCGCCACATCCGCCGCCGCTACCTGTTCTACAACCAGTTCATCCTGGCGTTGCTGCTCATCGGGCTGTACCTGGCCCTCGACCTGTGGCCCCAGATGGCCCACCTGATCCGCATCGGCTTCTCCTCCTCGGAGGTGGCGTTCTGGTTCTACTACGGCGCGGTGTTCCTGGTGCTGCTGGTGGTGCTGCTGCCGGCGCTGTTCTTCACTGGCGCCACCCTGCCCATCGCGTTCCACGAGCTCAAGGACGACATCAACGAGGTGGGCCGCCACTCGGGGCTGCTGCTGTCGCTCAACACCCTCGGCGCCCTGCTCGGCAGCCTGATCGGGGGCGTCCTGCTGTACTACGTGCTGGACAACCCGCGCATCTTCCTCACCGCCGTGGCGTGCACCGCCGTGTCATGCCTGCTGGCCTCGCTGCACCTGTCGAGCGGGTACCGCGCGGCGGCGGGCGCGCTGCTGGCGGCGGCCGCGGTGTTGCTCGTGACGGTGCCGATGTACGACGCGCGCCGGTTCAGCATCGGCACCTTCCGCAACCGCCAGGAGCTGGCCCACAGCTACCAGGCGCCCTCGGTGTTCTACGCCCGACACCTCGAGCGGCAGAAGATCCTCAAGCAGACCGACGGCCCGTCGCTGTCCCTCACCGTGACCGAGAGCAAGTTCAACCCCGCCAGCCGCGCGGTGTGGGTCAACGGCAAGTGCGACTCCGACACGGTGGAGGATATCTACACCCTGCGCCTGTCCGCGCATATCCCGGCGCTCCTGGCCAGGAACCGCAAGAGCGCGGCGGTGGTGGGCCTGGGCACCGGGGTCACCGTGGGGGAGCTGACCCGCTACGACAGCTTCGAGCGCATCGACGTGGCGGAGATCTCCAGCGAGATCATCGACGCCGCGGGCTACTTCGACCACGCCAACGAGAAGCTGCGCCACAACCCGAAGGTCAAGATCCACCGCGGCGACGCGTTCCGGGTGTTCGGCCGCAGCGACCGCAGGTGGGATCTGATCATCTCGGAGCCGAGCAACCCGTGGGTCACCGGCGTTGACAGCCTGTTCACGCGGGACTTCTACCAGCTGGTCAAGGCGCACCTGAACCCGGGGGGCGTGCTGCTGCAGTGGGTGCATGTGTACGCGTCGAGCCACGACATGATCGGCATCATCACCAACACCCTGGCCGAGCAGTTCCGCGAGCTGCACGTGTTCTTCGGCACCAGCGGCGACCTGGTGGTGCTGGCCAGCGACGAGCCCCTGAGCAAGGCGCGCGTGGACGGGGCGCGGCAGGTGCTGGCGCAGAACCCGCGCGCCGCGGCCGCCCTGGCCGAGCTGGGCATCAAGTCGGTGGAGGGGCTCCTGGTGCGGCAGGTCTGGGGCAACGCGGTGATCGACCTGAACTTCTTCGACCGGGGGATCCAGACCCTGGACCACCCGCGGCTCCACTACATCGCGGGCAAGGACTTCTACAAGTCCAAGGTGTTCTCCACCCGGGATATCTACACCTCCTCCTCGGCGTTCTTCCCGGCGGACTACCTGCTGTTCAGGGCGATACCCGGGTGGAACAACATGAAGCTGGAGCCCGAGCGCCTGGACGAGCTGCTCGGCTCGGTGAACACCACCCCCCACAAGGGCCGCCGCATGCCGCTGCCCATGCGCAGCTCGCTGCGGCTCAAGGCGCACATCAGCGCCCCGGGGCGCTTCCCCCTGAGCGAGCGGGAGAAGCGTGTCTTCCGCACCAACCTCATCGTGCTGTCCATGAAGCTGCCGGCGGACGAAAACGGCTGGGCCTCGGCCAACCTGCACGGTCGATCGGATCGCTTTCGGGCGCGGGCGCTGCTGGGGCATGTCAAGCGCACCCGGCGCTGGCTGGTGGCCTACCCCCTCACCGGGCTCAAGCAGCTGCTGGCCCGGGGGGCGCGGGGCGCGGCAGAGCCGAAGGACCGCAACTGGCACGCGCTGAACCTGGCGCGGCTGCTGGTGCTGGAGGGCGCGCCGGGCACGGCGTTGACCCCGCTGCTGAGCGGGCTGAGCCGGAACAAGGCCGGCGCGCTGCTGCTGGACGCCGAGGGCGAGGTGTCGCGGGCCAGCCTGCACCGGATGCTCGGGCGCTACCACCGGGGCCTGGCGGCGAGGGTGCCAGCGAGGCGCTAGCGAGACGCCGGGCTCAATCCCAGTGCTCGAACTCCTCGGGCACCACAACCCAGGGGTGCCTGCGGGCCTCGTAAACCGAGACGGTGGGCGTCGGGAAGTCGGCGTCGGCGAAGGCGCCCACCGGCACCGCCACATACCCGGGCAGTGCGTCCAGGGTGTAGTGCACCGTGGCCCCGCACTCGGGGCAGAAGTGAAACGTCGCCCTGTTGCCCGAGTCCGCCTTGCGCTCGTAGGCGGTGGCGCGCCCCTGGGTAGTCACGGCGTCGGCCGGGAAGCGCGCCTGGGCCGCGAACACGCTGCCCGACCTGCGCTGGCAGGCACGGCAGTGACATATGGAGATGCGCACCGGCTCCCCGCGCGCCTCCAGGGTGAGCTGCCCGCAGCTGCAGGCGGCCTGGCGAATGGTCATGGGTTCCTCCTGAGATCCCGGGCGGGGATCAGCCTCACAGCACCCCGATGTCGCGCTTCTGCGCCCACCCCTCCAGCCCGTTGGGCAGGCGGATGCGCACCCACCCCTCGGCCCGCGCCTGCAGCCGCACCTTGAAGCCGGCGTGCAGCTTGAAGGTGGCCTTGGCGCTGTCGCTGGGCCCCTCGCGCACCTCCAGCTTGTCGGGCAGCACGATCCCCTTGACCACCGCGCGGTCATGGTGAACGCGGCCGAGGAAGAGCAGCCCGGAGGTGAAGGTGACCAGCCCCAGGAAGGCGGTGCCAGCGACCATGCCTGCGCGCAGCGGCCCCGCCGCCACGTACCGCAGGGCCAGCACCAGGCCGAGGGTGAGCCACCAGAGCACCAGGAAGATCACGGTCCAGGTCCTGGCGCCCAGGGTCTGGACCGCCCGGACCCACCACGACTCCCGCGCGGCGCCCTTGAGCTGATCCGTCACCCGGGTGGCGGCCACGGCGCGGCTGGCGGCCAGGTTGTGGCGCGCGTCCTCGCCCGAGCCGTCCAGGGCCAGGGAGCGCTCGAAGTGGAAGATGGCGGGCCCCAGCTTGCCGAGGCGGAAGTAGGCGCAGCCGAGGTTGTAGTGCAGGTCGGCGCTCTCCATGGGCACCGCCAGGATCCGCTCCATCGACTCGATGGCCTTGTCGTACTTGCCCGCGTAGTGCTCCTGCAGCGCCCGGGCGTAGGCCTGCTGCAGCGTCTCGGCGGCGGCCGCCGCGGGGGCGCCCCACAGCGCCGCCACCAGCAGGACGAGGGCCAGCGCGCGGGTCATGGGCCCACCTCCACGTCTGCCAGCTTGACCCGGTTGATCCGGTCCAGCAGCTTGCGCGTGCGCTTGAGCGCCTGGTCCATCTCGCGGGGGTCCGATCCCGACGGGGAGAAGCGGGCGAAGTCGCAGTTGTCCAGCTCCTGCAGGAGCTCGCTCACCAGCTCGGGCGGGAAGCCCCGGCGCTCCAGCTCCCGGCCCAGCTCGGGCCGGGTCAGGCCCTCCATCCTGGCGCCGAGCCGGTGGTCCAGCAGGTCCCGAAGGGCGGCGGCAACCTCGCTGAAGAACGCCTCCTTGTCCCCCGCCCGGCTCAGGTCCCGGGCCGTCTTGAGGTGCGCCTTGATGCGCCGGGCCGCGGCCCGTTGCTGCCGCCGCGGGGTCTCTCGCCTGAGGGAATCTCGCAGCCGCTCACCGCCGGTGACCAGCCCGAGCAACAGCAGGGGGGCCAGGAAGAGCCCCCAGAGCTTCGCGCTCGACAGCGGCCGAAAGGGCGCCTCGTGGGTCAGCGGCGCGTCGGCAGGCCGCGGGGGCCGGATGCTCGGCCCGAGCACGTTCTTGCGCGGGTCCTTGCGCGGCGTCAGGGCCTGGGGCATCGGGCCGGTGACCGTCAGGGCCAGCGGCTCGCTGCGCAGCACGCGGTACTCCCCCGAGGCCGGATCGAAGGTGGGCACCGCGATGGAGGGCACCTTCAGCCGCCCGGCGCGGGTGGGCATCAGCAGGTACTCCAGCTTCTTCTCACCGAGGGCGAGGTTGTCGGTGACCTTGGGCTCGTAAACCTTGAACCCGTCCATCGCGGTCAGCGCTGGCACATTGAGCTGACGCACGTTGCCGTCGCCCCGCACCACCACCTGCAGGGTCACGGCGTCGCCGCCCTTGATCTTGTCCCGGTCCAGGGTCGTGGTCAGGTCGAAGCGCCCGACGTTGCCCGGCACGAAGCCGGCGGGCTTGCCCTGCGCTGGCAGCGGCAGCACCTCGATCTGCTTCGCCTCGCTGGAGATCTCCAGCCGGCGCGAGTTGAAGAACTGCACCAGGGTCAGGCCCATCTTCATCGGCCCGAGGGACAGCTTGCCCGTTTTCTGGGCGAACAGCTTCTTGCGCAGCAGCAGCGCCACGTTGAAGACGTTGCCGTTGACCACTTTCTGCTCGTATGACAGCTGGGACGGCGAGTTGTGGTCCTCGCTCCAGAAGCCGTCGGTGGCGGGCAGGCCGCTGACCTGGGGCGAGCGCATGCCGATGTTTCCGGCCACGTACAGGGTCCAGGTGGCCAGCACCTCCTGGCCGATGTAGACGCGCTCGGGGCGGGCGTCCACCAGGATGAACGCCGCCCTGCCCTGGCCGCGGTCCTCTCCGCCGGCGCCCGGCTGCGGGGGCGCGGTCGGGTCCGGCGCCGCCGGCGCGGGGCGCGCAGAGCCCTGCTTCACCTGCAGCTTGACCACCTGGGACTTGATCATCTTGCCGCCGCTCATCACCGCGGCCGGCCCCACCTTCAGGCTCCCCACCTTGGCCGGCGTCACCGTGTAGACATAGCTCTCGGTGCGGCGCACCTGCATGTTGATGATCTCGATGTTCTGGCTCGACATGCCGCTGCCGAGCACGCGGAACCCCTCGAAGGAGGGCGGCAGGTAGCGCTCGTAGCCCACGCGACCGTTGATGCGGATGGCGACCTCCACCCGCACCTCCTCGCCCACATAGGCCAGGGACCGGTCGAGGCTGAGCTGCACCCGCGCCTGCTGCGCCCAGGCGGGAGAGGCCGCGCAAACCACCGCCGCCAACAACACAGCTGCTATGTATCGAAGTCCATGCAATCTACACCGCGTCCAGTTCCTGAAGCCTGAAGCCTGAGGCCTGAGGCCTCGGCGCGAAGCGCCGCTACCAGTCCTTCACCACCCGCCTGCGCCCGCCCATCATGCCACGCAACCGCTGCCGCTGGAGGCTCTTGTCGTTGCGCTCCAGGGCGTCGAGCACCGAGTCACGCTCCCTGGGCCGAGGCTGCGGGCGCTGCTTGTCCTTGTTCGACCGCTCCTGCTGCTTCTTCTTGTCCTGCTGGTCTTGCTTCTTCTCGTCCTGGTCCTGCTTCTTCTTGTCCTGCTTGTCCTTGTTGGGATCGTCGTCGCCCTGCTTCTTCTTGTCCTTCTTCTGGTCCTGCTTCTTGTTCTTGTCCTGCTTGTCCTTGTTCTTGTCCTTGTTCTTGTCCTGCTTCTTCTTCTGGTCCTTCTTCTTCTTCTCCTCCTCCTTGATGCGCCGCAGGGCGAGCTCCAGGTTCCACTTGGAGGGGAGATGATCCGGCCGCAGGCGGAGGCTGCGCTTGAACGAGTCGGCCGCCTCCTTGTACTGCTTCAGCTCGAACAGGGTGTTGCCCAGGTTGTAGTAGCTCCTGGCCTGCAGCCCGCGGTCCTGGCCGGCGGCGGCGCGGGACAGGGCCTCGCGCGCCTTGTCGAACTTGCCCAGCCGGTGCAGCGCCACGCCCCGGTTGTACTGCACCCCCGGCTCGTCAGGCAGCTCCTTGGCCGCCGCGTCGTAGCGCTCCAGCGCCTCCTTGTACTTGCCGGTGCCGAGCTTGGCGTTGCCCTCCTCCACGTTGGTGTTGCTGCTCTGGAACGGGTCGAAGCCCCAGAGCAGAGGCGTCAACAGCAGCAGGGCGATGAGTCGGGTGTGGGTCATGGCGCCTCCTCCGCCCTGCGTCGGCGCCGCTCCGGGAGGCACGCCTCCAGCAGCAGCAGCAGGAACCCGGGGAACAGAAACCAGGCGAACGCCTCGTCGTAGTGCTTGATCAGGCGCGCCTTGGTCTCCGCCTGCTTCAGCTTCTTGATCGCCTTGAGGATCGGCTCGACGGCGAAGCTCTTGGGGTCCATGGCGATGTACCTGCCCTTGGTGGCGGCGGCCACCGCCTTGAGGGTCTTTTCATCCAGGCGGGTGGTGACGAACCCGCCGTCAGGCTTCTTCATGTAGCCCACGATCTTGCCGCTGTCGTCCACCTCCGGGACCGGCTCGCCGCTGCGGGAGCCGATGCCCACGGCGTAGATGCGGACGCCCTTCTTGGCCGCGTCCTCGGCGGCCTTGAGCGGCTCGCTCTCGTGGTCCTCACCGTCGGTGAGCAATAATAGTACCTGCGCCCGCGGCTGACCCTTTCCTCGCACGCCGGCCAGCAGCCGCGCCCCGGCGGTGATCGCCTTGCCCAGGGCCGTGCCTCCCACGGGCATGTCCAGGGGCGACATGTCCCGCCAGAACAGCTTGGCCGCGGTGTAGTCGGTGGTCAGCGGATAGGCCACCGCATCGCCCGCGAAGGCGACCATGCCGAGGCGGTCGCCGCCGAGGCTGTCGATGAGCCGGTTCAGCTCCGCCTTGGCCCGCTCGATGCGGCTCGGGTAGGCGTCCCTGGCCAGCATGCTCTTGGAGAAGTCGAGGGCCACCACGATGTCGATGCCCACCCTGGGCGCCAGGGTGGAGCGCTCCCCGGCCTGGGGCCGGGCCAGCGAGAGGATCACCAGGGTCACCCCGAGCACCAGCAGCGCCGCCTTGAGCAGCCGCCGGGCAGGGCTCACGGCGGCGGCCAGCCGCTTGATCTGCTCCAGGTGCCCCAGCCGCGCGAGCTGCCGGCGGCGCCAGTCGTAGCGCAGCGCGAGGCCCACCACCAGCAGGGGCACCAGGCCGAGCAGCCAGAGCATGTGCGGGTTGGCGAATCTCATCTCAGGGGAACTCCCTCAGCCGGGACAGCGATAGCAACGCCTCGAGGCAGAGCAGCAGCAACGCCAGGGCCGCGAAGGGCTGGTACGCGTCCTCGAACACCGCGGCCACGTCCTTGCGGGTCGTCTTCTCCAGCTCGTTGAGGATCTCCTCGAAGTTCTTCTCCAGCGCCCTGGTGTCGGTGGCGAGGAACGACTTGCCGCCGGTCTTCTGGGCGATCATCTCCAGCAGCTTCGGGTTCACCGCGTACTGGCGGCGCACGCGGATGGGGCGGCCGAAGGGATCGCGCCCCGCCATGACGTCCCCCTCCCGCGGGCCCATCAGGATGGTGAACGCCTTGACCCCCATGGCCGACGCGTAGCGCGCCGCCTGGGCCGGCGTGACGTTGCCCGCGTTGTTCTCACCGTCGGTGATCAGGATCACCACCCGGCTCTTGGCGTCGGACTTGCGCAGCCGCGCGAGGCTCACACCCAGGGCGTTGCCGATGGCCGTGGCGCTGCCGTCGATCAGGTCGAGCTCCAGGTCACCCAGCATGTTGCGCAGCACCGAATAGTCGAGAGTGAGCGGGCAGTGGGTGTAGGCGTCCTTGCCGAACACCACCAGCCCGATCTTGTCGCTCTTGCGCCGGGCGATGAAGTCATCAACCACGCGCTTGGCCGCCTCCAGCCGGTTCGGGTAGAGGTCCGAGGCCTCCATGCTCTTGGACAGGTCGAGGGCCAGCACGATATCGATCCCCTCCACCTCCACCTTGCCGCCGCGGTCGCGAGTCTGCGGCCGGGCCAGCGCGCCCACCAGCAGCACCAGCGCCACCACCCGCAGGATGGCGGGCAAGTGCACCACCCGCGCGGCCACGCCCCGGCGAAAGGCCGCCAGCAGACCCGTGCTGGAGTGAAGCAGCGGCGGCGCCCTGCGGGCCCGACGCAGGATCAACAGCCAGAACGCCAGGGGCGCCGCCAGCAGCAGCAGCAGCGCCCAGGGCGTCTTGAACGCGAACTTGTTGGCCAGCCCCATGCTCCAGATCAGGTACGCCACCGGCGGCACGCCCACCAAGATGGTGAGCATCACCAGCAACGCGCGATCCTGACCCTTACGAGGCATCAGCTACGCACCCCTCTCATCCGATTCCTGCTTGTCGGTGTTTGCCTCGGGCTCTGCCCGATCCCCGGCCTCTGCCTGCCCGCCTCCATCCACCACCGGCCTCGGAGCGCCCCCATTTTTTGTTATTTGTTCTTTGTTTTTTGTTTGCCGTACCTCCCCCCCGTCCTCCATTCCTTGTTCAGCTTCCCCTGCCCTCTGCTGTTGGGTATCAACCACGATCCCCCGCGCCTCGTCCGCCGCCTCCCGCGCCGGATCGGGCTCCGGGGTATACCGGGCGAACTTCACCAGATCGCAGTCATTGAAGAAGGTCTCCAGCCGCATGCGCAGCCCGTCGTCTGCCCCGGCCGCCACCAGCGCCTCGCGGATCTCGCTGGTGGTCATCTCCAGCGCGTCGAACCCCCAGCGCCCGCCCGTGTAGCCGCGCACGATCTCCGACAGCTCCAGGTAGAGCTCCTTGTAGCGCTCCTCGTCGATGAGCCGGTCCACGTCCAGCGCGTCCAGCCGCTTCAGCGCGGTGATGTGAGGCGGCACCGGCGGCGGCTGCGGCGCCTCCCTGCGGCGGCGCTCGCGCAGGTGGCGAGCCACCAGCAGGGTCACCACGGCCACCAGCCCGGCCGCGGCCAGGCCGATGAGCAGGTAGATCAGCCACCAGGTGCGCTGAAACACCGAGACCGGCGGCTCCAGCTCCTTGAGCTTGGGCTGGGGCTCGTTGGCCATGACGCTGCGGACATCGATCTGCATGGCCGCCGTGCTCAGCGAGATCATCTCTCCCCTCGGCCCGAGCGCGGTGACCTCCACCGGCGGCAGGGTCTGGTTGCCCAGGTCGTAGGCCGCCACCTTCAGGGTGAAGGTGCGCTCCACCTCGGGCACCTCCCCCTCGGCCCCCAGCTGCCGCGTGGCGTCGGCCCGCGTCAGCTCCGAAAAGGGACCGAGATCCAGCTTGAGGGGCAAGTTGACCGACACGTCCGGCGAGTGCCGCACCTTGATCTCCACGGTGATGGGATCACCCAGCTTCACCTGCACCGGCTTGACCGTCGCCGTCAGCTTGGGCGCCCACTCCGGCCTGTCTCCCTTGCCCCTGGCCTGGCCCTGGCCTCCCCTGTCCCTCCCGCCTTCCCCCTTCATATCCCCCACCCCTGCATCCACCACCAGCTTCGTCGCCAGCTCCACCCCCAGATCCACCTCCACCGTCGGCACCTCTGCCGGCGCAGGCGCGCCCGCGTCCTGCCCGAGCGCAGCCCCGGGGCAGATGCAAATCACGGCGCACAGGGCCGCGCTGGCCACCCCCCACCTCACCGCCGCATCCTCCGCTCGCGCGCCTTGAAGAAGTCCACCAGCGCGCCCAGGTAAGGTTGATCCGTGCGCACCACCATGTGGTCCATCTTCAGCTTGCGAAACAGCCGCTGCCGCACCTCCCTGGCGAGGGCCATGTACTCCGCGTGGGCCCGGGCCTCCGGCCCGTCGCTGTCGAACAGGATCTGCTCCCCCGTCTCCAGGTCCTCCAGGTTGATCAGCCCCACCCCTGTCAGCTCCTGCTCCAGCGGATCGGTGATGGTCACCGGGATCAGGTCATGCTTGCGCGCCGACACCCTCAGGGCATGCTCCAGCGCCTCGGGCACCGCGTGCGTCCGCGGGTCGGGCGCCTCGCCCTCTGGCGGCGGCGAGATGAAGTCGGACAGCAGGAACACCACGCTGCGGCGCTTGGTCACCCGGCCCAGGAACTGCAGCCCGGCGGCCAGGTTGGTCAGCCGGCTCTCGGGACGGTAGCTCAGGATCTCCGTCACCACGCGCAGCACATGCTTCTTGCCCTTCTTGGGCGGCACGAACTTCTCCACCCGGTCGGTGAAGATGATCAGCCCCACCCGGTCGTTGTTCTTGATGGCTGAGAACGCCACCACAGCGGCCATCTCCGCCGCCATCTCGCGCTTGATCTGCTCCCCGGTGCCGAACAGGCTGCTGGCGCTCATGTCCACCACCAGCATCACCGTCATCTCCCGCTCCTCGACGAACTGC
>CAZEFW010000055.1:0-49436 GCA_964511535.1 uncultured Myxococcales bacterium | reverse complement strand
TCGAGCAGGATGGGTGCCTGTAGTTCCCTGGTTCGCGGTTGTCTTTTAGGCCTTCGCCGTCGTCGTCCACACCGTTGGTGCAGTTCTCGGGCAGGGTCTTGCACGTGGGGTGGGTGAAGCAGTCGGGGTCGTTGCAGTCGGTCAGCCCGTCGCCGTCATCATCCACGCCGTTGGTGCACTGCTCGGGCTTGCTGGAGCAGCTGGGGTGGCCCTTGCAGTCTGGATCCTGGCAGTCGATGAACCCATCGCCGTCATCGTCCCGACCGTTGGTGCAGATCTCCTTGCCGCCCCCGCCCCCGTCGGGGCTCACGCCATACCACACGGTGGACCGCCCGCACCCCGTGGGGAGCAAGAGAGCGATTGAGAGGACAGAAAGCAGGGTTGCGCGGCCAAGTTGGCCGGACCGGCTGGTTGGCATGTGTATCACCTTGTTTGCGTTTTCTTTACGTCTCTTTAACGCTGCTGCCTGGGGGGTTAATCCCTGACCCATCATGGTAGCACAGAACCGAAATCATCCCCCTGCCCGGATATACGTCTCCCGGCGGCCGAGCGGCCGTAATTTCTTTTATTGTCATTGATTACATTGGGTTATTTCTTTTCGAGCAGGGCGGAGAGGGCCTGCCGTTGGGCCGCAGTCAGGCCAGGAGCTGCCCGAAGCGCTGCCGCTGTACCCGCCCGATACAGCGGCTCCAACTCCGGCGCCCGGCGACGCAACAGATCGATCTGCCGCGCCACGGTGCTCGCATCGCCCCGGGCCACCGGTCCAGTCAGGGCGCCTGCGTAGCCCTCGGTGGCCACGTTCTCCACCACGCTGCGCAGCAGCGGGAGCAGCACCTCACCCACCTGCGCCGGGGCGAGGCCCGCTCGCTGCATCAGATCGCGGGCGTCGTTCCACAGCGCAACGGCGTGGTTGGACGCCATCACCGCAGCCGCGTGGTACAGCCCCATGTCCTCCCCCGGCGGCAGCTCGAACGGCGTCGACCCGAGCGCGGTGCAGATGGATCGCGCCGCCTGCATGGCCTCCGGCGCACCCTCGAGGCCAACGTGAGCGCCAGGCAGCAACCGCAGGGCCTGCTCGGGCGAGGCCACCGAGAGCAGCGGGTGAAGAGTGCCGCACGGCAAGTGGGTCCCGAGGCATGCCAGGGCCTCGGCCGCGGGCCGAAAGCCGCCACAGTGCAGGGCGGCGGCGCAGCCCCGGAGCAACCCTCCGTCCAGCAGCGCCCCGGCCACCGCCGGCACGTGGGGATCGCTCACGGAGATGATCACGGTCTGCGCCGCGGCGATGGACTCCGGGAAGGCGCCCCAGGCGCAGGGCGCGCCCACCACCTCCGTGGCGCGCGCGGCCTCGTCCTGTTCCAGCGCCCAGAGCCCGGCCAGCGCCGCCGACGCGTCGCCTGCCCGGGCCAGCAGCCCGGCGATGGCGGTGCCAACCCGGCCCGCCCCGACCACGTAGACCCGACCGGCGCCCCTCACGGATCGTCCCGGTACAGGGCGTGGTAGCCGATGTACTGCAGCACGTCCTCTGGCACCAGCCCGGCGACGTCCTGGCCCACGGCCAGCCTGCGGCGGATATCGCTGGAGCTGATGTCAGGCAGCGTGGGCGCGCCGGGCACCGGCGGATAGCCGCCCCGGCCCACAACCAGGACCTGCACCAGCCGCTCGATCTCGTCGAACCGGTGCCACTGGTCCTTCTCTTCGAGGATGTCAGCGCCGATGATGAGCGAGAACCGATGTTCATGGTGACGCTCGGTCATCAGCTTGAGGGTGAACAGGGTGCGGCACTCGTCGGGGTTGACCGCCTCGACCTGGGTCACGCCCGCCCTGCCCGGCTCGAACGGCGCGCACAGCAGCTCGCACATCTCAACCCGTCGCGGGAAGTGCACCAGCGCCTTGCCGAACGGGTGCCGGTAAGCCGGCATGAACCACACCTGGTCCGCCCCCGCGCAGGACAACGCCCAGAGCGCGGCCATCTGGTGCGCGACATGAGGCGGGTTAAAGGAGCCGCCTAGGAGGGCGATGTGAGCCATGGATAAATGAAAACAAAAAACAAAGAACAAGAAACAAAAAATGAAAAAGGATCTTCAGCTCGCCGAGCCCAATCATGCCATTTCATTCCGGCGTTCTGGCATTCTGGCATTTTGGCACTGTCCTCAGTACAGCAGGTACTGCTCCCTTCGCCGCATAAACTCCTCTTCATACGCTGCCCACCCCTCACAAAGCTCATCGATCCCTGCCCCTGCCTCCACCCCTTCCCGCAGCCATGTGCCGCCGGCCAGCAGGTCGATGGCGGGGTGTTCGTCGACGAACTCGTAGGCCTCCTTCCGCCAGGCGAACGCTTCGGGCCACAGCCGGTGCGCCGCGGCCACAATGGCAACGCCTGCGCGCAGGGGTCGGAAGGCGCTGGCGTCGGTCAGGTGGAGCTGCACGCCGCCGCAGAGCTGGCCGGCGTGCTTCTGGAACGTGGGGCTGAAGCCGCAGGGCCGGAGCGCCACCCCGTCGAGCCCCTCCCGGTCCAGCGCCGCGGCCAGAGCGCGGCCGTTGACGTACGGCGCCCCCACCAGCTCGAAGGGGCGGGTCGTGCCCCTGCCCTCGCTCAGGTTGGTCCCCTCGTACAGGCAGCCGCCCGGGTAGACCAGGGCGGCGTCCAGGGTCGGCATGTTGGGCGACGGCATCACCCATGGCAGCCCCGTCTCGTCGGCCAACATCTCCCGCCGCCACCCCTGCATGGGCAGCACCTCGAGGTCCACCGCGATGTCGCGCTCTGCGCGGCACAGGGCGGCCACCTCGCCCATGGTCAGCCCGTGCCGCGTGGGCACCGCGTGGTAGCCCACGAAGGACTCGAACCCCGGGGCCACGCCGGGCCCCTCCACCAGGGCGCCGCCGAGGGGGTTCGGCCGGTCCAGCACCAGCACCCTCACCCCCGCGTCGGCGCAGGCCTCCAGGCACATGACCATGGTCCAGACGTAGGTGTAGTAGCGGCTGCCCACGTCCTGAAGATCCACCACCAGCAGGTCGAGCTCGCTGAGGTGCTCGGCCCGTGGCCGCAGGCTCGCCTCGTCGCTGCCATACAGGCTCACCACCGGCACGCCGAGGTGCGGGTCCGGCGTGAGCCGATCCGCCACGCCCACCATGTCCTGGGCGTCGCCGCGCACGCCGTGCTCGGGACCGAACAGCAGGGTCAGCCCGTCCCCCACCAGCCCTGCCACCCGCTCGGCGGCGTGGCGCAGCCGGCGATCAATGGACGCGGCGTGACAAAGCAGGCCGATCCGTTGCCCGCGCAGAGAGAACTCCCCGTCCCCGAGGCGGTCGAGGCCTGTCCTGACAGTCATGGGGGGATGGATCAGCCGATGCGGATCGGCTTGAAGGAGACGCGCGGGCCGTCGGTGACAATGGTGAACCGGATCATCTGGCACTTGAACTTGGCCTTGAGCAGGTTCTCGTTGGCACGAAGGCGCATCATCAGGGCGTCCTCTTCCAGGTCGGAGACGTCCAGGCCCATGTCGCGCCGGGCCTCCATGTACTGGTTGAACAGGTGGGACTGGTAGGTGGCCTCGTCCATGTTGGCCAGCTGCTGCTCCAGCTCGGAGCCGACGTCAGCGTCGTCCGCGTCGTCCACCAGGATGACGTAGGCGTCCTCAACGGACTGTTGCGTCTCCTCCATGTCCTCGCCCGGCTCGGGCCGGCCCAGCAGCCTGGCCAGCATCACGTTGATGGCGTTGGCCAGGCCCTCGAACTCGTCCACGTCCTCGAAGTAGTACTCCAGGTCGCCGTTGATCACCTCGGTGACGCCCAGCTCGATGGTGTCCTCCGCGCTGATGAAGTGGCGCGTGACAAAGAAGATGACGCCGAACACCAGCAGCAGCGTGGCGATGAGCGAGACCCCCAGCAGCCAGCGGACCTTGGTCACCGGCGCCATGGCGTCGCTCAGGCTGGCGAGGACCACGAAGCCCATGTCGTCGCGCTTCGCCGCGGTGGGCAGCGGCCCGGCGATGGCCACGTACTCCTGGGTGCGCAGCTTGACCGTGAACAGGTCCGAAGGTTTGCCCTCGGACAGGGCCTTTGCGCCCGGGGCGCCGTCGTTGCCCAGCACCGTGGCCCCGAGGGCCGCCACGCTGGTGGCGTCTTCGCTGGAGTCGTCCCCCGCCATGCTGATGCTCGAGGCGCGGATGGTCTTGCCCAGGAAGAGCGCGACCTCGGTGCCGAACTGGTCGCGATCGATGCGGGCCTCGGCGGAGGTGATGTCGTAGGAGATGACCACCGCGCCTGCGACGGCCTCGTTGACGATGATGGGTGCCGCGGCGGAGCGCATCATCCGGTTGCGCCAGTTCCAGATATCGGTGCTCACCTTGCCCTTGAGCGCCAGGGGCACGTTACGGGCGAAAGGCAGCTTCTCCTTGTACATGTTCCGGATGTCCAGGTCGCGGGCGACGATGTGACCGTCGGTGTCCACGATGCCGAGGAAGTGCGCCTTGCGGCCCGCCTCCTTCAACTTCTTGTCGTACTCCTGGATTGCGTCGAAGGCTTTGGTGCGGCGGTTGGTCTCTTCTTCCTCGAGCACCCAGTCCGCGAATTCGCTGCGGTCAGCGATGACTTGCGCCAGCTCGGCCAGCTTGGCGTTGTGCAGCTCCTGGCTGCGAACGGCCAGCTTGCTGGCGCGCTTGACGGCGCTCTCGACGCCTCCCCTGGCTGTCTCGGACAGGGGCATGGTGATGCCGAGGTAGATGGCGACATGAAGCAGAACGACGATGATTCCAGCAACCAGACGAACCTTCACCTTAAACATGAGAGACTTGCTCGCAATTTGAACGGGTTTGGCAAACCTGCAACTCTCGCTTTTCAGGAATGGCCAAACCGGGTTTTTGGGACGCCCGAACCGTATCGGGTCTACTGGGTTAAGTCAAGGATTAGTGATGCTTCCCGATGAAGGCCGCTCACCGAGAGCTGCCGCGCGAGGACCCTGGTGAGCAGGCTGTAAGTCGGCCCGCTCAGCTCCTGCTCGAGTTCCCTGGCGGCCAAAAGGAAGGCGAGCGCGTCGAAGGGGTTCTCACCCAGAGCGGCAAGGTGTCCGAGCACGGCGAACATGGCGTGGCGGGCTTGCGTCGAGGCGCTGGTCGGATCCAGCGCCAGGGCCAGGGCGTCCGGGGCGGCGTCCTGCGACAAGGTCAGGGCGCTGGACAGCGAGCTCGTCATGGACGGGCCGAGCGCCTCCCTGGCGGCGAGGCGCAACGCGGGCAATCCAGGCAGGGGGCGCTGGAGCGCCGCGGCGAGGCGACGGCATCGCCCCATGGACTCTGATTCTCCCTTGGTTTCCGGAGGGATCTGTCGCGAACGCCCCGCGCCTAGCCCCGCAAGGCAGAGCCGGGCAGGCGCATCCCGGGGGACATCGGAGAACAGCGCGCCGGCCGGGTCCGAGAGGGTGGCCTGCAGCCGCCTCAGGATGACCGCGGCTCTGAACTTCTTGAAGTTGATCAAGTCTTTCGGGGCGTTGAACTCGATGCGCGCGTTGTCATCTGTGTTCAGCGGCGCCCCCCGGCCGACCTGGCGTACGCCCTCGGGTGCGGCCAGCAGCCTGACGGCCAGGTCGGCCGGCGTGTTCAGCCCCAGCGGGCGGAGCCGGGCCCGGACCCTGGACCGGGACATGCGCTGCTGCGCCCTTGCCCAGGGCACCTTTCCCCTGCCCTCGCGCATGGCGACGATGAGCAGATCAGACGCAGCCCGGGACGGACTGAATACGAACACCCGCGGGAATACGCTGTTAATCGTGGCCAGAATGCTCCAGACATTCTCGGGGGATATCTCGTAAGCCTGAACCCATTGCAGGAATACCCCGTCGCTGGTCAGGTGAGACCGCACAAGCTCGAAGAACTCCCGCGTGAACAGGTTGCCGCAGCCGCTGATCCACGGGTTGGAGGGTTCGCTGATGATGACGTCGAAGGCGTCCGCGCCGCTCGCCAGCAGGTTCCGTCCGTCCGCTTCCAGCAGGGTCAAGCGCCGGTCGTCTTGTGGCGTCCCGTTGAACGGCTCGAACAGGCGCGCCGCCTGGATCACCTCGGACTCCAGCTCTGCTGCCACGATGGAGCGCAGCGGCGTGTCCAGCGCGGCGCCCACGGTCACACCGCTGCCCCAGCCGATCACCAGCGCGGTGCGCGGGTCGGTTGAGCCCGGGTTCAGCAGGTATGGCAACAGCCCAGAGAGCATCTGGGTCTCGGTGTCCCCCTGGGGCGACAGCCGAAGGGCGCCTTCGAGGGGCGGATCCAGGCCCGCTGGATCCAGCAGGGTGTGGCAGCCTCCCGACGGCCGCGCGTGAAGCACGCTGAGGGACGCGTCCGGCTTGCCGTTTACCAGCAAGGAGGTGCGGACCCAGCAGGCCGCGGCAGAGAGCGAGAAGTCCACCGCGCGGCCCATGCTCACCGTGGTGGTGATTCCCTCGGCGTGGCGCACCACCCGGTAGCCGGACTGCGGCTCGGTGAAGCTGTCCGGGATCCTGGCCGGAGGCACCGCCGCGAGGGCCGCCTCCAGCCACGCCAGGTAGCGGCGGGCCCCCGGAGAGGCGGCTCCCGGGCCAGGCCGCGCGTCCCTGGCATCCCCGGCGCCGGGCATGGAGCCCGAGCCGGTCCCCGCGAACCTCGAGATGCGGAACACGCCGGAGGTGAGCACCTCCAGGTTCCACGGGCGGGCCAGCGGGTAGAGCCCCGCCAGCAGCGCCAGGGCCACGCAGGCCAGCGCCAGCCGGGTGCGCCTGCGAGCCGACGCCAGCGCAAACAGCAGCCCAAGCACCAGGCTGCCCCCCACAGCCAGCAGCAGGGTGTGGCGCAGGCCCACCAGCGGCACCAGGACGAAGCCGCCCAGGAAGGAGCCGACGATGGCCCCCATGGTGTTGATGGCGTACACGGTCCCGGTGATCGCCCCCAGGTCCTGGCGTCGCCCGGCCGCGTAGATCTGCACCACCGCCGGGAAGACCATGCCCATGAAGAAGGTGGGCAGGAAGACCACCACTCCGGCCAGGGCGAACTTGAGCGCGAACACCAGCGCCGGGGTCAAGGTGAGCTGCTGCAACAGGGTCAGCAGCACCAGCGGGATCCGATCCATCGCCACCAGCGGCCCGAAGGCGCAGGTCAGCCCGGTCATCAGGTGGACCAGTGACAGGTTCGCGGCCTGGTCCGCGTCCCCCGCCTGGCGTCGGGCGTACAGCGCGGCCCCGGCGGCCAGGCCCAGCAGGAACGCCAGCAGGATGAGGGAGAAGGCGTAGGTCGACGAGCCGAGCACCAGCGACAGGGAGCGGGTCCAGGCCACCTGGTTGATCATGGCCAGGGCGCCGCTCACCGCGACGCTCACCAGGGCGGCCCGGGCCAGGGGCGATGAGGCCCCGGCGCCGTCGGTGGGTGGCGCTGGCGAGGCCTCCGCCGCGGGCCTTGCCGCCGCTCTGTACAGGGCGACGGCCCCCACGGCGAGCAGCACATCCGTGATGCACGCCGCGAGGTTGGTGGCCATGAGCCCGATACCTGGCAGCAGCACGAAGCCGGCCAGGAACACCCCGGCCACGGCGCCGGCGGTGTTGACCGCGTACAGCGACCCGACGGTGCGGCCGGCCGGGCCGCCCTGCCCCGCTGCCGCGAAGTAGTGCGCCAGCACGGGCAGCGTGGCGCCCATGGCCAGAGTCGGCAGGGCCAGCAACGCCGCGGCGAGCACGAACCGCACCAGGGCGAAGCCGTGGTAGCCCCCGCCGCTGTGCATGGAGCCCCACAGCAGGCCGTGCAGATCAGGCAGGCGAGCCACCAGGACCGGCATCAGCAGCGCGTACAGACCGATGCCGAGCTCCAGCGCGCCATAGATCAGCAGGCTGCGGCGAGGGTCATCCTGCCGGCCCGTGGTGTGGCGCCCGGCGAGGTAGCTGCCCAGGGCGAGGCCCGCCATGAAGGCCGTGAGCACCGTGCTCACCGCGAAGGTTGTGGACCCGAAAACCAGGATCATCTGCCGAACCCAAACCGTCTCCAGCACCAGCGAGGAGAGGCCGCTGCAGAAGAACAGGGCGACCACGGCGCGGCGGTGAAGGGATGGGTTCACGGGGGCAGAGCGTATCAGAGGCCGGCCATGGCGGGGTGTGCTTCTTTTTTGCGGCGGCTGAGGCGACATGGTACTACATGAACCTACATGAACGCACTTTGGAGCAGACAATGAGTCAGAACAGCGAACGACGCCAGGGCGAGCGCGTGGACGTGGACTTTCTTTGCAACAAGTATGTCAAGGGGCGGCCCTACCTTTGCCAGGCGTCCAACCTGAGCAGCGAGGGCCTGATGGTCCACAGCTTCCACGAGCCGGTCACCGAGGACCAGCTCATCGGCCTGCAGTTCTGCCTGCCCGAGAGCGAGCAGGTGATCACCGCCTCCGGTCGGGTGGTGCATCGCCCAGAGGCCGAGGAGGCGGTGGGGGTGCTCTTCACCAGCATCGCCTGGGAACACCGCCAGCTGATCACGGACTACCTGCAGGCCCAGGGCCGCGAGCCAGGCGGGCCAGTCAGCTAGAACTACCCCGCCGCCCTCTCCCCCACCTCCCCTGCATCACACCGGCACCTGCCGGCTGCCCGGTATCTGCTAAGCTGCTGCATACAATTCGCCATTGCCAGGCCCATGACCCTCGATACGCCGCGGAACTCCCGCTTCACGCTCGTTCTTCAAATTGCTGTTTTTATGTGCATCAGTCTTGCGGCGGTGGGCTCCACCGCGTGGTTGCTCTATCAGACCGGGTTCGAGGAGAAGCGGCGGCAGCTGACCCAGCTCGTTCAGAGCGAGGCGAGCCTGATCGAGGCCATGGCCCGCTTCGACGCAAAGCACAGCGCCACCGACCATCCGGACGGAGCGGCCGCCGCGACCCTGAGCCAGGTGGTCGAAGCGTTTGCGCGGGACCAGGGCCTGGGCGACTCGGCAGAGATGGTCATAGGCTCTCGCCAGGCCGACAAGATCGTCTTCCTGGCGACCTTCGACAAGGGGGTCCGTTCGCGGCCGAAGCCGGTGCCCCTCAAGGGGAGCAAGCTGGCGGAGCCCATGCGCCGCGCCCTGGCAGGCAGCACGGGAGACCTGCTGGGCGAGGACTACGACGGGGAAATAGTGCTGGCGGCTCACGCGCCCCTGCCGACCCTGGGCTGGGGGCTCGTGGCCAAGATGGACCTCGACGATATTCGCGCCCCCTTCGTCACTGCCGGGTTGACCGCCGGCGCGCTGGCGCTGGTGCTGGTGCTGCTGGGGGCGTCAGTGATCTACCGGTTCACCACGCCCATGCTGGAGCGCCTGGCCCTGAGCGAAGCGCGCAACAGGGCCGTGCTCGAGTCGGCCATCGACGCCATCATCACCATCGACGCGCGGGGCACCATGGAGTCGGTCAACCCGGCCACATGCGAGCTGTTCGGCTACGATGCGAGCGAGCTCATCGGGCGCAACGTGAACATGCTCATGCCGGCGCCGTACGCCGAAGCGCACGACGGCTTCCTGGCGAACTATCTCCGGACGGGCGAGCGGAAGATCATCGGTCACGGTCGCGAGGTCTCGGCCCGGAAAAAGGACCGCGCCGAGTTCCCGATCATGCTCTCGGTGGCCGAGCACAGCGTGGATGGCAAGCCGAAGTTCACCGGCATCATCCACGACCTGACCGAGCGGGCGCAGGCAGAGGAAGACCTGCGCCGCGTGAGCGAGCGGCTCCTGCTGGCCACCCGGGCTGCCGTCGTCGGGATCTGGGATCTCGACCTGAAGACCAACGTCCTGCAGTGGGATGAGGCCATGTACGGCCTCTATGGCCTCACGCCGGAAACGTTCAGCGGGGCCTACGAGGCGTGGGAGAACGGGGTCCACCCGGATGATCTGCAACAGGCGCAGGCTGAGTTCGGCCTGGCTGTGAGCGGCGAGCGGGCATTCGACACGGAGTTCCGCGTGGTCTGGCCCGACGGCACGGTCCGCCACATCAAGGCCGTCGGCGACGTGGTGCACGATGAGGACGGGACGCCGCTGCGCATGATCGGCACCAACTGGGACATCACCGCCGAAAAGGAGCTGCATGCGGCCACCCAGGAGGCGCGGGCCGCGGCCGAGCGCGCCAGCGATATCAAGAGCCGCTTCATGGCCAACATGAGCCACGAGTTCCGGACCTACATGAACGCCATCCTCGGCTTCACCCAGCTGCTGCAGCCGCGGGTGAAGGACCCCACCTCTGCTGAATACGTACGCACCATCAGCGCCAGCGGGCGGTCTCTGCTCGGCCTGATCAACGACGTGCTCGACCTGTCAAAGCTGGAGGCCGGTCGCATGGAACTGTCGCCCGAGCCCATCAACCTCGAGATGCTGCTGAAGGACGTGACCGACACCTTCTCCCAGCAAGCGGCGGACCGGGGTCTCGACCTGCGGGTGGAGACCCACGGCGGCCTGCCTCCGGGGGTTGAGCTGGACGAGCTGCGGCTCAAGCAGGTGCTGGTGAACCTGGTGAGCAACGCGGTCAAGTTCACCCGGGAGGGCGGCGTGACCATCGGCGCGCGATGGACCGCGAGAGCGGAGCCGGGCGCGGGCGAATTGCGGCTCTCGGTGGAGGACACCGGCCGGGGGATCTCCGAGGAGGACCAGGAGCAAATCTTCGGTGCTTTCAACCAGGCCGCAGGCCAGGACCATGCGATATTTGGCGGCACCGGTCTGGGGCTGGCCATCGCCCGGGAGTTCGTGTCGCTGATGCAGGGCACGCTGGAGCTGGAGAGCGAGCCGGGCAAGGGGAGCCGGTTTACCGTCTGTCTGCCCCATGTCACCGCCATCGGGTCACCCCCGGCCCATCGCCAGACTCCCAAAGCGCTGGCGGAGCCCACGGTGGATCTTTCAGATGCCGTTGTTCTGGTGGCGGACGATGTGGAGCACAACCGCGCGCTGCTGCGGGGTTACCTGGAGCCTCACGGGTGCGAGGTCATCGACGCGTGCGATGGCAAGGAAGCGTTGGATCGGGTCCTGGAGTTTGCGCCCGACCTGATCCTGCTCGACCTGGAGATGCCGCGCATGACCGGGCTGGAGGCCCTGCAGCGCTTGCGCGCCGACCGGCGCACCCGGGGGATCCCGGTGGTGGTGGTCACGGCGTCCGTGGCTTACAGCGACAAGGACGAGGTGGAGCGCCTGTGCGACCGCTTCATGAACAAGCCGGTCAAGCAGCAGGAGCTCCTGCCGGTGGTTTGCGAGCTCCTGGGGCATGGTGCGCCGGCTGCCAGCGCGGTGCCAGCCGCCGTGGCGGGCGAGCGGGAGCAGTTCATGCCCGATGTGGTGGATCCCCCGCTCATGGAGGTGCTGGCGCTGCTGCTCCCCCAGTGCCAGGAGCTCGCCCGGGAGCTGGACATGGATCGGCTGGGTGAGGTGGCGTCAAGCCTGGAGCAGGCCGGCGTGCAGCACAACGCGACCTGGCTGCGGGAGGTGGGCCGCACCCTCGCGCGCAAGGCGGACGACTTCGACGTCACCGGCGTGCCCGAGCTGCTCGAGCAGTTGGCCTCCCTGGGCGAGTAACAGCGTAGGGGCGGAGGCGCTACCGCCCCAGCGGCCCGTAGCCGAGCTCTTTCAGGTATGAGACCAGGTGGCCGTTGACCTGGTCCGGGTACTCCACTGCCGTGTAGTGCGTGCCGCCCTCCACCACCACGCTGCGGGCGTCGGGGATGTTGGCCATCATGTGGTCCACGGTGGTCATGGGAGTGAAGAAGTCTTTTGTGCCGGTGACGATGAGGGTGGGCACGTCGATGCGCGGCAGCACGTCGAAGGCGTCGTGCTGTCCAAGCTTGGCCAGGGTCTCGCCGTACGCCTCGAAGTCGAGGGTCCCGTACTCCACCACGAGGTCGAACAGCACGTCCTCGTCGAGGGTCGGCGCGGCCAGCCCGAGGGCCTTGAAGATCGGCAGCAGCGCCGGCGCGGCGTGGCGGCCCGCAATGTCGGTGACAGGACCGATGACGGGAGCGCCGAGCTTCATCGCCCCCACCAGCAGCGGCACGATCTGCTCCACCGGCAGCCCCGGGAAGGCGCTGGCGAAGGGGGTCCCCGGCACGCCGTTGAGCACCACGAGCCCGGCGAACTGCTCGGCGTGGTCCCGGTAGTACTCGAAGTTGTACTGCACGCCCATGGACCAGCCGATGAACAGGGCGCGCTCGACCCCTTCGAGCTCCAGGATCAGCTCCAGGTCCTTGACCTGGGTGGCGATGGCGGTGGACTCCAGCTGCGGGGGGCGGCCGGAGCGGAACAGGCCGCGGTAGTCCCAGGAGATGACCCGGTACCCTCCGGCCAGCAGGGCGTACTGGTGTCGGTAGGTGGTGAACGTGCCGCCCAGGCCGTTGGCCAGGACCACGGCCGGTCCCTCTCCGCAAACCTGGTAGGCGATGGGGGTCCCGTCGAAGCTGATGGCGGTCTTCTGCTCTACATCTGGCGCTCTCATGGCGCGCAGTATAGCCCGAAAAGTGCGCCAGTTGACCTACTGCGGTTGGCGCTACCGTCGGCCCAGCGGTTCCCGCGTCGCCTCACCATAGCAGCCAGTATGCTTTCGCCGCCGCGTAAACACTGGACCTCGGTCCCGACCACCTCGCGACGGTCTCCTGGTGCACCTTTCAGGCCGCCCTATTTGGGCGAGGCGGGGACCGGGTAGAGGGCCTGGATTGCGGCTGCCGCGGCGCGGCCTGCCGGATCCCGACCCGCCCGCAGCCGGCGCAGGGCGGCGGCCCTGCCCCGTTCATGTCGGGTGACCTCGGCGGTGAGGTCTGGATCCGCGGCCGGGCGGAAGGCCTTCACGTCCCGCTCCAGGTCCACGCGCCAGCGCGCCAGGGCGTCGGCGGCGGTTGCGTGGGCACGGGTCACGGCATCGCCCGCGCCGCCCGCGTCCACCAGGCGCGCCAGGACCCGCTCGAGCACGAACAGCTCTCGCTCGGCGAGCAGGGCCGCCACGCCGCTCTCGGCGTTAAGCTCCGCCGGGAAGGCGTCTCGTAGCGACTTGAGCCGCGCGCCGGCAGCGGCCGCGAGCTGGGCCGTGAGCGCGGTGGGGGGCTTGCGGCCCCGGGCCAGGTCGAACTGAACCAGCAGCAGCGCGCCGGTGAGTGCCCGGCCAGGTCGGGCGGCCAGGGCTTCCAGCGCGGCGCGGCCCTGGACCTCCTTGCCGGCCAGCAGCAGCAGCACGCCGTGCCGCTGGGCCTCGTCGTCGTTGCCGCGCCGGGGCGGGCGCCGCAAGTGGCCGGCGAGCCAGCCCGGCCCCCGCGCCTTGCCGGTGGCGCGCCCGAGCCACCGGGCCAGGCCGCGGCCCGCGAGCCGGGCCGTGCTGGGCCTGGCCGATCCGAGCAGCTCCACCAGCAGGTCCGCCGCGGCGATATCCGGCGACCAGCCAAGGGCCTCGATGGTGCGCCAGGCTGCGATGATGTCCTGCCCGTGAACCGCCGCGCGCAGGGCGGGCGCGCCGCCGGTGGGCCGCCAGGGACCCGCGGCGCGGGCCGCCTCCTTGACCTGGCGACAGCGCTCGGGCCGGCGCTTGCAGTGGGCCAGGACCCGCTGCACCTTCACCTTGCCGATGCTGGCGACGCCGGTGCGCTCCAGGGCGCCCATGTCCAGGGCCAGCACCGCCAGCCGCGCCTGCCGTCGGGCCACCAGGCGCCTGAGCTCCGGGATCCGGGCGCTCCTCGGGTAGCGGCTGCGCAGCTCCCGCAGCAGCGTGGTCGAGCCGGTGAGGGCCACCTCCTGCTCCAGCAGCCCGCGGGCGCGCTGCCGCGCCTGCTCTGCCTCGGGTGTGCCCGCCAGCTCCCTGGCGAAGGCCTCCAGGGCGTGCCGGTCGTCCCCCAGCGCGCCGTGGCGCATCCTGGCGAGGGCGCGCTTCACCCGGGCGGTCTGCTTCATTCCGGGGTAGGCCTGGATGAAGTCGCGCAGGGCCGCAGGGTCGCCGCTGGCCAGCACCTGCGCGGCGAGCAGCGCCGGCAAGCGCCGGCGGGCCTCGGCCGCCTCGGGGGTGTCCTCGTACTTCTCCATGACCAGCCGTAGGTCCGCCACGCTCCGGGCCCGGTCCAGGCTGAGCCTGGCCAGCCGGGCCTTGCACTGCCGGGCGTAGCGGCCGGAGGGGTACCGTTCGAGGTACATGCGGTATGCGATGGGGCGGTCGGCGGAGCGGGCGCGCTTGAACTCCAGCGCCTCCAGCCGCATTCGCACGCCGTCGCCGCGCTTGCTCTTGGGGAACTGGGCGAGGAATCGCCGGTACGCCTCCACCGTGTCTTCACGCTTCGCCGCGGCGTGGCGGGTCGCCTCGCAGGCGGGGAGCGAGAGCGCTACGAGGAGCAGGATGGCCAGGAGGCGGGGCATGGGGAGCATCAGGTGTGAAGCTAGCAAAGGAGAGAGGAACAAAAAACAAGGAACAAAAAACAAGGAACAAAAAATGATCCGGAGTGGGACGCCCTGATCGAGAGAATACCCCCCTCATGCGACCGATCGGTTCAGCGATGCCCCGGGGGCGCGTTTGAGCGAGTCGTCTGGAACTGAGCGTTTGAGCGGAGGCGTCGCGCCTCTGCAGGAGCGCGACCGCTTTGGCATGGGTCGGGGTTGCGCAGCCTGCCCATGGCGCGAAGGTTGAGCTGGGCCAGGTCACACCCTCCCGGGTCAGGCGCCGCCCATTTTTCATTTTTTGTTTCTAGTTCCTTGTTTTTTGTTTTCTCCTGATGACTGCCGACATGAACCAACGCCCACACACCATCCTCACCGGCGCCTTGCTGCTCCTGCTCGCCGTCGGCGTCTACCACCTGCGCAGGTCCTACATCCGCTCCTTCTTCGTCCAGGGGCCTGCGGCGCCCGGGGTTCCGCGGGTCGAGGCGGCTCCTGCGGACGGACCGGCCGGGCCGGTGCGGGTGTTGCTGGTCGACGGCCTGTCTGCGGCCATGTCGAGGACCCTGCCTGCGCACAACAGCTTGTGCGCCAAGGGGCTGGAGCTGACCGTGGACACCGGCTTCCCCACGGTCTCCCTGCCGGTGCAGCATGTGCTCTGGACCGGGGCGTGGCAGGCCATGTCGGGGGTGCAGTTCGTGGTGCGGGGCATGGATCGCCCGGTCTTCCCGTCGCTGCCGGGCATGATCCGCGCCCGCGGAGGCAGCGCCTGGGCGGTGGTGGAGAGCCACCCCGAGATCGCCCGCTCCTTCCCCTTCGAGCCGGCGCAGGAGGCCGCCGAGGGGTTCGAGGCGGCGGCCCTGACAGCCTGGCAGCGTGCCGACGACCTGGTGTTCGTGCACGCCCTGGCCGTGGATGACGCGGGCCACCGCCAGGGGGGCGCCGCCAGCGAGGCGTACCGGGCGGCCGCGGCGGACGCGGATCGCCTGCTGCGCGACTTGCTGGCGGCCACGCCGGCCGGCGCCACGGTGGTCGCCCTGTCGGATCATGGCCACCTGCGCCGCCCTCCAGGAGGCCACGGCGGCGCCGAGCCCGAGGTCCGGAGGGTCCGCGCCTGCGTCGCGGGGCCGGGCATCACGGCCGGCAGCCGGGGCCAGGCGGTCCTGCCCGACCTGACCAACCTGCTGGCGCTTCAGGCCGGCGTCCCCCCGCCCGCGCGCAGCGTCGGCTCCCCGCCGGCGGCGCTGCTTGCCGGGCGCACCGCAGGCGCCGCGGCGCTCCCCGCCCCCGCCGCCCGGGATGCTGCCCTGGCCGGGGTGCTGGCCCTGCTCCTGGTGTTGGTCTGGGCCGCGCTGGTGGGTCGCCGGCTGGACGCGGCGCTCCTGTCGCTGCCCTGGAGCGCTGCCCTGGCGCTGGCGCTGCTCTGGGTCACCGCCGGCGCGCCGAGCCTCTCAAAACAGGTGGTCTTCCGGGCTACCCCCTGGGCCGCCCTTGCGCCGCTTCTTGCCGGGCTGCTTTTGCCCGCCCTTCAGGCGTGGTGGCTTCGCCGGCGACGTCCGGGACTTGCCCTGGCCCGCGCCGCCCTCGCCCAGGCCGCGTGGCTCTGCGTGCTGGCGCTTTGTCCCGCCTGTCTCACCGGCTTCCCCTTGCGGCCGCCGCCGCTGCTGCCCCGGCTCACCGCCCTCGCCTCGGTGTCGCAGATCTTTGCCGCCGCCGCCCTGCTCTCCCTGGGCGCCTGGCTGCTGCTTGCCGGGCTGCTTGCCCGCCGCCGTGCCCTGCCCTGAGGGCGGGGTGAACGCGCCAGGCTCGTCGGGAGCGCCCTCCCTCCAGCGCCGCGCCTTGTACAGGCTCATGCGGTCGACCATCACCAGCTTGCGCGCCTGCAGCAGGGCCGCCATGCGCCGCGCGTCCTCGGGCTGCCCCGGGGCCAGGTCCTCCTCCTCGCCGGGATCCTCGGCCAGGTCGTACAGCTCCACCCTCCCGCGGTCCTTCCACTTGATCAGCTTCAGCGGCCAGATCACCAGCGCGTGCTGCCGCGCTTCCATCATGTAGATCGGCCGGCTGAGCCGGGTCATGGGCCCGGGGTTCGGCTCCAGCAGCAGCGGCGCCAGGCTGACGCCGTCGCTCCCCGGGTGTGGGAGCCCGGCCAGGTCGAGCAGCGTGGGGTAGATGTCGGCGGTGGTGGCCGGAGTCTCCAGCCGTGCGCCAGGCACCCCGGGGACCCTGAACGCAAGGGGCACATGCACCAGCGGCTGGTAGAGCAGATCTCCGTGGTGCGCCGGGAGCCGCGGGGTCTCGGCGAGCCCCTCGCCATGGTCAGACGCGAACACCACGATGGTCTTGTCCGCCAGGCCGGCCTTCTGCAGCCCGTCGAGGAATCGACCCATGTGGTGGTCCACGTGGCGCAACATCTGCTCGTACTTCTCTCGCTGGCCCCTGGGCCTCTCCGCCGGGGTCCCGCCCGGCATGCTCAGGGTGCCCGGGTCCACCTGGTGGTGCTCGTGCACGTCGAAGTAGTGCAGCCAGAGGAAGAACGGCGCGCTGCCGTGGCGACGCAGGAAGCGCAGGCCGGCGTCAGTGACCTGCCGGGAGGTGGCCCTGCTGCCCACCTCCTCCTGGTTGGGGTCGTTGATGATCACCTTGCGCCCCCACAGCCCGCGGCGGGTGATCATGGGGCCGAGCCAGCGCTGCACCTCGCGCTGGTAGACGCCGTAGGTCCGGATCCCTTTCTTGCGGTACGCCCGGGGCAGTGTCCTCCGCGCCGCGCCGGTCTTGCGCAGGCGGCCAGTGAGCATGGTGGCCATGCCCACGTCGGTCCCCGCCGCCGAGGAGAAGGCGGCCGGAAAGCGGCGGCTTTGGTGTAGCAGCCGCGCGATGTTGGGGTAGCGGGCGCGTGCGATGGTCAGGGGCCTGAGAAAGTCTGCCCGCAGGGCATCCACCACCACGAGGACCACGTTGTACCCGGCGGCGCGGGTGAGCAGCGCCTTGCCGCCAGGGGACTCGCGCCACTTGCCGAGCCGGGCGCGGTACTGCTCCAGCGTCAGATCCTCGGGGCGAGCGCGCGGCGGCGCGGGCGGCGGGGGCGCGCTGTCCTGCCCGTCACAGTCCTCGTCGATGCCGTTGCCCGGCACCTCCCGGGCGTAGGGGTGGATCCTGGAATCGGTGTTGTCGCAGTCCTGTTCGCCGAGGATCACCGAGTAGCGGTCGCGGTCGAGGTCGACCGCCCGCCGCGCCACCTCGAGCAGGCGGCCCGCCGCGTGGCTCGAATCCTCGAGCCGGCGCCAGGCCCGCGGGTCCCCGGGCGGCATCACGCTGACGGCGGTGAGCAGGACCAGGCAGCCCGCGGGGAAGGCGAGCCACCAGGACCCCACCGGACGCCAGCGCACCGGGGCCAGCCCGAGCAGGAGCCAGGCGGCAGCGCCGAGGCCGGCGCCGAGCAGCAGCAGCAGGACCCAGTGCAGGTAGCCGTACTGGTGCGGGTAGAGCGCCCGGTCGGCCCAGAAGAAGAAGATCGACCAGGCAGCCACCGGCGGCAGGAGCACCAGCCGGCCGAGGCCGCGCGCCCGGTCAGCCAGCCGGCCGGCCACGAACAACGCCGCGGCAACGGCGAAAAACAGCAGCGGCGCCGCGAGGTACGGCCCGATCCCGGCGTACCAGCGGGTGGAGATGCCGGTGCCCTGGAACAGCAGGTACGCCACAGGGATGATCAGCACCAGGGTCAGCGACGCGCCGCCGATGCTGCGCAGGGGACGCCCGGCGGGGATGGAGGAGAGCAGCCAGAGGCCGAAGCGGCCCAGCAGCCCCGCGACCCCTGCCGCCAGCAACACCACCGCCAGCCCTGCGAGGGTCGGCCCTGCCTGGCCGGAGCCGCCGCCCAGCAGCGCCAGGTCGAGCAGCGCGAGCGCCGCCCCCGCCACCAGGGCACATCGCTCCACGCCGACCTTCCTGGGCGTGCCCCGGCGGGCCTTGGTCACCGTGCTCATGATCGGCGAATACTACCACTTCGGCGAGAGGCCGGCAGGCACCACCGTCCTTGCATTCTGGCATTTTGGCATCCTGGCATTTTGGCATTCTGGCATTTACATCCATCGTCCTCCGGACAATGATCACGGCCTCCCATGGCCAAGAGCTCAAGCGACACGCCGCTCATGCGGCAGTACCTGGAGATGAAGGAGAAGTATCCGGACGCCATCCTGCTGTTCCGCATGGGCGACTTCTTCGAGATGTTCTTCGAGGACGCGGTGGTGGCCTCCCGGGCTCTGGAGATCACCCTCACCAGCCGGGACAAGAACAGGGACGATCCGATCCCCATGGCGGGGGTGCCTCACCACGCCATCAACGGCTACATCCGCAAGCTGCTGGATCAGGGCTTCAAGGTGGCGGTGTGCGATCAGGTGGAGGACGCGCGGTTCGCCAAGGGCCTGGTGAAGCGGGCCATCACGCGGGTGGTGACCCCCGGGGTGGTGCTCGACACCGACCAGATGGAGGCCAAGAGCAACAACTTCCTGGCGGTGATCCTGGGGGATCCTGGCACCGACGAGGGCTTCGGCCTCGCCGCCCTGGATCTGTCCACCTTCGAGCTGCGCGCCACCGAGGTGGGTGAGCTGGCGCGGGTGGCCGACGAGCTGTGCCGCCTGGCGCCCAGGGAGGTGCTGCACGATCCGGCCCTGACCGCCGATGACCTGGCCGCCCTGCGCGGCATGGTGCCGGCCACCTGGGACCCGTGCGGCGACGATCTGCTCGGCGATGCGGCCGAGGACGAGGCGCTGGTGGCGGACCGGGGCGAAGGACCGCTGGAGCGCCTCGGGCTGGCCGACATGCCCATGGCCGTGGCCGCCGCCGCGGCGGCCCTGCGGTACGCGGCCTCCACCCAGCCCGGGCTGCCTCTGCCAGCCTGCCGCGTCGTGAGCTACCGCGCCGCGGACCACCTGCAGCTCGACGAGTCGACCCTGGCCAACCTGGAGATCTTCGAGACCCTGATGGAGCGGCGCCGCAAGGGCTCCCTGCTGTGGGTGCTGGACCGCACGCGCACCGCCATGGGGGGCCGGCAGCTCCGCCACCTGCTGGCCATGCCCCTGCTCGACGTGGCCACCATCCGCCGCCGGCTGGACGCGGTGGAGCTGCTGGTGGGCCAGGCGAGCCTGCGCCGCGCCGTGCAAGACCACCTGGCTCAGATCTTCGACCTCGAGCGGCTCACCTCCAGGGCGGTGCTCAAGGTGGCGAGCCCCCGGGAGGTGGGGCGGCTGGCCAGCTCCCTGGCCCAGCTCCCCGGCATCGCGGGGCTCATGGCGCGGGTGGCCGAGGGGAGCCTGGACCGGGAGCTGCCCGCGGCGTTGGCGCCGCCCGGCGATCTGGTGGAGGACGTGGCGCGCGGGATCCAGGACACCCTGGTGGACGAGCCGCCGGTGCTGGTCAAGGACGGCAAGATGATCCGCCGCGGCTTCAACGCCGATCTGGACGAGTTCATGGACCTGGCCGAGGGGGGCAAGGAGAGCATCCTGGCCATCGAGGCGAGGGAGCGGGAGGCCACCGGCATCACCTCGCTGAAGGTGAAGTTCAACAAGGTGTTCGGCTACTTCATCGAGGTGCCGCGGGCGCGCCTGGACGCCGTGCCCGAGGATTACCAGCGCAAGCAGACCCTGGTGAACGCCGAGCGGTTCGTCACGCCGGAGCTGGCGCGGCACGAGGCCAAGGTGCTGGGCGCCGAGGAGAAGCGCATCGACCTGGAGCTCGAGCTGTTCGAGGGCTTGCGAGACCAGGTGGCGCAGGAGGCCGGGCGGCTGCGGCGGGTGGCGCGGTGGGTGGCCCACCTGGACCTCATCTGTGGCCTGGCCGAGGTGGCCCAGGAGTACGACTACGTGCGCCCCGACGTGGACGACGGCCAGGTGGTGGAGATCATCGAGGGGCGCCACCCGGTGGTGGAGCGGTTCATGGGGCACGGCGAGTTCGTGCCCAACGACCTGACCCTCGACCCGGGCGATGCGCGGCTGGTGATCCTCACCGGGCCGAACATGGCGGGCAAGTCCACGGTGATGCGCCAGATGGCGCTAATCGCGCTGATGGCCCAGCTCGGCTCCTTCGTGCCGGCCCGTTCGGCGCGGGTTGGGGTGGTGGACCGGATCTTCACCCGGGTCGGGGCCAGCGACAACCTGGCCCGCGGCGAGAGCACCTTCATGGTGGAGATGCGTGAGATGTCCGCCATCCTGCGCCACGCGACCTCGTCATCGCTGGTGGTGGTGGACGAGATCGGCCGGGGCACCGCCACCTACGACGGCATCAGCATCGCCTGGGCGGTGGCCGAGTACCTGCAGGATCGGGTGGCGGCCAAGTGCCTGTTCGCCACGCACTACCACGAGCTGTGCGCGCTGGCCGAGGTGCGCCCCTTCGTGCGCAACTTCAACATCGCCGTCAAGGAGTGGAAGGGCGGCGTTGTGTTCCTCAGGCGGCTGGTGCCCGGGGGATCCAGCCGCTCCTACGGCATCGAGGTGGCTCGCCTGGCGGGGCTGCCCGGGCAGGTGGTGGAGCGGGCGCGCAAGGTGCTGGCCGCGCTGGAGGGGGGCGAGCAAGTGGACGGCATCCCTGTGCGCGCCACGCCGGCCAGCGCGGATTCGCCGCAGCTGTCGCTGTTCGACCGGCTCATGGGCGGCGCCGACGCCGCGGCGGCCACGGGCGCGGCCGCCACCGAAGCCCCTGCCCTGTCCCCGGAGGAGGATGAGGCCCTGTCCCAGCTCCGGGCCCTGGACATCAACCGCATGACCCCGCTGCAGGCCCTGACCACCCTGGCCGCGCTATCCGAGATCCTGAAACAATCGGAATGAGGCCCGCTCCACAATTAAAATGTCAAGCGGTGGGGTCTGACCCCCCTACTTGACATTTTGTTGGGGCCTTGGTGGCCAAAAATTTGACATAGTCCCGGCGGCTGATAGTTGTGGGGTGTGCGAGGTACCCGGTACATCCTGATGTTTTGCGGCGCCCTGCTGGTCCTGTCGGACCCGTCCCCTGCCCTGGCCGCACCCCAGAAAAGGTCATCCATGAAGGGGGGTTCCGCCAGGAGGACCAAGAAGAAGGTCAAGTCTTCCTCCCGCCGCAAGCGGCGCAAGAAGCGCTCCCGCCGGCGCAAGGACCGCTGGCCGCCCATGAAGCTGTACCACGCCAACACCCGCGAGCGCCTGTCTGCCCGACTGTATGACCGCAAGGGGCGCACCGACCGCAAGGGCGTGCGGTCCCTGTACCGCTTCCTTCGCTGCACCCGGTCGGGCAAGAAGCGGGTGATGAACTGGCGCCTGCTCAAGCACCTGTACACCGTGTCGCGCAAGTTCAAGGGCAAGACCATCGTGGTGTACAGCGCCTACCGCACACGCAAGCTGGCCCCCGGGCGGGAGAGCCGCCACCGGACGGGCCGCGCCCTGGACTTCCGGGTGCGTGGGGTGAGCAACAAGACCCTGCGGGATTACCTGATGAAGCGGTTCAAGAAGGTGGGCGTGGGCTACTACACCAGGGTGCCCTTCGTGCACCTGGACGTGCGCGACCGCCGCGCTTTCTGGGTCGACACCTCCAGTTCCGGCCAGAGATCCAACTATGTGGACGCCTGGAAGTACCTCAAGGCGGAGCGCGCCGGGAAGTCGGCCAGCAAGAAGAAGGGGAGCCAAAAGCCGGCCAGCGCAGCCCCCATCGCGGCCAATACCAGGGCCAAGGTCATGGCCAAGGAAAAGGCCAAGGCCAAGGCCCCGCCCGCGGCAACGGCGACGGCAACGGCAACCCCCACGGCCCCGCCCACTCCCACGGCCGCGCCCACGCCCAGGACCGCGCCTGCCAGGGCCTCGATGGAGTCCCCGGAGGACCTGGTCGTACAGGGGCCGCCCCCCCTGGGGCCCGACGCCATCGCCCTGCCCTCCCTGAATAACTGAATCAGCGGGGCTTTCGCTACGTCTGAGATTGTGATTACGATCAACTGGGTGCTATTGTTCGCCCGGAAAATTCTGGAGGAATGAACATGAGAGCCTTTATCTCGTCGCTCATCATGGTGTTGGCCTTCTCTTTCGCGGTTCAGGAGGCAGACGCCCGTAAACGTAAGCGCAAGAAGCGCCGCAAGGCGAAGGTCACCGAGGCCAGCGAGGAGACCAAGATCGCCATCACCAAGATGATGGGCAAGTTCAAGTGGGACATGACCGCCAACAAGGTGCTCGACTCGCTTGAGCTGACCATGCGCGACCGCTATGTGCCGAAGATCCGCAAGGAGAAGGATCCGCTCAGGCAGGACAAGATGCGGCGCGAGATGATGGCGGAGGTCAAAAAGCTGCGCAAGAGCCTGGTGAAGTTCAAGGGCCAGAAGACTCCCTGGGACGTGTCCCTCATCGAAAAAGAGTTCGCGCACAAGAACGAGGAGTCGATGATCCCCAACTGGGGCAAGCGCGACCGCCGGTTCTACTTCTTCTACAACGACCGGCTGTACAAGCTGTACATCGCGTTCAACGCCGCGCTGTTCAAGGGCAAGACCTTCGAGGATTTCGCCAAGGTGATGGAGTCTCGCTTCGGCCCGGCCGAGCGCAAGTACGGCACCACCATCATGGGCAAGCCGAAGCTGGACCACCTGGCCTGGCCCCCTGCCGACGGCACCATCATGAAGGCCATCGACCACACCGGCTTCTACAGCAATTTCTGCCTGGTGCTCACCCTGCTGCCGGTGGAGGAGAACGTCATGACCGGCCGGGACATGAACAGCCCCAAGAGCAAGGGCGGCGATGCGCTGGTGGAGGCGGCCACCCAGGGCAAGAACGATCTGAACGACGAGAACGAGAACATCATCGACCAGATCACGGGCAAGAGCCAGGTAGCGCCCGACACCGTGGACATGCACGGACCGAAGAAGAAGAACAAGGTGAACATCAACGACCCCGGGGCCCTGGCCCCGGAGCCGGTGAAGAAGAAGAAGAAGAGGAAGATCTCGGACGATCCGCTGGACGGCCTGGATATCTGAGCCGCCGCGACGGTCCCGCCCTGGGGGGGGAATTACTACAGAAAGACTAGGCCACTGCCTCCACCGAGGTGACCTCGGGGATGTTCTCCTTGAGGTGGGCCTCGATCCCCATCTTCAGGGTCATCTGGGACATGGGGCAGCCCGCGCAGGCGCCCATCAGGCGCAGCTTGACGATGCCGTCGTCCGTCACTTCCACCAGCTGGCAATCGCCGCCGTCCCGCTGTAGCGCCGGCCTGATCTGATCCAGGGCGGCCTGAACTTTCTCATTCATTTCTCACTCCTCCGTAAGAATCCTGTAAGTTCAAGGTCAAACTAGCATACCGAGTCGAGGTGTCCACGGCTAATCTTGGCTAATTATCTGTGCGCTCCGGGTGGTAAGTGCCAGGGCGGTAATAGATGGTCACCGTCTTGTGTGTGCCCGGTCCGGGGGGCTTGCCGGTGATGTAGTCGACCACGGCCGAGCGCAGCCCGGAGGGGCGCGCCAGGGGCAGCTCCCGGTGCGGGCGCTTGCCCAGCGCGGCGCGCATGAAGTTGGCCCACATGGGGATGGCGGAGGTGTAGCTCGCCTCTTTTTCGCCCAGGGGACGCTGATAGTTGTCGTCGCCGACCCAGGCGGTGGTGGCCCAGCGGGACGAGAAGCCCACGAACCACACGTCCATGGTGTCGGAGCTGGTGCCCCCCTTGCCGCCCGTGGGCGCCGGCACGATGCGGCAGCGGGCGGCGATGCCGTGCAGCACTGAATCCCGCAGCAGCTTGGTGGTCAAGAATGCCGTCTTTTCGTCGATGACGCGGCGCGGCTTGCGGGTGCTCAGGGCCCACAGGCGATCCAGCCGGTCCCCCTCCCGCAGCAGCGGATCCTCTGCCACGGAGTGGTCCGCCACCACGTGGCCGTCCCGGTCCCGGATCTGGCGGATATACACGGGATCCTTCTGCGTGCCACCCCGGGCGAAGGTGGCGAACGACCGGGTGAGCTCGTCAGTGCGGGTGCAGCTCGCCCCCAGGGCCAGGGCCTTGTCAGCGTGGATCGGCGTGGTGAACCCCAGGCGGCGCGCCCAGGCCTCGGCCTTCTTGGCGCCCACCTTCACCAGCAGCTGGATCGACGGCAGGTTCAGCGACCGCACCAGGGACATGTGCATGGTCACCCGTCCGTCCAGGGTGCCGTGCACGTTCTGGGGGTTCCACTCCTCGCCCTCATCCGGCACGTACGGCTTGTCCTGCAGGATGCTGGCCATGGAGTACCGATCGCCGTCCAGGGCCAGGGCGTAGTAGATCGGCTTGTAGGTGGAGCCGGGCTGGCGGCAAGCCTGCACGGCCCGGTTGAAGGTGGACCGGTCGTAGTCCAGGCCGCCCACCATGGCCAGCACGTAGCCGGTCTGGTGGTCGTACGTGTAAATCGCCCCCTCCACCCGCGGGATCTGGTGCAGCGCCATGGGCGTGCGGCCCTGCTTCTCCCTGCCCCAGTCCTTGCGCCGCATCCAGGAGATGGGCGAGCTGGTCCAGACCACGTCCCCCTCGGCGAGCACCTTGCTCAGCGAGTCCGTCGTCTGGTTGTTGGTGATCATGGTGCGGGAGTACGGCGCTGCCCATCGGGCCAGCGACAGCGGGATCTCGATCTTGCGCTGGCCGATGAGCCCGTAGGCGCGGTGGGTCGTCACCCGGGTGATCAGCGCCGGGTACGGCTCGTCCACCCGCAGGTGGTCGCCATGGTACAGGCGCTGAACGCGGTCGAGCAGCGCCTTTTTCTGCTGGTCGCCGCGCAGCTTCATCAGCGGCCCGCGCCAGCCCTGGCGCTTGTCCAGGGCGTTGACCGCGATGTGGGTGCGCTGGTGGGCCAGCCGGTGGATGTGCGGGTCGATGGTGGTGTGCACCTGCCAGCCGGCGGTGTAGGTGCGCTCCTTGCCGTAGCGGTCCAGCAGCAGCCGGCGTACATGCTCGGTGAAGTGAGGCGCCTGCCAGGGGAACGGATCCCGGGCCGCGCGGTTCAGCGTGAGCTGCTCCTTTTTGGCCTGCTTCGCCTCGGTCGCGCTGATGAACCCGGCGGCGACCATCTGGTTCAGCACCTGGTCCCGGCGGCGGGTGGCCCGCGCCGGGTGGCGGCGCGGGGAGTAGCGCGAGGGCGCCCGCACCAGGCCGGCCAGCGTGGCCATCTGCGCCAGGGACAGCTCCTCGAGGGCGGCGCCGAAGTAGACCCGCGCAGCGGCGGCGATTCCGTAGGCGCCGGCGCCCAGGAAGATGTGGTTCAGGTAGAGGTAGAGGATCTCCTGCTTGCTGTAGCGGGCCTCCAGGCGGCGCGCCAGCACCACCTCCTTGAGCTTGCGCTGGATGGTGCGCTCCGGGGAGAGGTGCGCCTTGGCCACCTGCTGGGTGATGGTGCTGCCGCCCTGACGAACGGTCCCGGCGCGCAGGTTCGCCCACGCCGCCCGGGCGATCCCCCGGAAGTCGACGCCGCCGTGGCGGAAGAAGGTGCGGTCCTCGGCGGCGAGGAAGGCGTTGATCAGCCGCGGCGGCACGGCGCGGATGGGCACCAGCTCCCGCCGCTTGTCCACCAGGGTGGTGAGCAGCGCGCCGTCGCTGGCGTGAATCCGCGTGGCCAGCTCCGTCTCCTTCTTGAACGCTGCGAGGTCCGGCACCTCGGGGGCGATCTTGGCCAGCGCCACGAAGGCCACCGGCACCGAGGCGAGGCCGAGGAAGAACAGCACCAGCCCCCCGAACAGGTAGAGCTTGGCGAGCCAGTAAAAGAACCCGCCGTCCGCGGGATTGGCCACCAGGACGCGTCTGTGGTGTTTCCCCTTGGTCATGGTCGGAGCCGATATGTATCACATCGCGCGGCGAGGAGACAGTCAGGAGTCTGGAGTCGGGACCCGGGAGTGGGGAGTCTGGAGTCGGACTGGGCCACGCAGCGGTCGCCCGGCTTGACAGGTCGAGGACCATTGGAGATTGTGTCCCTATGCGGTACCAGACCATATGCTGGGTAGTCATGGCGTCCATCGTCTCCCTCGCGTTCGCAGACCCGGCCTCTGCGCGCAAGCGCAAGCGGCGCAAAAAGCCGAAGGCGACGCTTTATCTGGACGCTGGACCTGAACCTCGTCCCCAGGTGCGCGCGGTGAAGGAAGCGCTGGAGGGGGTGCTCGAGCTGCGCAAGGAGATCCGCTTCGTGCCGCTATCGCAGCTGCTGGAGGACCCGGCAGCCGCGCGCAAGGCGCTGAAAGAGGCGAAGACGCTCACCGACAAGGGCAAGGAGCAGCTGGCCAACCTGGAGGTCGAGGAGGGGGTCAAGACCATCGCCGAGGGCGTGATTGCGCGGGAGGCGCTGTTTCACCACATCTACAACGATCCTGATGAGCTGGAGCAGCATGCGTGGCTGCTGGCAGACTTGGCCGTCGCCCACTACATGGCCGGTGACGAGGAGGCCACGCGCAAGAGCCTGCTCCAGGCGTTCCTGCTCCATGCAAAGATGGAGTTCGACGAGAAGCGTTTCCCGCCTCAGATGAAGGAGATGTTCAGCGAGAGCCGGTTCCTGGCCGACGAGATGGGCACCGGCGATGTCTACGTGGAGACGCACCCGGCGGGCGCCGCGGTGCGGGTCAACGGCAAGCTGGTGGGGCTCAGCCCGGTGGCGGCCAAGGGCCTGGGCACCGGCGCCAACCTGGTGACGGTGGCCCTCGAGGGCTACAAGACCAGCACCCAGCGCGTGATGGTCCAGGGCGGCGGCGAGAGCTCCCAGGTGAACATCGACATGGAGCCGCTTGAGGATTCGCCCATGCAGGGGCTGCAGGAGGGGCTGTCGGCTGCCAACGACGGCGGGCCGGCCCCGGGCCTCACCCGCTTCTCACGGTCGCGCAAGACGCCGATCCTGTTCCTCGCGGACGTGGGCGGCGAGGGCGACCTGGTGAACCTGACCATCTTCGCCTTCGACGGGCGCAAGAAGAAGCTGGCCGGCAGGGTGAGCGGATCCATCTCCGCGCTCGATCCAGCGCCGGAGTGCAAGGATCTCATCAACACCCTGATGGGGGCGCTGTCCCTCGGCAAGGTCAAGAAGCCGGTGGTGGCCAAGGCGCCCGAGGGGGACCCCTGGTACCAGGGGCTGACGAAGTCAAAGTGGTTCTGGCCAGCGGTGGGCATCGCCGCAGGGGTGGTGGTGGTATCGGGCGCCACGGTCGGCATCTACTACGGCACCCGCGGCAGCTCGGGCCCGGATCACCGGCGCACGCTGCTTGTGCTCCCTGCAGGCGCACCAGGGGTGGGCTTCTGAGGGAGCGACGACCAAGGAACATTCGCAGATTGAACTGAGTTTCATACATGGTCTTTCAGTACAGGACCGGGGAGGTCGAAGAATGAAGGTAAGAATAGAATCCAGGTGGCTGGTCGCGCTGGCCATGCTGATGCTCCCGGCGAGCCAGATCTCGTGCGGAGACGAGGCCACCGACAATAGCCTCGGCGTCAACAATGTCTCGCCCGAGGGCTCGGTGGGCGGCCTGATCGTGGACGCCGTGACCCTCAATGGGATCAAGAATGTCACCGTGGCGGTGCTCGCGGGCGGCAAGGTATACCAGGCAAAGGCCAAGACCGACGCCAACGGTCAGTTCAGCGTGGAGAAGGTCCCCGCTGGCGCGCTCATCGTCCGGATCACCCCGGCCACCGAGAGCAAGTACCTGCCGGTGAACATCGCGGCCACCCTGGCCAACGCGGCGGGCGACTTCCCGCTGGCCAACTCCACCCTCACCATCGGCCCGGTGGGCCTGGTCCCCAAGGCGGCGGCCACCGAGGCGTTCAGGGTGCAGATCCTGACCCCGGACGGCGCGCCTGCCCAGAACGTGACGGCCACCCTCACCGCGTCGGTGAAGTATGTGGACTACAAGACCGGCAACCCCCAGTCCAAGGGCAACACCACCGTGTCCGCCAAGACCGGCGGATCGGGCGTGGTGAAGTTCACGGGCATGCCCAACTTCAAGTCCCTGCTCGGGCTGGTGGGCAACGGAATCACGGACCTGGTGCGGGTGAAGATCCCGCCCCAGGACAAGAACGCCGATGGCGTGTTCGAGTTCCTGGGCAAGGAGATGGTCTACAACGTCATGCAGCTGAAGGACCATGTGCCCACCATCATCCTGTCCAACGACAAGGCGCCGGCGGGGCTGAAGATCGAGGCCGCCAGCGTGGCCGCCCTGGCCAACAAGAAGGGGCCGCGGCAGCTCAGCTCGGCCAGCGGGCCGCTGTACGTGGCCTTCAACCTGCCGATCAACCAGAAGCTGACCTCGGTTTCGCTGTACGACGAGTTCGGCACGCGGCCGCCCAACCTGCCCACCACCACGGTGAGCGGCAACCTGCTGCAGGTGAACTTCAAGGGGCTCAAGGCGGGCGCCGAGTACAACATCACCATCAACGCATCGGCCACGGTGGGTAACAAGCTGCTGCACGGATCGTTCGGCGCGCCGTTCTTCACGCCGCCTACCTCGGCGTCGGCCAAGGTCACCTCCAGCCTGGCGCGCAAGTCCTCGGACAGCACGCACAAGGACTACAACACGGTGGTGATCACCTTCAGCGAGCCCATCGGTACGGGCAAGCCGGGCCAGAGCCTGTCCGGGCCCAACAGCGTGGTGTTCTTCGGCTACGACCTGGACGGCAGCGGCAAGACCGGTGACGCGGCGGGCGAGCGCGGCAACGCCACCTCCAACAAGTCGCTGAGCATCATCGAGAAGGCGCCCCCCGGCAAGGCGGGCCTGAGCGGCTTCTCCACCCGCTGGCAGTTCAACATCCCCAACACCTCCCTGGGCAACCCGCTTCAGGCCGGCACGCCAGTGGACCTGATCTTCTCGCGCATCAACCTCAAGGTGGAGCGCGCCTCGGGCGAGACCGTGCCCGACATGACCAACCTGACGATTCCGGCCAGCTAGGCGAGGCAGAGACCTCTCACTTGGTTCGCCCCCCGCCTCGCTCGCCCTCGCGGCCCCTGACTGTGTTGCTCGTCGGTTGCCTGGCGCTGCCAGGCGCCCTCCTCGCGCCTTGTCAGGGACCACGATTGCTTCGCGATGCAGGGAGCGGGGGGCAAACAAAAAACAAGGAACAAAAAATTCTGAACTAAAAATGGGTAGCCGCACATGACCGGGCGGCCTCCCATTTTTAATTTCTTGTTTCTAGTTCCTTATTTTTTGTTCCCGTTGTTTCCGTCGGCTTTTTCAAACAGAAAAAAGAACCTCAGCCGATGCCACGCTGCCACCTCGATCTCCCGGTAGCGGTCGTGGAACCCTGGCCCGTGGTAAATCCGCCCCTCGATGGGGTGGGTCAGGCGGAAGGGGGCGCGGAAGGTGCTGGGGAAGATCACCCAGCGTGGGTTGTGGCCCATGATGTATTTCAGGTCCCAGCCCTGGCGCGCGATGCGGCGGTCGTTGAGCGAGTGGGTGTGGATGTCCAGGACCTTGACCCCGGGCCCGGCGTAGAACGGCACCATGCCGGCGTCCCGGGTGAGCAGCCAGTCCCCTGCCCCGGCCTTTTTACGCATGCGCTCACCCATGGCCCGCGCCGGGTTGTCGTCCCGGGCGTAGTGCAGGTTGGCCAGCTCTACCGTCTCCGGCTGGTAGACCCAGGCCGAATAGAGCAGCGCCCCGAACAGCCCCAGGGTGGGCAGCGGGCGCAGCAGCCGACCCACCGCGCCCCAGCGCGGCAGCTCCGGGGTCAGCATGTCACCCAGCCCCGCGGCCAGGGCCGCCACCAGCGCAGTGGCCGTGAGGTAGAGCCGGTGGCCGGGCATCCAGAAGTTGTTCTGCACCGTCAAGCTGATGGCGGCAGCGCCGAGGGCCAGCAGCAGCGGCAGCAGCAGCTTGAGCTCGCGGCGCAGCACCAGCACCAGCAGCGCCGCGGCCAGCAGCGAGACGAAGAACACCGGGTGGGCCGAGAGGATCTTGATGTTGGTGGGCAGCTGCCGGTCCAGCGGCACGCTCTTGGCGTAGTAGGTGTTCGGGTGCAGGTTGCCGTAGTACACCACCCGCCAGACGAAGTACGGCAGGCCCACCGCCATGAAGCCCGCGGTGAAGCGCAGCCCCTGGGAGATGATGTTGCGCAGGCCGACCCGGCTGATCAGCCCCGCCAGCAGGATCCATACGCCGGTCAGGAACCCCAGCACCAGCCCCTCGGGCCGGATCAAGTAGCTCACGCCCCAGGCGGCGCCTGCGGCCCAGGGACGCCGCGCCCGGGGCAGCGCCATGGACAGGCCGGTGGCCACCAGCACCGACAGGGTGGCGGCCGCGGTCTCCAGCCCGCTCACCGTGTTGACCGCCCAGAACGGTGACGACGCCAGCACCAGCGCCGCCAGGGCCGGCGTGGCCGTGCCCCGGTGCAGCCGTCGAGCCAGGGCCGCCAGGGCGAGCATGGCCAGCGCCCCGCACAGCAGCCCCACCAGCCGCATGGCCGGCGGCGCGTCGAACCCCAGGGCCATCACCACCGCCGCCATCGCGGTCCAGAGGAAGTTGGTGTACCCCTCCACGGCGGGCTCGCCGCAGTTGAACACCGGCCCGCAGCCCGCCACCCAGTTCTGGGCGTAGCGGAACGAGATGTAGGCGTCGTCCGCGGTGATGCCGTAGTAAGGCCGCACCATGGCCAGGTACAGGGTGGCCAGGGCCGCCATCGTGGCCCAGTCCCTGGCGCGCACCCCGCGCACCAGCGCCGCGATGGCTATGTGCAGGTTGAGCAGCACCTCAGTATCTCACCGTGGCCAGCAGGTGCGGCGTCAGCGACAGCTCGTCCCCGCAGACCTTCTTGTTGATCGTGCCCTTGCAGCGGTCCCGGTGGATATAGCTCGCGGTGATGTCGAAGTCGATGAAGAGCAGGTCCGCGTGAGTCCAGAGCATCCCGAGGGTCAGGGCGTAGGTCTGCTCCTCCGACGAGTCGTCCACCAGGCAGGCCTCCCCGGGCAGGCAGATCCGGCTGTCGATCTGAGACTGGACACCCGCGCCCCATGTGAACGCGGCCCGCAAGCGCGCGAAGGGGCGCACGCTCCAGCGGCCCTGGTCGTCCTCGAAGCGGCGGCGCACCTCCACGCTCGGGGTCACCACCTGGCTGTCGTAGGAGAGCCGCTCCACGTCGCCCTTCTTGCCCCACAGGTCGTCGTGGGTGCGGATGTGGGGCTGGTCTCGCACCTGGTTGTGGCTGTAGGAGACCTTGGCCAGGTGCCACCACTGCTGAGACCAGCGCCGGCGCCACTCCAGGGCGGGGGTGAAGGCGGTGGTGGTGAAGTCGAGATCCGGCACCACCTTGTCGTAGGTCTCGGGGTCCTTCCACTCCCGCAGCATGTCGAAGCGCAGGGTGATGGGGGACGGGTAGATCGGCCGCCAGGTGACGAAGGAGCGCACCTCCTGGCGCGAGAGCCGCCGGGCCTGGCCCTGGCCAGCGTAGGACTCGCGCAGATCGCCGAAGAGCTCCACCTGGACCTTGCCCGGGGTGTCCCAGGTGACGGTGCCGTAGGCGCGGTGGGTCTTGACCGTGCCGGTGACCTGCAGGCACGCCTCGGTCAGGGCGCAGTCCGGGTCCGCGCAGTCGCTCAGGCCGTCCAGGTCCTCGTCGCCGGCCACGTCGCAGCGCTCTCGCCCTGGCGGCGCGCTGCCCCGGGGCGCGCCCTGGGAGACCTGCCGCTCGGAGTAGGTGTAGGTGGCGCTCATCTTGACCGAGGAGAGCTTGTCCACCCACTCGCCGGGGAACACCTCCACCACGCCGGCAAGGCGGCTGTCGGCGGCCTGGTCGCGCTTGGTATTGAGCCGGGCGCTGGCCAGGGTGCCTTGCCTGCTGAAGCGGTCCAGCAGCGGCATCTCGTCCTTGAACCAGAGGGTGGAGTCGAAGCGCAGCGCGATGCCGGGGATCCAGCTGGAGCTTGCGCCGCCGTCCAGCCGCCAGAACTGCAGCAGGTCCACGGTATCGCCCGTGGTGTCGAGCACCCCTCGAAGGCCGTGGTAGGCCAGCGACACGTACCCGCTCTCGGTGAGGGTGGGCGCCACGCGCGCCTCGGCAACGGCGTGGTGCATGCCCTCGGTACGGTCCCGCTCGGTGGCGCTGTCCACCCGGGATTCGTCGACGGCGCCGTGGCCGTACTCGTACAGGCCGCGCAGGTAGATCTTCTTGAACGCCAGGCCCTTGAGCAGGGTGTTGGCCAGGTCGGCCTCCACCGCCGCGCCGGCCACCAGCTGGTCCTGCTCGGTCATGGCGTCGTCCCGGCGGATGTAGCCGCCGTGCACCGACACCCTGGGCAGCCCCTTGCGCTGCAGGGTGAGCTTGCCGCTGGCCACATCGCGCACGCCCTCCTTGCTCCGGTCGGCCGGCGCGTCGGCGTAGTCGCTGCCCAGCGCCGTCACCTGGCGCTGGTAGGCCAGGTCCAGGGGCAGCCACGACAGGGCCTTGATGGTGCCGCGGGCGGACAGCTCGTGGTCGAGCTGGCTCTCGCCCCTGGCGTCGCAGGCGCCGTCGCTGGCGCGGCAGAACTCGCTCTGGCGCGCCACCCCGAGGCCGACGTAGTCGCGGGTGTATTTGCGGCCGTCCAGCGAGAGCACCAGCCAGGGTGACGCCAGCAGCGCGTCAGCGCGCACCCCGGCGCCGCTGAACCTCCCGGCGCTGTCCACCTCTGCGCTCGATACGGCGGCCTGGGCCCGCGCGGTGAGGGTCACGTCCCGCGCCACGGACGCGCTGTACGCGCCGTGCAGGGCGAGCAGGTTGCGCTGCACCGACGCGGCGTCGGGCAGCGCGTCGTCGTCCACCGAGAACCCGCCCAGGTAGGTGGCGCCCATGGTGACCTCGTCGCTCAGCCGCAGCAGCGCGCCCGTGGACACCACCAGGTCGCGCAGGGCGTCGGCGGAGGTCTTGCCCGAGGAGCCGAGCTTGCCGAACAGCCATGAGGCGATGCTCAGGATCTCCTGCTCCATGGACGCCTCGTCCAGGGTGATCTCGATGAAGAACTTGCCGAACAGCATCTTGACCATCAGGCTCGAGCTCTGCTTCTCGATGTAGACCGCGTCCTCGCCGTTGTAGATGAACCCGGGCGCGGGCTTGGCGTCCCCGGCCAGCCGCGCCAGCAGGATCGCCCGGGCGCTCTCGGCGCTGTCCATGTCGTGGATGCGCAGGGTGGCGCCGGCCGAGCCCCAGGTGTAGTCCTGGGACAGGGTCTGGTCCCAGCCCCGGTTGATGTACTGCTCGGCGCCGCCGTCGATCTCGTCGAACAGCCCCTGCTCGTCCTTGGCCCAGCGGGACCGCCCCGAGCGCTTGAGCTGACCGATCTCGCCGTCCTTGGGCAGCATGTCGGTGACGGTGACCACCCCCACGTTCTTGCGCGGGATCTGCTCGTACTCCAGGTCGACCTCCACCACCCGCATGGCGTGGAACAGGTCCTTGTTGGTGATCCAGAGCAAGCCCGTGGTGTGGTCCACGAAGTAGTCCACGTTGCGCTCCAGCTCCCGGCCGTCGAGCATCACCCGCACCGACGATGGGATGACGAACCGCACCTGCTCCGAGGCCGACTTCATCAGCTGAAACCGCATCAGCTCCAGCTGCCGCAGGTTCGGGTGGCGGAACACCAGCCGCATGGGGGTGCCGCGGCGCAGGCCGGCGGCGGCCTTCACCTCCAGCAGCTTGCCCTCGCGCCGCCGGGGGCCGAGGTCCAGCACCACCCTGCCCCCCTCCACCTCGGTGCGCTCGGTCAACGCGCCGCCCTCGGGGTCCAGCCGGACCTCGTCCGAGAGGTACACCTCGCGCAGCCAGTCCCCCCGGGCGCCCAGGTATCGCAGGCTCAGGTCGTACTGCTGGAAGGTGATCAGCGTGGAGGTGCGGGTGTCGGAGGTGGCGTCCGGGTCGAGGGCGGGGTAGATGTCGCCCCAGTCGATCTTGGCCGAGACATCCACCGTCCGTCCCCGTCCCCAGCGCGCGCCGCCGCCCAGGCGAACGGTGTTGAACTTCCAGGTGCCATCGCCGGTGTAGCCCCAGCCGTCCTCCCCCTCGGCCCAGCCGTGGCTGCCGTCGAACTCGGTGTCCAGCTCGGCGGAGAAGGAGAGCTCCAGCGGGCGCTCCTCGTCCTGCGCGGCGGCGGGGGCCCCGTCCGGTTCCGCTGCGCCGTCTGTGCCGCCGCCCGGCGCTCCTGCGGGTGGTTCGTCCGCCGCCGCCTCCAGCAGGCTCGAGCGGTCCACCCACTCGTCCTTCTTGAAGTCGTAGGTGTCCAGCTCGCCGCCGTCGTGGAAGATGAGCAGGTTGCCGCCGGCCACGGCCAGCCGGGAGAGCTCATCGCTGGAGGCGCCGTCCTCCAGGCGGTAGTACTCCCAGCTCTTGCGCACCGGCTCGAACCGGCAGAGCCCGCCGCCGGTGGCGAACCAGACAAAGCCGCCGGCGCTGACCACGCCCCGCACGCTGGCCCCCTGCAGCCCCTTGGCGTGGAGGAACGGCGCCAGGGCGTCAGCTGACCCGTCGTAGGTGATCAGGCCGCCCGCCGTGACGATGTAGGTCACCGACTGCAGGCGTGCGGTGGAGAGCACCGCGCCGGCGGGCAGCCCCTGGGCCTTGCCGAAGGCGGCGAAGGTCCGACGCTGCAGGTTCATGCGGGACAGGCCGCCGGCGCTGGTGATCCAGAGGTCGCTGCCGGCCAGGGAGAGCTCCAGCACCGGCCCCGGGGCCATGCCGTCGGCCTCGGTGAAGACCTGGACCGTGCCCCGGCGGAGATCCATGGCGGCCAGCCCCGCGTCGGTGGCCGCCCACACGGTGCGCCCCCTGAAGAAGACGTCGTTCACGCGCTCCGAGGGCAAGCCCCGGGCGCGGCCGAACGGGGTCCAGCGGTTCTGCCGCACGTCGTGGCGCACCAACCCGCCGAGGGTCGAGACCCAGAGCTGGTCCGGATCGCTGGCGTCCATGGACACGCCGGTGACCTGGGCCGACGGGAGGTCAGGCGGGCCGAACCGCTCCCAGCGGCGGCTCCCCTTGTCCATGCGCGCCAGGCCGGCCGGCGTGGCCACCCACACCGACCGGCTGGACAGCTCGATGTCCATGACCTTGCCGGTGGGCAGCCCCTTGCCCTCGTGGTACCGCGTCCAGAGCTCGCCCTGGCCGTGCAGCAACCCCTCCGGCCCGCCGATCCAGGTGCCGGATGAGTCGGAGCGGGTAATTGGATACTGCCGCGCGTGAGCCGTGGAGACGAGCGCCAACAGCAGCAAAACTGGGAGTGTGAGCCGGGGTGTCACGGTGGATCGAATAATACACCGGGCCCAATGCATGGGAACCAGGAACCGGAGGTTAGCGAGGGGACGATTAAACAAAAAATAAGGAACAAAAAACAAGAAATAGAAAATGGTCAGAGGCCGGTGCAGGCTCCGGAGACATGCCGCCCTGGCGGTGCCTGGCTATTTTTTATTCGGCATTTCTTGTTCCCCATTTTTTGTTTCAAACCTTCTTCTTCACCACCTTGATCTTCCCCAGCTCCGCAACGCCCAGCCCGAGCTTGGCCGCCAGCTGGATATGGGCCACCTGCTCCGGCTTCAGCTTGCGCTTGTCCCAGCGGGTGAGGCCCACTGCGACGGCGTCGGCAGCAACCGGGTCGGTGCTGATGATCAGGGTGTTCAGCTTCTCCACCTTGCCCGGCCCCTGAGGCCCTCCCGAGGTCATGACGCTGGTGGCGTCGATGACCGTGAGCGCCGGCGGGATCAGCGTGGCCAGGTCGGCTATGCCCTGGTGCAGGTTGATCATGCCGTGGAAGTAGCCGCGGTCCCACACCAGCCCCATCAGGTTCTTAAGGCCGAAGCTCACGCTGGTGGCGCCGTGGTGCTTCGCCACCGGGACGTTGATCAGCACCATGTCCTCGCCCGTCACCACCCGGGCCAGCCAGGTGGACTTGAGCTGCCGCCCCCGGGGCACCCGGCGCTTGACGTAGTCCGACTTCTTGTGGAGCGAGAGGATCTCCACGCCCTTGATCTTCTCCAGCGCCGGCCCCACGCCGCAGGCCGCGATGCTCTTGCCCGCCTCGCCCATGGTGTGGTCCACCGCCTGGACCTTCTTGGCGCCGCTCGCCTGGCACAGCGCCGCCAGCGCTGCCGCCACGGCGGGGGACGTGTTGTTGGCCCACGCCGGCGGGTTGGTCCAGGCCATGTTCGGCTTGATCACGACCCGCTTGCCCTTGACGATGCCGCCGAGCCCACGAAAGATCTTCAGCCCCGCCCGCAGCATGCGCGCCGGATCCGTGCCCCGCACCACCGCCACCCGGGTCTTCTTCTTGCCTGCCGCCTCGGCGTCACCCTCCAGCAACCCCACGCCGCCGGCGCTCGCGATGATGGCGCCCTGCCCGCTGCGGATAAGGAAATTTCTTCGGTCGGTCTTGCCCATCTGTCTCCTCTTGAGCTGTTCAGCCGCTGCCCACTCCCAGGGCTGCGGCGTTGTCGATATGGGTCGGCGGCGACGGGTTGGGCGAGGTCCGCCTGTCCACGGGGACCATGCCCAGCGCCGCGCGCCGCGCGTTGATGATCTTCAGCCCCAGCCGGTCCAGGGCCACTGGATCCAGGCTGGCCAGCAGCCCGCCGTAGCGGAACGCGTGCTGTGTCTCCGCCGGCCCCGGGCCACCGTGGCACACGCCTACCAGGGCGTCCAGCATGGCCAGGCAGGTACGGCCCTTGATCTCCGGCGCGGCGGCGAATTGTGAGATGCCCGGCTCACACCCCGACCCCTTGCGGTGCTCGCCGTGGAACATGATGGCGCTGGGGAACATGCCGAAGTTGTTCTTCAGCGACAGCGTGACCCCGGCCATGGAGTGGTCCTTGAGCGCCGCCAGGTTTATCAGCAGATCGGCGCCGGTGAGCAGCGGCGAAAGGGGCACCAGGTTGCCAGCCACCTTGATCCGCGTGAGCTTCGCCCCGGGCGTCACCCCGTCTGTGCCGAGGCAGCGGAAGCCGCCCTTGCCGGCGGGATCCAGCGTGTATCCCCGGTCGCGCAGGCCAAAACCGTCGCGATCCCACACGGTGACGTTCTGCGGCGATGCCCCCGCGCCCACCAGCCCACGGGCCACGGCAGCCGCCACCGCCGGGTGGGTGTGCGCCTGGCTCGTGATGGTGTTGACCTTGATGCCGATGGTGCGCTTTGGCCCGGCCCAGGTGCTCCAGGGCGACGAGCCCCCCACCAGCGCGGTCACCGCCGCGTCCGCCATGACCCGGGCGGCGGCCGCGTCCACCTTTCCCTGAAGATCCACCGCCCGCGCCCAGCGCACCTCCACGACCCTGGACTTGCCGGTGCCGTGGGTGGTCAGGGTCATCTTGGAAGGGGGCGCCGCGTCGGGCAGGCTCCCGGCCGCGGGCGTGCGCTCCGACGCGCAACCGCACAGCAGCGCACCCGCGCCCAGGCCCGAGCAGAATTGCCGGCGTCCAAGCATGGTCATCTGACGTGGCCTGCGGGGAGAATCATTCACGGCAGGACTATCTTAGCACCCACCCACGCCGGAAACCCCCAACTGTCGACTGTCGACCGTCGACCCTCGACCGTGGTGCCCGTGCATCGCGCCTCCGGCGGAGCGCCCCGTGCTCGCCTCCCTGTGGGAGGCTCCGCGATGAAGCGGGGCGCTACTTGCGGGTCACGTAGGCGATGATCTGCTTTGTCGCCTCGAAGCGCTGTTTGGCTTCCACGGCCTCGTCCCAGGTCTTGTAGGCGCCCATGCGTACGCGGAACCAGATCCCCTTGCCCGGGATGGTGGTGGCCTGCATGTACGGCTTGAAGCCCGCCTCCTTGAGCGAGGCCACGAACTGCTCCGCCTCGCTCTTGTCCTGAAATGCGCTGAGCTGCAGGGTGTAGTCGCCGCCGCTGCCGGAGATGGGGGCCTCTTTCTTGGGCTTGATGGCGTCCGACATGTCCACCTTGGCCGCCGCGGCCTGGATGGCCGCCGGCGGAATCACCTGCCCCACCGGCGCGGGGGCGGCGGCGACCTTGGCCGCCGCGGGGGAGTCGACGACGGCCTCCTTGGCCGGCTCAGCCGCGGCCGCCGCCTTGGCGCCAGCGGTCGGCGCGTCAGCCGCGGCAACCTTGGCCTCTTGCTTGGCCTTGGGCGGTTCCGGCAGCTGGTCCCCGGTGAGCGCCTCGTGGAAGGTGAGGGTGTCCTCTTCCTCCTCGCCCACCTTCTCGCTCATCCGGTCGAGCATGGCCAGCGGGTCGGTGGGCGGCGGCGCCACCGCCTGGTTGCTCGACCGCTTCCCCACCACGAAGCCAAGAGAAAAGACGAGGGCCAGGATCACCGAACTGGCCAGAAAGATAAGAAATATCTGGCGGTTATCCAGAAGTATTTGAATCCGCTCGCGGAGTTTGTCCTCATCCTGCATGGCCAGGTCCTCGGGGCTGGTACCTCAATGATACGAAACTCTCCCGAGATTATTTTTAGAGGGCCGATCCCGCCCGGGCAAGTTTACTGGCTTAGCGGATGACGAAGTTGTCCAGGGTGGCCGTTGTGCGGTTGATGCGGAAGATTTGGCCGTTGCTGCCGGTGGAGCCAGGGCGGTCGCCCATGTCCACCAGGTAGATGTAGCCGTCCGGCCCTTCCACCAGCCGCGCGGGCAGCGAGACGCTCTTGCTGGAGCCGGATCGCAGCGGGAAGAAGCCGCTGCCCAGCTGGAACCGCAGGGTCAGCTCACGGGTAGGCATGGCCGGCACGGGGGATGCGTCTACCCCCGCGTCGCTGGCAGCCGCGCTGCTCTTGGGCTTGCGCAGGTGGCTGACCCCCAGGGTGAGCCAGATGTCCGGGTTGGAGAAGCGCACCACCGTGGCGGGCGCAGACTCCCGCGCCAGCGTCAGGTTGGTCTCGCTCACCACGTCCTGCACGCCCTCGTACCCCTCGGCGTCGCGCACCTCGTAGCAACCGTTGGGCTGGGGCGTGGCCGGAAACGTCAGGTTCCCTGGCGAGCATGGCTGGCCAAGGGCCACCGGGAACACCGGCTGACCGATGTAGATCCGGTTGCTGTACAGCGGGCTCTTGTTGGCGTCAGCCCGGCACAGGCCGGTGGTCTGGTCCTCCACGCCCCGCTTGTAGCTGCCCACCACGAAGCTGCGACCCGCGCGGATATCGTAGCGCAGCAGCTGGTCGAAGCAGGGGGTCACCCGGGCGCAGAGCTTGCTGCCCCCCTGCCCCACCGCCTGGCAGGTCATGCCCTTGGCCACGCACCGGGACTGGGTGGAGGTGATGGGGGTGCGGCGGCACTCCAGCAGGGAGGAGCCACAGTCCGAGTCGGTGCCGCACGCGGCGTTGAGCTTGGCCGGCTTGGGGCTCACCTTGGTGGGATCGCACTGGCTGTCGCTGGTGCACGCCGGGCCCGTGTCCACGGGGCGGATGACCGGCGCGCACACCTCGTCGGTGCCGTCCAGCGGCTTGACGCAGCGATGGTTCGACTGGCAGTCCTTGCTGGTGGCCAGGGTCACGCCGCTGCCGCTCTTGTCGGGGGTGCAGCCCGGCCTGAAGCAGTCCCCCTGCTTGAGGCCCGTGGCGGGCTGGTCACGCAGCGCGCACAGGTGGTGATCCGGGCAGTCGGCGTTGGCCTTGCAGCCGGCGCCGGCCTTGATCTGGGACAGCCTGGCCGGCGCCTCGGCCAGCATCTCCAGCTTCAGCTGATCCCGGCGCGCCTCGGTGACCACGAACTCCCGGCTCCCGCTGAGGAAGGGCAGGCACTTGGTGTACAGGTCGCTCTCGCGCCCCTTCTCGAGGCAGAGCCCGAACTCCGACGGGTTGCCGATGGCCTTGATGCACTCCTGGCCGATGCCGCACTCGTCGTCGTTGCGGCACCCCACCACCACGAGGATGTCGCCGTGGCGCAGGGCCCGCTTCCCCTTGTCCTGCACCCGCGCCTCCACGCCGGCCGCGCAGAAGCGCGCGCCCTTGTCCCGGAAGACCAGCTCGCCCTTCTCCAGCGAGATGCTGCCGGACCAGCGGGCGACCAGCCGCTCCTCGTAGGTCAGGAAGTGGTCGGCGCTCACGGTCTGCCCCGGCGCACGCAGCATCAGCCCGTTGCCCGGCACGTCCACCGACGCGTCGGTGGTCTTGGTGGGCACGACCCCGCTGACCACCACCGGGATGCCCCCCGACTTGGCCCCGCTCACCGAGACGATGCTCGCGTCGGGCTCCTCGCTCTTGCGCCCGAGGTACAGGTTGCGTCGCCGGTGGGGCATGCGCAGCCGCGGCACCTTGGTGGTGGTGGCGGTCACAAGGGTCCAGTCCTCCACGTCGATGATGTAGACCAGCCCGTCCGAGACCGAGACCATGGCGTAGATCCCCTGCAGCGGCGTGGACTGGGGGCGGATGTCGTCGAAGGTGGCGTCGGTCTGCCGCAGCTGACCGGTGACGAACTCCACGTCCGTGGGCACCCGGTCGGCGAAGGTGAGGCCGGGCCCCTTGGCGGTGACCTTGCGCAGCTTGCGCGTGGCGTCGCTCACCGGGTAGCAGCCGGCCTGCTTCAGGTCCACCTCCTTGTCGGTGATCTGCGTCAGGTCGAGCTGGGTCTCGCACTCCTGCCCGGGCGATGCGGCCAGGGAGATGACCCGCACCGAGCGGTCGCTGGCCACGGCGTACAGGTAGCGGCTCAGCGACGCGTTGCGCGGCTTGGGGCTCAGCTTGACGCGGCTGGTGCCCACGCCACCCTCCAGCAGGATCCGCCCGGGGCCAGGCTGGAACGCGTCGCTCTTGACGTCCACGGCCCAGATGAAGCCTGCCCCGGCGGACGAGACATACAGCCGGTGATCCGTGGCCCCGAGCTCATGCAGGGCCAGGCCGGTGGGCAGCACCCCGCGGCTGGAGACCTTCAGGTCCGACGGACCCGCGTCTCCGGGCAGGTCGGGCTGCGCGGGCTTGATATCCGCCACCCCGCCGTCCTTGGCCGCCAGGTTGGCGTCCGGGGCGTCGGGGGCAGCGCCGTCCGAGGGGCCGGCGTCCTTCTTGGTGGGGACGAGGTCCGGCTTGACCTGCAGGTCCACCACCTTCTGGTCCGGTGGGCCCAGATCGGGCAGGTTGTCATCCCCGGACAGGGCGCACTCCGAGGGGCAGCTCGGCTCGGTCACGGCGGTGGCGCTGCCATCCCGGTTCAGCTGCAGGCCCTGCTTGATCTTGCCGGTCGCGAGGTCCACCTCGGCCAGCAGGTTGCACGACGGGAAGGTGACGTAGGCCCGGTAGGTCCCCGGGGACGGGCAGGTGTCGGTCTCCTTCTTCTTCGGCAGGTCGGTGGTGGGGACCAGCACGATCTCCTGGGGCCGGGCGCGCAGGGGCTTGCCGCTGGCCGAGCGGATCACCAGGCGCGAAACGAGCGAACCGGAGGGCTTCTTGCGCAGCGAGGCCGCGACGTCCATCACCGCAGGCACGTCGATGAGGGCCAGATCGCAGGAGCCCGAGTTGGCCGTGACCACCAGGCACCCGTCCCGGGAGGCCACCAGATCCGTGGGCAAGCTGCCCACGGGGATGAAGCCGTAGCCCGGGCTCCCCTTGTCCAGGTCCACCAGCCGGTCCACCGAGGCGCTGGCGCCGGGTCGGAACACGGCGACCTCCCCCCGGGAGGTGTTGGCCACGAAGCCGTACAGCGTGCCCGAGGGGCCGTCCGCGGTGCCTGCATCGCTGGTGCAGCGCGAGGGGGACAGCCCGGTGGCGATGCCCGCGTCGCCCGTGCGGCCGGCGCAGACCATGGCCAGCGGCCCTGGCCGGTTGAGGTTGCGGGTGGTGGTCAGGATCTGATCTTCTTCGCAGGCCATGCTCGCGAGGCAGCACAGCCCCAGGGCGAAGATGAGGGTTCGAGGCTCGTAGCTATGCACGTCGAAGCTCATGGGTGCACCGGCTCACTGCCTGACGAGCTGAGACACCAGCCCGATGCGCAGCACCATGTGTTGGTAAGTGGAGTGGGCCGGATCCAGGTCGATGACCCCCACCGTGTTTTCCAGGAAGTTGGCCACGAACGCGCGCTTGCGGCTCATGTCGATCTCGAGCGCGAAGGGCCCGCGGCCCGTGGCGATCTGGCCCACGACCCGGTTCAGAGTGGTGTCGACCACGTAGATCTGGCTGGAGGCGAAGCAGACCACGTAGGCCAGCAAGGCGCTGGCATCGCCGGGACGCGTCGGGTCCGCGGCCAGCCGCACCAGGGACGGCTCCGGGCACACCTCCACCGGCTGGCGGGCCTCCGCCTTGGGCGCGCCGTTCTCCAGGGTCATGTCCAGGGTGACCAGGCTCGGCGGCAGCCGGTTCACCACGAAGAGCTGCTCCCCGCCCGGGGCGAAGGCGATGCCGCGCACGTCGTTGGCCGGCGAGATCGCCCCCAGCAGCAGCCTGCTGCTGTCCATCACGCGGTTGTTGCTGACGAGGAACGAGGCGAGGATGCTGTCGACGCGGCTGCTGACGTAGACCTCGCTGCCGATGTCCCCCGGGACCCTGGGCGCCAGCCCGTAGCCGCCCTTGATGGAGCTGGAGCTGGTGAAGAAGCCGGCGCGGCTGTCCCGGTACTTCACCTCGTTGCCCTTGAGCGTCAACAGGGAGACCTCGCCGCCCGACAGGTGCGCCAGGTAGATGTGGTCCTCGCCCGGCGCTGGCACGCAGCAGCTCGTGGCCTTGGGGTTGGAGGCGCCGCAGGTCACCACCGCCTTGCCCGCCGCGTCCTTGCACTCGCAGGACACGGTGGAGACGCCGTCCAGGCAGGTGCGCCGCTTGCCCGCCGCGTCCACGTGCACCGCCACCAGCTCGTTGATCTGGATGCCGAACGGCTCGGCGGGCAGCTTGCGCAGGATGTCGTCGGAGTAGTTCACCTTGTGGTCGGCGTCGCAATCCCACTGGGCGCAGTCGGTCTTGGACCCGCGGACGCAGCCGCCGTCGGTGCTGTAGTCGCACCTGAGGTCCACGCCGCCGCCGGTGAGCGGCGCGATGTCCGCGTAGAGCAGGTAGTCGTCCCCGCGCACCGGTGTGAAGAGCTTTGTCCCGTCGCGGGTGACCCGCAGCTCTCCAGGGAAGTCGCCGATGCGGATGGTGGCGCCCGGCATGACGAGCTTGTTCTCGGGGCACTCCCAGCTCGAGCTGTCCACCCGGTTGACCTTGCAGCCCAGGCCCGCCGCCTGCACCGCCTTGCCGTCGCTCAGATCGGCAGGCAGCTTGCTCAGGTCCAGGGCCATCACCGTGCCGCCGTTGTACAGCAGATCAGCGTTGGCGTTGGCCACGTAGAGCAGGTCCCGCTTGCCGCCAGGGTCGCCGGGGGCCGCGGCCACCACCAGCCCGGTGGGGAAGTAGAACTGGTCCTTGTTGGGTGAGATGCCCGGATCATCGGACGCGCAGGCGGCCGCCGTCAGGCACAGGAGTAGTAGTAGCGCTGGGGTACGAGTACGCATGCGGGGGTGAACGTACCCGACAAGGCAGATGCGTTCAAGCAAAGACGGTCGGATGAGTGGTGGGGGAGACTTGAGACTTGAGGCTTGAGACTCGAGGGTGGTTAGCCCTGGCATTACAGGGCACTTTGCCCTCAAGCCTCACATCCTCAAGCCTCAAGCCCGGGGCGCAAATCGGCCCTACTTCGCGTCCTTGAGCGCCGCGTGGGCCGCCGCCAGGCGGGCGATGGGCACGCGGAACGGGGAGCAGCTGACGTAGTCCATGCCGGAGCGGTGGCAGAACTCCACCGAGCTGGGCTCGCCGCCGTGCTCGCCGCAGATGCCGACCTTGAGGTTCGGCTTGGTGGCGCGGCCGCGCTCGATGCCCATCTCCACCAGCTGACCCACGCCCTCCTGGTCGAGGACCTGGAACGGATCGCAGGGCATGATGCCGTCGTCGATGTAGTTGGGCACGAACCCGCCGATGTCGTCGCGGCTGAAGCCGTAGGTCATCTGGGTCAGGTCGTTGGTGCCGAAGGAGAAGAACTCGGCGGTGCCGGCGATGAGATCGGCGGTCATGGCCGCGCGCGGGATCTCGATCATGGTGCCGAACATGTAGTTGATCTTGTCCAGCCCCTGGGCCTCGCAGACCTCCTTGTAGGCGGCCTCGACCAGCACCTTCTGGGCGTCCAGCTCGGTGACCATGCCGAGCACCGGGATCATGATCTCGGGCAGCGGGTTCTTGCCGGCCTTGATCAGCTCGGCGGAGGCCTCGAAGATGGCGCGGAACTGCATGTCGCTCAGCTCGGGCCAGGTGATGCCCAGGCGCACGCCGCGGTGCCCCATCATCGGGTTGATCTCGTGCAGATCGTCGGCGCGCTTGTTGATCGCCTCGAGGGTGATGCCCAGGGCGTCGGCCAGCTTCTGGCGGTCCGCCTCGTTGACGGGCACGAACTCGTGCAGGGGGGGATCCAGCGCGCGGATGGTCACGGGCAGATCGTTCATCACCTCGAGGGTGCCCTTCATGGCCTTCTTGACGTGGGGGAACAGCTCCTCCACGGCCGCCTGGCGGGACTCGTCGGTGGTGGCCATGATCATCTTGCGGAGGATGAACAGCGCCTCGTCGCTGCCCTCGCCGTAGAACATGTGCTCGGTGCGGAACAGGCCGATCCCCTCGGCGCCGAACTCGATGGCCTTGGCCGCGTCTTCCGGGCTCTCGGCGTTGGTGCGCACCTTCATGGTGCGGCGCGCGTCAGCCAGCTTCATCAGCTCCTGGAAGCGCGGGTTCTCGGTGGCGTCCTGCATGGGCAGCTCGCCGTCGTAGACCAGGCCCTCGGTACCGTTGAGGGTGAACACCGCGCCCTCCTCGTAGGTCACGCCGTTGACCACGACCTTCTTGGCCACGGTGTCCACCTCCAGGGCGCCGGCGCCGACGATGCAGCACTTGCCCCAGCCGCGAGCCACCAGGGCCGCGTGGGAGGTCATGCCGCCGCGGGCGGTGAGGATGCCCACCGCAGCGCGCATACCCTCGACGTCCTCGGGGTTGGTCTCCTCGCGGACCAGCAGCACCTGCTTGCCGTCCTTGACCCACTTCACCGCGTCTTCAGCGGTGAAGACGATCTGGCCGAAGGCGCCGCCGGGGCCGGCGGGCAGGCCCTTGGCCAGCGGGGTGGCGCTCTTCTCGGCCTCGATGTCCACCGACGGGTGCAGCAGCTCGTCCAGCTTGTTCGGGTCCATGCGCAGGACGCAGGTGTCCTCGTTGATCAGGCCCTCGTCCAGCATGTCCATGGCCATGTTCAGGGCCGCGGTGCCGGTGCGCTTGCCGGTGCGCGTCTGCAGCATCCAGAGCCGACCATCCTGGATGGTGAACTCGATGTCCTGCATGTCAGTGAAGTGATCCTCCAGCTTGTCGCGGATGGCGTGCAGCTCCTTGTACACCTCGGTGTTGGATGCCTCCAGCGAGGGCAGGTGCTCGTTCTGCTCGTTCTTGGTGGCCTCGTTGAGCGGGTTCGGGGTGCGGATGCCCGCGACCACGTCCTCGCCCTGGGCGTTGGGCAGCCACTCACCGTAGAACTTGTTGTCGCCGGTGGCGGGGTTACGGGTGAACGCCACGCCCGTGGCCGAGGTGTCGCCCATGTTGCCGAACACCATGGCCTGCACGTTGACGGCGGTGCCCCACTCGTCGGGGATGTTCTCGATGCGGCGGTAGGAGACCGCGCGCTTGCCGTTCCAGGAGCCGAACACGGCGCCGATGCCGCCCCACAGCTGCTCCTTCGGGTCGTCCGGGAAGTCCTGGCCCAGCACCTCCTTGACCTTCAGCTTGAACTTCTCCACCAGCGCCTTGAGGTCGTCCTCGGTCAGGTCAGCGTCGGAAGCGTAGTTGTTCTCGTGCTTCACCGACTCGAGCATGCGGTCGAGCTGCTGGCGGATGCCCTGGCCCTCCTCGGGCTCGATGTCGCCGGCCTTCTCCATCACCACGTCGGAGTACATCATGATCAGGCGGCGGTAGGCGTCGTAGACGAAGCGGGGGTTGTCGGTCTTGGCGATGAGCCCCGGGATGGTCTTGGTGGTGAGGCCCACGTTGAGCACGGTCTCCATCATGCCCGGCATGGACATGCGGGCGCCGGAGCGCACGGAGATCAGCAGGGGGTTGTCCAGGTCGCCGAACTTGGCGCCCATGACGCCCTCGACCTTGGTCATGGCCGCGTCCACCTCGGCCTCCAGCCCCTCGGGGTAGCCGTTGTTGTGCATGTAATGGGTGCACACGTCGGTGGTAATGGCGAAGCCCGCGGGGACAGGGATGCCCATGCCGGCCATCTCGCAAAGGTTGGCGCCCTTGCCGCCCAGCAGGTTCTTCATGTCCGTGCTGCCGTCAGTCTCGCCGGCGCCGAAGTAGTAGACGTTCTTGTCGCTCATGCTTTCCTCCGATTGGATGTCGCCGCCCATGCGGCGATGCAGTACCGCTTTAGTCTTCTAGAAACGGTTGTGATTCTTCGCTTTATCCTTGCCGGTCAGCTCGTGGTCCAGCGCAGGAGCCGCGCCCCGAAGGCCAGGGCGAGCACGCCTCCGCTGATCCTGAGCAGCCAGTGTGCGTTCTGGGAGAGGCCGAGGTCCGGGTTGGTCGGTGATATCAACCAGAACTCACTGGCCCAGATCCGGGTATCAAAAACTCCTGCGGAGATGCACTGGTTCAGACGGATTCCGCCGTCAATCAATACGTATACGCCGCCGGCCAGGAGCAGGGCGCCGATGAGAGCGAACAGCTTCACCGGATCTCCCTCCAGGTCCGGGGCGAGTGATATATATCCCATCTATATCGAGTGTCAACCGGGTCTGCCACCCGGCCCCATTACCTCAATTCGAGGATGAACTGCAAGCTCTTCAGTGGTTTTCCCAGGTGATGGTGCACCAGCGCCACCATGGTCTCGCGGGCCCCACGGGCCGCCTCGGGAGTCGCCTGCCGGGCGCGGGCCTCTCGCAGCGGCGTCCGGGACAGGGTGAGCAGCAGGCGCAGGATGGATGGGGCCAGCCCCCCGCCCTGCCCCGGGCAGCGGCCGCAGACCAGCCCCCCCCGGGGCACGTTGAAGCTCACCGGCTCGGTGGCATCGGGAGACCGGCCGCAGGCCACGCACCGGTCCAGGGACGGTGCCAGACCCACCGCCGCCAGCAGCTGCAGTTCGTAGGCCCTGAGCAGCCCGGGGCTCGGGGGGCCGGCGCTCAGGGCTCGCAAGGCCTCGCACACCAGCGCGAAGAGCTCGGCATCCGGCTGGCCCTCGGGCCACAGCTCCCGGGCCAGCTCGATGATGTAGCTCCCGTGGGCCACCGCCACCACGTCGCTGGAGATGCGCGGGGCCAGATCTTCCAGGCAGTCGTACCGCTCCAGGGTGGCCAGGCCGCCGTCCCGGGCCGCGGGGCGGAAGGTGGCCTCGCCGATGACGAACAGGGACAGGGCCCCGCCGAATCGCTTGCGGCTGCGCCGCGCCCCACGGGCCATGACAGAGATGGGGCCAGCCTGTTCGCTCAGCAGCTGACAGATCCGGTCTGTCTCGCGGTAATCCACGACCCGGGATAGCAGGGCCCGCGTGACGACCCGGGGGGGCAAGAGGGTCAGGCTTGGCGGTGCGGAGCCGCGGAGATTTCCGCCGGCGGAGGCGCCTGATTGAGCGAGTGGGTGGTGGCGCCGGCGCCCTTGCGCCAGAACAGGGAGAGCGTGAGGGTGACCAGGATCAAGATGATGATCACCACCAGGGCGAGGCCGAAGTTGCGCTGCCCGCCCACCTCGGGGTTCTCCGCCAGGACGCCCGGCTGGGAAGGATCCTGCCGGCGCAGGGCCGCCTCCCGGCGCGCGATGAGGTCGCCATAGCGCTCCGACACCTCTGGCTCGGGGATCCCCACATACCTCGCGTAGGACCGCACGAATCCCCTGACGAAGATCTCGGCCGGCAGGTCGTCCCACTGCCCGCGCTCCAGCAGATCCAGTGAACTCCGCGGGATCTTCGTGGCCCTGGCCACTTCATCCAGCGGGATCTGCCTCAGCTCGCGTTCGTCACGCAGGTAGCGGCCGAACGTCGCCCGGTCTTCAAGCACCTGCTTTTCATCACGTACTCGCATTTCGTCACGCACTTGCTGTTCGTCACGCAACTGCTGTTCGTCACGCAACTGCCCGTCACGCATGCAACACCATACTCGATTGCCCGGCGGGGTGGCCAGCAGGCCCTGAACCCGATTCGGTCAACTATTGTCCTTCCGGCGTCCCCTCGACGGTCCCAAGTCCGCCGCCCCCGGTCAAGTGGGAAATGTTCTTGCCCAGTTGCGTGCACTCCTTCGCCAGGCAGCTGTTCGGATTCAGCTTCGCGCAGTCGTCGAAGTGCTTGCTGGCCTGTGCCGGCTCCTTCTTCAGGCGCATCTGGGTCAGGCCCATGAGATGCGGGATCTCCTGGATCGGGCACACCTTCAGATCCTTGATCTTGTCCAGCTCCGCGCTGGCCCGGACATAATGCTTCAGCTCGAAGTACACCTTGGCCAGCCTGTACCGGCCCAGGCAGAACTTGGGACGGTCGTACATGGACTGGCGCAGCTCCCGGGCCGCCTTGTCCAGCTTTCCAAGCTTGAAGTAGGCCCAGCCGAGCACCGCCAGCGCCAGATGGCGCGAGGGGTGGACATCGTTTTTCATAGCGATCTTGCTTAGTTTGATGGCCTCTTTGTAGCGCTTGAAGTGAAGCGCGATGTTGGCCAGGTAGATCGTGCTGTCGGTATCCGGCTTGTCCTCGAACTCCTTTGCCATCTTCCGGGCCTTCTTGAACTGCTTCTCCGCCCGTCGAAATACCTCGTTGGCCACCTTCCGCTGTTCGTCTGCTTCATTGCCCTTGAGGCACTGGGAGCGGTCGATGATGTTCAGCTTGTGCATGGCCTCCACGAAGAGCAGCACGCCCAGCATGTACACCGGATCCCGGTGCTGAGGATCCAGCTTGATCGACTTCTTGAGCTCCCGCTTGGCGTCCAGAGGGCGCCGCTTTCGCAGGTAGTCTGCGCCCATGCGGTAGTAGGTGCGAGAGAGATCGAAGTCGCGCTGGGCCTTGGCCCCGGTGGGACCGCTGCAGGCGGGCAAAGTCGAGATACCGGCCCCGAGGCAGGCGATCATCAGTATGCACGGCAAGCGGTGGGTCAACGCCGGGAAGCTCCTTCATGGCTCTTACGCGCGGGGCGACGGCCATGTCCCCTTGTGCGAGGAGGCGGTTTAAAACGCACAGCTTACTAGCAGAATTGCAGGGGATCTGTCAATGGGATCGGGATCGGGGTCGGGGTCGGGATCGGGATCGGGATCGGGG
>CAZEFW010000054.1:0-49517 GCA_964511535.1 uncultured Myxococcales bacterium | reverse complement strand
AGCGGCGGTGCGCTCCTTGCCGCGGAAGCCCAGGGAATTGACGCTGACGGTATAGGTATCTCCGGGCCCGTTTTCGTAGCGCCCCCGGCTCCCTGGCTTGAGCCTCAGGACCACCCTGGGATCGGGGTCTGGTTCATGGACCTCGAGCTCCGCGTCGAGGAAGTGAAGTAGAGGCAACAACGCCTGGCGATCTTTTTCAAACCAGACGAAGTAGAGGGCCACCTCTACCAGGGCGATGGCCACCAGGACACCACCGACGGCCAGGGCCAGGCGCAGCAGGAAGAATCGGATTCGTCAGCCTCTCATCGTCGCTGTCAGAGCATGGCCCCAATGCCCCTTGGGCCCCGGAGACCAGGATTCAGGACGACATCGAATCCCAATCAACAACCTCATCATACCAAGCAACCTCATAACACCCGGACGCGGGCAATAAAAGCAAGATCACGCCTCGCCTCCGCACCAGCGCCGATAAAGTGTGCCGGCGCCACAGTGGCGGGATATGGGGTACATTTTTTCGCCAAAGGACAAGCGGAGGTGAGTTAAAGTTCAGCGATTAGATCCGTTCCAGGCGACGGTGAGTTCATGTCGGCCTCGTGGGATGTCGCTGCCTCGGCTCCTTCAGTTATCAGCAGGGGCGGAGCCCTTTGATTGAGGAGCGAGATCTGGTGGACGCGCAAGAACGCGCGCAGGGCCGCTGCCCGGAGCGCCCCTGCAACAGCAGCATCACTTTGCCGCAAACAACGGGGAGGAAGATGAAAGGCTCGATCAAGCAGGCGGTCATTGTCGTAGTCGCGGTGCTCTTGCTGCTCCCGGATGGCGCTGATGCGCAGGAGAAGGGGCCAAAAACGCCGGGGGAGGCGGGCAAGGCAGGTCGGGAGCAGGTGAAGGAGAAGGTCAAGGAGCGCGAGGAGGTCCGCCAGGAGCGCAAGGCGAACAAGAAAGAAGGGGCTGCTCCCCCAATCGGAAAGTATGTGGTGGGCCGAATCAGCGCCAAGGAGCGCCGCGCGCACCTGCGCAAGCACCTGAAGATGCGCCAGGACAGGGCGTCCATTCGGGCAACAAACGTTGGCGGGAAGCTGAAGGACTGGATCCAGCATCAGAAGGTAGATCGCGATAACCGGCGCAAAAACAGGAGGGCGGAGCTGACCAGGCGGCTCGCGAAGGTCACGGACCCGCAGGCCCGCGCAGCGGCTCGCAAGGCGCTCAAGCGCCACGCATGGATGGCGGCCCGGCTCAACGTTCTCAACATGATTGCGGAGTACGCAGGCCTCAAGGGGAAGGCCAAGCGTCTCTCGTTTTTGCAGCGACGAAACGATGAGGTGCTGGAGCAGAAGCTGGTGGAGCTGGGCTGCGATCCAAGGGAGCTTCGGCCAGAGGATAAGGCGCCAGCTGCTCCAGATGACCAGCCAGAGGACAAGCCGGAAGACAAGCCAGAGGACAAGCCGGCCGATAAGCCAGAGGACAAGCCGGCAGACAAGCCAGAGGACAAGCCGGCAGACAAAAAGGACAAAGAGGGAGGTGAGAAATGACCCGCGCCCTGATCATGTTCATCTCCATCGCCGTGCTCGCGCTGTGCGGCTGCAAGGGTGAGAAGAAGGCTGGCGGGGGCGAGACTGCGTCCAACGCGGGATCTTCCGGCACCCAGCAGACCGATCCCCCTGGGGCGAAGACAAAGAAAGGCTACGAGCTGGACGAGCTGGACGTCAAGACGAGCATTGAGCCCGCCACAAAGGTCCCTGCCGACCAGCTCCCCACGCCAGAGGATTACGAAGAAGAGGCCGCCGCGAAGGTCACCGTGGCGAACATGGAGATGGAGATGGAGGCCGCCGAGGAAGAGATGGCCCCTCACGTGGGTTCTGACCATGAGGATCAGCCAGAAGAGGAAGCTCAGCCCAGGCCCAAGTCAGGCGACCCGAAGCCCGCCAAGCCGAAGCCGGCCTCCAAGGAGCCGGCAGCAGAGTAAGGCTTCCGGCCCGCCAGGTTCTTCCCCGGGGCCCGCCGGCGCAGTGGCCTCGCGCCGCTGTCCACCAGCTTGCAAGCGAGCGCGCCGTTCAGCTGCTCCCAGGAGAGGGCCCTGGAGAGCATTTTGACAACGCTGACGCCAAAGTACGCTAACCTTTTCAGGGTGCGTGATGACCAACCGTTCATCTCCGTGATCGTGCCCGCCTACCAGGCCAGCCGGACCCTGGCGGACACCCTGGAGAGCCTCGCCGCGCTGACCTACCCCGCCCACGAGGTCATCGTTGTGGATGACGGCAGCACGGACGACACCCTGCGTATCGCCCGCGAGTACCCCGTGCGGATCATCCGCCTGGAGCGAAACTCGGGCGCGGGGGTGGCTCGCAACACGGGCGCCGCCGAGGCGCGCGGACAGCTCCTGGCCTTCACCGACGCGGACGTCATCGTCCCGCCTGACTGGCTCGAGCGCGGGCTCGCCCTGATGCAGGAGACCGGCGCGGTGGTGGTCTCGGGGCCGTTTGCCGGATCGGCCACGGACAGCTTCATCGGGAAGTTCTGCTACCACTGGCTGCGCAACCGCGAGATCACGCGCCGCAAGGAGGTGGGCGTGGCCACCTGCGCGAACATGCTGGTGCGCACGGATGTGTTCCGGCAGGCAGGGGGGTTCCCGATATTCGGGCTGGGGCGCCGGCCATCCCGCGCCTTCCAGGGGCACGAAGACGCCAACTGGGCCTACCTGTTGACCCGCGATGCCGCCTCGGGCGTCATCGTCTGGGAGCCCTCGTTTGGCGTGGTCCACTGCTTCCGGGACAGCCTGTGGAGCTTGCTGAAGCAGCAGTGGTTCATCGCCAGGATCGGGGTGGTGTCCCATGTTCGCTACCCGGACATGCTCACCGTCCCTTCCAACTTCAAGAAGACCAACACGCTGATCCACCTGGTCGCCCTCGGGGCCGGGACCGCCGGCCTGGCGCTGCTGCTGCCCGCCGGCCTGGTGTTCCCGCCCGCCCTGGCGGGGGCCGGCGCCTGCGCCGCGGCCATCGTGGGTTCCATGCTGGGTCACGTCCCCTTCTTCCGGGAGGTGTACCGGCAAGAGCGCAGCCTGAGCTTCACCTGCAGAGCCGCCGCGACCCTCTACCTGAACTACCTGGCCATGGACGCGGGGATCCTCACGGCGCTGCTCCAGCTGTGCGCTGCCGGTTTTCAGTTCAGCGAGGACGTGCCGGAGCCGTCCTACGAGCTGGAGGAGCCGGGGCCCCACCTCTCCGGCGTCGGGGCCTAGAGGCGGGCGGTCCATGAGCATGAGCCACGGACTCAAGCGGTACCTGCCGTTCATCCCCCGGATGATCCGCAAGGACGGCCTGCCTGTGCACTTCACCTTCTTCGTCACCTCGCGGTGCAACGCCCGCTGCGGCCACTGCTTCTACTGGGATCCCCCCAACAAGGACCCGGACAAGGAGCTGCGCCTGGACGAGATCGAGCGCGTCGCAGCGCAGCTCGGCCCGCTGCTGTGGCTGGCCATCACCGGCGGCGAGCCGTTCTTGCGCGAGGATGTGCCGGAGATCGCGCAGATCTTCCATGAACATGCGCGCCCCCGCCATGTCACCATCAACACCAACGGCCTGCTGACGGACCGCATCGTCCAGGACGTCGAGCGAGCCGCGAGGCTCTGCCCGGAGAGCTACTTCCACGTGCAGATCTCCCTGGACGCCGCCGACGATTCCCATGATCGGCTGCGCGGAACCCGCGAGGCCGTGCCCAGGGTGCTGGAGACCGCCGCCCGCGTTGGCCGGCTCAGAGATCGCCTGCCCAACATCGGGCTCGGCATCGGTACGGCCTACACCTCCATCACGGCGGGCAGCATCGAACAGCTTATGGACCTGGTGGAAAACCAGCTCAGGCCGGACCACTGGGATATCTCGCTGGTTCGCGGCGACCCGCGGGACCCGGGCACCAAGGAGGTGGACGAGGCGCGGTTCTGGCAGCTCAAGCGCGATATCGAGAGCCGGCTGTTGCGCGGCACATTCGGCTACTACCCCACCCCGTCGCGCATCCTGGCGCTGGCCAAGTACATCTATCACAACCGCGTGACGCGCAGCCTGAACACCCCGGGCCATGCGGTGCTGCCCTGCTACTCCGCCCGGCTGAGCGTGGTGCTCAACGACGTGGGCGACCTGTTCGCCTGCGAGACGCGCGACTGGAAGCTGGGCAACCTGCGGGAAGATGGGTACGACTTCGGAGCCATGTGGGACGGCCCCCGGGCCCGCGCCATCCGGGACCGGATCGACCGCGGCTGCACCTGCGACCAGGGGTGCAACCTGAGCGTGAACCTCTTCTTCAACCCTGCCCTCTACCCCGCGATGCTGCTCAACTTCCTGGACCGCTCGCTTCAGGAGGTCATGCCGGGAAGGCAATGATCCAGGGCCCTGGAGAAGGGCGTCGGCTCCAGGCCCAGCTTCGGAATACTCCCAAACGACGGGATCTGCCCCTGGTATGTCAGGGAGAGCACCGATGGCCAGGGCGCCCTGCGCCGGTCGGCCATCACCTGCAGCGCGCCGAGCGCCGCATGGAACACCTGGCGGGGGACGCGGACCATGCGAGGGTGCCGGCCGGTGCGAGCGGCGATCTCCCGGAACAGCTGCTCCAGGGACACCGGCGCTCCCGCGATGGACCAGGCTTCGCGGCCAGGCGGCAGCTGCAAGCAGCGCAGGATGACGTCCGCCAGGTCCCCGGCGAAGAGCGGCTTGAGCACCAGGTCGCCCTCCCCGGGCAGGGGCAGCAAGGGGAACCTGGACAGCTTCAGCAGCGTATGGAAGCCGCTCTTGACGCCCGGCATGGCCGGCGCCATCACCAGCGCTGGCCGCAGGATGGTACACGGCACGCCGGCGTCCTGGAGCGCCGCCTCGGCCAGCCGCTTGGAGGTCACGAATTGACTCGTGGAGCTGGTGTCCACCATGGGCGTGCTGATGAAGATCAAGCGCTCCGCGCCCGCCTGCCTGGCAGCATGGGCCAGGCGCCGGGTACCCTCCAGGTTGCTCTCCTGGATCTGCCGGGCGGAGCCGGTCCGGGTCAGGCCGGCCAGGTGCAGCACGCCGCTCACGGGCAACGCCTCCAGGCGGCGAAAATCCCCCGGCTCCTCCAGGTCGAGCCGCGCCAACCGCGCCCCCCTCTGCAGGAGCCCGGGCAGCAGGGATCGCACCCTCGCCGGGTCTCGCGCCGCCAGGACCAGGGGGAGCGGACCGTCCTGCCTGCCGAGCGCCCGGGCCAGGTGAGGCAAGATGGCCCGACCGATCGCACCGCAGGACCCTGTTACGAGTAACATTCGAGCATCCGGGGCATGAGTATAATATAGTTCCCCCATGAAACGGCCGGAATTCATGGCTGTATTGCTGGCTGCAATGGTCCTGGCAGGGGCCCTGCTCCACCCAGCTTTACAGGACCTGGACACCTCCATTCCGGGCGCCTTTGACAGCGAACTTCCCTCCACCGCGGGCCTGTTTTACCGCGCCCAGAGGGTCATGCTGGAGGGCGGCGAGTTCCCCCCCTCTGTCTTCCCCAACCTGAGCCACCGCGACGGCGGGCGGCTCTACCCGCTGTGCATGGTCTCCATCCTGCTGACCCTGCCCCTGCACCCCCTGCTCTCCCCCCAGGGGATGCACACCGTGTTCCTCGCGCTCCAGGTGGTGCTCTCGTTCATCTTCGCCTACATGCTCATGAGGCGCTTGAGCGGAAGCGGCTGGAGCGCCCTGCCAGGCGCCCTGATCTATGCCGCGTCTCCATACATGGTGAGCCACCTGTGCCATGGGCCCCCCGAGGACATCACCATCGCCTGGCTCCCGCTGGCCATGCTGGCCGCCGACCATCTGGCCGCCAGCAACCGCTTCAACCCGGTGTTCGCGCTGCTCACCGGCGGCGCCATCTTCCTGGCCTTCTTCGATGGCCCCTATAACGGGGTCTTCACCGCCATGGCTGTCACCTTCGTCGTCCTGTGCCGCCGCGGGCTGATGTTTCAGCTGCGCCGCAGGGTTGTTCACCTGGGGCTCGTGATGGCGACTGCGACCGTCTTCATCGCCCCCCTGGCGGTGGCCATAAAGCGCATCCTGAATCATGAACTCACCATGGCGCCCGGGCGATTTGAGCGGATCACCTCCGGGCTGCACGAGCGGATGGTGGACTTCTCCACCGTGCAGGATCTGGGCGCCTTCCTGCTGCCCACCCGGCAGTACCATCATGAGCTGTACCGGCACGTGGTGTACATCGGGCTGCCCGCTTTGGCGGTGGCGCTGCTGGCCATGATCTGGGTGGCGAGGGCCCGCCGGTGGGGCATCCTCCTGGTGGGGGGCCTGATCTTCTGCCTGGGCGGCACCCTGCGAGTTGGCGGCGAGACGATCCAGTTCCTGGATGGCCCGCTCCGGCTGCCCGCCAGCTATATCTGCCGGCTCCCCCTGATGACCGCCATCTCGCACCCGTACCGTTTCTTCCCGGTGGTCCTGCTCGCCATGGGGGTCATGATTGCCATGTTCCTGGCCAGGGCGAAGCCTGGCTGGCACCAGCGGGTGTGGTCCCTGATCCTGTCGGCGGTGTTCCTGGTGGACCTGGCGCTGATGTACCCCGCCGGTCCAGGCCCGGTCCCCGCCCTGAAGGTCCCGACCCCGCGATACTACGAATCCCTCGGCCGTGAACCTGGCGACTACGGGATCCTCGACGTCCCCACCGCCGAGTTCATACACACCATGGGGATCTACCAGATGCATCAGCTGACCCACAGGAAGTTCATCCCCTACAACATGCGGGACGTGAACCTGCAGGGTGAAGCGCTGGCCTTCGCTAACGGATTGCGGATGCCCTCCGAGCGGGAACCCCGCGCGCCCAGGTTCGTCAGGCCATTCGAGTGCCAGGTCGCAAACTGCAAAGGAGCCCGGGAGCTTGCGGCTGGCGATTTCCGGTACCTGGTGCTACACCGACAGGGGGTTGAGCCGTATGACACGGCATTGAAGAGTTGCGTGGAGCGTTGTTTGAAGAGGGTGGTTCATGCCGACGATCAGGTGCGGGTCTATGACCTCACGGCCCCGCTCCCCCGGAAGGACAAGAAGTAGTGGGCCGCCCGGGACAACAGCGGCGAGCTCCAGGCGGCGCGAACCTCCGCCTGGTGCTGGTGCGGGCCAATGAACAGATCGGCGTGCACCCCTTCCTGCGGCAGACCACCATCACGGGCGTCTACCCCCCCCTCGGGCTGACCTACCTCGCCGGCGCTGCGCGGAGGGCGGGGTTCCCCGTCACCATCGTGGACGGCAGCGCAGAGAACCTTGGCTCCAGGGCGATGATCCAGCGCATCGTCAACCTGAAACCGGATGTTGTGGGCTTCACCTCCACCACCTTCAGCTGGCCGGTGGTGGCCGCGCTGGCCCGGCTGCTGCGCCAGGCCCTGCCGCAGGTGGACATCTGGCTCGGCGGGCCCCAGCTGTCCCTCTTCACCCGGGAGAACATGGCCCAGCGGGCGTTCGACGTGGCGGTGATCGGGGAGGGCGACGAGACCATCGTGGACCTGCTCCGGAGTCGGGCCGCCGGAGAGGATCTCGCCGGCATCCCGGGGACCGTGGTCCGCCACGGAGAGGAGCTCCTGTTCGGCCCCAAGCGCGGCCCCATCGCGGAGCTCGACGGGCTCCAGCTGCCGGCGGTGGACCTGCTCCCCATGAACAGGTACCGGGTGCTGACCCTGGCCTCGCCCGTGGCCACCATGATCACCACCCGGGGGTGCCCCTTCCGCTGCCGGTTCTGCAGCCAGATATACGTGGGCGGCCGCTACCGGGAGCATGGTCCCGAGCGGGTGGTGGAGGAGATGGTCCGGGCGGTCCACGACTACAGGGCCAGGGACATCGTGGTCTTCGACGAGACCTTCAACCTCAACAGGCGCCGCCTGCTGGAGATCTGCCAGGCCATCCTGGACCGGGGGCTGCGCGCGCGGTGGCACATCCGCGTACGCGCGGATTTCCTCGACGACGAGATGCTGGCGGCCCTGAGCGCCGCGGGGTGCGTCAGCCTGCACACCGGCATCGAGGCCGGCAGCGAACGGATCCGCAAGTTGATGAACAAGGAGATGGACTACGACAAGGCGGCCGCTGCCCTGGCCAGAGCGCGCCGGGTTGGCATCCAGACCCGCGCGTACTTCATGATCGGCTACCCGGGAGAGACGGAGCAGGAGATCGAGGAGACCATCTCCACCGCGCTCCAGCTCCCGCTGGACTGGGCGACCTTCGCCATCACCCAGCCGGCGCCAGGGACGGACATCTACCACGAGGCCGTGGAGCAGGGTCGCTTCGATGAAGACTACTGGCTGAAGTACACCCTGCTGCAGAACGACGAGCCCCCCGGCTACTTCACCTCGCCCGGGCTCGACGACCAGCGGCTGGAGGCGTTGCTCAGGAAAGCGTACCTCCGCTTCTACTCGAGGCCGTCCATCATCATGTCCAAGGCGAAGAACCGCGAATACTGGCGTGAGGCCTTCTCCAACGCCCAGAACATCTGGCAGAACCGCTCCTCGCTGTTCAGCTAGCGCCAGCGCTCACATGACTTGATGTGCCCCACGGTGAGGGCATACCGGCTCTTCCCGGCGGGCGGCGGCCCGGCCTCTTTCAGCACCCTCGCCAGCTCCCTGCCCAGGGCGGCGTGCCCGAAGGGAGAGGGGTGGACATGATCCAGGAAGGCGGTGGCGTCGAGGCCCTCCTTGCGGAACAGCTCCGGGCCGTCGATGCGCACGGCCTTTTGGTCCGCCGCCACGCTCGCCATGGCCTTGCGGAATGAGGTGATGGTGGCCGGCGCGGGGGCGGGGTTGAAATCCACTGGCGCGGGCAGGCCGAGGAACAGCGTCCGCGCTCCGTGGCGGGTGGCCTCGCAGGCCATGCGCGTCAGGTTCTCCACGTAGGCGGGCCGGGATGTGCGGGTCGGGAAGCTGCCCGCCTCCGACGAGCCGAGATCCTGCTCGGAGTGGAGCCAGCCCACCTCCCTGGAGCGCAGGTACGGGGCCAGCAGGCGGCGCAGGAGCCGGTGGACCGCAATGCGCCGCAGGCTGTCCCGCATCGGCTTGTACTTCACACCCACGGCGCCGCCGGTGCCCTCATGCTTGTAGATGTCGCTCCAGAGGTTGCCGATGATCACCCAGGAAGGCGTCACCCTGTGGACATGGTCCTGAAAGGTCTGCAGCGACTGGCGGGAGTCATGTCCCGGCACCGCGCCGTTGACCACCCGCACCGGGCGCCCCCAGGCCTTGCCCAGGGACTCCGCCGCCACCTGCGCGAACAGCTCCTCCTCGGTCACGCCGTGGCCGAAGATGCTGGAGTCGCCCAGGATGAACAGCCGCACCTCCCCCGGCTGCAGCTCGCCCAGCTCCTCGCCTCGAAACCCGAGGGAGTTGGTCCGGAAGAACTTCTTCGGGTCGGGGTGGATCCTCAGGTTGTATGGCAGCGACCAGCCCCGCTTCGGGTCCTCCACCATGGGGACGCCGCGCAGCTTGCGAAGCTGGTCCAGCGTCCGCTCGTAGTGGGGGTCATGGGGCGCGCCGGGCGAGGGCGAGTGCACGGTGGGCGGCAGCAGGGTCCGCTCCACGATCCGGGCCACGCCCTCCAGGGCCAACAGACAGAGCAGCACAACCAGGAGCGCGAACAGGACCTTCTTGCTTTGCGGGCTCAGGTTCACGCCATTCAATATGAACCAATCCTCTGGCGGCGGCAAGCCCGCGCGGCGGCGCCTGGTTGCCGCTGGAGATCCCGTGGTGCATGATGAGTCCATGACCTCCCCGGACGAGCTCGCCGCGCGGCTCGAGCAGGCGGCCGCGGACCGCCGGATCCCTTTGCTGGGATGGGTGCCCGTGGCGCGCTACGAGGAGCGCTTCCCCGGGGCGCAGCTTGACAGCTATGTCCCCGGGGCAGCCTCGCTGGTGCTGTTCGGCGTGGGCATGCTGGACGGCGAGGTGGACACCCTGATGCAGCCGCGGCCGCGGTTCATCAGCGAGTTCTGGGCCAACGCCACCCCCCGCTCCTTCTTGCCGGCGCTGCGCCACCCGACCTACCTGCTCAAGCAGCTGGTCAAGCGCAAGATCAGCGACTTCGGCAACCGGTACCACTTCTTCGAGTACCTCCAGGTCCTGACCAGCCGCGTGAACCGCGAGGCCGAGGAGCTCGCCGCCGTGGTGGAGCAGGCAGGACACCGGGCCCTGCCGGTGGACCCCTGCAAGCGCTACTTCTTGCCCCTGACCGGGCTGCTGAGCCTCAAGCACGCGGCGGTCCTGGCCGGGCTCGGTCGCATGGGCAAGCACCAGCAGCTCATCGCCCCGGGGCTCGGCACCCGGGTCTGGCTGGGCGGGCTGATCACCTCGGCGGAGCTGCCGGAGCGGCAGGCAGAGGTCCCGCCGCCCTGCTGCGACGGCTGCGACAGGTGCGTGCAGATCTGCGACCTCGCCAGGCGCGCGGGCGGCTTCACATTCTCCACCCACGCGTGCACCTCGTGCGCCAGGTGTCTGGCGGTTTGCCCGGGGGGGCGGGCGGCGCCCGCGGACTGAAGCGCGCGGCTGGCCAGCCCGGCGAGGGTCCCCGCCGGGCAGGGCCCACGCGCGTGGGTCAGAGCCCCATCACCTCCAGCAGCACCGAGGGGTCCATCTTGAACACCCGGGAGATGCGCAGCCGCCCGATGCACTCGCAGCCCTGGCACCGCGGGACCTTGAGCCGGGAGAACGCCTCGGCGAACCCGATCTCCACGGCGTCGTGGGCCTGGTGTTCCAGGGCGTTGGCGCAGAAGATCAATCGCCCGTCCGGGTACATGGTGGCGCTCACGGGGGCGCTGTCGCAGTACTCGCGGGGGTTTTCAACCCGGTCCAGCAGGTAGCGCATGGCCCCGATGGAGCTGCCGATGGCGCTGCGGTACGGGTCATTGCGGTCCGCCTTGATCGCCATGAGCCGCCTGAGGGCGCCGGTCAGGTCCTCGGTCGAGGGAGAGAACTGGTTCAGATCGTCCTGGCTCACGAAGTTGCTCGAGAGCAGCTGGAAATACATGGAGATGCGCTGATCGAGGCCCCACTGGAGGATCTCGTCCAGGTGGCGGATGGTCGTCTTGTTGAGGCTGGTGTTGACCTGCAGCGGGATGCCCTCGCGGCGGACCATCTCGATGGCCGCCGGGATGTGGGCGGCGGTGCCCTCGCCCCGCAGGACCTCGTGGACCGTGGGCGGGCCGTCGATGCTGATCTGCAGCAGGTCCAGCGGGCGGAGCTGATCCAGCTTCTGCTCCAGCAGCTTGCTGTTGCTGTTGAGCTTGCAGACCAGGCCACGATTTTTGATATGCCTGATGATCTCCCCGATATCGTCTCGCAGCAGCGGCTCACCGCCGGTCAGGGAGATCAGCACCACGCCGGCGGCCTTCATCTGGTCCACCATGTCCTTGACCTGGTCGGTGTTCAACTCCGGGCCCTGGCGCAGGTGCTTCCACATGCAGTAGGTGCAGCACTGGTTGCACCGCCCCGTGATGAGCCAGGCGATGGCCACCGGCTCCGGTTGCCGGGTCAACCAGTACCTCGCGCAGCTCCTGCCGAGGCGAATTTTGCTTTTCAAATCCATGCGGTCAGCAAGTCAGCCTGGCTTTGAGTATAAAAACACCTGCCGACTCTGCACCTTTTTTCTATGAATCGGAGCGCTGCATGTGCTCCACCGGCGCCCACATGCCGGTTCACGCCAGGCAGCGCACGACGGTCTGTCGGCTCGCAAGCCGCATCCCGTGGCGCGAGGGCCGCCAGGTGGCCCGAGGCCAGCGCTACCCTGGATCAACGGCAAAAGCTTCAACCTCCCACTCGGGTCCGAACCCGTCGGGCAAGGTCAGGTCCATCTCCCCTGGCATCGGCTTTGGCAGCTCGAACAGGAAGTGGGCCTGGGGGGGGGGAAAGACCAGGAAGAAGGACGACCAGCACAGCAAGCCGCAGTCGTCCTCCGGCATGCCCGGGCGCCGCGGCTCCGTGCACCCCGCCGAGGCGGCCAGCGGCTTCAAGGTCCTGCCGCCGGACTCCAGGGTGGCCGCGCCGGGAGGGGCCGGGGTGAGTGTGCTCAGGTCATGGCCCTTGGAGCCTGGATTCGGTTGTCGGGTGGTGCGGACCAGGATGAGCTGCCAGGGCTCTGACGGAGGGGTGATCCGGTAGGAGCGCCCGCTCGGCCCGGCACGCTCCGCCGCCAGCGAGCTGTATCCTCTGAGTGAGATGAACAGGCGGTGATCCACGACCCCATCGGCCTTCTCCAGCCGCCGGGTGCCGAGGCCCGGGATCCGGGGCGATACATCCACCCCCGGGCTATCATGTTGCCCGAGCAGCTTCCTGGAGCCGGGCACGTCCCGGTGGAGCTGCCGCCAGGCCATGGCGTTGGGCAGGAACAGCTGCGACCGGTGGACCCCCTCGCTGACCTGGAGGGTGGACCTCGCGGGCAGCGGTGAAGCCTCCAGCGCCTCGTACAGCCGGTACGGCAGGTATGTGGGCGTGGACAGGTCGGCGCTCATGAGCTGCCTGGTGCACCGCTGCTCCAGGAGCTCGTCCAGGTACCGGTCCCAGGTGTTCATGGCGACCAGGCCCATGCCTCCCCACACGGCCGCCATGAGCAGGCTCGCGCCGACGAACAGGGTCCCGGGCCGGACGACCCTTTGCAGCGCTGGCGCCAGACGGGGGCGCAGCCAGTCCAGGAGCCAGAGCAGGGCCATCCCGGCAACAAGCGCCCGCCCCGGGGCGATGAACCCCATGCGATAGGTTCTGACCCCCTCCCACGGGGTCAGGGCGATGCGGGCGGTGATGATCATGCCGCCGAGCAGGATCCAGGGCACCGCCAGGGCCACGCCATCGCGCTGATGTTTGCGCACGGCCACGGCCGCGATGAGCCCGACGACGAGCAGCGGATCCCGCAGGGCCCAGGCCACCTCCCCGAGCCACTTGAAGAAGATCTTCCCGTACTGGATCGGCTCCTGCCCGAACATCGGGAACACATCGTAGGGGTTGGTATTGGTGGGCACCAGCAGCGCCACGGCGAGGACGGTGAACAGCGCCGTGCCACCCAGGATGAAGCCCCTGCGCCACGGGACAGGGCGGTGCGCCAGCACCATCACCGCCATGGCGGGCGCCAGCACGATGGCGGCGTGGTGGACCATGAAGGTCGCGGCCAACAGCACCCCGGGCAGGATCATGGTCACCGCTCGCCTGGCGTGCAGCCCGGCCAGGCTGGCCATGAACATGGGCACGCAGAGGTAGGCCGCCAGGGTCATGTTCTCGCAATAGATCAGCCGCGCCTCGGGGTAGACCGCCAGCATGAAGGCCGACGCCCACACCAGCCGCGGGGGGAGTCGGGTCAGACGCCCCAGCAGCAGCCACGACACCAGCCCCAACAGTTCCAGGGTGTAATACAGGACGTGGATGCCGGCGATGGGGTTGCGGAACCACCACGCGGGGTAGCTCAGCCAGTTGTACAGCTGCCCCCCCAGGGCGAGCCCCATGGGCGTGCCCCACAGGCCGGGGCCCACCACGAACAGGTTGCCGGACTCAATCTCGGCGCTGGTGTGCACCAGGTCGCCGAAGTGCGCCAGCACCGCGTCGGTCATGGCGTGGTGGAAGTGGGAGGCTGCCACCACCAGGGCCAGGAGCGCCAGCCCGCCCAGCTCCCTCAGCCGCCCGCCCGTGGCGCCCGGTCCGGGATCTCGCCCCGCGGTCGCGGCTCCATCCGGGCTCCCTTGCTCGAGGGGCCTGTCCTGTGCTTGAGCGCCATCAGGCATCCACTCAAGATACATTCCCGGCGCCCGGATGAACACCCGAGCGGGCTGGTGCAGCCGGGGTCGCGAGGACCATCATTGTCCAGCGCCCGGCATGGGCTAGGATATCTCTGTCATGGACAATAGAGCGATACGAGCGCGCCGCGGCTGGCGCCGTCGCTTGCGGTTCGTGCTCTACTCCCTGGTGCTGGTGGTCGGGCTGCTGGCCACGGCCAATATCGGCGTGGAGCAGCTGGAGGAGCGCAAGGTGATCGATACCCGTCGCCCTGACGACTTCGTCCAGAATGTGGACAGGCCCCTGTTCGAGCTGGACAGCGAGGGCACGCTCACCACCACGGATTACGCCGAGACCACCATGGTCCGGAGCTCATTCCCCAAGGCCAGGGGCGGGGCGTGGAGGATGTTCGTGCTGGGGGGCTCCTTCGCCATGGGGACACCGTACGCCTATCAACCCGGGCCGGCCGAGCCGGGCGGCATGCCCTGGTTCCTGCGACACCACCTGAAGAAGATGTATCCGGACCAGCAGATCCAGGTGATCAACATGGCGTCCGGGGGGCAGAATTCCCAGCGGGTCAAGCACATCTCCCAGAAAGTCATCGAATACGAGCCGAACATGCTGCTCATCGCCACCTGCAACAACGAGGGGGTCCTGCCCCCGAGCATCATCAGCGAGCCCCTGCGCAAGTTCGGCATCTATCGGCTGATGACCAGGTTGATGATGCCCGGAGTCCGGCCAGAGGAGCGCTCCTATTACACCCCGCAGCATCCGGATCTCCACCGCCTGCGCGACAACTTCAAGGAGAACCTCGAGGCGATCATCACCCTGGGAAAGCAGCACGAGGTGCAGGTGGTGCTCGCCACCCTCCCGGTCAACCTGCGCTACACGGGGACCTTCAGGAAACATGTCATCGGCGAGGACCGGGGAAAAATGGCGGGCGAGCTCCCGCCTTGCATCCGCCGCGCCGCCGCGCCCTTTCGGCGTGGCGACAACGCCGCCGCCAGGGCGCTGCTCGGGGAGTGCGATGACCCGGAGGCCATCAGGCTGCTGGGCCTGATCCAGTACGCCAGCGGAGAGTACGCCAGGGCGCGCCGGAGCCTCGAGCAGTACACCGAGGCGGTGCCCCGAAACCGCTGCAGGCCCTCGTTCAACCGGATCATCCGGGACCTCGCCGCCGCCCACCCGGAGGTGGTCCTTGTGGATCTGGCCCGACGGGCCGCAAAGGAGAGCCGCCACGGTGTCCCCGGCTACGACCTGTTCCTGGATTTCTGCCACATGACCTGGCAGGGTAATCTGGCCATGGCAGAAGAGGTCATCGAGGTGCTGCAGGCCAGGGGCCTGTCCCCAAAGGGGGAGCCCCGCCGCGGTGTGATCCCCTCCATCAAGAAGCTGTCGCGAATCCACAAGTTTCCCACCACGGAGCAGCAGTACTCCTATCCAGGCGTGGAGTGGCACAATGACCTGGAGTTGAAGCCGCGCAAGTTCAACCTGCCGAAGCTCCCGGCAGCAGCCACCGAGGAGGGCCCGTGAGACGCTGGGTCCTCCGCGCTGCGCTGGCCCTGGCGCCGCTACTGCTTGTGATGGCTGCCATGGAGATCTACGTCAGGGCCACCGACCGGGACTGGGAGCTGGCCATGTCCAACCTGTACCTGCAGGGCGCGGACCAGGACACCCACGAGCCTGACCCTGATCCGGACATCCTGTACCGATTGAGCCCCGGCTCCGAGTCCAACTACCACGGCCAGTTCGGCGACTACCAGGTGCGGATCAACTCGCTCGGGTTCCGCAGCCCGGAGCGCCCGGCCGAACGCGAGGACGCGGACGTGGTGCGCATCCTCTGCCTCGGCGGCTCCAACGTCTACGGCGCGGAGGTGGGGGACACGGAGACCTGGCCAGCGCAGCTGGAGGCCCGGCTCAACGCCGCGGCAGGGGGCCGGCGGTTCGAGGTCTGGAACCTCGGCACCAGCGCCTACGTGGGCGTGCAGATGGCGGCAGTGGGCCGGAACGCGGTGAAGCAGATCCGTCCGGATGTGGTGCTCATCGCGCCGTCAAACCCCCAGGTGCCAGCCCTGCTGGGCAAGGATCGCGCGCGCCCCACCCTCCAGCGCAACCCCCGCCTGTGGGAGCTGATGATCCCGCTGTCCCGCTGGGGACCCTTGGGTATCCTGCCCGACGGAGTACGCGTCGGGCTGCTGGCGAACCTGCGCTCCTGGCGCTACCTGCTGATGGAGCTGAGCCTGCGCACCGGACCGGACAGGATGCCCCTCTGGTTCCAGTCGAGCGCCTGGTACGAGCCGCAGAACGTCAGCGCGGTGCGCGCCTTCATCCAGGAGCTGAAGGGCAAGGTGAAGGTGGGCGTCTTCATCCTCCCGGCAGCCCGAAATGTGCCCGCCCCGGCCCGGGTCGGATTCGGCAGGGGGCTGGAGCACCTGATGCCAGCGCTGTTCAACAGGGGGGGCAAAGAGTTCTACATCCCGCTGTCCGTGTTTCAGCGCTACGCCGACGGGCTCGGCGTGCCGGTGCTGCACCTGGACGCCAGCGACCGCGCGCGCGAATACCGCGAGGTCCACCCGCCGGCCAGGGTGCTCGCGTGGTACGGGGTGCGCCTGGCCAGCTGGATGCAAGACAGCGGGCTCGTGCCCAAAGCGGACTGAGCCCGCCTGCGGGGCCACCCTTGGGTTTACCCCGCGCGGCTCCACGAGCAACCTGCGCGAGGGGTCGTGGTACAGTGCCCGCGATGTCGGCCATGGGCTGAGCCATGGATGACTCGATCAAGGAGCCGAGATGAAACCTATCTTGCGGCTCGGGGCGGTGGCGCTGATTGTTGCAACTGCCGTGGGGGTCCTCATCTGGCAAGCATCTCTCGCGCCGACCCCGACCAGGCAGCCCCGTGAGGATGCAGGGATCCCGGCAGACCTGCCCCGGCCGCCCGACCTTCGCCCCGAGGGGTGGGTGCACCTGACCCGGCAGCGGACCCTGGATGCGGAGGGAGAGGTCCACCACATCTGCGCGGCGGATCTCAACGGGGACGGCGCCTCGGACCTGGTCACCGCCAACACTGTCAGCGGCTCCATCTCCATCATGCTGGCGGATGGCGAGGGTTGGTTTCAGGCCCCCCGGGTTCTGGAGGCATGCGCGGGCCCCACCTGGGTCGCGTCGGGGCTCATCGACCGGGACGCGCTGCCCGACCTGGTCACCTCTTGCCACACCAGCGATGAGATCGCGATCTTCTGGGGAAAGGGCGAGGCGCGCTTCGAGCGCCAGCTCATCTCCGTGGGAAAGGGGTCGTGGCCCCACGCCGTGGTCCCCGGTCACATGAACAAGGACAAATACCCTGACCTCGTGGTGGGCCTGGGAGGCACCGCGAAGATCATGATCCTCGACGGCCGCAGGGGCCGGAAGTTCAAGCCCAGAAAAAAGCTCCTGGGCGTGGGCAGGGACGTCTTCGCCCTGGCGCTGCGAGATCTCAACCGGGACGGAGTCCAGGATATCCTGAGCGTCAACGCTGGCGACCGGGACCTGTCGGTCATCCTCGGCAAAAAGCGCGGAGGCTTCAAGAAGGTCAGGAGCTACCCCACCAGCGAGTCCCCATCATCCGGCGAGTGCAGCCTGATGGATCTGGCGCTCATGGACGGAGACGACATGGAGGACATAGCCGTGGCGTGTACCGACCCGGGCCGGGTCGCCCTGTTCAGGGGAGCCGCCGGTGGAACGTTCAAGCGAGGCCCCTCGCTGCGCGTCACCGACGGGGTCACCGCGGCCGCGTTCTCCGACTTCAACGGCAACGGCCGCCAGGACCTCGCCACCGTGCAGGACAACCGGGCCCTGCTGTTCAAGCAGACCGAGGACGGGACCTTTCAGCTGGTCGGAGAGGCCCCAGTGGGCCGCGCCCCCTCCAGCGCCCTGTGGATCGACATCGACGGAGACGGAGCCAGGGAGCTGGTGGTGGGCGCATTTGTCTCCAGGAACCTGACGTTTTCATGGTTCAAGGTGCCAGACAGCGCGGCCGCGCCCGGTGGCGACTTCAGGCGCCGGCGCCCATCAGATGCCGCCCCAGGCCCCGCAGCAGATTCCCCAGCGCGCCGGCGTCCAGGTTCAACAGGTAGCTCATCTCCGGGCCGGTGAAGCACTGGCCGCTCTCGCACTGCCCGGGCTGGAGCTGGTGAAACCCTCCATCGAAGCCGGCGGACCGGCAGTCCACCACCTGGTCGCTGCCCAGGAGCAGGCCGCAGGGGGCCATCTCCCCGCCGGGGCCCACGGCGCAGAAGAACTGTCCTGCCCGGCACCGGGTCCCGCCCTCCCACTGGCCGTCGGCCACGGCCTGCAGGTAGACCCCGGAGTTTGCCACCGGCGCGCCCCCGCGCTTGAGCTCCAGCAGCCGCCTGAACGCGCCCCTGATCTCGTCCGACAGCGCGGCGTCCACCCGGGCGTCATCGCGCATCCTGGCGTGGTTGACCATGGGCGAGAACACACAGGCGAACCCCTCGAGGCGGGCGAGCCGCAAGATGCCGTCAAGCTCCTCGAGGCTCTCGCGATGGATGACCGTGTAGGTCAGGACCGGGATCCCCCGGGCTCGAACAGCCCTGATGGCCTCCACGGCGCGCTCCCAGGCTCCCTCTCCGCGGTTCTTGTCGTGGGCCTGCCTGCCGCCGTCCAGCGACGTGTTGTACAGGTGGATCCGGGACAGCTCCTCCAGGCGCCGCGCCACGTGCAGGCCGTTGCTGAACAGGGAGGTGAACACGCCGAGGTCCACCGCGTGGTTGATGACCTGCCCCAGGTCAGGGCGGAGGGTCGCCTCCCCGCCGGTGATCCCGAGGCGCAGCATCCCGGCCCGGTACAGCTCGTCGATGAGCCGGATGACCTCCGCGGTGCTCAGCTCCCGGTCCGGCTCCTGGCGGCCGCAGTAAGCGCAGCTCAGGTTGCACATGGAGGTGATCTCGAGCGAGACGGCCAGCGGCATCGACGCCTCGGTGGCCCGGGCCAGGGCGAAGCGCCAGGCGATGTTCAAGGCACGTCGCGGGCCGATGATCTTCAGGGCCCGTAGCGGGCTGCCCATGGGGCCAGACATTGAGCAAGCATAGCACCGGGGGTGGGCCGGTAAAGTTCGCGCCCCCTGCGTCCGGGGCCGCCACGGCGCCAGGCGCTGCTCGCCGGCGCCGGCTCCTTCAGCGGCAGCCGCCCTTGACCTTGTAGATCAGCAGCCCTGGATCATCCGCGAAGACTCGCCGCTGGAACACGGTCGCAAGCCAGGCGAGCTCGATGCTCGGGTCCTCCCTGGCCGCGCGTTTGTGCCAGATGATGTACCCCACGTCCGCTCGTTCGAGCTTGCGACAGTATTCGCGCTTGGCGGCCAGCGGGACCCCCGACGCGGGCAGCGGCATGGAGATCGTGGCGTTGTCATTGCCGTTGAGCATCTTCTTTCCGGCGATGCTCGTGTAGAACCCGTAGAGGGAAAAGACCTGGCGCTTCTCAGCCGCGGGCAGGTGGAGCAGGCCGGTGAAGGGTTCGCTCCGGATCGCGTTGAAGAAGCTGGTGTTCTGGACCTTGCTGCTCGCCGGCGGCAGCAGCTCGGGCAACAACAGCGAGGTCTCCCCCAGCGGCAGCAGGAGCAACATGGCCGCGCCCGCGGCCCTGCTCAGCGCCCGCCGGCGGGGGAACATCATCGCGCAGAAGTAGCCCATCAGGAGCACCAGGCAGGCGCCTCCCACCGACATGGCCCGCAGGGGGAAGTACAGCTTGTCCGCCATGGGCACGAAGCGATAGAAGAGGATCGCCGGCGAGGCGTACCGTTCCCCGCCGAAGTAAATGTACGGGCCGCCGCCGATGAGGATCAGCGCCACGGCGCTGATCCAAAACACCGCGGCGAAGCCTCGCAGGCGATACGCGGCGTACCCCCCCAGCACGACGCTGATGATCGACACGCCAAACGGAAGGCCCACGGGGTGCGGGATATGAAACCGGTGGGGGCTGGTCAGGTTCAGCGCGTCGTGGGGGTTGATGGACTGGTACCCGGGGAAGTTTGCCACTGAGAGGGGCCGGTCGAGCAACACAAAATCAAGCAAGGCGACGCTGAAGCAGAACACGGCCGCCGCGACCATGACGAGCCCGGGCGTGCGGAAGCGGCGGCGCAGGACCAGCTGGTAGGCGAAGAGGAACGCCGGGATCGCCGCCATGTAGGGCACGTACATTGGGTAGGTGTAGTAAGCGAAGAAGAGCATGGCCCCGGCCGCCACGGCGTACCGGACCTTGCCGCTCCTGTGCATCAACAGGAGGAACAAGAAGTGCAGCGGGATCCAGAAGAGGATCACTTTCTGAGTGAACCCCATGTTCCATTTCAGCAGCAAGAACGGGTTGAACTGAAACGCCAGCCCGCAGGCCAGGGCCAGCAGGAAGCGCTGGAAACAGTGGCGAGCCAGCAGGTACATGGCGAACCCGTTGAGCACCATGATGATCAGCATGAAGACGTTGTGGGCCGTGGTGGGATCCAGGAAGCGCAGCAGGGGCGCGATCATGGTCAGGTTCAGCGAGCGAGCGATCCGGGGCACCAGGGTTTGCCCGTGCGGGTAATGGAAGAAGTCCGTGTGGACCCAGTTGAAGAGCTGGCCCTTTTCCAGCCCATGAAACGCCGCCTTCTCCAGGGACATCTCCATCTTCGGGGCAGGATGAGTGAACTCGCCGGCGATGCGTGATTCCAGGTCGCGCGCCAGGGGGTAGGTCATCAACAGGGCGGCTGCGAGGCAGATGGCTGCTGCAGCGATGTCGTGGCGCCAACTGGGCAAGCGTTCTTCCGGGAGGAACGAGTGGTACTGCTCGAAGTTACACAGAGAAGTGTGATTCTAGCACAGCGCGGGGGCCTGGCCACGGGGCGATGGATGCCGGCGGGCGAGCGCATCGATCCACCGGGGGCGGCGCCCCACGGCTGAAATTGGTCAGCTCGGTTCGGACCGTCAACGTCTGCCGGGGGCAGGTTTGCGCTTCACCGCCCTGAACAGGGCGGCCTCGCCGCGCAGGTGCCCCAGCCGCGCCAGGTCGTAGGTCGGGGCCGCGCGTCGCCACAGCGGGCAGCCCACCACGGCCTGCTCATCGCGGCCCGGGCCGCCGCCTGGCGCCGGGTTCAGGCCGAGCAAGAGGAAGTCTGCCCCTTTCGGGCCGAGCTTGCAGAAGTCGATCCCGGCCTGCTGCTGCGAATCGTGGATGCGGTAGAAGACCTTGGGCGTCCCCCTGGAGGCGGCGTTTTCGAAGGCGAAAGTGAGCCAGGAGTAGGCCGAGGATGCGGTGGGCTCGCCGGTGTGGATCAGCAGCCTGGCGGGCCGCTCGCCGTCCCAGGACCGCTCGACCTGGCGGATGACCTCGCGGTAGAAGCGCGGGCTTTGTGGCGGGAGGGTGGCCACGTGGGTCACCGCCGTGGCGAGCGCCGCGACCACCAGCGCCCCCCGGGCCAGGGCGCGCATCCGCCGCCAGGGCAGCGACACCAGGGCGTGCACCGTCAGCAGGCTCAGGGCCGGGTAGGCGTACAGGACATAGATCTCCTTCTTGCGCAGGATCGCGGCGAAGAAGAGCAGGCACACCGCGAGCCAGCAGACCAGAGGGCCGGTCCCGTACGAGCGGAGCAGCGGCCGGAGGCTGGCGGCGAGCAGGCCCGCCCCGATGACGGTCAGCGCGAGGCCCATGCCCTGCGGGCCCAGCACGTCGAGGTAATAGACCAGCGACTCGCCGTACGTGAGGCCCGAGTCCTCGCTCCCCGGCGTGTCGCGCAGCCGCTCGATATCAGCGACGGTGAGCAGCCAGTGCAGCAGGGGCAAGGCGCCGGCCAGGGCGGCCAGGTAGGGCAAGAGGTGGCGCCGCAGCAGGTTCTTGCCGTCCAGCGCGCGGCGCCACAGGGTGCGGACCAGGTCGGGCAGGAACAGAGAGACCGGGAGCAGAGCGAACGACCAACGAGACATCAGGCCGCAGGCGATGGCCAGGCTCAGGCCCACCAGGTATCCGGCTTGCACCCAGGTGAACCTGATCAACGACCCGCGATAGGCGGCGAAGAAGTAGAACGCCACGGCGGACCAGCAGGCCATGGCGTAGTCCACGTAGGACCCCGCGCTCGCCTGGAGGAAGCCCGGGAAGCAGGCCAGCAGGAGCGCGGCGGTCAGCCCGTCCCACCGGGTACCCCCCAGCGCCAGGGTCGCGCGGTGGACCGAGACCAGCGCCATGGCCCCGAGGGCCATGTTGGGCACCAGCACGAGGACCTGTTCCACGCCCAGGCCCCAGTAGGTGAGCGCGAGCATGTGGATGTACAGCGGCGTGTAGAAGCGGGTGTTGAGGGCCGCGGCGAACATGTTGAGGTCCACCCGGTTCCCGCCGGTCCAGCGATCCAGCTCCGACAGCGCCAGCAGGGCGTAGGTGGCCTCTTCGATGTCGGGCACCCGGCCCACCAGGAGGTGCATCGCCAGGTTCAGGCAACAGAAGAGCAGGACCACCCCGCCCAGGAGCCAGGACGTCGGGGAGCCGCATTGCGCAGGCCTTGGCCAGGTGAACATCTCCGACCAATGTAGCCCCCGAGCGCCAGGGATGTCGATATATGGGGAGCGCGTCGCCCCGGCGGCCGCTTACCGGTGGGTCCAGAGGTGCAGGTGGTAGCTGGAGAAGGTGCCGGTGTAGTCCGCCGAGGCCACGAGCAGGTAGGCCAGCGTGCCCGCGCCCAGGATCAGCAGGACCGCCAAGATCCCCACCGCCAGAGGGACCCGGCGAATCCGGGGCAGGAGCGCGGTCGCGGCGGTCACCGACGGGAAGATGAGCGGCCCCATGTGGTGGGCGCGGTGGAAATCGATGACGCTCAGGGCGCAGGCGTGGAACAGGGAAAAGAGCGCCAGCACCATCCACTGCCTGTTGACCGACGGGTGCAGGACCGACCTGGGGACGAGGCAGAGCAGGGGCACGATGGCGAGGGCGCCGCCCGTGATGGCCATACCCTGCTCCATGAAGCTCACGGCTCGTGTGATGAGCGTCGGCAGCTGGGACAGATCGCCGCCCAGCAGCACGGCCTTGAGCGTGGTCATTCGGGCGCTGCCCATGGGGAGGTTTTGCCCGCTGATGAGCGCCCCGGCGGGGCCGATGTCGATGGAGATGATCAGCCATCGCAGCCCCGTGGTCAGGGCCAGGGCCAGGAACACCAGCGCCGCGAAGCGCACGCCGCGGAGATCACGCCGCACCACCACCATGGCCGCCGCCAGGGTGATCAGGCAGTAGGGCGTGATGACATGCACCAGGAACGACGCCGTTGCCAGCAGCACGGCCAGGCGGCCTCGTCCGTCCAGCAGCGCCTTCATGCCGGCGAGCCAGACCAGCAGGTAGAGGGTCTCCGGGGTGTTGGACTCGAGCCCATATCGGCAGAGGCGCGCGTAGATCAGGCTGCCCACCAGCAGCGGGATCACGTGCCACCAGCGCGTCGCCGGGCTGGCCTCGAAGGCCAGCAGCAGGCAGACCAGGATGAGCAGGGCCAGCTCGGCCAGCCAGAGAAGACTCACCGAGGTGATGCAGTCCTTGATGAAGGTCATGGCCAGGAAGCAATAGAAATGGTGGCCGGGTGGCTCGTCTGCCACCGAGGTCGGTCCGCCGTCCGACATGTCCATGCCGCTGTAGGTGGAGGAGTGCTGGATCCAGTGCCAGCGGAAGTTCCTGGCCATGTCCAGGGTCTCCTGGGTGTCGCCCATGTCCCCGATGAAGATGCTGCGGGTAAGCGCCCGGTATGTATCCCGGGCCGACAGGCCGGACAGGTCGTAGATGCGCACAGGCCAGTCGGTGGAGGTGACCTCGGCGTCGTCCGGGGTGAGGGTGAAGCGCAGGATGTGCTGCCCCGGGGGCACGTTCAGTTTGGGCGCCAGGATGACGCTGGAGGTCATGCGGTTGCGCGGGTGGATGCGGCTATCAAAGCGGCTGTGGAGCACAACGCCGGCATTTTCCAGGAGCCTGATATCTTTCAGGTATCCCCCGCCCCCGATGTCCATGGTTTGGACAGGCAGGGGCATGCTGCCCAGCTCGGCCATGATGTAGAGGTCCACGGTGGACCTGTTGATCGCCAGGAACCTCATCTGCATGGCGGCCGGGGTATCACCTTCGTTGGTCAGGATCAGGTTCCCACTCTCGCCGATCAACTCGAGGCCGCCATCGTCGAGGTTTCGCCAGCCGGTGCCCGGGGAGATGGTGGTGCCATAGGGCAAGGCCTTGAATTGCATTTGCGGCACGTACCGGTAGATCTGCTCCGGAATGTAGTTGCTGATGGGGACCATGTGGGGCGGCGACACGGCGTAGGCAAAGGTGGAGACTGCGAGGATTGTGACCAGCCCAAAGCCGAGGATCTGCCTGGATGGCCAGATCGTCTCCACGGGCTTGCCCCCGACGGCCGACAGCACGGCGCCCAGGAGGAACATGACGGCGGCCGCGCCGAGCATCAGGTGCGGCTCGGCGGTTTGGCCGGACAGGACCAGCGCCTTTTGCGCCGCCGCGTGGCTGCAAAGGGTTATCAACGCGCTGTATACCAGCGCGTAGAACAACGGCGTGGTGGCCTTCAGCAGCCCGAGGCGGCGGCAGAAAGACAGAAAGGAGAGCCCCGGCACGAAGAAGGTCAGCGCCAGGCCCGACGCGGCCCGCAGCAGGGCCACGGGCGCGGAGATGTCCTCCGAGGCGTGAGCCATGATCACGCCGTTGGTCATCAGCGCGCCCGCCCCCAGGGCGAGTCGCCAGGCTTGCCCCTTGTTCACCCTGTGCCTCCGGCCCCCGGATGGCGCCGGCGCGGAGTTAGCGCCAGGATCGTCGCGCAGATTTCTGGCCAGGTCGGTTCCCCGGGGAGGCGCGCGGGTCCTCCTCCTGCTTCTTCGGCCAGCATCGCAATAACGTGCCAGAATAACAGGGAGAGTCGCAAGGATTTGTGTTCCCGAACAGACAAAGAATCAGCTTGAACGTTGCTTGAATACGCTCTGGACCCCGGACAGCAGGGCGGGGAGGGTCAGGGAGCTGTCGAGGGTGACGTTTGTCTCGTGGGTGCACCTGCACCCCTGCTTGCGCTCCTGACGGAACCGGCGCAGCGCCTCCCCCCGGAGCACCTGGCGCATGTCGTAGTCCAGCTCACGGAGGTTCCCCAGCGATTGCCAGGATGTCTCGCAGGGGTAGACCTCGCCCCCCTCATCCAGCACCAGGGAGAGAGAGCCGGCGCTGCATCGCCAGCGGAACTCCGGCTCCTGCAGGATGCGCAGAATCTGTCGCCGGGTGGTGTCCATGTACGCGTTGATCACGCGATGAAACATTGCCTGGGGGCGCGACGCCCCTGCGGAACGCTGCTGGAGCCGCGCCCTGCGCGCCTGGTGCGCCGCGTCGTACTGTTGGGGGGAGACGTCCCACAGGTCTGGCTCCATGGTGGGCGGCCGGCAGAGGATGATGTACGGCAGCTGCTCCACGCCCCGCCGCTCCAGCTCGTCCAGCAGCGGCTCGTAGGCGTTCCAGTTGCGCCGGGAGAGGGTGAAGCAGAGCTCGAGCCACAGGTTCGGGTGTCGGGCGCCGAGGCGTGAGATGCGCTGGACCGTCTCCATGGCCAGCTCGAAGCCGCCCTCGATGTCCCGGATCTGGTCGTGAAGAGCGGGCGGCCCGTCCAGGGCGACCCGGATGTTCGTCTTGGCCCCGGGGCACGCCCTGGCGATGCTCGCGGCGCCGGCTTCCACCCGCTCCGGCATGCTGCCGTTGGTGGGCACCGTGACCTGCCGCAGGCCGCAGCGGCGGGCGAAGGGCTCGACGAGCTCGGGCAGGTCGGGGCGGAGGAACGGCTCCCCGCCGCTGATCAACAGGTTCATCAGCGGCCCCGTGGTGGCCGCGATGCGATCCACCTCGTCCGGCGTCAGCAGCTTCCCGGGGGCTTCCCGCCGGCCAGCGTTGAGGCAGTGGGCGCAGCGCGCGTTGCATGCGGAGGTGACGAAGAAGGTCAGGCAGAGCGGCCCGCCGCCCAGCAGGCGGCGACGCCAGCCGCCCAGCAGGTAGGGCAGCTGATAGCGGACCAGGGGAGAGTTCCTCAGGCGACCGGAGAGCATCATCCACCTGCCCCGGGGTTGAGCAGGCCGTGGGCCATCCCGCCAGCGTGGAGGCACGCCTCGAGCAGCACCATGCCCGCGGCGCCCAGGCGCCAGGCCGCGGACCGGTCGCGGCCCAGATCCCGCAGGTAGCCTCCGTTGAGCACCAGGAAGCCGGTGGCGGCCGCGGAGGCCAGCCCCAGGGCAGGCAGCGGCGCCAGGGGCGCGGCCGCCAGGGCCGGGACGCCCAGCACGACAAGGGCCACGTTGAGCGGCCGACGCAGCTGCAGGAGCATCAGCGTCCCGGTTCGCGATTCATGCCGGTGCCTGCGCGCCAGGAGCACCCACTGACGCCCCTCGTCCCAGAACTTGCGGCACCAGCTGCCCAGGGTCATCACCTTCAAGTGCTGCACCAGCAGGTCGTCCAGGATGGCCGCATCGAGGCCGAGATCCGCCAGGCGCCAGCCGAGGGTCGCCTCGTCGTTGACCGCCCTGGTGCCGGCCTCGTCGAAGCCTCCGACCCTGTCGAAGGCGTCCCTGCGCACCGCGGCGCAGCTGGTGAGCAGGGTGGTCACGCCCTCGCGCAGGTGAGAGAACCCGTGGTGCATGCGGCGGTTGAGGAACTCCGAGAAGAAGCCTCCTTCGCTGAAGTCGGGGTCCAGCAGCGCGCTGGCGGCGACGATCTCCTGCTCGCTCTGGAAGAAGGCCGCGAGGCGGGCGATGAGGTCCCGCGGCACCACCACGTCAGCGTCGATGAACACCACGACGTCGCCCGTGGCGCGGGATGCCCCCGCGTTGCGCGCCGAGGCGACCCCCCGCTTGTGGGGAAAGCTGACCAGCTGCACCGGGTACCGGGCGCAGATCTCGGCGCTGTCGTCCGACGAGGCGTCATCCACGACGATGATCTCCACGGGCGCGGGGGTCAGGGCGACGAGGGCGTCCAGCACGCGCACGAGGTAGCGAGCGCCGTCATGGCAGGGCACCACCACCGAAAAGCTGGGAGCGGGCGCAGCGCGCCCGGCGTCGTGGCCTCCCTGGCGCTGGCTATTTGAAGGGGTGGTGGCCATGCTCACATCGTCGTCGCCGAATTGGTCCGCTGCTTATTTTGACCCAACACCTGGCCGACGCCCTCGCCCAGGTCCTCGTCGGCGGGTGACCAGACCCGCGAGACCTGAAACAGAAACAAGCCGCCGCCGAGGAGGCGCCACGGCAGCCGGGCCAGGTGGATCAGCAGCGAGAAGATCACGGCGCTCGCCGGTGAGACGCCCTGGGCGCCCAGGAGCAGCCAGAGCCCCACCTCTTGCGCCCCTGCGCCGTTATAGGTCAACGGACAGCGGGCCAGCGCCGGGACGAAGGGCAACAACCACGCCATCTGTTCCAGGGGGACCTCGCCGCACGCCACCGGCACCAGCGCCGCGCACGCCGCCAGCTCCAGCCCGATCTGTGCCAGGGCCAGCAGCAGCAGCGCCGCGGAGCGCGCGCCGCCGGGCCACTCATCCTCCCCTGAGGCCGTGGCGCCCCGGCCTGCCACGCGGCGGTATAGCGGCAAGCAAGCCACCCACGCCACGATGGAGGCCGCCGCCAGCCCGGCCATGAGCGCCATGGCCGCTGGCCGCGAAGATCCGGCCAGCACCTTCCAGGCGATGCCGGCCAGGATGAAGGTCCCGATGGCGTGCCACTTCGCGGCCTGGTGCAAGGCGAGGTGACTCGACAACGAGCCCCGCGAGCCGGGGCAGAGCTCGGTCACCACGCTCGCATAGCCCTGCCGGGGGACTTGCAGGAGCCCGCGCACGAAGCCGCGCCCCAGCGCCGCTGTCACGGGATGGCTGCCGGGGCCGCTGCCGTGCACCGCGCCCACGGAGGCGGCCCCCACCAGCCCGGCCACGAGGAACAGCGGCACGGCGAGCAGCAGGCCACCCGGCACCTGCCAGGGCTTCGGCGCGCCGGTCCCATGGGCTCCGGCGGCCACGGTGGCGGCCAGCATCACCAGCAGGGACAGCGCCGCCCACCGATGCCTGGAGAGCAGCGCAAGCAGGGCCCTCGCCCGGGGAACGATCATTGGCACCCGCCGCTTGTAGTGCCGGTACGCGTCCTCCCATCGTCGCAGCAGCGGAACCTCCTGATCCCGCCAGTTGGACAGCACCGCCGCGAAGACCAGCAACGGATAGACAACCACCAGGAAGGTGACGGAGCGGAACATGAGCCCCACCCCGAAGATGCCGGTCAGCTTCCCCGTCACCGTGGGGTGCCTCACCACGGCGTACGGACCGTTGGTCACCAGCCGGGTGGTCTCCTTGATCTCCGGCGCCGGGCTGCCCCGCCCCTCCAGCACCAGGTAGGTGTAGGCGTTGAAGGAGATGAGGATGCCGAGGAACAACAGGAGCACGCCGAGCGTGTAGGTCAGCGCCGGGAAGAGCACCGGCGGCAGCCGCAGCAGGACGTCCACCCAGTGGGCCAGGCAGGCGATGCCGATCACCACGCAGACCAGGATCGACTGGCGTACCAACATCGGATAGACCTCGGGCCTGGTTACCGCATGCAGCCGGTCCAGGTAAGAATATCGGCCGGCGGGCGCCCCGCTTGCGGAGCCCTGACCACCAGAGGTCTGATCCATTAGACGGCGGACTGCCCCTCCCCGAGGTGCTCGGCCACAGGGGAAAAGCAGGCGTCCATCACGGACCGCCCGCTGCTCAGGATCCGCTTCAGCTCGGCCAGGTTGTTCACCGACCGCAGGTAGCGCAGGATCCGCATCGGGTTGGCGTAGAACCGAAACATCAGCTTTTTCATGATGCGCACCTGCTCCTCCATGCTCAGGTGCTCGGTCCACGCGGTGGGCAGCTCATGGTGAGGCGTGGGGTTGACCATGTACTTCAGCCACTCGTCCCCCTTCCAGAGTCCCATCTGCGCGCCGCGGTCCCACAGCTCCGTCTCGGGGTAAGGCGAGTACAGGGCCCACATGACATAGGTCGGATCCAGTGAGTTGATGAACTTGGCCGAGCGCATGATATCGGCCTCGGTCCGTTCCGACGGCAGGCCGAGCATCATGTATGCCCCGCTCTTGATGCCCACCTCTCGGCACCAGCGGAACACCCGGCGCACCTGAGCCAGATCGCTGGTCTGCTTGCCGATGGCGCGCTGCCCCTCGTCGGTGCCGGTTTCGACGCCGAAATGCAGCCGCACACAGCCCGCCTCGCGGGCCAGCGCCAGGGTCTTCCGGGTCACCTGGGAGCAGGTCACCTTGGAGGCCCACTTCATGTCGACACCCCGGTCCAACATCTCGCGGGAAAACTCCCACAGGCGGCTCTCGGGCAAGTTGAACGTGTCGTCGGTGAAATACACTTCTGTGATGCCGAGGGAGGCGCACTCCTCCATCTCGTCGACGATATTCGCCGGCGTACGGCAGCGGTAGGTGGAGTAGGTGCTGCAGAAGGGGCAGTGATAGGGGCAGCCCCTGCTGGAGGTGATGGTGGTGCAGCGCTCATCCTCCATGCCCGCGGTGAAGTAGCCATCCAGGTCCAGACCGAGCCGATCCGGGAAGGGGAAGCTGTCCATATCCTCCACCGCTTCGCGCTCCGCGTTGCGCACGACCTGGCCTCGTCGGTCCCGGTAGAGGAGTCCATCGATGGAAGAGAAATCGCCTGATCCTTCCAGGGCTGCGAGGAGCTCGGTCAGCGTCACCTCACCGTCGCCTCGCACGGCGAAATCCACCCCCGGCAACTCCATGGCCTCCATTGGGTAAGCCCACACATGAGATCCGCCGATGATGACTGGCAACTCGGGATCCACGGCCTTGGCAGCCTGAACCACGCGGAAGGTGTCATAGATCATGTGGGTGTTGGATGTGGTCCCCACCACATCAGGGTTTATTTCGGCGATTCGTCGCTGGATCTCCTCATAGGTCGGCACCTCCTTCTGGCAATCCATCATGGTCACTTTGTGATGGGTGCGGGCCTTCAAGTAGCCAGAAAGAGACATGATTTGAATCGGAGGAAAGCCGTGAAATCCCCGACTGTTGTACTGGCTGGCGACGCCGGCCTCGACCAGGTAGTGGTTGGGCGGCTGGACGAGCAAGATATGCATCTAAAGAAAGCTCCTTCGCCAGGAATCCGATTGACGACCTGGATTGCTAAAAGCTCTTGTATTTTTCGCTCTATAGATAGCAGGATATTGTGCCATGCGCACTCCCGTCAATCTGGACGGGGTGCTCCGCTGCGCTCCCACCTGCGGTTCTGCGCCGGCATCGCTCTACGGTGGTGCCATATGGCCCGGAAATGTCATTATGTTCCTGTGTCGCTAAACCGGAACCTCACACGGCCCAGCTCCATCCGGAGGGCATGATGGCTCGCGTCGCCCTGCTGCAGTCCCTTCACTGGCCGCTACTCGGCGTGATGCACCTGTCGTCCGTGGCTCGCCAGGCGGGGCACGAAACGGCCGGGTTCATCGTAAACACCCCTCGCGATCTGCGCGCGGTGCGCGCCTTCGCCCCGGACATCGTGGCGCTATCTGCCCAGAGCAGCGAAGAGGCATGGGTCGTGGAGACATGCGGGGCGCTTGCTCAGTGGCGCCAACGGCCGTTCGTCGTCGTCGGCGGGTTGCTGCCCACCTTCAAACCACAGGTCATCGAGACACCAGGCGTCGACGCAATCTGTCGCGGCGAGGGCGAGCTGCCCTTCGTCGAGCTGCTGGACACCCTGGCGCGGGACGCGGACCCGGCCGGCATCGAGAGCCTCTGGGTGAAGGGCTCCGGCGGGCAGGTCACCGAGGCCCCGATCCGGCCCCACAACATGGACCTGGACGCGCTGCCGTTTCCGGACCGTGAGCTATACCGCCGCTACCCCCTGGTCATGGATGGGCCCCTTTGGCGAGTCTGGCCCGTGCGCGGCTGCCCCCACAGCTGCTCCTACTGCTTTCACCACGCCTACCGCAGGGTGGTGCCGGGCAAAAAGTACACCCGGATGCGCGCGGTGGACAACGTCATCGAGGAGCTGGTTCAGATTCAGGAGCGCTACAATCCGCCCGCCATCTGGCTCGGGGGCGACACCTTCCCGGTCCACACCGCCTGGGCCCAGGAGGTGCTCGCTCGCCACGGCGCGGAGGTGGGGATCCCGTTCGTGCTGTCGGTGCGCATCGAGCGCATCGACGAGCGCGTGGCCCGGACGCTCGCCGATACGGGCTGCTGTATCGGCGTCTGCTTCGGCGTGGAGAGCGGCGATGAGGCGATGCGGCGCAAGCTGTTGCGGCGCGAGGTCACCGACGAGCAGATCCTCCGGGGCGCCGCCATCCTGCGGGATCACGGTCTGCCAGTCTCCACGACGTTCATGATGGGGCTGCCGGGTGAAACCTTCGAGCAGGCGCTGAAGACAGTCAGCCTGAGCGCCCGTATCGCCCCTGACTCGTCTGTTTGCTCCGTCTACCAGCCGTTGCCCGGCACCGACCTGGCAGAGGCCCCGGACTGCAGCGCGGAGGAGCGGTCAGCGCTCTCCAGCGGGGAGCTGGACATGTTCAGCTACGGTCGCGTGATGGCCGGGGTGAAGGAGGCGCGGCGGATCGAGCGGCTTCACCGCCTCTACTTCCTGGGCAGCTACTACCCCCGGACCATTCCCCTGCTGCCTGCGCTGTCGCGCCTGCCCTACCCGCCCATCCTGGTCACGCCCATGTTCACCCTCATGTACGTCAACCACCATACCCGGCGCTTCATCGGCTGGCGGCGCAGCGCCGTGCAGCTGTTCAACGGGGTCAGGGATCAGCTGCAGGTGATGCTCCGGCGGCGCCGGGCGGCCGACGGTGATGAGGGCGCGGGCGGGGTGGCGGCCGGGGGCTGACCGGGCGCGCCTTTCAGCGCGCGCAGGAGGTGGCCGCCTCCGGGTACCAGGCCAGCTGCTTGAGGATGATGGCGGGCAGCTTCAGCCCGAGGTTGGCGAAGCTCTTCTTCACCAACTCCTCGTTGTGCGCCCGCTGGTAGGGCACCATCTTTGGTCCCAGGCCCAGCACGGAGCCGTGCAGGTCCATCACCTTCACCGGCGCGCTACAGGCGAAGTCGAGCGCCTTGACGTTCACCGTGCGCGCCTCGCGCCCCGGCACCCTGAAGTGAACCTTGCCAGCCGCGCTCTCGTACACGATCTGCCAGCGGGTGTACTCCCCCTGGGCCACGCTCTCCAGCGCGGCGAAGGCCTGCTTCACCGTCGGGGCTTTGCCCGCCTTGTTGGCCAGGGAGGCGGCCCGCACGAAGCGCGCCAGGGAGCCGGAGCCGCCCGGGACCTTGCCCCCGCGATGGCGCCTGAGCGCCGCCGCGGATCTCTTGTAGGTGCTGTTGGTGAGCACGCGCGCAGGGAGGCGCTTGCCGTGGTGGACCACCAGCTTCCCGGCCAGGTACTCGAAGGTGCCGCAGGCGCCGGCGCGGTCGCATACCATGTAGTGCACCTGGCCATGGATGCGCGCCACCTGCAGCTTCCTCGCCGCGGCCAGGGCCTCCTTCAGGGTGCCGCTGGTGTCGAGCAGGTACTGGATCCATTGCAGCTCGTTGACCGTGGGCCGGTCCGGCGCCAGGGCGGGGTGTCGCGTGGAGGAGAGCCACATGATCTCCACCACCAGGCCTGCCTCGTTGATGCCGCCGTTGGGCATCTCCCGGCCGTACTGGTTGAAGGTCAGGCTGCCGTAGCGGGCAGTCCAGCTGGCCGGCTTGACGCCGGCGGCCAGCACCAGGGCCTGCTTCTTCAGCCCTCGGCGGTTGAGCAGCACCAGCCCGTGGGGGGTGTCCCAGTCGTAGCTCTTGCCCACCAGCAGGCGCTCTCCGGCGCCCATGGCGAAGGTGGTGCACGCCCGGGCCGGAGCGGGCGCGAGCAAGGTTATGGTGGCGGCGATCAGCAGGAGGCGGCGGGTCATGGCCCTGATAGTACGGCACGCCGCGCCGGATGGCTCCCCTGGCGGCGGCGCGGACCCTACAGCCGGCAGGCCCGCGGCTGGAAGTCGGCCTCGGTGAAGCGAGGCGCGAGGTCCAGGTCGCGGTAGTCCACCTGCTCGGCCAGGCGGTCATCGAAGTCGAAGATCTCGAACTTGACCTCGAGGCTGAGCAGGTAGTCCGTGTAATGGATCATGCGGTGGCAATAGTAGCCGTGGGCAGGGTCCCGGGGCAGCACCGACTCCATGGCGTAGAGGCTGCGTCCCTGGTGCACCTGGACCCCGTGGTTTCGCCGCTGCAGGTGCCCGCGCGGGCCAGCAAGCTGGAAGTCTGCGGCGAGCTTGTGCGTCAGGTAGTGCAGCCCCAGCTCCACGGCGCTGTGCCGGGTCCCCCTGCGGGTCACCGGGGAGTCCGTGGACAGGGTCACCGCCTTGATCCCGAGCAGGCCCCCCTCGCGCACCCGGATCTTGCCCGGGCCCAGCAGCTGCTCGTTGTACAGCACGCGCCGCCCCTTGAAGGGCCCCGCCACCCAGCGCATGAAGAAGGCGGCGGGGTCCATACGCAGCCTGGCCTCGATCACCTCCTCTCCCTGCACCTTTCCCCTGACGCGCTCCCGCTTGTACAGGGTGGTGCTGTACTGCTGGATCTCCTCGAGGGCTTGCAGGCTCGACGAGAGCAGCACCTCCTCCGGGGTATGGTCGAGCAGCGCCTGGATCATGCGCGGGGACATGCGGGAGAGGGCAGAGCGCCGCCCCGCGGCCCCCAGCGCCGCGCTCTGGCTGGCCAGCAGCTCGGGGGTGGCCTGTCGCAGCACCCGGACGAACTGCTCCGGCTCCAGGGCGGCGCAGGTGGCCACCAGGATGTCGGGGTAGCGCTCGGCCAGCGCGGAGGCATCGCCGCCCGGCTCCCGGGGGTACGCCCGCTCGATGACGGCGCGCCTGGCGTCGGGCAGCTTCGAGAGCTGGTCCCCGGGCAGGCAGGCGGCGATGGTGGCCCGCGCTTCCACGCTCAGGGCCGCCGCGATGGCCTCCACCTGGGAAGGCTCCGCCACCTCGGCGGTGGCGAAGAAGAGCCCCGGGAAGCGCCGCACAAAGTCCGCGCTGGTCTGTTGGATCGTCATCTCACTGCCGACAAGAACCCGGGGAGCGCGCCGGTGTCCACTGAAAAACCTTTGCCCCTGCCCGCGCCGAGGAGCCGGCGCCCCGCAGCGACCGGCTGCAGGGGGGGGCGTGCTCAGGGCGCGTAGGTGAACGCCGCGCCCGCCGCGCCGGTGTAGCTGTCGCCGTCCTTGCGGAGCTCCACCCGGTAGGTCTTGCCCTTGGTGGCCTTGCCCGACAGGGACACCTGCTTCGACTTGACCCCGAACGGCACGCCCGAGGCCAGGGTCACCGCGCTGCCGGTGGCCTTGCCGCTGGACGTCACCTCCTGCAGCGAGAGCGTGAGGGTCGCCTTCGGGTCGAGGTCCCAGCGGCCTGAGACCTGCCAGGTCACCGACGGTGAGGCCGCGGAGACCGTGCCGCCAGCCGGCCCCGTGACCTTGATGGTGCACGGGTTGCTCCAGGTAATATGGCGATAGGTGGAGTCGATCCAGTCCATGGGCGCGGTGTAGCGCGGCGCCATGTTGTAGCGCTGGTTGTTGTCCTTCTGACGGAAGAACGGCTCGTGGTAGCCGGCGCCCACGGTGAGCACCAGGTCGGTCCACCGCACGCCCTGGGCCGCCTTGGCCATCAGCTCGTACTGGGAGAGCTCCCGCGGCCCATCGGATGGCGGGGTCGGGTCGAAGCGCTGCCAGCCGTACAGCGGGCCGAGCCACACCTCGGGCCAGCGGTGAAACGAGGTGTCCAGCGCGCCCTCCCCCTCCCCCCGGAAGCCGTCGTCGTCCTTGTCCCAGCCGCTGCGCAGCTTGGTGGTACCCACCCAGCGGGTCGGGATGCCCTGGTAGCGGAGCATGCCCGACATGGCGAACGTGGACGTGGAGCAGGACATCTTTTCGTTGCCCGGGACGCCGTCGAGCCACAGGTCCAGCTTCTTGTTGGCCGGGTTGTACGAGTAGTGCCCCTTGATGGATTTGCTGACGTTGCCGTAGTCGTAGCGCTCCAGCAGCACCTCCATGATGTCGCGGGCCACCCAGTACGGGTTGGTGGAGGCCGCGGCCCCGGCGCCGTACTCGGCGGTGATGGCCGCCTTCACCGCGGCCACGGCCTTGTCGTAGGTGGCCGTGTCGTGCATGCCGTAGATCAGCTTGTGGTCGGCGAGGTAGCTCTTGGCCACGGCGCCCGCGGTGCTGGCCCGGTGCGGGTACACATGGTGGCGCCGGTCGGAGCTCCAGAAGTCCATCTCCACCCTCGAGGTGCGCGTGTCGCCAGCCTTGGCAGAGCCCGAGTAGGTCACCGAGAGGACCTCTTGACGGGCGGCCTTGTCCCCCGCCGGGTCGTAGCTGGTGCGGGTGACCTTGGCGCCGGGCGAGAGGGTCTGCTTGATGCTGGCCTCGTCCACCCCCTGGGCCGGACGGCGCGCGGCAGGATGGACCAGCCCGAAGTTGTGCGTCACCGTCGGCTTGGCGCTCGAAGCGAAGGCCGTGGACTTCATCTGGAAGGTCAGGCGGCGCACGTGGCGCTGCCCGGTGCTCACCCCGCCCCAGTCCCCGGCCACCCGCACCTTGTGCACCCGGTCCGGTCCGCTGACCCGGTCCAGCACCCAGAGGTGGCCTGCCCCGAAGGCCAGCCCGTAGGCGTACCGGTTGCCGGGGCTCCACCAGTGGAATAGCCCGCGCCCGGTGCCGACGTCCGCGGCGTAGAGGTACTTGTTGTAGCTGGTGCCGAACAGGTGATCGCGGCCCTCCACGGGCCCCAGGGCCAGGCCGAATGCCGGCGCGCGAAGGTACTTCGATCCGCTGGTCTTGCGCCCGCTGTGGGGGATGTGGCCAGCCACTGCCGTGGCAGCGCCTGCCCTGGCGTCCGCCCAGTGATCGCCGCCTGATTTTTTCGGCCCCACCCGCAACCGGAGGATGCCCCGGCGCACCTGCTGGGTCGCCGACGCCAGCTTGCTGGTGTCGTAGCTGATGTGGAGCACGCCGTCGGCGGCGCGGTAGGCCAGGCCGAACACCTCGGCGCCCTCGACGCCGAAGGCTGACGGGGCGAGATCGAGGCTGTCCGCCGTGGGCTTGCCCGGGCCGAGGGTGACCTTCCAGAGCCGCGAGGAAAACGACTTGTCCCCGTCGGGATCGGCGCTGGTCAGGGCGAAGAGCACCCGCGCGCCGTTGACTCGGGCCGTGGCCAGGCCGCGGGGGCCAGTGAAGGCGGCGCCCAGGGACTTGGTGTCGATATCCGCCGCCGGGTTCGGCTTCAGCGCGTCGGCGCTCACGTCGTAGGCGTAGATCTTGTTGTCGCTGAAGTCCGCCGCGTACAGCCGGTGCGGTGTGACATGCGCGTCGTAAGCCAGCCCGTAGCCGAGGGTGTGGGACGCGCCGAGGGTGAAGGTCTTGACCACCCCCGTGATGGCGCCGGTGGGCGGCGCGGTCGAGGCGTCGGCCCCGGGTGGGCCCTGATCCGCCGGCGGCGTGGCCGCGTCCGGCTGAGGCGCGCCGTCCAGCAGCCCCCCCAGGTCCCCGGGCAAAACCTGCACCGGCTCCTCGCTGCACCCCAGGAAGACACCCAGCGCGCACCCCAGAACCAGAATCCGCCAATCAATCATATCCAGACTCCCGACTCCCGACTCCTCAACCCTCAACTGCTAACAGTTATCAGTTGACAGTTTAGCCTGTCACCTCCGCACCGCTCCCAACTCCCAGCTCAAGACTCCTGCGCCCATCAAGGCGTCCCCCCCACGTTGACCTCCTTGATCCAGTAGGTCGCCCGTTTGCCGTGAGCGTGGGTCACGCCGTCAGCGTGGCCGAAGGCCGCCGAGTAGCTGCCCCGGATGGCGCTGTTGTTCTCGTTGATGATGCCACCGGCAGGCGCGTGGCACTTGGCGGTCTTGCCGGAGGGGGTCATGCACTGGCCGTTGAGGCTGCCCTGCCTGTAGCCGAACATCATGTAGGTGTGGCCGCAGCAGACATTCCACGAATAGACCGGCAGCCAGGTGGTGTTGGTCAGGCCTGTGGTTGTGGACATGGTGAGGTGCAGCATCTTGCTGGCGGTGGAGGTGCCGAGCCAGTTGGTGCCCGCCGTGCTCGGCAGCACCGTCTGGCCGCTGGCCGGCCGGAAGAAGGTGTACTGGTAGTGCTTGCCGTTGTTGCCGGTGTCCACCATGGCGCGCACGGTCCAGGTGCTGCCGAAGCTGTCAAAGCGCTTCATGTCCCAGTTGACGTACTCCGTCGTGATGGGCGGGTTGCCGTTGGCCATGGAGGCGGCGCCGCGGTCCGTGGTGAGGGGCACCGTCTTTTTGGACGGGTGCACCGTGGCGCCCAGCTTGGCGAACAGGATCCAGCCGCCGTTGTGGCCCGCCATGTCGCAGTACACCGAAAACGGCTTCACCGAGGCCGAGGGCTGGATGGTGTAGGTGCCGCTCTTGGCCGAGGGGTTGGCGGCCAGGAGCGATGCGCAGGTGGTGGCGGTGCCGCACTTGCCCTTGACGCAGATCTGGGTGCTGGCGCAGGCGCCGCCGCACTTGCCGCAGTTCTTGGCGTCGGTGAGCAGGTCGACGCATGAACCGCTGCAATCGGTCAGGCCCTTGGCGCAGGGCAGCACGCACTTGCCCGCGGCGCACACCTCCCAGCTCTTGCAGGTGGTGCCGCACGCGCCGCAGTTCTTGTTGTCGCTCTGCAGGTTGGCGCAGAAGTCGATGCCGCCCGAGGTGCACTTGCTCTGGCCCGACGGGCACTGCACCGTGCACTTGCCCGCGGCGCACACCTCCCAGCTCTTGCACGCGGTGCCGCATACGCCGCAGTTCTTGTTGTCGCTCTGCAGGTTGGCGCAGAAGTCATTGCCGCCGGAGGTGCACTTGCTCTGGCCCGACGGGCACTGCAGCGCGCACTTGCCCGCGCTGCACACCTCCGTCGCCTTGCACGCCGCGCCACACTGTCCGCAGTCCTTGTTGTCGCTCTGCAGGTTGGCGCAGTACGGCGCCGTGGATGTCCCGCACTTGGTCAGCGCCCCGGGGCAGGTGAACGCGCACTTGCCCGCGCTGCACGCCTCCGTGGCCTTGCAGGCGGTACCGCAGGCGCCGCAGTTCTTGTTGTCGCTCTGCAGGTTGGCGCAGAAATCCACGCCCCCGGCGGAGCACTTGGTCTGCCCCGCCACGCACTGCAGCGCGCACTTGCCCGCGGAGCACAGCTCCAAAGACTTGCAGGCGGTGCCGCAGGCGCCGCAGTTCTTGTTGTCGCTCTGCAGGTTGGCGCAGTACGGCGCCGTGGACGTCCCGCACTTGCTCAGCGTGCCGGGGCAGAGGAAGGCGCACTTGCCGGCCGAACAGATCTCCGACGCCTTGCACGCCACGCCGCAGGCGCCGCAGTTTTTGTTGTCGGTCTTGGTGTCCACGCACTTGCCCTGGGCCGCGCAGAACACCGTGCCCGGGCCGCAGGGGTCGATGTCTGGCCGGGGCAGGTCGGGCAGCGACAGATCCGGGGTCGCTTTCTGGTCCGGCTGCGCCAGATCCGGCGCGGAGCCGTCCTTGATGGCCGGGGCGTCCGGCACCCCGGCATCCCGGGGATCCACTTTCCTGCTGTCGTCGCTGCAGGCGGCGCCCAGCGCCAGCGCCGCGCTGGTCAACGCGGCCAGCCTCCATCTCCCGTTCAAGGCGCGCATGGCGACCTCCCGTCCGTTGAGGTGATACGCCCAGTGTATCGCCTCGACGCGCCGCCGACTAACCCTCCAGGATCGTCTTGAGCAGGGCCAGGTCTTTGAGGTTCGCCCGCCGCATGGCGGCCTTCATCAGCGGCGCCGCGATCTTCGAGAAGCCGCTCGGCTCGCCCCGGTTGCGCAGGGTCATGCGCGTCTCGCCTTCGCCCGCCGGCTCCCAGGTGTAGGTGGTCTCCATGGGGAACGGCCCCTGGGCCGTACGCATCACCAACTTCCGCCCCGGCTCCAGCTCCACCACCTCGTAGGTGTAGGCCATGCGCCGGCCCAGAAATCGCGCCACGAAGGCCATGCGTGATCCCACGGCCACTGGCGGCTCGGTCTCCCACTCGATGGACTCTATGTTCACATACCACTCGGGCGCGTTATCGGGGTCGCCCGCGTAGGCCGCCACCTGATCTGGCGGCCTGGAGATCTGGATCTCGGTCTGGATGTCGACGCTCATGGTTGATGTTCGTAGCGCGGTTTCCTGCCAACGCTAGCCCTTCTTCTTCGAGCCCAGGTCCTTGCCCGCGCCGGCGTCGGACGAGGACACCTTGACCCACTTGCCGTTCTTGCAGATCCACTTGCCGCCCTTGCCCTCGTACACCTGGCCCTCCTGGCACCTGCCCTTGCCGCCGTCAGTTTTGCCCTTGCCGCCGTCCGGCTTGGTGCCCTTGCCGGCGTCCTTGACGGCGGCGCTGCCCAGGAACACGCCGCTCGGGGTGGAGGTCTTCTTGCCGTCGCCGCCGACGCGGATGATGAGCTGGCCCACCAGGGCGGGGCCGCTGCTCCTGGCGGCGGCGGAGATGGCCACCTTCTCCCGTGGCCCCTTGCCGCCCGAGTGCTGGGCGGTGAGGCTGCCGCCGCTGTACTCCACCCCCACGTCGAACCGCCCCAGCACCAGCTGGCCGGGCGCCACGCTGCCGCGCAGGTAATGCAGGGTCGTGTCGTAGCCCCACAGGTGGCCATGCACCACCTGCCAGATGCCGTCCTTCTGCGTCGCGGTGAAGGCGTGGTGCTCCCCGCAGAAGTAGGCGTCCACGCCGTACTTGACCATCAGCTTCCAGAAGGCGCTGTTGGTGCCGCCCTCGATCATCAGCCCGCTGGACCACTTGCTGTTCACCGGCCCCACCACCGGGGCGTGCCCCTGGACGATGATGAACTCCTTGCTCTGGAACTTCTTGAGCTGCTCCTCCAGCCAGGCCAGCTGCTTGCCCGAGACGGTCACCGAGAAGCGGCTGCCCGCGTCCTCGAAGGTGTCCACGGTGATCACCGCCAGGTTCTCCTTCTCCACGGAGAAGGCCCGGCCCTTCTTGTGGGCGGGGCCGTTTTCGGGCATGTCGAGGATGGCGTCGAACTGCTCGCCGAAGACCCGCGCCAGCGTCGGGATGGCAAGGCCCGCGTTGTCGCCGTACTCGTGGTCTCCCGGCGCGATGTAGACCGTGATCCCCTTGTCGTCGAAGCGCTTCTTGAACGCCGTCCAGTAGAGATTGGTGTTGGTCCTCACCTGCTCGGCGGTCTGGTTCCAGCGGGCGTCCGCGATATCCCCTGCGATGAGCGCGAACGCAGGGCCGTCCTTCTTCACCTGGTCCAGATACCAGCCCACGGCCTGATCCCACCCTGGCTCCGGGTTGCGGATGTTCCAGTTGAAGAAGTCGGGGAAGCTGGTGAAGTGGAAGCTCGAGTCCACCACCGCGTCTTCGGTGCAGGCGCCACAGAGCAGCATGGCGACGAGGATGGCGGTCAGGGTGCGGACTTTCATTTTGCGTTCTCCCGGATGGTGCGGATGTTCTCCAGGCCGACCACGGCGCCGGGGTTACCCAGCTTGACGGCCCGCTTGTAGTGCTCCTCGGCTCGAGAGTAGAGCTTCTGCTCGAAGGCAACGTTGCCGGCGAACAGGGCCATCTCGGCGAAGGCTCGGTACAGCTCCATGCCCTTTTCGGCCTCCTCCAGTGCCACCAGGGCGTGGCCCGTGCGGTTGAGCAGGATGACGAACTGGTAGTGGGCCCAGCGGTTCTTGCGGTCCGCGCCCGCCACCTGGCGCAGGTAGTAGATCGCCTTGTCCAGGTTCCCCTCGCGCTCGTGGATCTCGGCCAGCATCTGCAGCACGCTCAGGCGGTGCTTGCCGCTCTGTGGGTAGCGCAGCAGCCACTTCTCCGCCTCGTGGGGGTCGTCCATCTCGCGGTAGATCTCGCCCAGGGAGAGGCAGACCTTGTGCTGGTCCGGGTGCTTCTCGTAGATGCGCTCGAACAGGGTGGCCGCCCGGGGCAGGTCACCGGCGCGGCGGTAGGAGGCGGCCAGCATGGTGCTCGCCTTGAGGTGCCCAGGCTTGAGCTCCAGCGCCCGCTTGAGCAGGGCGATGGCGTCGCCGATCTCGTCGAGCATGTAGTAGGTCACCGCCAGGTTCAGGTGGCTCATGAAGAAGTCGGGCGCCGCGTCGATGGAGGCTCGGTAATAGACGATGGCCCGGGAAAGCTCTGCCGTCTGGAAGTAGGTGTTGGCCAGGTTGAAGTAGCACAGCGTCGGGTTCTCCCCCTTCGCCACCGCCTTCTTGTAGGTGGCGATGGCCCGCGCATACTTGCCCTGGTTGTACAGGGTGTTCGCCTTCTTCAGATACTGGGCGCCGGCCTGGGAGGGGAGGAGCAGCAGGAACAGGAGCAAGACCAAACCTCTCACGGAGGCACCGAGGAAATGAGAGAGCACAGAGATTTCAGAGCGTCTGGTCCAGGGGCCCGCCTCCACCCTCAGAACACTCCTCCCCACCCCCAACCCAAATCCCTCTGTGTCCTCTCTGTTTCTCCGTGGCTCCGTGAGAGGCTTTTCGGGCTGCATGGGTTTGTCGCGATACACGATCATTTATCCAGCCTGAACTCGATCACTTTCCGGGCCCGCACGCGCACGGGCACGCCCTTGTTCTTGCCCGGCTTGAACCTCCAGCCCATCACCGTCCGCCGCGCGGCGGTGGAGAACATGGAGTGGGGCGACTCGATGATCTTCACCGACTCCACCTTGCCCCGCCGCCCGATGATGATCTCCACGATGAGCTTGCCGGACAGCCCCTTGGCCTTGGCCGCCTCCGGGAAAGGAACCGGCGTGACCCGTAGCGGCACCGGGCTCTCGTCAGTCTCGCCCTCGTTGAAGATCACCGCCTTCGCCTCGTGGGCGTCAACCGCCACACCCTCGCCTCCCATGGCCCCCAGGTTCGGGGTGAACTTGAGGTTGAACCGGTTCTGGTTGCGTCGAGAGCGCGCGGTGCGCACCTTGCGGATGCGGCGCTTCTCTTTCTTCTTCTTCTTCTCCTTCTTCTTGATCAGCTGCGCCACGACCCTGCGCTGGTTGAGCTGGTTCAGGCTCGGGTCCCCTGCCCCGCCGAACAGCGCGTGCAACACCGGGAAGAGGATGAACAGCAGATAGTTCACCCCCACGGCCGCGGCGATCTTGATGGGGAAGGCGAGCAGGCTCATGGCGCTACTTGTTCTTGTCCGCGGAGAGCGAGACCTTCTTGGCCCCGGCCAGGGCGCAGATGTCCATCACCTGCACCGCCTTGCCCAGCTCGGCCTGCTTGTCCGATACGATGACCACCGACAGGTCCGGCTTCTTGAGCACCTCCTCCTGGATGAGGGACTGCAGCCGCTCCGGGCTCATCTGCCGGCCGTAGGCGTGGATGGTGCCCTCCCGGCTGATGCCCACCAGGATCACCTTCTGCCCCTGGCTGATGGCGGTCTGCGCCTTGGGCTTGGTCACGTCGATGCCGGTCTGCCGGGTGAAGTTGGTGGTGATGACGAAGAAGATGAGCAGGATGAACACCATGTCGATGAGCGGGCCGATGTTGATGTCCGCTGCCTCGTCTTCCTTGTCCAGGATGCGAAAGTCGTCAGCCATCAGGCGGCCCCCTGCAGCATGCGGGCGATGCGGTCCTGGTCGCCCACCAACTTCTCCACCAGCTTCTTCTTCCGGTTGGCCAGCAGCAGCCGGAAGATGAGCGCCGGGAAGGCCACGATGAGCCCCGCCTGGGTGGTGAGCAGGGCCACGCTGATGCCCTGGGCCATCAGGTGCGGGTTGCCGATGCCGAACAGGTTGATCACCTCGAAGGTCTCCACCATGCCCACCACCGTGCCGAGCAGACCGAGCAGCGGCGCGACGGCGATCCAGGCAGTCATGGTGGAGAATCCCCGATCCAGGTCAGGCACCAGAGAGACCAGCAGCTCGCGGTAATGGAAAGCGAGGCTGCGCCGCCCCTGCTTGATGTCGGGCAAGGCGGCGAGGAAGGCGTTGAACGGCGCCGTCCAGGCGCCACCCGCGGCACCCGACCGGATCCGACCCAGAAACCGCCGCCGCGCCAGGCTGACCCAGACCAGCGCAAACAGCCGCCCGAAGCCCACGTACCAGATCACAAAAGACACCCCCAGGATGGCCCACATGACGTGGCCGCCCTTCTCGAAGGAGGAGAGGAAGAGATCTATGGTGCGGTCAAAGGTCATGAACCTCTCACGGAGACACAGAGACACAGAGAGGGCACGGAGAGGGCACGGAGTAGCCTCTCACGGGGGCACGGAGGCACGGAGAGGGCACGGAGTAGCCTCTCACGGGGGCACGGAGGCACGGAGAGGGCACGGAGGATCTTTTATGGGAGGGTTCCATTGATAATCCTCGTGATGCCGCTCTTCATCAGGGCTTCATTGAAGTTGAGCAGGTATCCCAGCTTCAGGCCTGTGAGTCGAAGGTAGGTGAGCAGCTGCTTCTTGTGCACAGGCTTGACCCGCTCGACGGATTTGAGCTCGATGATCACTTTGCTGTCGATGATCAGGTCGGCTCGAAATCCCACTTCGAACCTCTCACCGTCGAACTCCACGGGAATGGCCACCTGACGTTCCACTGCAAGTCCGCGCTTTTCGATCTGCCTGGCAAAAATCGCCTCATACACGGACTCGAGCAATCCCGGCCCAAGCGCCTGGTGCAACTTGACCGCACAATCCACGACAACCGTCCCGATTTCATTCTCCCCCATTTTCATTCCTCCGTGCCCTCTCCCCGTGCCTCCGTGTCTCCGTGAGAAACCTGGCTACTCCCCGGCCAGATGCGGTTCATTATGGTCACCGCGTTCTTCTCCATCTCCTCCTGCAGCCGGTTCTTCCGGTTTCGCAGCATGTTGTGCACCAGCAAGATCGGGATGGCCACGATGAGGCCGGTCTGGGTGGTGATCAGGGCCTCGGAGATGCCAGCGGCCATGATCTTGGGATCGCCGGTGCCGTAATTGGTGATCACCTCGAACAGGGTGATCATGCCGGTCACCGTGCCGAGCAGGCCCAGCAGGGGGGCGGCGCCGGCGATGACCGCCAGGGTCGTCAGGTGGCGGCCCAGCGACGGGACCTGGCGCAACAAGGTCTCCTTGACCGCTCGCTCCGTTGCCTCCCTGCCTCTGCTGGTGTCCTCCAGGCAGGTGCGGATGACCTTCGCCACCGCGCCCCATTTTTTCCGGGCGGCCTGGCGCGCCCCCTCCAGGTCGCCGGCCTCCAGCAGCTTGACCACCTTGCGCGAGAGGAACCATCCGCGGCGATGCAGCAGCGCCAGCTGCATGAACTTGTACAGGATGATCAGCAGCGCCCACGCGGGCAGCAGCAGCAGCGGGATCATGGTCACGCCGCCCTTCTTCAGGTAATCCCGGGCCAGCTCCTCGCGGCCCTTCTTCTTGCCGCTGATCAGGTTGCGCGACGAGGCGTTCTGGATGATGTCCAGCATCACCGGCTTGCCTGAAACCCGGTTACCTGCCAGCCAGCCGGGATAGGCCGCGGTGAGGTGCGCCTTCAGCTCCGGCGCCACCACCGGGTTGACCGCGAAGCGCCCCTCGCCCAGGCGGCCGGTCTGGGTGATGACCCACGCCTCGCCGTCGTCGGACATGCCGTAGGCATACACCGTGCCGAAGCGGGCCAGCTGCACGCCCCGGGGAGAGCCGCTCTCGGGCAGGATGCGCTGCTTGCTCACCGTGATGCGCGTGCCTGCGGCGATGTACTTGCCGAAGTAGCCCGCGAGGTAGGCGTCCAGCCCGGCGAGCTCGCCGTCTTTGGTCTCCACCTCGCGCGCCTTCTCCAGGTCGAGCCGCCGCTGCTCCACGTCCTGGGGGAAGTTTCCCTGGATCTTCTCGGCCTCCTTCTCCAGCTTGTCGTCCAGGGTCTGGCCCACCGCCTTCCAGGTCTCCTTGGCGTCCTCGGCCTTCTTGCGGGTGTCCTCGATGGTCTTGTCCCGGGCGAAGACCTCTTCTTTGACCCGGGACTGCTCCATGTAGGCCCGCTCCTGGGCTTCGCGCAGGCGGGTCAGCCCCTCCTTGTCCACCTCTCGCTGGGCCACGTACCGCTGCTTGGCCTTCCAGCGGGCGGAGATAAGGCTCTGCAGCTTGTCGCGCTGGGCCTGCAGTTTGACGTTGAGCGCGGCGAGCTGTTTTTTCTTGGCCGCGTTGGGGTCGACCTTCTTCTTGTCCCAGGGCCAGGCGTGGGCGAGGGATGGGAGAACGAGGACAAACAGGGACAGCAGGAACAGCCCTCTCACGGAGACACGGAGGCACAGAGAGGCACGGCGTTTGGGGGAGGGTCCCATTTGGAACCTTCGTGGGCTCCGTGCCTCTGTGCCTCTGTGAGAGGCCTGCGGAGCAGGATGGCGGTTCACTTCTGCACCGCCTTCTTTTCGGGCGCCGGGGTAGACGCGGCGTCTCGCCGCGTTTCAGGCGCACCAGCCGAGGGCCTGGCCTTCGAGGCCAGCGGCAAGCTCACAAGCGCCGGTTTCTTCTTGCCGTTGCGTACCTCAACCGCCTCCATGATCAGCCTGGCCGTTGCCGGGTCGTTCAGCAGGCGCCACTTGCCGGTGTCGAAATCCCACACCGCGGCGGACTCGCCCTTGACCACGGCCTCGAACACGCCGCCCACCCTGATGCGGTGGCAGGTGCCCGTGATCTGCGGCAGCGGCGAGCTGCCCTGGGACACCTGGACATCCATGAGCTGGGAGTCCAGCTGCCTCGCGATGCGCACCAGGCGGTGCAGACCCTCGATGTTGTCGGTGCTGCCGCCCTTCAGCTCGCTCTTCAGATAGTCCAGCGCCGCCGCCGCCTTGCCCGAGAGCATGGGCGACAGGGTCTTGGCCGTGGCGATGAGTGAATCGCAGTGCTGGATCAGCCGGGCGGTGAAGTTCTTCTGCCGCGCCGCGTACCCCTTCACCTTGCGCCGGTGCCCGCCGATGATGGCGCCCAGCCGATCGTACTTGCGCCGCAGCTCGCCAGTGGACTTCTGGATCTCCGCGGTCTGCTTGATGATGCCCTGGGCTCGCTCCTTCGTGCGGGCCTTGTACGCCTCGAACTCGGCCGCGTCCTGCTTCGTGGCCTTCTTCACGGCGGCCAGCTGCCTGGCCACGCGCTTGAGCTCCGCCTTCTTGCGCTTGATCTCCGCGTCGTAGTCGAAGCTTGGAGCCTCGGCCGCGGCGGGAAAAGAGACAGCAACAAGCAATACAAACAGGACGGAGGAAATGAATCTCTCACGGAGACACGGAGACACGAAGGCACAGAAAGAAGCTGTGCCTCTCCCCGTGCCTCTGTGCCTCTGTGAGAGGCAAGCTTGTCGCCGTCCAGTCATCTACTTGCCACCACCCGGGGGGATCCACTTGCCGTCCTTGCACTGCCACCACTTGCCGCCGATGTTGCACCACTTGCCCTTGGCCGCGTCATAGACCTCGTCGCACTGCTTGGTCTCGCTGCCGCAGGTCATGGGCCCGCCCTTGCCGCTGGATTTCTTCTCGGTCCAGGTTCCCTTGGCCGAGCACTCGTAGACCTTCTTGTCCTTGGCGATGCACGCCTTGTCTTTCTTCGGGTCGCACGCCTTGGTCAGGTCGCCGCACGGCGTGGTGGGCGTGGTGCCGCCGCTCTTGCAGTTGTCCACATCCTTGGCTGTGTCGGCCGTGACCTCCGGCGACAGGGGCGAGACGAAGCCGTCCTTGTCCTCCACCTGGAGGCGGAAGTAGTTGGCCCCCGAGGCAGGGCTGGTGACCGTGTGCATCAGGAGCTTGCCGTCCTTGCTTGTGGGCGTGATCTCCACCTTGGTGGACTTGTAGTCCACGCCCGAGACCGTGCCCGAGTAGAGGTGGTACTTGGTGAAGTATGACGTCTTGCCGTCCGACATCAGGGGTGAGACGGCGAACTGCATCGTCACCGCGCCGCCCTTGACGGTGGTGCACGGCGTGGGCGGGGTCAGGGCCGCGACGTATGAGAAGGAGACCGCGCGGAAGTTGCCCACGGTGCGCCCCCCGGAGAAGTTGGACTTCGGGTTGTACGGCGTCACCGAGCCCACGCCGATGAGGCCGCGCGCGATCTTTTCGTACATGTTGAAGTAGTCGTAGGTCGGCTTGTCCACCTCGGCGGCGCGGAAGCCGATGTGCTGGTTGGATGACGGGTTGATGGTGGGGTTGAACAGCTTGAGCCCCTCCTGGTTGGTGACGCCGTCCTTGGTGGAGTTGACCACCCGGTTGTCGTCGATGACCCAGTCCCGCCGCACGTCGTGCACGCCGTTTGTGTACCACTCGAACAGGTACCGGTCGCGGGTGGCTGCCGGGTCCAGCACCTTCCACTCCTCGCCGTAGCCGCCGGCCTTGCCCTTGGCGTCGCCCGCGCTGCTGGTGATGGAATAGGCTGTCTCCACGCCGCCGGAGGTGTAGCCGTTGATGGCCAGCCAGGCGATGCCGGGCTCCTTGAACATGTGGTGTTTGGCGACGTAGGTCTTGCTCCCCACCTTGACCGTCAGGGTGTAGGTCTTGCCCTCGGTCCCGAGGATGGTGCTGCCGGTGTAGAGCCCCTTGTTGGCGAAGGTTCCGGTGGTGACCAGCTTGAGCTCCTCGCTGGTGCCGTCGTCCACCGTCAGGGTCACCGTGGCCGTGTTCTCGAACTTCTGCGGCGTGGTGACCAGGGCGTCGATGTCCTCGGTGTAGCTGATGTGGGCCCAGGCGGGCTTGCCCTGCTTGTTGAACGCGTCGTATTCGATCTCGGCGTTGATCACCAGCACCTCGGTCATGTCCTGCACCACCGGGTCCACGTCAACCGTGGCGGTGGAGAAGCCGTCGCACGATACAAGCAGCGCGGCGGCCAGCAGGAGAGAGAGATGAGTCTTTATCGTCGTTGTCATTTTCATCTCCTTAGTACTCCACCGTCAGGGTCGCTGACGGCCTGAACCCGTAGTAGCTGATGCCGTAGGGGTTGAAGAGCGGCTTGTTCGGGTCGTACGTGGAGCTGCTCTTCCCCTTGCTGCCGGCGTAGTTCTGGCTGTAGGTGATGGAGTTGACGTTGCGCCGGTCGTACAGGTTGTACAGGTTCACCTCGATGGTGGTCTTCAGCGTGCGCCAGATATCCACCTGGTACTTGAGCCCCAGGTCCAGCCGGTGGTAGGTGGGCAGGCGGTAGCGGTTGCGCCCGTCCCAGTAGGGGAAGGGGACGCCCGAGATGTAGTAGTACCCCTCGGGCAGGGTGATGGCGTTGCCCGTGGAGAGGATGAACAGCGCCGTGAAGTAGAGCTTGTGGCCGGGCACGAACTGCGACAGCGGCTCCACGCTGAGCAGGGCGGTAAAATCGTGGGTCTTGTCGAACTTGGACGGGTACCACTCGCCCCGGTTGATGCCGTCGATCTTCTGCTCGGAGCGGCCCAGGTTGTAGGAGAGCCAGCCCGTGAACCAGCCCTTCTGCTTCTTGATCATCAACTCCAGCCCATAGGAGCGCCCGTCGCCGGTGGCCACGTAGGCCTCCAGGTTGTTCACCAGGTAGTTGTGCAGCCCGTCCTCGAAGTCGGCCACGTTGTTGTGGTCCTTGTAGTAGCCCTCCACGGAGGCGTCGATCTGCCACTTACTGCCGCTCAGGATGGAGGCGAAGTAGCCCAGGGCCACCTGGTCGGTGGTCATGCTCGGGATGTTCTCCGTGGAGGGCATCCAGATGTCGTACCAGGTGAGCTGCATGCTGTTGGTCATCAGCCGCAGGTACTGGGCGGATCGGTTGTAGGAGAACTTGAGGGAGTTGGCGTCGTTGAACGCGTAGGTGACGTTGAAGCGCGGCTCCGGGTTGTGGTGCGTGGCCATGACCTCGCCGCCATCGTGGGGGATGGTGGTGCCGGGCAGGGCCTCGTTGGTGTTGGGATCCCATTCGTGTGTGTCGCCCGGGCCCAGGCGGAAGAAGAGCGAGTAGCGCAGGCCCAGGTAGGCCGAGAGCCCGGGGAAGATGTCGTTCCACTGCACCCCGGCGTGCACCCCGGTCTCGAGGGACTGCATGGGGGGCATGAACTTGCCGCCGTCGTCCTGGGTTTTGTCCTCCAGGGAGCCGTGGTTGTAGTCCTGGTACTCGACGTCAAAGCCGGTGGTGACGGTCATCTCCTTGAACGGGAACCAGGTGAAGTGGTGCCGCGCCCCGCCGGTCTTGATGCCGGAGCTGAAGTGGTAGATGCCGGAGATGTTCTTGGTGAAGTACTCGCTGTAATAACCGGTGGTCTCCGAGAGCAGCTTGTCGGTCCACTGGGCGTTCCACCGCAGTGCCCCGGCGCGGGTGCCGGACCAGACCTCGCCGATGAGGATGGAGTTGTCCTCGCTGAAAAAGCCGGTGAGGTTCAGGCTGTGATCCTCGCTGACCTTCCACACCAGCTTGGGGTTGATGTCGTACCAGTTCTCCGGGCGGCCGAAGAAGTAGAACTCCTCGTCCGTGGTGGCCCCGGCGCCCTTGCTGGCGTATACGCCACCGGAGGCCCGGGAGCAGGCGCCGCCCTTGCCGCCCTTGGCGCTGGCGTCATCTTCCTCGCAGTCGTCCTTGACCACGTCGTGGATGTTGCCGATGGAGAGGTACGACGAGCGGCCCGCCAGGCTGGCCCAGAGCTTGCCCTTGATGATGGGCACCTGGACCGCAAGCTTGGAGGTGATCAGCCCGATGCCCAGCTTGGCCTTGAAGCGGTCAACCTCGTCGCCGATCATCTTCACCGACAGCACCGAGGCCGAGCGGGTGCCGTACCGGGCCGGGGTGCCGCCCTTGTAGATCACCAGGCTGTCCACCGCGTCGGAGTTGA
>CAZEFW010000053.1:0-50545 GCA_964511535.1 uncultured Myxococcales bacterium | reverse complement strand
ACCCGCTACATGGAGCAGCACGATCTGCCTTTCGTCCCCAAGCCGTTCGGGTGCGATGAGCTGCTCAACGCCGTCTACAAGATCATCTCGTACCGCTAGCGAGCCAGAGAGGCTCCCGCTATTTGATGGTGCCCGTCAGGCTGGTCTCGGTGGGCAACAGCACGCTGAAGGTGGCGCCCTTGCCGGGGTGACTCTGGACCTCGATGGTGCCGTGGTGGTTTTCGATGATTCGTTGGCAGATGGGCAGGCCGAGGCCGGTGCCGGTCTCCTTGGTGGTGAAGAAGGGGATGAAGATGTTCTCCAGCGCCTCGGCGGGGATGCCTCGCCCGGAGTCGGACACGGCGACCTCCACCATCTCGCCAGCGACGTTCCCGCGGCGAGAGGTCCCCCCGCGCCGAATCTTCGTGGACACCGACAGGGTCCCGCGCCCCTCCATGGCCTGCAGCCCGTTGAGTCCCAGGTTCAGCAGCACCTGCTTGAGCTGCTCCGGGTCGGCGCTCACGGCGGGCAGCTCGTCGGCCAGGTCGACGGTGATCTCCACGCCGTTGGCCTGCGGCTCCAGCAGGTTCAGCGTCTTGCGCACCACCTGGTTGACGTCCAGCGATGTGGGATCGCCGCGGTACGGCCTGGCGTAGCCGAGGAACTGTGAGACCACCCGGTCCAGGCGGTCCACCTCCTCGACGATGATCCCGAGGTACTCCACCGCCTCGTCGTCCTCCATGATGTTCGGCCCCGTGCCCTGCTCCTCGGGTTCCACCTCGTCGTCCTGGGAGTGCAGCAGCTGGGCCGCGCCCTTGATGGCGCCCAGCGGGTTGCGGATCTCGTGGGCCAGGCCCGCGGCCATCTGCCCCAGCGCCGCCAGCCGGTCCCGCTCCTTCATCTGCTCGTACACCTTGGAGTTGCGCAGGGTGATGGCGGCCTGCATCGCCACCTTGCGCAGCTCGTCCAGCTCCTCCGAGGCGTACGCCTCGCGCAGCCGGTCGTCCTTCAGGTTCAGGATGCCGAGCATCTGGCTCTCCCAGATCAGCGGGATGCACACCCCCGCCTCCAGCTCCTCCAGGGCGGCCATGATGTTGCGCGTGGCCAGCGAGGCGTCCTCCTGCCCCTCGCCCAGCTGGTGGTTGAGCTGCTGCTCCAGCGCCTCCTGGGTCACCAGGCCCGCCTCCTTGAGCCGGCTCATGAACAGCCCGTGGGCCGCGCCGTCCAGCACCTCCGCCGGCGCCGGCCCCAGGTGCCCGGCCAGGTGGAAGGTGCCCCCCGAAGGGTTGGCCAGAAACAGGCTGGCGTGGGTCACCCGCTCCGACGCCTCCAGCTCGCCCAGCACGCGGCTGACCACGGTCCTCACGTCGATGATGTTGGCCAGCTCCTGGCGCAGCAGCAGCAGGCGGCGAGAGAACTCGTACTTCTCACGGAACATCCATCGGTTGACCCGGTCCTCGATCCAGCCCCGCAGCGGCTCGAAGATCACCAGGATGACGAAGCTGGCCACGATGGTGTTGAAGAAGAAGGTGCCGGTCTGGTCGGCGCCGACCCAGGCGAGCAGCAGCCCGTAGATGATGGTGAGGGTCAGCACCAGCACCGACAGGTTGACCATCTTGCCCAGCAGCTCCTTGATGTCGAGCAGCCGGTAGTGAAAGAGGGTCTGGCTGATGAAGTACATGTAGATGATGGTGAGCACGTTGCCCACCGGGGGCAGGGCGGCCCACTCTCGCGGCACGAAGTCGATGAGGGCCAGGGTCACCGCTGCGCCGCCGCCCACCAGCAGGTAGATCAGCCGGGTCGCCTCGGGCCGGGAGGCCGCCGCCCGCTGGCGCTCGTAGATCAGGTACATGCAGTGGTAGAGCGCGCCGAAGATGAAGGTGAGCAGGCCCACGTGGAACACCCAGTGGCGGTGCATGGGGTAGAACAGGGCGCCGTAGATCAGCCCGAGCACGAACAGGGCGGTCAGCAGGTACACCCGCCTGGGGACGGGGCGCGGGTGACGCGGGTCCTCGGCCAGGAAGGTGAGGAAGAACCGCTCTGCGGCCCAGGGGATGGCGGTGGCGGCCAGCTGGCTGATCCAGAACAGCGCCCCCGATTCCACCGACAGCGCCAGGAAGCGGAACAGGAACCAGAAGAAGAGCACGAAAGAGAAGACCGCGAACGTGAAATAGGCCCGCCGACGCCGGTCGCGCAGGAATACGCTCAGCCCGATGGAGAGCGTGATGATGGCGGCGAGCAGCGCGCTGAGGCTCTGGGGGGTCATTTTTGAGGCTTCAGGCTTCAGGCTTCAGGCTACAGGTTAATGGTCCCTGGCTCCAGGTTCTCGCACCGGGCTTTGCTATACTGCCACCCCATGAATGATGAAAAACGACAGCTGCTGCGGGCTCTGCCGTCGGTGGACGAGGCGGTCAAGGCGCTTGAGGCGGGGGCTCCGGACGGGGTCCCCCGCTGGGCGCTGGTGCGGGCGGCGCGGGAGGAGATAGACGCCCTGCGGCGCGAGATCATCGAGGGGAGCGGCTCCGCTGCCGAGCTGGATCCCGCGGCGGTGGGCGCCCGGGTAGAGCAGCTGCTGCGTCCCTCGCTGCTGCCGGTGTTCAACGCGGCGGGGGTGGTGGTCCACACCAACCTCGGCCGCGCGCCCCTCTCGGAGCAGGTGCTCTCGCGCATGGCGCAGGTGGCCAGCGGCTACTCCAACCTGGAGTACGACCTGTCCGGGCGCAAGCGCGGCAGCCGCCACACCCACGCCGCGGGCATCCTGCGCGAGCTCACCGGCGCCGAGGACGCGGTGGTGGTCAATAACAACGCCGCCGCCGTGCTGATCTGCCTCTCATGCCTGGCCAGCGGCCGCGAGGTGGTGGTGAGCCGCGGCGAGCTGATCGAGATCGGCGGCTCCTTCCGGATCCCGGACGTGATGGCCGCCTCCGGGGCCATCCTGTGCGAGGTGGGCACCACCAACCGCACCCACCCGCGAGACTACGAGGCTGCCATCAACGAGCAGACCGCGCTGCTGTTCAAGGCCCACCAGAGCAACTTCGCGGTGGTGGGCTTCACCAAGGAGGTGGAGCCTGCGGAGCTCACCGCCATCGGCCGACGCCGCGGCGTGCCCACCATGTTCGACCTCGGCTCGGGGAGCCTGATCCCCCTTGACCGCCTCGGCCTGCCCGGCGAGCCCACGGTGCAGGACGCCGTGGCCAGCGGGTTCGATCTGGTGAGCTTCAGCGGGGACAAGCTGCTCGGCGGCCCCCAGGCAGGCATCATCGTTGGGCGCGCGGAGTGGGTGGCGCGGCTGCGGGCCCACCCGCTCATGCGGCCGCTGCGCCCGGACAAGATGACCCTGGCCGGGCTGGTGGCCACCCTCGAGGCGTACCGCGACGGCGAGGCCGAGGCCCGCCTGCCCGTGGCGGCCATGCTCGCCACCTCCAGCGACACGCTGCGCGCCCGGGCCGACCACCTGCGCGATGTCCTGCAGCGCAGCCTGCCCGAGCCCTGGGTTGTGGGGGTCTCGCCGGTTATCTCCCGCGTGGGTGGCGGGGCATCGCCACTGGCCGCTCCCGGCTCTTTCGCCGTGACCCTGCACCACCCCGAGCGCACCGCGGACATGCTGGAGGCGGACCTGCGCGCTGGCGACCCGCCGATCATCGCCCGCATCGAGGAAGACACCCTGGTGCTGGACGTGCGGACCCTGCCCGGCGACCGGCTGGACGAGGTGGCGGCCACAGCGGCCGCGGCCCTGAGCAATTGAGTCCGACAGTCGGCGACCAGGGCCCCCACGGTCGACAGCCGCCGGTCGACAGTGAATAGTTACTGGCAATGAGCAGAGCCAGACAACTGCTGCGCGCCTCGTCGCCCCTGCGCAGGGTGACGGACGTCGGCTGGCTGTTGGCCTTCGCCGCCTCCTTCATCGCCCTGGCCTTGCGCACCGGCGTCGCCTCCTCTGGTGGGCCGGACGGCGACCTGCTGCACATGATGGAGGGCAACCAGCGCATGGGGCTGTACATGGGCGAGCGGCGCCTCGGCACCGTGCTCAACCGGGTCAAGCGGGAGCGGTCGGGCTGGCGCGTGAGCACGCGCTTCAAGGTGGGGCAGACCGAGGTGGTGGACACTCAGCTGACCCTGCACCCGGACCTGAGCCTGGCCGCGCTGCGGGTGGACGCGGACATCCGCCGCATCCTGAAGCTGGGCGGGGTCGCGGCCCTGCTGCTGGGGCGGCTGGACGGCGTGGGCCGCATCAAGGTGCGCGGCAGCTGCGCCATCGAGACCGGGGTGTGCCAGGTGATGGGCGAGCTGATGGGCAAGAAGGTCAACCTGCCGGTCACGGCCGGCCGCGGGCCGGTGCTCACCAGCGCCATCTACCCGCTGCTCGCCCGGGGCAGCCTCGGTAGAGAAGCGGAGCTCGGGATCTTCGACCCGCTCACCCTGGGCCGGCGGATCCTGAACTTCCGGGTGGTGGGCGATGAGCGCCTCGTCCTGCGCAGCGGCGCCGAGATGGACGCCGTCAGGGTCGACCGCGATCTGGAGGGGATCTCATCTTCGGTCTGGATCGACCGGGACGGGCGCGTGCTGCGGGAAGACCTGCCCATCGGGCTGCGAATGGAACATGAGGCGTTTTTGCCCCTGAGGGCAGAGGGGAGAGCCAGATGAGCGACACACCGGTGCTGGAACTTCGCGGCGTATCCAAGCGGTTCGGCGACTTCGAGGCGCTCAGCGGGGTCGACCTCCGGGTGGAGGCGGGCCAGGTGTTCGGCTTCCTGGGCCCCAACGGCGCGGGCAAGACCACCAGCCTGCGCCTTGTCACCGGCCTGATGCGTCCCACCGCGGGGCAGATCCTGGTCTGCGGTCATGACGTGGTCTCCGAGTCGCGCCAGGCCAAGAGTTGCCTGGGGTTCATCTCCGACCGCCCCTTCCTGTACGACAAGCTCACCGGCGCCGAGTTTCTGCGGTTCATCGGCGGAATCTGGGGCATGGAGCCGGAAGACATCCAGGACCAGTCGGCCTACTGGTTGGACCGCTTCGATCTGGCCGGATGGGCCGGCGAGCCCATCGACGCCTACTCCCACGGCATGCGCCAGCGCATCCTGTTTTGCGCCGCGCTGATCCACCGTCCCCGGCTGCTGATAATGGACGAGCCGATGGTGGGCCTGGATCCACGGGGCGGACGTCAGCTCAAGCGCATCGTCCGGGAGCTGGCCGACGAGCGCGGCACGGCCGTGCTGCTGTCGACCCACACCCTGGACGTAGTGGAGCAGGTCTGCGATGCCGTGGCCATCATCGACCGCGGCAAGGTAATCACCCACGGATCCCTCGCCGACGTGAGAGCTGCCCATGATCAGGAGGCGGATGATCGCCTCGAGGACCTCTTCCTGCGCCTCACCGAGGAGGGGCAGCGTGAGCGCGACCAGCAGGCCGAGGGCGCAAAGGCGGTGGGGTGACCGGCAGCGGGATCCAGATCTCGCCCCCCGGGCCCACCCGGCCCATCGGGCTGTGGCACCTGCTCGGGCCGAAGATCCGCGGCCACGGGAGGGTCTCGCGCGGGCAGCTGTTCGTCTGGATCGTGTTCGGCCTCATCGGCGTGGGCATCGGCGTGGGCATCTACCAGGGCTCTGCCTGGTTCCTGCAGCTCTGCTACCAGGTGGAGGCGGTGGGGCCGCTGCTCTGCCGGCGGCTGCTGGATCTCGTGCTCATGGCCATCCTGGCGGTGCTGCTGCTGTCCAACGTGGTCACCGCCCTGAGCAGCTTCTTCATCGCCGAGGATCTGAGCCTGCTCATGGCCACGCCCATCAACCCGCGCTCCCTGTTCGCCGCGCGCTTCGTCGAGCAGCTCCTCACCTCCTCCTGGATGGTGCTCTCCTTTGGCCTGCCCACCCTGTTCGCCTTCGCCAAGGTGGCCGGGACGCCGCTGACCTTCGCCGTAATCCCGCTGGTGCTGGTGCCGATGCTCGTGTTCCCTGCCGCGGCCGGCGTGGTGGCGACCCTGCTGCTGGTGCGCTTCATGCCCGCCGCCCGGGTGCGCAACCTGGTGGCGGGGCTGATGTTCGTGGCCTTCCTGGTGCTCTACCTGCTGGTGCGCCTGGCCCAGCCCGAGCGGTTCATGAACCCGGAGGGGTTCGCCTCGCTGATCCAGCTGCTCGCCTCGCTCTCCACGCCCTCGGGGCAGCTGCTCCCCTCCCACTGGGCCATGGCGGTCATCGGGCAGACCTTCCGTGAGGCGCCGCCCTCCCAGAGCTGGCCGCTGATGCTGGCCGCGCTGATTTCGGGCGCCGGCGCCTCCTACGTGATGGCCTCGGTGGCGTTCCGCATCGTGCACGAGGGCGCCTACTCCCGCAGCCAGGAGGCCCGCACCGTGGCGAGGATCTCGCGGGTGGTGGCCTGGATCCGGCGGCGGCCCATGCCGGCCGACGGCCCGATCCGCGCCCCGGGGCGGCTGGCCCCGGCCGCCGACTGGGGGCGGCTGGTCGGCAGGCTGCTACCCCGCGGGGCCCCGCGAGAGTTCGTGATCAAGGACACCAAGCTGCTGCTGAGAGACGCCAGCCAGTGGTCGCAGATGGTGCTGTTGATGGCGCTGGTGTTCGTCTACCTGTACAACTTTCGCCACTTCCGCCAGATCAGCGATGCCGGGCTGGTGGGCCCGCTGGCGCTGTTCCTCATCGGCATGGGTCTGTGCGGCTTCGTGACCACCGCGGTGAGCGTGCGGTTCGCCTTCCCCCAGATCTCCCTGGAGGGGCCGATGCTGTGGCTGATCAAGACCGCCCCCCTGGGGGGAGCTCAGCTGCTGCGGGCCAAGCTCATCGCCTCCCTGCCGCCGCTGGTGCTCATGTCAGTCACCATGTCCCTGGTCTCATCGCTGATTCTGGGCGTGAAGGTAGAGCTGATGCTGTTGGCCATCGGGATCTCGGTGCTCACCGCGGTCTCGGTGGTGACCCTCGCCACGGGGCTGGGCGCCATGATGCCTGACTTCAAGGCCGAGAGCGCCGCCAAGATAGCTGCCTCCTTCGGCGGGCTGGTGTGCATGAGCCTCGCCTTCATCGTGGCCATCTCCCTGGTGATCCTCTCGATCTACCCGGCGTTTTACATCTACAGGATGTACCCGCCGCGGGCCTCGTACCTGGCCGTGAGCGTGTGCGGCATCCTGCTTGTTTGTGCCCTTTCTGTGGTGCTCCCGCTGATCCTGGGGGCCCGATCGCTGGACCGTCTGGAGCCCTGATCGGGAACATCTCGCTGACATTTAAAACTATGCAAGCCGCCATGAAGGTGTGCTATTGTCGGCTCCGAAGCTGGAATTCCAAGGGATGTTGGGAGCGCAAAACTCCTAACAAAGACAAGGGCGCGGCGAGGAGCCGCACCCGCAAGTGAGACAGGGGTCACGATAGTCGGGCCCCCAAAAATGCCCCGGGAGAGAGGGGCGAACAATCAAAAGGAGGAGTCTGATGAAACGCCTGATGCTGGTTCTGTGTGCCATGGCCGTGTGTGGTCTGATGTTCGGCGGCTGCAAGAAGGACAAGCCCGCTGCTCCGGCCGCCCCGGCTGCCGACGAGGCCAAGAAGGATGAGCCGGCCCCGCCGCCCGCAGAGCCCAAGGAAGAGGCTAAGCCGGATGAGGCCAAGGAAGGCGAGGAGAAGAAAGAGGGCGAGGAGAAGAAGGAAGGCGAGGGTTTCTCTGTTGGCGTGCCCGAGTGTGACGAGTACATCGGCAAGTATATGGGCTGCCTGAGTGACAAGGTGCCCGAGGCCAACCGCGCCGCCATGGAGCAGGGCCTGAACACCATGAAGGAGGCCTGGAAGAAGGCCGCCGAGACCGAGGCTGGCAAGGCTGGCCTGGCCAACGCCTGCAAGATGGCCATGGACGCCGCCAAGAAGAGCATGAGCGCCTTCGGCTGTGAGTGGTAAGATCCTCATCCTGTAGCACCCCCGCCGTAACCCCCCACAAGATCCTCCCATAGCTCAAGCGAGAATTTTCTCGCCAGCGCCAAAGATCCGCCCTTAAATGGCTACTGGACTGTACCTATTTGGGAGGAACCATCATGAGACTGATACTTGGCATCACGCTGGCCCTGGCGCTGGCCCTGGGCTGCAGCGACGACGACAGCACCAACAACACCAAGAAGGACACCGGCGGCGGCACCGCGGACCAGGGGGTCCAGCAGGATGGCGGCGGCACCGCGGACCAGAAGGTCACGACGGACCAGGCCGCGACGCCGGACCAGGCGGCTGCCAACGACGCCGCCAAGACCGCCAAGGTGCTCACCAAGACGCACACCGGCTGGCAGAAGGTCACCTGCCAGACCAGCAGCTGCCACAAGAGCCTGCCCACCAGCCACACGGTCAAGGATCCGTGGGCGTGCGGCAAGTGCCACGGCGGCAACGGCGCCTGCAGCGCCCCGGCCGGACACATGACCGCTGGCTGCCTCGGCTGCCACACGGGCTCCAAGGCCCCGCCCTCCAGTCACAGCGCCTTCACGGCGTCCAGCATGTGCGCCGGGTGCCACATGGCCAGCGCCGGCACGGTGAAATGTAATTAGCAAGCGCCCCCATCGCCGCCCGTTGACGGGTCAGTTAGCTTCGGCTAAATATTGACCCATGAAAATCTCCAAACCGCACAGCTTCTCGGCAGAAGACGCCGTGGCCCGCCTGCGGGCCCTCACCTCGTACTGGGACACCCGTTACGGCACCCGCACCACCTGGACCGGCAACACCGCCCGCATCGTGGGCAAGGTCAAGGGGATCAAGTTCGACGGTAAGTTTTCGGTCACCGACAGCAACCTGTCCGCCGATGTGAAGGTGGGATTCCTGGCCGAAAAGATGGGCGGCCGGGGCTACGTCGAGAACAAGCTCGAGCAGTACCTGGATCCGAACACCGCGGTGGAGGATCTCAAGACGAGCTAGCCGCAGGTCTGAGGCTTGAGACTTGAGGCTTGAGGCTTGAGGGGAGCTGGCCCGGGGCCGTCACGGGATCTTCACCTCTGGCGCCGGCGCCTGGCCCACAACCTCCACCCGGCGGGTAAGCTGGCTCACCCGGTCGTCGATCACGTTGAGCACGCTCACCTCCAGGTCGTACAGGCCGCCCGGCAGGTCCGAGGGGAGCGCCCACTTCGCGGGGAGCACCAGCCGCAAGGGCCGGTAGGTCATGAGGCGTTTCAGCTTGAACAGCTCCTTGCGCTCGTGCACGACATCCCCTTTGAGGTTGCGCAGCCGCAGGTTGCCGGTCAGCTCCGCGGCGTAGATCCGCTTTTGCTTCTCCCGCAGCTTCACGCCGCCCACGCGCAGGGCCAGGTGGTAGGTGCGGCCGGCGCCGAAGGTGTCCCCCTTGAGGGTGGGCAGGTCAGGCCGCTCACGCACCTCCAGCTGATCCACCTTGAATGAGCCCATGGGCTTGGGGGCGTCGCCCATGAGGTGGATCTCCTTTTCGCGGGTGACCTCCTTGCCTGCCAGCAGATCCCTGGCGCGGATCACCACGCGGTACTTGCCGGTGGGGGCGAGGGTTGGCAGCACCAGGGGCAGCTGCGCTGGAAAGCGGCCTGCCTGCACGGCCGCGCGGGAGGCCTCGCCCTCGATCTTCCCGGCGCCCTTGTATGCCATGTAGATGTCGCCGTGGGGGCTGGCGATGGCGAGGTCCACTGCCGCGCCCAGCTGTCCCTTGACCTCTTTCAGGCCAAACACCGACAGCCGGATGAAGATCTGCTCGCCCAGCAGGAACGAGGGGCGCACCAGCCCGGCGTGGTCGTGCACGTGCAGGTTGATCACTGACAGGGAGGTCGGGATGACCTGCAGCTTGAGCGAAGCGCTGGCCGTGGCGCCGCCGATCTTGTCCTGCACCTGGAGCCGCAGCACATGGTCGCCGGGGGGGAGCTCCCGGGGCAGGGGGAACTGGTACTCCAGCGGCAGCGCCACCGGGCCGAAGGGGTAGGTGCGGTCGATGAGCTTCTCGGCGGGGCGCTGCACCACCGGCTTGCCTGCCCGGTTAAGCAGCCCGGCGGCGATCCAGAGCTCCGCCCGGCGCTCGCCGCCCTCCTCACCGTCGAGCTTGTGGCCGCGGACCTCGAAGGTCACCGGGACCACCGCGCCAGCCGGGACGCGCGCGTCGGCGGCCAGGGCCACGGTGCCCAGGGTGAACGAATCGGCGGCTGCGGGAGCAGTGCCGAGCACGGTGAAGGCGCCCTTGCCCACGCCAGCGCCGCCGCCCAGGTGGTCCTTGACCGAGAGGGTCACGGTGTACCGGCCGGCAGGCACCACGCCCGGCAGGGGCAGGGTGGCCGCGGTGCGGATGGTGCCCGGCCTCAGGGTGGGCGCCTCCCCCTTGATCAGCTCCTCGCCGCGGATGCGCAGGACCTTCGAGCCGTCTGTGCCCACCACGTCGATGTCCGTGGTGATGTGGGCCTTGCGCTCGCGGTAGGTGAAATTGCTCAGGGTGAACAGGCACATCACATGCTCTCCCCGGGCGAAGTCGGCGCCGGGGCGGTGGCCAGCCGGTCCGGCGAAGGAGATCTCGGAAACCTTGAGCGCCGGCGCGGCCGCCGCGGGGGCGGGCTTTGCCGCGGCCCCGCCCTTGTCGCCGTGGCGATCCGGGCTCTTCTTCTTGCAGGCGGGCGTGGCGAGGAGGAGAGCGACGATGAGCAGGTGCAGGGCTATTTTTGGTGCGGACATGGCCAGAGGTTACCTCATGCTATCGATTGCCAGAATGCCTGAATGCCAGGGCGCCGAAATGCCAGAATGCATACGCTGCGCGGATGCTGCCTGGCTACGGGGTGCTAAGCTGCATGGCATCGACACAGGGTGACAGGAGACATCCATGAAGATCGAGGTGGTCCCGGTTCTGAACGACAACTTCGCCTACCTGGTGATCTGCGAGGCGACGGGGAAGGCGGCCACGGTGGACCCAGGCGCTGCCGCCCCAGTGCTTGAGCAGGTCAGGCGGCTGGGCGTGGAGCTCACCGACCTGTGGAACACGCACCACCACTTCGATCATATCGGCGGCAATGACGAGATCAAGGCGCAGGCCGGCGTCCGGCGGCACATGGGACATGCGTCTGATCGCGGGCGGATCCCGGGGCTGACACACAAGCTGGCGCATGATCAGCGCTTCTCCCTTGGCGAGCTGGAGGTGCAGGCGCTGCACACGCCCGGGCATACGCTCGGCGCCGTTTGCTACCGCGTGCAGGATTGTCTATTCACCGGCGACACCCTGTTCGGCGCCGGGTGCGGCCGGCTGTTCGAGGGCGATCCGCCGACCATGTTCAACTCCTTGCGGTCAGTCATCGCGACGCTGCCCGGTGAGACCCGGCTCTTCTTCGGCCACGAGTACACCCTGAACAACCTCGACTTCGCGGCCACCCTGGAGCCGGGAAACCAGCGGCTGCAGCAGCGAATCGAGCGGGTCCGGCAGCAGATGGAACAGGGGGAGCCGAGCGTGCCGTCGACCCTGGACGAGGAGCTGGCGACCAACCCGTTTCTGCGCTGGGACAGCGAGGAGCTCCGCCAGAGCCTCGCGGGCAAGTTCCCCGACGACGAGCTCGACGACCTGCAGGTGTTCACGCGGCTGCGAGAGCTGCGGAATCGGTGGTGATGGGGGAGAGGGGCGCTACCAATAGCGCTCTGCGTGGATGTCTTCGAGGTCGAACCCGGCGTCGAGTAGCGCGGCGGTCACCGCCTCGATCATCTCGGGGGCTCCCGAGAGGAAGGCGTCGTAATGGTCCGGTGACACCGGCATGCCCACGGCGTCTTCGATCTCACCGTCGGCCAGGAGCTTCTCCACCGGCCCGGTGAGCCCGTCCCAGTCCGGATCGTCCTCGGGGTGGGTGATGGTGGGGATGTATGTCAGGCGGTCGGTCTGGGCTGCCATCTCATCCATCTGGGTGCGGAAGGCCAGGTCCCGGGAGGTCCCGGCGGCGTGCACCACCACGAACTTGATCTCCTCGGTCTCGTCGAAGCTGGTGCGGATCATCGAGAGGTAGGGCGCCAGCGCCGAGCCGGTGGCCACGAGCAGCAGGTCGCGGTTGCCGCTGGATGCGTCGAGGGTGAATACCCCCTGGGCGGCGGGGTTCACGAACACCCGGCTGCCCTCGCGCAGCGCGAACAGGCGCGGGGTCAGGTCTCCTGACCGCACGAGGGTGACCACGAACTCCAGCTCGTCATCGCCGCTGTTGGAGGTGATGGAGTAGGCGCGGCGGATCATGTAATCCGCTGGCCGCTGGAGCAGCTCTGCGTTCTCGGGCAGGGCGTCTCCCACGCGCGGTGAAGACCGGCGCAGGCCGAGGATCGTGTACTGCCCGGGCTCGTACGGGAAGCTGTCGCCGTCCAGCTTGACCCGCAGGGCCATCGTGTCCGGGGCGATGTCTGCCCGCAGGGTGACGGTGGCGTTGTAGTCAGGTGCCATGCTTTGCCTCCAGATTTGTCGCGAGGATACTGAGCGCGGGGGTGGGCCGCAACCTTGTTGTGCCGGGGGCACTCCCCGGGGTGCGGCTCTTCGCCCGGAGGAATCGGGTGGCCGCTCCAGCCGCTCCCTGTTCCGGGCCGTGGGGGGCACCTGCATGTGCGGGCGCACACTGTGCGGTCCCCGCTCCATCGTGCGCCCACCGAACGGGCGCTCCGCGCACGAACAGGGCTCCGTACTGGCGGTACGCGCTGTAACACCCCGAATGTACGTGGGCCCCGTACCGGGTGGAGCAGGGCATTATTCTTGCAAATAAATTTGTAATATGGATTGCAAAGGAAATTGCAAATGAACCACCGGGCACTGGCAGCGCTGACCACCCTCACTCTGATGACCGGATGCTTCGGCGATCCCGACCCCTCCAGCGGCAGCCTCGGCGCGCCTCTGGTGGGTGGCCAGCTCGATCCGGGCCACCTCCCGGTGGGGCTGGTGTATCAGATCGGCTCCAAGGGCTACACCTCGTGCACCGGCACCCTCATCGGCCCGCGCACGGTGCTCACCGCCCGCCACTGCGTGGACGGGGGCAGCGCCGCCTGGTTCCAGCTGGAGCAGAAGGTCGCCATCAGCGCCGGCATCTACCACAGCAGCAAGCTGGTGATGCACAAGTCGGTGGACGTGGCGCTGGTGGTGCTCAAGGACGTGGTGCAGGACCACTCGGCCCCGGGGCAGCCGAAGCCGGTCAAGCCAATGGAGATCGTGGCGCCAGGGCAGGCGCCCAAGATGAACATGATGGTCACCCTGGTGGGCTTCGGTCGCACCGAGGAGAGCAAGCCTTCGGACGGCAAGAAGCGCTTCGGCAGCAACAAGATCACCGTGGTGCTGGGCGACACGTTCTGGTTCTGGAACCACTCGAACCTGTGCTACGGCGACTCGGGCGGCCCCTCCACGGTCACTGCTTACGGCGGCGAGAAGGTCATCGGTGTTCACAGCCAGAAAGCCGGGATCTGCGGCACCGGCGGGGAGGACGTGCGGGTGGACAAGGTCCAGCCGTGGATCTGCGCCAACAGCACGGACGTGGTCTCCTGCAACCCGCCGACGCAGCCGCCGCCCAAGCCGCAGCCGCAGCCCAAGCCCGACGCGGGCGTGCCTCCGCCTCCGCCCCCGCCCCCGCCCGCCCCCGCGCCCCTGTGCAAGACGCACAAGGACTGCGACGACGGCAACCCGTGCACCATGGACATCTGCCGCCCGACCCAGGGCTGCGTGTACTGGAACGATTGCGGTGACGCGGGCACCCCTGCGCCGAAGCCCGACGCAGGCACGCCGTCGCCGTCTCCGGCGCCGAATCCGCAGCCCCAACCCAAGCCCGAGCCCGAGCCGCGGCCCGAGCCGAAGCCGGCGCCCAAGCCGAAGCCCGCGCCCAAGCCCGCGCCGAAGCCCCAGCCCAAGCCGAAGCCCCAGCCGAAGCCGTCCCCCACGCCCGCTCCCGGCGCTGACGGTGGCGTCGCCCCGTCGCCCTCTCCCTCGCCTGGCCCGCAGCCCGGCCCCCGCGCAGACGCGGGCCTGCCCGGCGCCGCTGCCGAGGCTGGAGTCACGCTGCCGAGCGCGCCCAACTGCCCGTCGACCATGCCCGACATCTACCTCGAGTGCGCCCTGGCCCAGCCGGGCACCCCGTCACCAGCCGGCGCCCTGCCGCTGGTCATCGCCCTGCTGGTTCTGGCCCGCCGCCGCCGCCGCGGGTAAGGATCGGAGGTTGGCTGTTCGCTCTGAGTGAGGACACCGTTCCATCATATAAAATGTCAAGTGTAGGGGTCTGACCCCCCCTCTTGACATTTTAATGGCTGGGATCGGGTCAGTCGCGCGGGGGGGACAGCGGCAGAGAGAACCAGAACGTGCTGCCCTCGCCCATCTCGCTCTCCACGCCGATGTCGCCGCCGTGAGCCTCCACGGCCATCTTGCAGAAGGTGAGGCCGATGCCGGTGGAGTGGTACTTGCCGCTCTTGCGGGTCTTGACCTGGGAGAACTTGTCGAAGATGCGGTCCAGGTGATCCTTCGGGATGCCCGGCCCGGAGTCGAACACCTCGATGCGGGCCTGCTTCTCCTGCTTCTGCACGGTGATGCGCAGCGTCGCGCCGGCGGGAGTGTGCTTCAGCCCGTTGGCCACCAGGTTGTCCACCACCCGGCGCACAACCTCGCCGTCGCACTCCACCCACACCTCCTCGAGCCCATGAATGGACACGTCCCTCCCCGGGGCGAGCCCCTTGAGCGCCACCATGGACCGCTTGGCCAGGGTGACCAGGTCGTTTCGATGAATGTCCAGGGGCATCTTGCCCGACTCCAGCCGGCTCACGTCGAGCAGGTCATTGAGCAGGCGCATCAGGGCGTCGCCGCCGGTCATGGCGGCCTCGATGTCGTTGAGGTTTTCGGCCGGGATGTCCCCCTCCAGGTCCTCCTTGAGCAGCTGGAGAGAGGTGGTGATGGCGCCCAGCGGCGAGCGCATGTCATGCACGATCATGTGCACCAGGCTGTCGCGCAGCTCCTCCAGATCCTGGAGTCGATCGTAGCTCTCCTCCAGCCGCCGGTTCTGCTCCTCGACCTCGCGCTGCAGCCGCCGCAGCCGCAGGTGGATCTCGATGCGAGCCTCCACCTCCTCGAACTGAAACGGCTTGGTGATGTAGTCCAGCCCGCCGACGGTGAACGCCTGCACCTTGTCCTCGGTCTCGGTCAGCGCGCTGAGGAAGATCACGGGCACCGCGGACAGGTCCTCGTCCTGCTTCAGCCGCCGGCAGACCTCGTAGCCGTCCATGTCCGGCATGTTGATGTCCAGCAGGATCAGGTCCGGCGTATCGTGGGCCGCCGCGCGCAGGGCGAGGGGGCCGCTGGTGACGACGCGCACCTTGCAGCCGCGCTCCTTGAGCATGCCGCTGAGGACCTGCAGGTTGGTGGGGTTGTCGTCGACAACCAGGATGTTGCTCTTGTCTTCCATCTGTTTCGCTCCATAGCCGCGCCGGTTCACACCCCCAGCAGCAGCCCCAGCCCTTCGTAGTCGAACCGGTCGGCGAGCCGCCGCAGCCCACCAGCGATGCGCGGATCATGCCGCGCGGTGTCATCCAGCAACTCGATGAGCTGGTCCAGGTCTCCCTTGACCGTGGCGCTGCGCAACATCTCGAGCAGCTCGTCGGGGAGCGACTCCAGGTTGTTGGCGGTGAGCTCATCCCCATGGTCGGTGTCCACATCGTCGCACCGGGTCTGGGACTCGTCAACGTACTCCAGCTGCGCCCCCGTGCCCCGGCTGATCTCGCCCAGCAGCTCCGGCATGTGCACGGGCTTGCGCACGAACGCGTCGGCGCCCGAGTCGAGCGCCTTGCGGCGGTCAACGTCGAAGGCGCTGGCCGTCACCGCGATGACCCAGACATGGTCACCGCCGGGCAGGGAGCGCATGTGGCGGATGGCCTCGAACCCGTTCATACCGGGCATCTGCAGGTCCATGAGCACCACCCTGGGGCTGTTGATGAGCACATGGTCCAGCGCCTCCGCCCCTCCGACGGCCTCCTCCACCTGGAAGCCGGCGTTCTTCAAGTTCAACGAGAGCACATGCCGGTTGTCTGCCACGTCGTCCACCACCAGCACCTGCAACGGGTTCTCACCCGTGGCCAGCCGGACGGTCAGGTTCTCCGTGTTCTCCGCCTCGGCCCCCATGGACTCGCTCTCCTCCACCAGCACCTCGCAGCGGAACACGCTCCCCTTGCCCTCCCAGCTCTCCGCGGTCAGATCGCCGCCCAGCAGCCGCGCGTAGCTGCGGCTGATGGCGAGCCCGAGGCCCGTCCCTTCCACCTGCTCCATGCCGCTCTTCGTCTGCTCGAACTGCTCGAACACCTTGGCGATGTCCTCGGGGGCGATGCCCACGCCGGTGTCCTCCACCTCCAGGCGCAGCCGCCACTGCTCGCCCGCCCTGAACGCGGACACCCGCACGGTGATGCCGCCCACGGTGGTGAACTTCACCGCGTTGCTCAGCAGGTTGACCATGATCTGCCGCAGCTTGCCCTGGTCGGTGGTGATCCACCGCGGCACCCCCGCCGCCACCTCCACGTCGAAGCTGAGCCCGCTCCGCTCGGTGCGCGCGCGCAGCATCTCTTCCAGGGCGACGAGCATGCGCCGCAGGTCGAAGGGGGCGACCTTGGCGTCGATGCGCCCGGCCTCGATCTTGGACATCTCGAGGACGTCGTTGATCAGGTCGAGCAGGTGCTCACCGCTGCGCATGATGGTGCGCAGGTTTTTCTGCTGCTCCGGCGTCAGCTGTTCGTCCCGCAACATCAGCTGGGAGAAGCCGAGGATGGCGTTCATCGGGGTGCGGATCTCGTGGGACATGTTGGCCAAAAACGAGCTCTTGGCCTGGCTGGCGCTCTCGGCCTCCTCCTTGGCCCGGCGCAGCTCCTCCTTGACCGCCTTCTCCCGGGTGACGTCCTCGGTCACCGCCACGAAGTGGTTGATCCGCCCGTACTGGTCCTTGATCGGCGCGATGAAGGCGCGCTCCCAGTAGCGGGCGCCGCCCTTGCGCCGGTTGCAGAACTCGCCGCGCCACTCCTTGCCCACCTGGACCGAGCGCCACAGGGCGCGGTACAGGCCGGCCGGCTCGGCGGTGGCGCCCTGGTAGCGCGGGTTGGTCCCCACGATATCCTCGGCCGAGTAGCCTGTCATCTCCGAGAACTTGGGGTTGACGTATTCGATGGTCCCCTCGGCGTCGGTGATGGCCACCGACGCGGGGGACTGCTCCACCGCCAGCGACAGCCGGCGCATCTCCGCCTCCATGGCGGCGCGGCTGCTCACATCGCTGCCGGTCCCGATGATCATCTGGCGGCCGTCGAGGTCCAGCCGCGCCCCGGTGAAGAAGTAGATCGCCTCGCTCCCCGTGGCGTCGTTCAGCCGCAGCTCCGCCTCGGCCCGGCCGGTCTCCAGCGCGGTCTGGATCGCCGCCGCGGCCTGGGGCAGGTCCTCGTCCACGATGAGGTCGAGCACGCTGGCGCCGGCCAGCTGCTCCTGCGAGAGCCCGGTCAGGCGCGCCAGGTTCACGTTCCATCGCACCAGCTGGCCCCCGTCGTCGAACAGGTAGAAGATGCCGGGCATGCTGTTGACCAGCTGCTCCACCAGGTCCATCTCGGCGCGCAGCGCGTCCTCCGCCTCCTTGCGGGCGGTGGTGTCCCGGTAGACGCACAGGGCGTACTTCTTGCCCTGCATGGTGATGATGGAGCTGGAGACGTCGGTGTAGACCAGCTCCCCCGAGGCGGTGTTGCACGGCACCTCCACGGTGAGCTGAGGCTCGCCGGGCGAGGCGTTCTTGAACAGGTCCAGCAGGCCCTCGTGGGCCTCCTCGGGGTGGATGTCCAGCAGGCGCATCCCGATCAGCTCATCATCCCGCTTGCCCACCAGCTGGCAGATGGCGGGGTTGGCGAACACGAACCTGAGGGTGGTCACGTCCATGATGAGGATGCCGTCGGGGCTGCGCTCGAACAGCACCCGGTAGCGCTGCTCCGACTCCTTGCGCGCGCGCTGGATATCGTGACGCTCGAGCATCTGGCTGATGATCCCGGCGATGCCGTCGAGCAGGTAGCGGTGCTCCGCCAGGAAGGGCCCCTCGTCTGCGAGGGGGCGCTCCTCCTCGTAGATCACCACCACCTCGCCGCGAATCTCCTCCCCCACCACGATGGGGCTGGTGAGCTGCCACGGGGAGTTCTCGAAGCCGGGGGAGAGGAAGTCCTGGCCGTCCACCGTGACGCGCGCGCTGGTGATCTCCGGGTATTGCCATGCAGCGGGGATTGCCCGCACGGCCCGCGTCAACGTTTCGCCCAGGGTGGCGTTCTCCTGCCCCGCCCGGGACACGTCGAGCAGGCAGTTGAGCTCCTTGACCCTGGCGCCCATGCTGCGCAGGAGCTGCTCTCGCTCCTTCTCGGCCTGGCTCGCCTTGGTGACGTCGTGCAGGGTGCCCACCAGGGCCACCGGGCGTCCCTGTTCGTCCCGGTCCACCTCGGCGCGGTCCTCGAAATAGCGCACCTCGCCGTCGGGGCGGCGCACGCGGTAGGACTGGCAGAAGGTGCCTCCTGCCGTCTCCATGATCTCCTGGTTCGACTCCAGCAGCTGGGACCGGTCCTCCGGCAGGATCATGTCCTGCAGCTGCGGTGCGTCCTCGCCCATATCGGAGACGCCGAGCAGCTGCTTCAGCCCGACGGAGAGGCGCGTCTCGCCCGTGGTCAGGTCCAGCCAGTAGCTCCCGAGGTGGGCCACCTCCTGGGCGCGCTCCAGCTCGCGCTCACGCTGGTGCAGCGCGGCCAGGGCCTCCTCGAGATCTGCGGTGCGCTTGCGGACCCGGTGCTCCAGCTCCTCGTTGAGCCGCAGCACCTCCTGCTCGGCTGCCTTCTGCTCCGACAGGTCGATGGCCGTGCACTGCAACAGCTCGTGGCGCCCGCTGCGCACGTGGGTCGCGATGAGGTAGACCGGCAGCAGCGAGCCGTCCCGCCGGCGCAGCTTGGTCTCGTCGCCGGTGGTCCCGAGGGTGCGCACCCGGCTGAAGTGATCGGCGAACTTCGCCGAGCCCACGCCGGTGTCCACGTCGAACAGGTAGAGGCTCTCCAGCTCCTGCTGGGTGTATCCGAGGGTGCTGCATGCGGCCTGGTTGGCGTAGATGAACCGCCCCTCCATGTCCACCTGGAGGACTCCGTGCAGGGCGCGCTCCACCCCGTGCATGGTGAGGCTGAGCTGCTGCCGCTCGTCGACGAAGCGGATGCTCTTGTCGATGACCCGCAGCACCTCCTCGGCCACCAGCGGCTTGCGGAAGTAGTGGTAGATGTGGCCCTTGTTGACCGCCGCGATGACCGAGTCGAGGTCGGCGAAGCCGGTGGCCAGCATTCGCACGACGTCGGGGTAGTCGCGCCGCACCATGGCCAGCAGGTCGCTGCCGCTGCCCTCCCGGAGGCGCTCGTCTGCCACCACCACCGCGATGGCCTGGCTGGCCAGCACCGCGAGGGCCTGATCGATGGTGGCGGCGTGGAAGACCGTGTAGTGGTCAGCCACCATACGCTCGAAGACGAGCCGGCTCTCCGGCTCGTCTTCGACGCAAAGAATACTCGGCTTCTGAATCATCTACCCACAGCTTACTCCCACTTCACCTCGGTGAAGGGCTTCTCCGGCTTGGCGAAGAAAAAACCTTGCATCAGGTCAGCGCCAATCTCGGCCAGCACGTCCCGCTCCTCCGGGCTCTCGATGCCCTCGGCCACGATGAGCAGCCCGAGCTGGCGGCAGGCGTCCACCAGGGAGCGCACCAGGGTCAGCCGGGTCGGGTTCTCGTGGATATTCCGCACCAGGGACATGTCGATCTTGACCACCTCCGGGTCCAGGTGCGCCAGGGAGGTGAGCCCCGCGTACCCCGAGCCGAGGTCGTCCACGGCCAGGCGGTAGCCGAGGCGCCGCAGCACCGCGGCCTGCTTCCGCAGCTGTGCGTCGAGGTCGATGGAGGTGCGCTCGGTGATCTCGAGGACCACCCGATGCGAGTGCCGGGCCAGGGGCGAGGTGGGCGAGAAGAGCTCGCTGTCCTGCAGGTCCAGGGCGTGCAGGTTGACGAACACCAGCACGTCGTCCGGCACGTGGGCCATGTCCTGCGCCACCCGGGCGCGCACGGCGCGGCCCACCTCGGTGACCCTGCCCAGGTGCTCGGCCAGGTCGAAGAAGACCCCGGGGTGGGGGATCTGCTCGGTGCGGGTGCGCACCAACGCCTCGTAAGCGAAGATATCCCGGGATGACCAGCGCACGATGGGCTGGTAGGCCATCCAGAGCTTCTCGATCCCGTCGGTGAGCGCCTGCTCCAGGGTGGCGCGGTCGGCGCCCTCCAGCGGGCTGCCCTCCAGCGGCGTCGGCATATTGTTGGCCACCATGGCCAGCTGGCGCTGCTCCACGGCCTTGGCCACCACCGACCGCAGGGTGTCGACGTTCAGCGGCTTGACCAGGTACTGCAAGGCGCCGAGCTCGACCGCCTCCACCGCGCTCTCCAGGGAGGGCGCGCCGGTGGCGAGGATGACCGGGATGTCGCTGTCCTTGGTGCGCACCTCGCGCAGGAGGTCGGTCCCGCTCATGCCGGGCATCGAAATATCGCTGACGATGGCGTCGTACTCGCTGCTCTCCATCATGACCAGGGCCTCCTCGCCGCTCGTCGCGCAAGCGGTGTCGAAGCCTGCCCGGGACAGGACTCGCTGATGTCGCTCCAGCATGAGCTGATCATCATCTATGAGCAAAATCTTAGCGCTGGTTCCCATGCTGCTCTCCGTGGCGGCCTTCATATCAGCTCCTTTTTCGCCTCTTTTGGAAATGCGGTCCTCTTTTTTTCGCCTATTCGTCGTCGTAGAAGATGGTGTCGCGGACGTTGGCGAACTTCTCGATGTTGGTACGAACGTCGTCGTCGAGATCGAGGAACCTGACGCCCACGCCGGGGTGCCCGTCGGAGTCTGGATTGGGCTCCTGGACCCAGCGGACCTCGCCCTTGACCGTGATCGGCTCCTTGCAGCCCGGCATGCGCAGCTGCAGCTCCATCATGGTGCCGATGGGGAAGGGGTTGTAGGTGGCCACGAACACGCCGCCCTCGCTGATGTTGCTGGTGAACCCGGTGTAGAAGTTGCTGTCGCTGCTGAAGTGGATGTCCGTGACGAACTTGACTCGGCGAGAGCCTCTGCGCTCATCCCAGCGGACCTGCTCCTCGGCGACCTTGCTCAGCTGGCTGCTCATTTCTTCTCCTGTGTTGCCGACGCCGCCGGGGTCGAGGTGACCCCCCGCGAAGGCTGGCTAGACTTGTCCTTCGACATGTTCATGGAGGCCTGGCCTCCGGTTTTGTTGGTCGATACACGCCGGGCGGCCTTGATGCCGTGGCGAATCTTCCGCTCCAGGGTGGCGAGCCGCGCCGCGGCGCCGCCCTTGACCACCTTCAGCTGCATGTTCAGCACCAGCACCCCGCGCCCCAGGCCGAGGGGCCGCACCGTCGCGCCCTGGCGGCGGGCGAACAACACCGCCTCGTCGCCCGGCTGAAGCTTCGCGGCGCCCTCAACATGCATGCCCAGGTCGCCCAACACCCCGCCCAGGGTCCGCACCGTGGCGGTCTTGCCGCAGTCGCCCTTGTAGCAGCTGGCGATGCGCACGGTGTGGTCGGTGACGATGAGGCCGCGCCACATGCGGCTCTGGCTCACCAGCACCTCTGCCCGGAACACCAGCGGCGCGCTTCCCGCCAGCGTCTCGACCTCGGCGGCCCCGTGGCGGGTGCCCGCTTCGGCCTGGCCGGCGGTGAGGGCGGCCAGCAGGGCCAGGGCGCCGGCGAGCGCCCTGCGGCGGCGGAACATCAGGCCGAGCGCCAGGACCAGCAGGCCCGCCGCCCCCACGCCGCTGCTCTCGCCCCGTGCCACCGAGCAGCCGCCCGCGTACCGCGGGTCCAGCTCCTCGCTGGTGGTGGAGGCCTGTGAGCGCGACGCCATGCCGGCGGCCGCCACCAGGGCGACGATGCCGTCTCGGTCGTCCTTGTCCAGGGTGCGCTTGGCGACCTCGATGGGACGAGAGTCGGGCCACATGGTGGCGCTGGCCACCTTGCTGTGACCGAGGCCGAGGAAGTGACCGGCCTCGTGGGCCATGACGTTCTGGATGTCGTAGCGGCCGGTCCCCTTGGACGGGTTGACGCCCCACTTGTGGTGCTCGGCGTTGGCAAGGATATCGCTCTCGAGGACCTCGCCCGTGCTGGCTCGGTACCAGCTGATGGTGATGGCCACAGCCTCCTTGCCGTGGGCCCAGTCACTGTGGATCCAGCGCACCATGTTGTGGCCGTCCTTGGTGGCGGCGCCGGGGCCGACCTTGTTGGCCACCCGACACTTGACCGGCACGCCGCCGGTGGTCCAGGCGGAGAATGCGCCCCGGACTCCCGACAGAACCTGCCCCGCCTTGACCGAAGGCAAGGAGCTGACGTCCACCTCGAGCTCTGCCCTTGCGCTGGCCCAGAAGAGGAACAGGCCGTCGCTGTCCTTGCGCAGCTCGAAGGCCGCGGCGGATGCGGGGATCAGCAGGGTCGTGAGCGCCGGGAGAAGGACCAGATGTTTGAGGCTTCGGTTCATGCCCCTGATCAAAGCAAGCCGAGTGCCAGGATCCATGGCCACCTCGGATTTTGTAATAACGCAAATATAACAACAGGTTGCAGATTTGCTCGCAGCGGAGCGTGCGCTGAGACCCTCGCCTGTGCGCAACGCGACCGTGCGGTGTGCGCACAACTGTGCGGGGATCCCGCAACCCGGGATGGGCTGCCAGGGCGCACCCCACAGGTGGCGGGGGCCCGTGCAGGGTGTCCGGCCAGCGAGCTGCTCCATGTTGTGAAGGGGGGTGGACCTGCTGAGCGCTGGTCCAGGTGCTGACAAGGCTACTTGATGTCCAGCTGTCGCAGACGCCGCAGCAGCGCGTAGCGGCTGATGCCGAGGTCCCTGGCGGCCTGGGACTTGTTGCCGCCGGCGTTTTCCAGGGCGGTGATGATGACCTGTCGCGCTGCCTGGCGCTGCTGCTGCTCCAGATCGCTCCAGCTCACATCACCAGCTTCGGCCGGCTGGGCGCCGCTCGCGGGCTGCATGGATGAAGGAACCGGGGCGCTGGCGGTGGTCCCGACCAGGCCGGGGAACAGATCGAGCGTCAGGGTCTCGCCCTTGACGCGAATCATCGATTGCTCAATGAAGTTGCGCAGCTGTCGCACGTTTCCGGGGAACGGGTGCCCCCGCAGGGCGCGCTCTACCCCGGCATCCACGCCGCTTACCTGGCGCCGCAGCTCCTTGTTGAACATGTCGATGAAGTGGCCGGTAAGCAGCATGATGTCATCGCCGCGCTGGTTCAGCGGCGGCAGCTGGATCTGAAACACGTTGAGCCGGTAGAGCAGGTCCTCGCGGAACTTGCCCTCGACGGCAAGGCTGGGCAGGTCGCGGTTTGTGGCCGCGATGAACCGCACGTCCGCGGTGAGGTCGGTGGCCCCGCCCACCCGCCGGTAGGTGCGCTCCTCGATGAGGCGCAGTAGCTTGGCCTGCAGTTTCTGGTCCATCTCGCCGATCTCGTCGAGGAAAAGCGACCCCTGATCGGCCAGCTCCACCAGCCCCCGGCGGGCCCGGTCTGCGCCAGTGAACGCCCCGCGTTCATGACCGAAGAACTCGCTCTCCACCAGCGAATCAGGCACGGCAGAGCAGTTGATGGAGATGAACGGCTTGTCCCGCCGATCGGACTGCTTGTGGATCGCCTTGGCCACCAGCTCCTTGCCGGTGCCGGTCTCGCCCTGGATGAGCGCGGTGGAGCTGGGGGTCGCCGCCACATCGGCGATCTGGGCGATGACCTGTTTCATGAGCTCCGACTCGCCGATGATGGCGTCGAGCCCCGGGGACGCGCTCTGCAGGTACTCCAGCTGCTGGCGCAGACGCAGCACCTCCACCGCCTTGCTCATGCGGAACTGGATCTCGGGCAGCTGTGATGCCTTGGGGATGAAGTCGAGCGCGCCGGCGCGCATGGCGTCCACCGCGGTCTGGAATGTGGTCTGGCCGCTCACCATGATGCAGTGGACCTTGCGATCCCCGCTGGTGAGCTTCTCCACCAGCTCGATGCCGCTCATTCCGGGCAGGCCAACGTCCACGAATGCGAGATCTGGTTGCTCCCGGGCCACATGCTTGAGCGCCTGCTCGGCCGAGTGGACCACGCTGGCCTCCATGCCCGCGGCGCGCGCGATGCGCGTCAGGCTCCGGGCGAAGAGGGCGTCGTCGTCAACGATCATCACGTTAATCATCTTGATCCCTTGAACCGTTTCGAGTGGATCTCACGTTCCACTATAAAGTAGACAAAATGGGAAAAAAGTCAAATACAGATTTTGCATATTTTGCAGTTTAAATATCGGGCTCCGCTGCCCCTGCCGGTGGATCAAAATCACCGCCTGGCTTGCGCGAGCAGGTTCGAGACGATCTTTCGAATCACCTTGGAATCAAACGGTTTTTCCACCTTCAGGTTGCCCACGGTGGCGAGGTATTCGCTGCTCCGTGGCGTGAAGATTCCCCCTGACACGAACACTGTCCTTCGCGCGAGCCCGGGATCCTGCTCCACCAGCCACCTGTGAAAATCGATGCCATCACAATGAGACATCATGAGATCGCAGAGCACCACATCGAACGGCTCCTGCGCCAAGATCAGCTCCTTGGCAGCCTCTCCCGAGGCCGCAAGGGTGACCTCATGGTCATCCACGAGGATGCGCCGCAGGATGCTCCTGATGGACGGATCGTCATCAACCACCAGCACGCGGCCCTGGCCATGGCCGATCTCTTCGGCATCAGCGCTCGCCCTGCGGGCCACCTCCTCGGGGGTGGGCAAGGTGATGAGCACCGCGGTGCCCGTGCCCGGCTCGCTGTTCAGCTGGATCTCCCCGCCCAGGTCAGCCACGATGTCGCGGCAGACGCTCAGGCCCATGCCGCCGCCTTCGTTGGCGGGCCGGGTGGAGTAGGATGGATCGAAGGCCCGCTCGACCTGCTCGGGCTCCATGCCGCGGCCGGTGTCCTTGACCTCCACGTAGACGAGGTCCTCGCCGGCCCAGGTCCGAATCCTGATCTCGTTGTTGGCCACGTCCCCCTCGTCGATGGCCTGGGAGGCGTTGATCATCAGGTTGATGAACAGGTGCGAGAGCTTGCCCTCGGGGGCTGTTATGCGGGGGACCTCTTGCAGCTCCTTGACCACCTGGGCGCGAAACTTGAGCTGGTTATAGGCCATGACATAGGCGCATTCGATGGGGGCGCGCAGGTCAACCGGGCCAGGATCGTCCATCTCCATGCGGGAGAAGCTGCCGAGCCCCGACATGATGTCCTTGACGCGCCCCGCGCCGTCCAGCGCCTCCTGCGCCGTCTCCAGCGTCTCCTCGGGCATGCCCGGCTCCAGCAGGTCCGCGGCGTCCTCGCCCAGAGCCACGAGGGCCGCCCGCTCCCCTGCCTGCGCGGCGAGGGCCTCGCGGCAGCCGGCCGCGCCCTTCAACAGCGCCGCCATGTCCTCCATCACGCCCTCGACGTTGAACAGGATGTAAGACAGGGGGTTGTTGACCTCGTGAACCACGCCCGAGGCCAGCATGCTCATGCTCGCCTTGCGGGTGGCCTGGACCAGCTTTGCCCGTTGCACCCGCCGCCGCAGGGCCGCGCCGATCTCCCGTTCCACGATGATCTCCAGCCCCGCCAGGTCGTCCCACTGCAGCGCGCCCGCGGCGCCGGCCGCGGCCAGCTCGACGGCCCGGTCATGCGCGACCTCGGCGGCGATGGCCACCAGCGGGATATCCAGGTCGCGCGCCTCGAGCAGGCCAAGCGCAACGAGCGGGTCGAGCTCCGTCGCCCCGTCGCCGCACAGGATCAGGTCCCATGCCCCGCTTTTCAGCGCGTCGATCAGCTGCGCTGGGTCGCCCACGCGCCAGTGGATCGTCCGGTAACCGCATCGCTCGAGGCTCTGCAGCAGGGGTTCGATGCTGGCATCCGAGGCTTCGATCATCAGGACGTTGAGAGGTCTTTTCACGGGAGCCTGCTGCCTTGTTATGGGCGGGGGGGTGGTGGTCCGGGGCGCCTAGCGCTGCTCTTCCTCGGAGGCGTCCTCGTCGGGGAACTGGTCTCTGATCTGCATCACGGCGTCCATGCGGTCGATGAACAGGTCGGCCAGATCGGGGTCGAAGATCAGCTCCCGCTGGTTGCGCAGGAAGGATACGGCCTCGTCCACCGGCAGGGCGGGGCGGTAGACCCGGCGGCTCGTCATGGCGTCGAAGATGTCGGCGATGATGGCGATGCGGCCCTCCAGCGGGATGCTGTCCCGGTGGCGCGCCATGGGGTAGCCGGAGCCGTCGTAGCGCTCGTGGTGATTCATGGCGATGGTTGCCGCCATCTGCACCACCTCGGCCGAGGCCGGGTCGTCGCCTGCCAGGGATTCGTCGGCGGCCACCAGGATGCTGTGGCCCAGATTGGTGTGGTTCTGCATCATCTCGAACTCGGCCGAGGTGAGGGTGCCTGGCTTGAGCAGCACCGCCTCCGGCACGCCGATCTTGCCGATGTCGTGGGTGATGCTGGCGATGCGGATCCGGTCGCACTCCTCGGGCGTCATGCCGTAGGCCTCGGCCAGCAGGGCGCAGTAGTTGCTCATGCGCTTGAGGTGCGCCTCGGGCTCGTCGTCCTTGAGCGCCCCGGCGCGAGCCAGGGAGAGCAGGATCCCCTCGTAGGCGCTGCCCTGGACCCGCTTGAGCTTGTTGGCCAGCCGCTCCGCCTCGGTGGCGTTGGTCACCAGGGACGACTCCAGCTCGCGGACACGGGCCCTGTCCTGCGCTTCCCGGGCCTTCCAGCGCAGGGCGCTACGCACCATCACCAGCAGGTCCGCGGTGCGCGTGGGCTTGGTGAGCACACCGAACACGCCGTGCCACACAGCCATCTCGCCGATGATCGGGTCGGTGGCGCTGGCGAGCAGGATCATGCTCACCTCCGGGTAGCGGGCCTTGACCTCCTCGGCCAGCTCGATGCCGGTGCGGTCCGGCATCTCCAGGTCGGCCACCACGAGCGTATATTGCCTCTCCTTGAGCGCCCGCGTGGCCTCCTCGGCGTCGCCGGCGAACTGGCAGTCGAAGCCAGCGTCCGCGATGGCGCGGCCCACCGAGCGCCGCGTCATGGGATCCTGGTCGGCGATGAGGATGCACTGGCGCTCATCTCGATCCTGGTTGAGATCCGGGTGGGTTTCGTCCATGGCTAGAACCTCTCGATCGGTTTGTCGCCGCCGGCGCGGGTCAGCGCGCGTTGGTCAGCGGTTTTGCTTTTTTTTCCGGCAGGGCGGGCGGCCGGGACCGCCACCTCGACCCAGGAGCTCGGGTCTCGGACCGTACCGAGGCCATCGTCCAGGAAGCGGAGCTGGCAGCGGACCGAGTAGCGGTAGGTCCGCGGGCGGTCCAGCGGGACAGTGAACGAGCGCTGCTTGCCGGAGGCCACGTCGAAGGGGTGCTCCACGGGCACCTCCTTGCCGTTGCGCGGCATGCGGCAGCTGATGACCCCCTTGATCGGGTTGGGGGAGGGGTTGTTCACGGCGATGTTCAGCAGCACGAAACCGGGCCCGCGGGAGGTGGGCCGCATGGGGTCCATGGCGAACATGGAGCGCTTGATGGACTGGATCTGCGGCCCGACGCCGTCCTTGCCCTGTCCTCCGCTCATGGCCGCGCACCCCTGGCATAGCAGGCCCACGAAGATCGGCGCCAGCCAGCGGCGCATGGTGCGCGCTGCCCTGGGCGATTTTGCCCGGCCGATGGTGGTGTTCGCATGGGTTGTCCGATTCGACTCTCGTTTTATCTGTCTGGTGGCGCACATTTGCTCCACATCAGGAGCAAAGGCAGTGCCAGTCAGACAGAGCCTACCAGATTCGAGCGGGATCGTCGCGAAATCAGGTACCTGCAACTTCCAACCCCTCGCGCGGACACAGGAAAATGTGCGGCTGTGCGGCGTTGAACCGTTCGAGGTGCGCACAGGTGTGCGAAGTGTGAACATGCCATGCAGCCACTGGCGTTGCAGCGCCGCGGGCGCGGGTGGCGAGGGCCAGGCCGTCAGCGAGCCGGCGCGGGCGGGGGCTGCGGCGCCCGAATCCGGGTGCGCTGTGGGTCCCGCTTCATGATGTACACCGACGGGTTGGCGGTGTAGTAGAACGGGTTCTCCTTGCGCCCCTCGAACACCATCAGCGGATGGTGCTGGTACGCCTCCACCACCTCCTCGTACTTCTCCCGGGCCCAACTCTCCATGGCGAAGTACTTGCGGCTCAGCCGGTCGGTGCCGATGTAGTAATCCCAGCTCCAGCGGTCGCGGCTGCGCTTGAACCTGTCCGGTGGCAGGGCGTCCACGCTCCACGACTGGTAGTAGATGGTGGAGCCCGGAGGGATGTTCTGGATCACCCACTCGCGGGCGCGCACCCGCGTGTCGTCCCGCGCCAGGGCGTAGCTCTCGCCCAGGGTGAGGTAGCCCGGCACTGCGAAGGCCACCAGCAGCGCCGGCAGCGCGACCTTCCACGCCTTGATCCGGCCGAGACCGGGCCAGGAGGCGCGCACGTCGGAAAACAGGGCCACGGCGCCCACGCCGATCCAGATGCTCAGGTACGGCAGCACCGGCATCAGGTTGCGCACGAAGCGCACCTTGTAGCCGCCCAAAAACAGGATATAGAGCGCCGGGAAGACCAGCACCAGCAGGTTCTCCCGCCGGAAGCGGCGCAGCATGGTCCACGCGCCGTACAGCCCGAGCGCCGCCAACACCGGGCCGAAGCCCCGGCTGCTGAGGAAGATGATATAAAACAGTCGGTTGTAGTCGCCCTGGTGTCCGATGTGGCCTCGCCGGTAGTGAGCGATCTCGTGGGCCATACCGTCGAGGAAGCGCGGCAGCTCGAACAGGGAGTACGGGCTGGCGATGAAGAAGCCGATGGCGCACCAGGCGATGCCGCGCAGCAGGTTGGCGCTCCAGAACCCCTCCCGCCGTGGGTTGGCCCAGTGGGCGATGATGATGTTCACGCCCACCAGGGCGGCGTTGTATTTGGCGGCGGCGGAGAAGCCTGCCAGCAAGCCGGCCACCCGGTAGTGTTTGGCGCTCCCCTCGCCGGCCACCCGGGCGGCGGCGTACAGGGCCAGGGCGCAGAAGAACCCGGCGGGCACGTCGGTGACGATGAAGTGGCTGTTGCTCACGTGCAGCGGCATGAGGCACAGGGCCAGCGCTGCCACCGCGGCGCTGTTGCGGTCGAACAGCCGCTTGCCCGCGGCGTACACCGCCACCAGCGTGGCGGTGCCGAGCAGCCCGGCAGCCAGGCGGCCCGCCAGCAGGAAGGGCGCCACCTTGATACCCCCCACGCCGCCCCACATGCCGGCTGATACGCCGACGATGAAGGTGAGGCTGAACACGGCCAGCAGGATGTAGATGAACAGGGTCGGGTAGATGAAGAAGTGCGGGTTGAAGTCGCCGCTGCGGAGCATCTTCAGCGCCGGGTTGAGCAGCCAGTGCTCGTCCGGGTGGCAGTGCTCCATCGGCAGGCAGAAATCAGCGCCGCTCAGGCGCAGGGCGAGGCCGCCGAGCAGGGCCACGGCGAGGATGACGCTGGACCAGCCGATGGGGTGCCGCCGTATGAACGCTGGGAGCTTCATTGCACGAGCCAGAGGTGGTAGCTGCTGTACGGCTTGTGGGCGGTGAGGCGCACGGTGATACGGTCGCCGTCGAGCAGGCGGCTGTCAATGTCAACCCGGACCAGCCCCATGGGGCCGGCCACATGTCCCTTCAGCAGGCCAGCGGCTTGCCCGTCGACGGTGAGGCCAGCCTCCACGGGCCCCGGGCCGGCGGCGCGCATGACCAGGGTGGCGGGCTTTCCCCGCGCGCAGGCCAGCGTGAAGGTCTCGGTGGCGCCGGCCTCGATCTGGCGCCCCCCGTCCACCAGCACCTTGCCGCCAGGCAGGTCCAGCCGCCGCAGGTCGCCCCGGGGCGCCACCTCGCTGCCGCGGCGGTAGTCGTGGGCCTCCTCGCTGACGATGTGGGTCATGTCCAGGCGATCGGTCACCGCGCGACCGGCCAGCAGGTCGGCAGGCAGCAGGTCTGACCGCGCCAGCAGGTCCCAGCGCATGCGCCAGACCACCTTGGTCTCGTTGGCCACCACGGTGCGGTTGAGCAGCTGGAACCGCTTGACCGGATCGAAGATGGGCAGGTGGTTCATCTGCGGCAACCACTCGGGGTAGGCCACGAAGTAGTCCGGCTTGTGCTCCAGCGCCTCCAGCGCCTCCCAGGCGGGGGCGTCGGAGAAGATGATGTGCTTCTTGACCTTGTAGAACGCGTTGTGCCCCAGGCCCACGATGTCGTAGGTGTAGCGCCGCCCAAGGTAAGGGATGGCGCCGGCGTCGTTGACCGCGATGCGCGCACCGCGTGGCAGGTTGGCGTCGACCCAGGCCGCCACCTTGAAGTGCTGATGCGCCAGATCGCGGCAGTTGTCGCCGAACCGCTTGGCCCAGAAAAGCGTGTCCGGCACCATGAACAACAGCAGCAGCAGCGCCAGGTATGCCGGGGCGCGCCGCCAGCCAGGGCGGGCTGCGGCGAGGCGGGCGAGGGGGTAGAAGATGGCGGCCACCATCAAGCCGACGTACGGCAGATAGTAGCGGTCGAAGTGATCCCGGCGCGCCATGAGGAAGGCGTAGAACAGGGTCAGCAGCAGCAGCCAGCCCAGGGCCAGGGCGCCGGGGCCGGGCCGACGCAGCTTCCCCCTCGAGGCCCACCAGGCCAGGCCCAGCAAGCAGAGCAGGGTGGTCACCGGCGCGGTGAAGGAGGGCAGCTTCTCCAGCAAGATCTGCGCGGTCATGGGCAGGTGGCGCAGGCTGGTCTCCCAGTAACGTGGGGCCTCGAAGGGCAGCAGGGTCAGGTGCGACTTGATGTTGGCGTTGGTGCCGAGGCGGCCGGTCATGGCGGCCAGCGTCAGGGTGAGCGCCACCCCCGAGCCGACGGGCCAGAGCCAGGGCAGCCCGGCGCGCAGGTGTCGGCGCCAGGGGATCTCCGCCGGGCGGCTGCCGAGGTGGCGCCAGAGCAGCCAGAGGGTCAGGCCGCCGGCCAGCAGCGAGCCCTCCGGACGGGTCAGGGCCATCAAGCTGCCGTACAGCAGCAGGCGGCGGCGCGGGGTCCAGCGCTTGCCCGGGCGTGGCTCATCCGCGGCGTCGAAGTCCACGGCGGCCTCGAGGCTCAGCAGCACCAGGGCCGAAAAGAGGGCGATCTCCATCTGGCTGAACACGCCCCACAGCAGGGGCCCGCAGCCGAGGAAGACCAGCATGCCCCCGTAGCCCGCCGCCGGCGAGCCGCCCGCGGTCCGACGCAGGATGTTGTACAGCGCCACCCCGGCGCGAAGGTGCAGGGCGCTGTTGACCAGCCAGGCCCAGACCAGCAACCACAGGCCGCGGAAGCCGAGCAACCAGCCGGGCGCCAGCAGGAACATGTACAGCACGCTGGTGGCGCCGGTGGTGGGCGAGTCGCCGTCGTTGAACCTCAGCAGCTCGGCCCGGGCCAGCTGCTGGGCGTACTTGAAATGGATGAAGGTGTCATCCAGGGGCGCCGAGAGGTATGTGCCAGCCCTCGCCTTGCTGTAGCCTAGGTAGAGCAGCGCCAACAGCAGCAGCGCCGCCGCGCCCGCCGCGTACGGTAGCGCGCACCAGAGGCGCCGGCGCCACCGCTGCGCTGAGGGTCCATCAGCCATGGGCCGATCCTGCGCGGGACGGGCCAATTAAGCAAGAAAGCTGGTCGTATGGCGCGACATCCCCGCCAGGCGCGGCGCGAGTAAAATGTCAAGTGTAGGGGTCAGACCCCCCTACTTGACATTTTAGGTGGGGGACGTACGGGGGGTGGGGCCATACCTTGGATTGTGCCAATGGGCGTGTTTCTCTAAAATGGAACGAGATTCATCTAGTGCGGCCGGCGGCGGCGCGCGTCGCCGAGCGCGCGGGGACTGTGCCATGGGTTACCGAATGAAAGAGGGGCAGCTGCTCCAGCGGAGCATACTCGTGATGGGGCTGGCGGCGCTGCTGGGCGGCCAGCTGGCCTGCGAAGAGACCATCCTGCAGAGCTTCCCGGACGGGGCGGCGGCCACGCCCGACGTGGGCAGCACCACCTCCGACATCAAGCTGCAAGAGGACGGCGGCAAGGCCTGCCCTGGCGGCCAGGACAAGGACGGCGACGGCTACGGGCTGGGCTGCCCCAAGGGCAAGGACTGCGACGACACCAACCCGATGGTCAACCCGGGCGCCAAGGAGATCTGCGACGGCGCGGACAACAACTGCAACAACCAGACGGACGAGGGCGTGAAGAACGCCTGCGGGACCTGCGACCCGGGGTGCAAGCGCTTCGGTAAGGTCCCCTTCCCGCTGGACAAGACAAAGGATCCCAACGTCAAGGACGTCAACGGCGTGGGGCTGGATCAGAACGGCGACATCGTGCTCAAGAAGACGAGCAAGAACTTCAACTACATGTGGATCGCCAACACCTTCGACACCATGGGCAGCAGCGCCGGCTGCCGCTACGCCCACGACACCAAGTACTCCGCCGCCCTGGGGACCAAGTGCCGCGGCACCCTGTCCAAGGTCAACACGTACACCATGAAGGAGGAGGCGCGCTACTTCACCATCACCTGCACCAAGAAGTCGGGGACCACCGGCTGCCTCGACCTGCACGGCAAGCCGCTGAACATCAACATGCCCCACGCGCCGTCTCGCACCGCGGTGGACTACAACTTCGACGTCTGGGTGGCCAACCGCGCCTTCGGCCAGCAGCCCTCGACCACCAAGGTGGCCAACTCCCTGAGCGACTGCAAGGACCGCAACAAGAACGGCGTCATCGACACCTCCAGGGACTGGAGCGGCGACGGTAAGATCACCCTCGACTGCAACGCGGACGGGGTGCCTGACAAGTACGGCGTCAAGTGCACCGGCGCCTACGCCGGCAAGAAGCCCGAGTTCCTGGGCGACGACGACGAGTGCGTGCTGTTCACGGTGGCGTACGGGAGCACCGGGACCCCGACCCAGAGCCTGGGCGACGTGGGGCGCTCCATCTGCCTCGATACGGGCAGCTCCGTGGGCGCCAGCAACGCGTGGGTCGGCACGTTCTACCGCAAGGTCGGCACCACCAGCGCCAACCGGTTCTACCGCGTCAGCGGGGCCACCGGGAAGCTGACCGGGCCGTTCGACTTGCCCACGGGACACCAATCCTATGGCTGCGCGGTGGACTCCAAGGGGATCCTCTGGTCCACGGACATCTACGGCTCGCTGGCCTACATCAACACCTTCAACACGACGCTCAAGGGGACCCTGATCAAGCCCACCGGACCGAGCGGCACCACCATCCGCTTCTACGGCATCTCCGTCGACGGCAACGACCATGTCTGGCTGGGCGGGTACACCTCGCAGCATGTGTATCGCTACAAGCCGGACCACTCGAGCTGGACCAACCTGCCCAAGGGCAAGTGGACCTGGATCAAGGTCCCGTCCAAGTTCTATACCCGCGGCATCGCGGCGGACAAGCGCGGCAAGATCTGGGTGGCGGTGCAGGGCGGCTACATCCTGCGCCTGCCCCTGGCGCTCAAGGACGGCGGGCATGACTACAGCTCCACCACCGACTACTGGCCCACCAGCACCGACTCGGTCATCGGCGTGGGCATCGACTTCGCCGGCCATGTGTGGGGCATCAGCTACAAGAACTCCAAGGCCTCGCGGCTGGACGTGGACACCAAGGGCAACGTCATCCTGCCGTCCACCCTCGCCACCAAGACCGTACCGGTGGGCCACCAGCCGTACACGTACAGCGACTTCACCGGCTACGGGCTGCAGAACTTCACCCGCCCGTCGGGGCGCTACCTGTACCAGATGAAGCCCTGCCCCGCGGGCAAGCGGGGCACCTGGAAGCGCCTCACCTGGAAGGCCACCACGCCGGCGGGGACCAGTGTGTCGGCGCGCGTGCGCACCGGCGACACCTCCATCGGCATGGGCTCCTGGGCCGGGCCCTACCAGACCTCGCCCGTGCTGCTAAAGACGAACACCACCTCCCTGGTGACGCCCAACCCGTCGGTCTACATCCAGGTGGAGTTCACCCTCACCACCAAGGACGTGAGCATCTCACCGGTGGTCCACAGCTACGACCTGGCCTACACCTGCGCTGACAAGCCCAAGTGATCCCCCCTGAAGGAGCGGGCCCCGACGGCCACGCTCGCTGGCGCCCGCCGCCATGGCGGGCCCTGGACGCCGCCCTGCTGCTCGGACTGTGCGGCCTGGCCCTGGCCGCGCGCCTGGTCGGCCTCACCCGGCTGACCCTCATCGACGACGAGCTGGCCCACCTGTACTTCGTGCAGCGGGAGTGGGAATTCCTGTATGACGCGCTGTTCTTCTCGCCCCACCTGCCGGTCTGGTTCGCGCTGTACAAGGGGTGGGTGGCGCTGTCCCAGGGCGACCTGTGGCTGCGGGCCTTCAGCCTGTTGTGGGGGGTGCTGGCGGTGGCGGCGACGTACGGGGCGGCGCGCGAGGTGCGGGGCCGGGCTGGCGGCGCGCTGGCGGCCGGGCTGCTCGGCATAAGCGGCTTCCACATCAACTTCTCCCAGACCGTCACGCCGTACGCCCTCATCGCCCTGCTCGGGGCAGCATCGCTCTGGACCACCCTGGCCACCCTGCGGCGGGGCACCCGCGGGGCGGCCGCCCTGCATGTCCTGGCGCTCACCGCCGCCTGCTATACGCACCAGTCGGGCCTGTTGCTTTGGGGCGCGCTGCTCACGGGGGCGCTGGTGCTGCGGGCGGGGGCGGGCCGCGACCCGGGCGCCCTGCGCCTGCGGACCTTCGCGTGGGCCCATGGCGGGGTGCTCGTGGCGTGCGCGGGGCTGGTGCCGATCCTCCGCGCCCAGTGGCGCACGATCCAGCAGCTCGAAGGGGTGTCCTATGTCGCGCCGGTGACCCCGGTCACCGTGGCGGATCGGGTGCAGCAGCTGCTCGGCTACGGCTGGGGTCACGGGCTGGCACCGCCGGCGCTGACGGTGCTGGCCGGGGGCGTGCTGGCCGTCGCCGTGGTGCTGGTCCGGCCCGACCCTCGCGGCGGGCTCGCGCGACTGCCTGCCGCCCTGGCCGCCGTCTGGTCCTCGCCGCTGCTGCTGTGCACCGCCCTCGCGGTGCTGGTGCGCAAGGAGCTGCTCTACGAGGCGCGCTTCTTCGCGGCGCTGGCCCCGGTGTGGGCGGCGCTCGTGGCGGTGGTGGTGCTGGACCTGTGCGCCGGCGGGTCTCCTCGGCGTCGGGCACGCCTCGCGCTGGGGCAAGGGGTGCTGGTGCTGGCGGTCCTGAGCCAGGTCGGCTCGTGGGCCATGCTGTACGGTGGAACGCGCCAGCAGGAGAACTTCCCCATCCGCGCCATCTCGCGCCACCTGGAGCAGCGGGCCGCGCCGGGGGACATCGCCGTGGTGCACAGCTCCTATTACCTGTTCTTCTTCAAGCGCTACTACCGGTTTCCCCACCCGCGGTTCATCGGGGCGGTGGGGGAGGGGTTCGCGCGCCGCCCCTTCGGCGGCCTGCACGACCGGCCAGACGAGGCGAGCCTGGCGCGGCTGCGGCTGCGGCTCAGAGGCCACGAGCGCGTGTGGCTCGTGCTCACCCCCACCACCAACCGGCTGCTGCGAGACCCGGACGGGCTGGTCTCATGGGCGCTGGAGGCCCGCTACCGACGAGTGGACGACCGGTGCTTCGCCTGCGGCTCCGACGATCCTGTCCACCTGCTGCTGCTCGTGCCGCGGCGCGGCAGCGGCGGCTGAGCGCAGGCGTGGTATCAATGCAGGTGCCATGAGGATCCTGCTGATCCAGCCGCCCCGGCCGCTATGGCCGTACATCAACGAGCAGGACAACTACCTGCTGCCCCAGTGGATGGTCTGCCTGGGGGCGACCCTGCGCCGGGCCGGCGTGGAGACCCACCTGCTCGACTGCATGCCTGCGCGGGTGGGCTGGCGCACCCTGGAGGCGCGCCTGCGCGCGCTGCGCCCGGACATGGTGGCCACCGGCGAGAGCCACGCGCTGTTCGCCTCGTCGGCCACGCGGCTGCTGCGCCTGGCCAAGCAGGTCGACCCGGCGGTGGTGACCGTGGCGGGGGGCGGCCACTTCACCTGCCTGGCGCCGCGCTACCTGCGGGAGCACCCCATCGACTTCGTGGTGCGCGGCGAGGGGGACGAGACGCTGGCGGCCCTCGCCCTTGCGCTGCAGGAGGGCGGGCTGGAGCGCGCGCGGCAGGAGCCCGGCGTGGCCTTCCTCGACGGCGACGAGGTGCGCTTCACCCCGCCGCGGCCGCTGGCGAGCGACCTCGACGCCCTGCCGATGCCGGCCTACGACATGCTCCCCCTGGAGCGCTACGGCCGCGCCCGCTACCTGTTCAGCCCGGGCGGCGTCACCCTGCACCACGGCCGCGGGTGCACCGGGGGGTGCCGCTTCTGCTCCTGGTGGCGGCAGATGGCGCGGCGCGAGCCGGCGCCGGACCGCGGCGGCTGCCCGGCCGAGCGGCTTGTGCCCGCCTGGCGTACCAAGTCGGTGGAGCGCACACTGGCCGAGATGGAGCTGCTGTACCGCCGGTACAACAAGCGCTGCCTGGTGTTCGTGGATCCCACCTGGAACATGGACCCAGCCTGGAGCGATGCCTTCGCCGAGGCGCTGCTGCGCAAGGGATGGGACCTGAGCTGGTTCGCATTCATGCGCGCCGACTTCATCCTGCGCGACGAGGGCCTCGGGGTGATGGAGAAGCTGGTGCGCAGCGGCCTGACCCACCTGTGCGTGGGGGTGGAGCGCGAGGACGACGAGCAGCTCGACACCTGGGCCAAGCCGGGCGCCCGGGCCGCCGACTACGTGCGCTGCTTCGACCTGCTGCGCTGCAAGTACCCGCAGGTGTTCCGGCAGGCCACCTTCATCGTCGGGACCCGCGGCGAGTCGGACGCCTCCATGGCGGCCCAGGCGCGCTTCGCCCGCCGCATCGCCGCGGACTACCCCGCGTTCCACCCCGAGACGCCGTTCCCGGGCACCGACCTGTACGAGGAGGCGCAGGCCGATGGCCGCCTGGAGCTGGACGACTTCGACCAGTTCGACATGATGACCGCCGTCATGGGCACCGACCACCTTAGCCGCGAGGAGGTGGAGGAGTGGCTCGTGCGGCTGAACAAGGGCGCCCTGCGGCCGCGGTGGCTGGCGCGGGGGTTGCTGTCGTCCAGCGCCTACCGCCGGGACATGTATACCTGGTGGTTGCTGGTGACAGGGCGGGTCTTCTGGGACGCGGTGAAGCAGCGGGTCAACCCGCTGTCGCCGGAGCCGTACACCAGCTCCTACCTGCCCGACTGGTACGAGCGGTAGGCCCGCCATGCGCTTCTTGCTGATCAACCCCGCGCAGGACCCGCGGCGTACGGCGGGCTACTACCGGCGCATGCTGTCGGTCATGCCGCCTCACAACCTGGCTTGCCTGGCGGCGGCGCTGGAGCAGGCAGGGGTGCGGGTGGCGGTCCACGACGACGCGGTGGCGGGCGGGGACCGGGCGGCCCTGGAGGCGGCCCTGCGGCGGCACCGCCCCGACGCCGTGGGGCTGTCGGTGGTCACGGCCATGATGCCCGACGCCGAGCGGGTGATCCGGGTGGTCCGGGCGACCGCGCCCGAGGCGAAGGTGGTGCTGGGCAACATCCACCCGACGCTGTACGCCGACGACCTGCTCTCCGGGGGGACCGCCGATGTGGTGGCGCGCGGCGAGGGCGAGGTCACCGTGGTGGAGCTCGCCCGGGCGCTGGCGGCCGCCGGGCAGCCCGACCTGGAGCGCGTGCGCGGGATCTCCTTCGTGCGCGATGGGCAGGTGGTGCACACGCCGGACCGCCCGCTGATATCGGACCTCGACGGCCTGCCGTTGCCCGCGTGGCACCTCTTCCCGCTGGACGGCTACCGGCTGTTCAACTTCGCGCGGGTGCGCGAGCCGGGCACCCTGGTGCAGGGCTCGCGCGGCTGCCCCTACGGCTGCAGCTACTGCTCGCTGCGCATCATGGGCCGCCAGCGCAGGGCCCGCAGCGCCCGCAGCCTGGCCGACGAGTTCGAGCACCTGCTCGGCCGCTTCGGCTACCGCCAGCCCTCCTTCGTGGACCCGATCTTTCCCTTCTCGCGCCAGGAGGGCCTCGCTTTCTGCGACGAGTTGATCCGCCGCGGCCTGCACCGCGAGCAGGTATGGATCACCGAGACGCGCACCGACCTGGTGGACCTCGAGCTGCTGCAGGCCATGCGCGAGGCGGGGCTGCGCCGGATCATGTTCGGGTTCGAGGCTGGCCACGACGCGCAGCTGCGAGCCATCAACAAGGACGCCGGCGCGGACCAGGCCCGGCGGGCGGTGCGCTGGGCGCGGCAGGCGGGGCTGCAGATCATCGGCTTCTTCATGCTCGGCATCCCCGGCTCGGACCGCGCCGCGCTGCAGGCCACCATCGACCACGCCCGCTCCCTGGACATCGACTTCGCCAAGTTCACCGTGTTCGTGCCGTTCCCCGGCACCGAGGCCCACCGGGAGCTGCTGGCCCGGGGCGAGCTGCCCGCGCCGGAGGCCTGGCACCGCTACACCAGCTACCCCACCGACGAGGTGCCGCCCTGCTACGTGCCGCGCGGCCTGACGGCGGAGGACCTCATCAGCTCCCAGCGCCGGGCCTACCTGAGCTGGTACCTGCGCCCGCGGGTGGTGTTCAACCAGCTGCTGCGGGTGCGCGCCCTCGGGCCGGGGGAGCTGCTGGCCGGGGCGGGCACCATCCTGTCAGCGCTGGGGCGTCGTCGCTGACGGCTCTCCCCCGCGGCGCCTGTCAGCAGCCCAGCGCGCGGGCGTGGAACTCCAGGTGCTCGGCCATGAAGCTGGCCACGAAATAGTAGCTGTGGTCGTAGCCCCGGCGCAGGCGCAGGTCCAGCGGCTGATCCGCCGCGGCGCACGCCTCGGCCAGCAGGTGCGGATTGAGCTGCTCGGCCAGAAACTCGTCGGCGCCGCCCTGGTCCACCAGGATGGTCCCCGGGGCGCGGTGCCCGTCGGCCAGCAGCTGGCAGGCGTCGTACCTGGCCCACGCCTCGCGGTCCTCCCCGATGTAGCCGGAGAAGGCCTTGACGCCCCACGGGCAGCGGGACGGCGCGCAGATGGGCGCGAAGGCCGACACGGAGCGGTAGGTGCCCGGGCACCGCAGGGCCGCAACCAGCGCGCCGTGGCCCCCCATGGAGTGGCCGAACACACCCTGCCGCCGGGCATCGCCCCCCAGCTCACGATGCACCAGCGCGGGCAGCTCGTCGGTGACGTAGCTGAACATGTGGTAGCTCCCTGACCACGGCTCGCGGGTGGCGTCCACGTAGAACCCGGCGCCGGCGCCGAAGTCCCAGCTCGCATCCTCGCCGGGCAGGTCCCGCCCGCGGGGGCTGGTGTCGGGCGCCACCAGCATCAGGCCGAGAGAGGCCGCCAGGGGCAGGGCGCCCCCCTTGGCCAGCATGTTCTCCTCGGTGCAGGTTAGCCCGGACAGATAGTAGAGCGCCGGCAGCCGCCGATCCGCCGCGGCCAGGGGGCGGAACAGGGCGAAGTTCATCGGTCCGCCGCACACCACGGAGTCGTGGCTGTAATAGTCGAGCTGCCCGCCGAAGGCGCGCCGGCGGTTGCGCAGGGTCAACGCGCCGGTCTGTGCGGTGGCATCAATCAAAGGTGATCACCGAGCGGATCGACTCGCCGGTCTCCATCAGGTGGAAGGCGTCGTTGATCCTGTCCAGGGGCATGGTGTGGGTCACCAGCGCGTCGATCTCGATCTTGCCGTCCATGTACCAGTCCACGATCTTCGGGACGTCGGTGCGGCCCCGGGCGCCGCCGAACGCGGTGCCTCGCCAGACGCGCCCGGTCACCAGCTGAAACGGCCGGGTGGCGATCTCCTGGCCCGCCCCGGCCACGCCGATGATCACGCTCTCACCCCACCCCTTGTGGCAGCACTCCAGCGCCTGGCGCATCACCTCCACGTCGCCGATGCACTCGAAGCTGTAGTCCGCGCCGCCGCCGGTGAGGTCCACCAGGTAGGGCACCAGGTCGCCCTCGACCTCGGCGGGGTTGACGAAGTGGGTCATGCCGAACGACTCGGCCAGGGCGCGCTTGGCGGGGTTGATGTCCACGCCCACGATCTTGTTGGCGCCCACCAGGCGCGCCCCCTGGATCACGTTGAGCCCGATGCCGCCCAGGCCGAAGACCACCACGTTGGCCCCCGGCTCCACCGTGGCGGTGTTGATCACCGCGCCGAGGCCGGTGGTCACGCCGCAGCCGATGAGGCAGACCTTGTCCAGCGGCGCGTCCTGGCGCACCTTGGCCAGCGCGATCTCCGGCAGCACCGTGTAGCTGGAGAAGGTGGAGGTGCCCATGTAGTGGAACAGCCGCTCGTCGCCCACGGAGAAGCGGCTGGAGCCGTCGGGCATCAGGCCGGCGCCCTGGGTCTCGCGGATCGACTGGCACAGGTTGGTCTTGCCGCTGAGGCAGTATTCGCAGGAGCGGCACTCGGGGATGTACAGCGGGATCACGTGGTCGCCCACGGCGACGCTGCTCACGCCGTCGCCCACCTCCACCACCACGCCCGCGCCCTCGTGGCCCAGGATGGCCGGGAACAGGCCCTCCGGATCCGCGCCCGACAGCGTGAAGTGGTCGGTGTGGCACACGCCGGTGGCCTTGATCTCCACCAACACCTCGCCGGCTCGGGGGCCGTCCAGGTTCACCGTCTCGATGGTAAGCGGCTTGCCCGCCGCGTGGGCGACTGCGGCCCTGGCCTCCATGGGTACCTCCTCTGTTAGCGTTAGCTTATTAGCTTAGCCTGGGCCACGTGCAGCGCCAGCAGCGAGGGGAGGGGGGGGCAAGGGTTCAAAACCCGCAGCGCATGAAGTAACCTCCTGTGGTTCCGGTCGGCGTCGGGCCGGAGGATGGAGCGGGAGGGTCAATACCATGGGGAGCCAGAGGCTTGAGATGGAGAGGCGCCCGGGTCGCCAGTGGGCCTCGCTGGCCCTGGCCGCCCTGCTGGCCCTGGCCTGCGACGAGGACCCGGCCGCCTACGCGCCTGCCGACCTCGGCGCGGGCAGGCTGGACGGCAAGGTCGGCCCCCTCCCGGACGCCTCCCGGCCTCGCAAGGACGGCGCGCCCCCCTCCAAGAAGGACGGCGGCATCGCCCCGCCGCCTGCCAAGGACGGCGACAAGGACGGCGTGGCCGACGGCAAGGACAACTGCCCCAAGGTGAAGAACCCCGGCCAGGCCGACCATGACAGCGACGGCGTGGGCGACGCCTGCACCAAGCAGGACGGCACCCTGGCCCACCCGTTCATCATCACCACCACCGGCGGCCACCAGGTGTACGCCGACGCCCGGAGCACCGCCGCCTCGTCCTCCAGCGCGGTAGACACGTACCCCCCCTCCACCGCCGACGAGTCGGGCAAGGAGTACTTCTACAGCTTCGGTATCAAGCAGAAGGCGCGCTTCTCGGCGGAGGTGAGCAAGCCGGAGCCCTCCGGCGTGGACATCGACGTGCACCTGCTGAGCAGCCTCAAGCCGCTGACCCTGATCAAGCGGGACGACGCGGTGGTGCACGCCACCCTCACGCCCGGCGTCTACTACCTGAGCCTGGACAGCTTCAAGGGCAAGGTGGGCAGCTACACCCTGGACGTGACCTTCCGCCCCCACAGCGTGGCCCCCAAGGATCTGTTCAACGCCTACCTGCTCAAGGCGGTGAGCCAGCTCAAGGCGACCCACGGCCTGCTCGGCTACGACGCCGCCGCGCTGACTCACGACATCAACTACGGCGGCAAGGGCACCATCAAGGCCACCAAGCCGCCGCGCACCATGTGCGTGGCCGCGGTGCTGGAGGTGATGCTCACCGCCATGCAGATCTACGCCAAGGAGACCGGCGACCAGACGGTGTTCGACTTCTTGCCGGTCAAGAGCTGGCAGACCCTGTACACCAGCCACCTGCGGGCCCATGTGTGGGTCAACGGCAAGATCAACGCCGGAGGGACCGCCGACGCCGTGCGCCACTTCGGCATGGGCATGACCGTGCCCTTCGAGGAGCTGTCCCCTGGCTCGTTGATCAACCTGAACCGCACCTCGGGCTCGGGCCACGCCGTGATCTTCCTCGCCTTCATCGACAGCAAGGGCAAGGAGTACTCCAAGCACAACCCGAACATCATCGGGTTCAAGTACTTCTCGTCGCAGGGGGGCTTCGCCACCGGGGCCGGCGGCCTGGACTACCGCTACGCCATCTTCTCCAAGTACGGCTCGCCGCCCATGCCGTACAAGCGCGACCTGAAGGTGGTCTACAGCAGCAAGCAGACCTACCTCAACACGGGGGTGATGTACGCGCCCAAGCGCTGGCTGCGCACCTCCTGGTCGCAGGTGGCGCCCAACCCGGCCGCCCCGCCGCGGCCCGTGCTGCGCAGCCGCTTCGACGCGGCCTACTTCGCGCCCCTCACCGCCGACGACATGCTGCCCCGCTGAGGCAGCAGGGGCTACTCTTCTTCCGGATCGGGAGCGGGATCGGGAGCGGGATCGGGAGCGGGAGCGGGAGGCCCGGCATCCGGCGAGGCGTCGGGAGCGCCCGCGTCGGGCTCGGCAGGCGCGGCGGCGGGAGTCGGCGGAGCAGCGTCCGGCCGCACCCCGGCGGAGAGGTACATGGCGCCGCCGCCGATGATGGCCGCGGTGGCGGCGGTGGCCACCAGCACCTTGCCCGGCCGGATCCCCTTGACCGGGCCCGGATCGTCCGGGCGGCTGCCGGTGACAGGCTTCCCCCGCTCCGGACGGATGCCCTGGACCTGCGGGGACAGGTCGGGCCTGCTGCCCAGGGTGCGTTCGAAGTCCTCGAGGCGGATGCCGGTGCAGGCCGTCATGCTCTCCGGTTCGGGATCCACCAGTGAGCCCGCGTGCGGAACCAACCCGTCGAGGGTCGCCCGCAGCTGGGGCTCCGGGATGGCGTCGAGCACCGCGAGGTCTGCCTCGCCGAGCAGGTACCCGTGCCGCTCGAGGGCCGCGCGCCGGTCAGCCAGCAGCGCCTCTCGCAGGTCAGGGTTCGACGCAGCTGCAGCCAGCAGCTGGTCCAGGGTGATGGTCTTGATGATGCCGTCGTCCACGACTGATGCTCGTTTGCCGCGTGTCGCGGCGTCAAGCCGGCAGCGGCGGCCCCATCTCTGGCGGCGGCTGCGCCGGGAACGAGAGGCGGAAGGTCGTGCCTTCGCCCTCGTCGCTCTGCACCTCGATGAAGGCCTCGTGCTCCTGCATGATCTGATACACCGTGGCCAGCCCGAGGCCGGTGCCGTTGTCCTTGGTGGTGAAGAACGGCTCGAACAGGTGGGGCAGCTTGTCCTCGGCGATGCCCGCGCCGTGGTCGCTCACCTCCACCACCACCCGGCCGTTGGCGTTGTGGGTGAGCAGCAGCGTGATCTTCTCGCGCTCGCCCGCCTCCCACGCGTTGATCACCAGGTTCCAGAGCACGCTCCTGAGCTTCTCGAGGTCGGCCTTGATCCAGTAATTCTCCTCGGGATCCTCCACCACCACCTCCAGGCCGAGGCCCTCCAGCCCGGTGGTGAGCTCGGCGATGCTGTCGGCCATCTCCTGCAGGTCGCGGCCGAGGTCCATGGTGCGCGGGTCCCAGGGCCGCGGGCGTGCGTAGGTCAGCAGGTCGGCGATGAGCCCGTCCAGGCGCTCGATCTCTCGCAGCGCGATGCCCATCAGCTTGCTGTCCTCCTCGGGCAGGTCGGCCCCCGCGCGCACCATCTCCAGCGAGGCGTTGATGGCGCCCAGCGGGTTGCGGATCTCGTGGGCGATGCCGGCGGTGATGCGCCCCAACGCGGCCAGGTGCTCGGCGCGCTTGACCCGCTTCTCCATGCGGTGCCATGAGGTGAGGTCCTGGAAGTTGATGATCCGCCCTCGAGGCTCGTTGGTGTGGTCGGTGAGCACGGAGACCGACACGCCGATGCGCTTGACCATGCCCTCCCGCTCGATGTCGATCTCCGAACGCTTGGACGGCTCGTCGCTCATGGCCTCGGCGGCAAGCATGGGCGCCAGCTCGCTCAGCGGGCGCCCAGCCGGGCGCTGGTCGTCGATGTTGAGGATCTCCCGCGCGTGACGGTTGAGGGTGAGCACCTCGCCGTCCTCGTTGATGGTGACCAGCCCGCTGGAGAGGCACCGGATGATGTCCTCGTTCAGGGTGGTCAGGTCGTAGATCGCTTCCTTCTGGCGCTTGAGGGTGGCCTGGGCGCTGCGCACCTGCTCGGCCAGGTAGCCCGCCAGCAGGGCCACGGCGACCATGGCGGAGCTGTTGATCAGCACGGTGGAGACGATGGAGTCCTGGGACACCTCCCACGGCATGCGCATCTGCCCCGGCAGGGTTGGCAGCAGGCGCGCGTAGCCCATGGTGATCACCAGCACCAGCATGGCGGTGGCCACCAGGGAGGTGATCACCGCGGCGCGGCGGTTCAGCGTCAGGGCGGCGCCGATGGGGCTGAGCATGAACAGCAGCATGAACGCGCTGTCTGCCCCGCCGGTGAAGTTGACCAGCATCGACGCGATGACCATGTCCACGCCCAGCTGGATCGCCGCCAGCTCCCCCAGGTTCTTCATCACCCGCAGCAACGCCGCGTAGATGATGTTCAGCAGGTAGAGCCCCGCGATGAAGATGAACAGCACCGTGACGTAGGTGCCGCCCAGCTGGTCGGGCGAGCCGATGAACAGGTAGGTCACCACCGTGCCGCCGAGCATGAAGGTGAACACCAGCACCCGCACCAGCATCAGGAACGCCAGGCGGCGGGCCAGGGTGGCCCGGTCCAACATGGCGGTGAGCAGGTCGACGCGCCCGACGGCGCCCGGCGGGAGGGTCTGGCTCACCTCAGCTCGTCCAGGATCCGCCCCACCTCTTCGCCCTGCTTGATGCCGAGCCGCATGTAGATCGCCACTGCCTCTTCGAGGGTCCCGATGCCGGGCCCCATGTTCCCCTTCTCCACCTGGAACTCGCCCAGCCGGTGCAGCGCCCGGGCCAGCTCCGCCTCGTTGCCCAGGTCGCGGAAGATCTTGATGGCCCGGCGGAAGTGCTCCTCGGCCAGGCTCTGGCTCTTGCCGGAGCTCGACTCGTCGAACAGGGTCGTGGCGTGCACCTCGCCCAGGGTCATCTGGGCCCGGCCCACCACATCGCGCATGCGGTACTTCTTGGCCAGCTCCAGGCACTCCTTGCCGAACCGGCGGGCGCGGTCGTTGTTGCCCTCCTTCAGCTCCACCAGCGACAGGTTGCGCAGGATCTCCACGTAGGAGCGCTGGTCCTCCACCTCCGAGGCCAGGGTCATGGCGCGGTCGATGCCCGCGCGGGCGTCGGAGACCTTGCCCAGACAGAGCGCGGTCTCGCTCAGGCGGATCAGCAGGCTCACCTGCACCGGCACGGCGCCCACCTGCTCAGCCTCGGTCAGCGAGTCCTCCCAGTACTCCCGCGCCTGGCGCAGGTTGCCCCGCTCGAACGCCAGGGTGCCGAGGTTCGACAGGGACATGACGAACCCGATGCGGTCGTCCACCTCCTTGCGCAGCTTCATCGACTCGCGGAAGCACGCCTCCGCCTCGTCGAACAGGCCGCGGTCCTTCTCGATGTTGCCGATGTTGGACAGGGAGGTGGCGATGGAGCGGCGGTCGCCCAGCTTGCGGCGCATCTCCAGCGCCTTGGCGCTGCGGTCCAGGGCCTTGTCGTAGCGGCCGAGCAGCCAGAACGACTGGGAGATGTCGTCCAGCGAGGTGGCCACGCCGCGCAGGTCCCCGGCCTGACGGAACAGCTCCCTGCCGCGCTCCAGGTACTCCAGGGCGAGGTCGAGGTTGCCCTTCTGACGCCACACCCTGCCGATCTTGTTGAACGCCACGCCCGCCTTGGTGCGGCTGGCCACCACCCAGCTCAGGCGGAGCATGCGCTCGAAGCCGTCCAGCGCGCTGTCGAGGTCGCCCTTGTGCTGGTACACGTTGCCCAGGTCATGCCACAGCAAGATGCGCGTGGCGATGTCGCTCTCTCCGACGGAGGACAGCGCGCGGTGGTACAGCCGGATGGACCGCTCGTTGAGGTAGCGGTCGCGGGCAGCGTCGGCGGCGCGGTGAAAGCGGACCGCCGCGGCGGCCGAGTCTCCGGCGCGGTGCAGGTGGCGCCCCGCCTCCTCCTGGCGCTCGAGGTTGTAGCCGTCCGGGCGGAGCTCAACCCACTGCGCCACCAGGTGGTGGTAGCGGTGCCGCGCGCTGGCGTCCAGCAGCTCGTGGGCCAGGTCCCACAGGGGCGGGTAGGCGAAGGTGTACTCCTGCTCGCCGCCGATGGTGCTCTGGCTACGCTCCTCCACCAGGCCCTTCTCGCACAGGCTCTCGAGCATGTCCTCGATGTAGCTGCGCGCCTTCTCGCCGGCCTCGGCGATCTCTCCCAGGGTGGGGCCGTCCGGGTCTCCCGCGGCCACCGTCGCCGAGCGCTCCAGGGCGAGCACCGCGTCGAGCCAGAACGTCTCGCCCACCGCCGCCGCCTTCTCCAGCACGCCCCGCTCCCCGGCGGGCAGGGTGCGCAGCCGGGCCGAGAGGATCTCCTCGTGAGCGCGGGGCAGGCTCAGCTCACCCAGGGCGGCCAGGTCCAGCGTCCAGCGGCTCCCCGCTGGCGAGACCACGCCCGCCTCCAGCAGGTAGCGGGTCAGGTCCTCGATGGCGCGCGGGTTGCCCTCCAGCCGGTTGCGCACCACGCGCACCAGCTCGCTGGGCAGGTCGCTGCTGTGCATCAGCTCGTGGAACAGCGCCTCCGATTCATCGGCGTTGAGCGCCTCCAGCACCAGGCGCTCGTGGGGGAACTCGCCCTCGCCCCAGTGGGGGTGGCGACGGAACAGCGTGGGCCGGGCGGCCACCAGCAGCAACACCGGCGCGCTGCGCAGACCCTCGGCCAGGTAGTGGATCAGGTTCACCGTCTCCGAGCCGGCGCGCTCCACGCTGTCGAAGTGGATCAGCAGCGACCCCTGCTCGGCGTCCTTCTCAAGGAACCGCCGGATGGCGATGAAGGTGCGCACCTCCAGCTGGCCGGGAACCTGGGCCAGGGGCTCGAGCACCGGGCTGTTGTCGAATGGGTAGCCCATCATGTTGGCCAGCAGGTGGGTCACCTCGGTGTGCAGCCGCTCTGGCATCGACTCCACCACCCCCGCCTCGATCTTGGCCCGTGCGTCCCGGGGCAGCTCCGAGCGGGCGATGCCGAACCGCTCCTCGAGCACCCGGATCACCGGGGCGTAGCTCGGGTCGCCGGGGCCGCCCGCGGTGCCGGAGAGCACGCGCGTGTCCGGGATGGCGGCGCGCACAGAGCGGCAGAACTCCAGCGCAAGCCGGCTCTTGCCGGCGCCCGGCTCGCCCACCACGGTGACCATGTGGAGCTGCCGCTCCTCCCGCGCGGTGAGGAACAGCTCCTTGAGCTTCTGCAGCTCGCCCATGCGGCCCACGAAGGAGGCGCGGATGCTCGGCACCACCTGCGGGAAGCGCGAGGGGATGGGCGTGACCAGGGTGTCGGCGGTGTCACGGCCAAGGATCGGGCTGTCCGCCGTCTGCTCCTTGTCGTCGAAGATCTGCTCTGTGCGGCAGTTGTCGCACAGATCCTGACCCGGGCTGGTGGAGGCGCCGCACGAGGTGCAGCGCGGGGGCAGCGGCGCCGAGCACACGGTGCAGTGCGCTGCGCCCAATGGGTTGTTCTGCCCACACTCTGGACACTTCATGGCGGATCCTTGGTCTTTATCGGTTCTGATGTTGTTTGAGACTCTTACGGTGAGTCAAGGGAAACAACCTTTGTTATGCTCGCCGCCATGACCAGAAAGGCCGCAGGGGCGCGAGGAGAGAGCACAAAATCATCCGGGGCTGGATCCAGCCTGCCCGCGGAAATCCGCCTGGCGCTCATCGGCGCGGGCACGGCCCTGCACGGCATGTTCGGACCTGCGCTGCCGTACCTGCAGGGGGCGCGGCTCGTGGCGGTGATGGATCCCTGGGACGAGGCGCGGGCCCTGGCCGAGCAGGAGTACGGGGTCCGGGCGTACAAGACCCTCGGCGGCCTCATCCGCAACGCGCGGCCCCACTTGGCCATCGTGGCGTCCCCCACCTTCGCGCACCATGACCAGGTGCTGGAGCTGGCCCGGGCGGGGGTGCATGTGTTCTGCGAGAAGCCCATGGCGCGGCACCCGTCGGAGTGCGACGCCATGTTGGCCGCCTGCCAGGAGCACGCCGTGGCGCTGGGCGTGGGCTTCATGAAGCGCTTCAACCGCTCCATGTCCCTGGCCACCGAGCTGGTGCGGGGCGGCGAGCTCGGCGCCATGTACCAGGTGGACTGTGAGTGGTCCTTCCCCTCGGGGGCGCCGCCCGAGCGGTACGGTCACCCCCACGACGACTGGCGCGGATGGATCGAGAACTGGGGCGGCGTGTTCCAGGACCACGGCAGCCACACCATCGACCTGTGCCGGCGGTGGCTCGGCCCGGTGACCTCGGTGAGCGGGCAGATCCTGTCGGTGGCCCCTGAGCTGCCGGTGGAAGACGTGGCCGCCGTGACCTGCCGGCACGCCGGGGGCGCCGTGAGCACCCACCGCATGAACATCCGCACCCACAAGCCGCTGATGGAGCGCTACGAGCTGTTCGGCACCGACGGCACCCTGGAGGTGTCGTGGGGCGGGGTCTGGCGCTGGAGCGCCTACACCGCCGAGCCCATGGACGTGCACCTGTACCGCAACGGGCGCGAGCGCGTTGACCTCACCCCGCGCCCCGAGCAGAGCATCGACCTGGAGCTCGACAGCTCATGGCACTACCTGCTGGAGCTGCGCGCGTTCCTCGACGCCTTGCGGGCCGGCGAGGCGCCGCCGGTGCCGGGCGACGACGGCCGCGCGGTGGTGGAGATCATCACCGCGGCCTACCAGAGCGCCGCCACCGGCCAGACCGTGGGCCTGCCGCTGGAGGCGCCCTATGTGGACCTGGAGAGCCTGTTCCACCAGGCCGCCTTCCGCTGGCCGAAGTAGGTCTGGGGGACGGTCGCCTGCTCCCTCTGGGAAAGAACGCAGGCCGGCGCTGACCCCAAAATCGCCCGATTTTGTTGCCGATTTCAGCCGTTCCGGGGTTGACTTTTTCTGCCCCCGAACTATACTTAAACTTCCGAAATAAATCACGAAAAGGCCCATTCATGACCCTCGAAAAACCACTCGAGAGCGCACCCGATCTGTCCCACGACTCGACCGACAAATTGGCCGACGAGATCGCCATCCTGGCCGCCCACATCCAGGCCGCCACCTGCCGGTTGCTGCTGCTGATAGCGGAGATGGACCGGCGCGAGGGCTGGGCCGACCTGGGCTTCGTATCGTGCGCGCACTGGCTTTCCCACCGCACCGGAGACCGCCTGGACACGGCACGCGAGAAGGTGCGCGTGGCCCGCAAGCTGGGGGACAGCCCCCTGGTGCTGAAGGCGTTCTCACAGGCACGCATCTCGTACTCGAAGGTGCGGGCCATTACGCGCATCGTCACGCCAGAGAACGAGGCCACGCTGCTGGAGTACGCCCTGGACGGCTCCACGTCCCAGCTCGAACGCATCATCCGTTCCTACCGCAAGGCTGCTCCGGCAGAGCAGGAGCACGCCCAGCGCCAGCACGACGAGCGGTACCTGAGCTACCACTTCGACGAGGACAACATGCTGGTGCTCAAGGGGAGGCTGCCGCCCGAGGTGGGCGCGCTGCTGGTCAAGGCGCTGCAGGTGGCGTCCGAGGAGCAGTGCGAGGACACCGACGCCGAGCCGGACCAGCGGCTGTGCGATGCCCTGGGCGAAGTGGCTGGCGCGGCCCTGGACAGCGGGCTGGCCGACCGGGCGGGCAAGGCTCGGCCGAAGAACTACCAGGTGATGGTGCACGTGGACCAAGCCGTGCTGGAAGACTCGAACCAGGAGGGCCGGTGCGAAGTGCAGGGCGGCATCGGAATCTCGCCCGAAACAGCAAAGCGGCTGTGTTGCGACGACCCGGTCCTCCAGATGCCGGTGGAAAATTCTAACAGCAGCTTTCAGCTGAAGGCTCATGGCCGTCGAGCAAACGCCCCCCTGGAGCGGGCGGTGAAGGTACGAGACGAGGGCGTCTGCCAATTTCCGGGGTGCGAGAACAGGCGTTTTATACACATGCACCATGTCAAACACTGGGCTGAGGGCGGTCCGACGGACCTGGACAACCTGGTCCTGCTCTGCAGCACGCACCACAGGGCTGTGCACGAGGGTGGTTTCAGCCTGGAGAAGACAGAAGAAGGCGAACTCAGCTTCCGCTCACCCGATGGGCTGCAGCTTGAGCACCTGCCACCGCCCGTGGTGCTGCCGCCCAGGCCGGTGGAGGGCCTGATACAGCAGAACAAAGAGCTCGAGTTGTCGATTCACGGCGAGACGGGCCAGCCGACCTGGGATGGGATGGTGCCGGTGGACTATGACGTGGCGGTGGAGTGGTTGCTGGAGATTGACGCCACGACATAGGGGCTGTGGACATGACGCGGCCCTTGGGGGCCGCTTGGACGGCCGCTTCGCGCCCGCCCACATGCCCACGAGCCCGGTGAATCGTGGCGGGTACTCCGGAGAGCTCTTTGCGTGAGTCAGGCGGCCTTCT